>CAMWJF010000042.1 GCA_947174505.1 uncultured Lachnospiraceae bacterium
AATGCCGCCATGCCTTCCACCGTTTTCACCTGCGCCCTGTCATACATACCGCACAGACGTCTCTGCAGACCTTCCGCCGTTTCATAGGGCGGTGTGAAAAATCCCTTGGGCGTATATATTTTTTCGATAAACCAGTCTGTCCTTTTATTCTCCCCGCTCACATAAAAACAGCCGCAGAAAATTCCGTCCGGTTTCAGCACCCGGAAGATTTCACGGTAAGCCGCCTCTTTATCCGGAAAAGCATGAAAGCCGTTCAATGACAACACCAGATCAAAGCTGCCGTCGGGGAAAGGCAGTTTTCCCACATCCCCCTGCATAAAACGGACGTTTTTTAATCCGCGCTTTTTGGCCTGCCGCTTTGCCCGCTCCATCATTTCCGGCGAATAATCCAGACAGGTGATGTCCGCGTCCGGCATCGTCTCATACACCGGCATACTGAGCACGCCTGTTCCCACCGGCACCTCCAGCATTTTGCCGCTAAAATCCTTCGGAATACCCGACAGGGCAAGCTCCAGATAATGTTCACTCTTTCTTTTATCCATGTTCCAAACCAGCCTGCAGACCGCCTTTCCAGGCAGAGTAGAACAGGTGATCATTCCGTCATAGAATGTGGCGTCACCGCCAAGACTTTTATATGCGTTCTTGATTTCTCTGCGTCTGTTCATTTTTCTCTCCCAGTCATGCCTTATTTTCTCGAAAACAGGCCCTTTTTCTCATACGGTTCCCAGCTCACGTTCATCACATCATACCCGGCCTCTTTAACGACCTTTCTGAGTTCCGGTTCCGGAATCTCCTTTTCCGCCAGAATAATGGTCTCTTTCTTCGTGTGAGAACTGGTCACCTTTTTTACCGAAAAGGCATTCCTCACCGCCTCATTGATGTGCGCCTCACACATGCCGCACGCCATCCCATCGATACCAACTGTGATTTTAACCATATTCCATCCCCTTTTATGTTAGCAATTACTAACTTCTCTTTTTTAAAAAACGGCCCTCCTGCCAGTGGCCGCTAACAAAATTTAATATCATCCTGAACAAACGTCTCTCTGTCGTGCGTTCCATCGACGTGGCGACTGAGATGAACTATTCAAAACCCAGCGTGAGCGTTGCTGTGAAAAATCTAAAAAGCCGCGGTTATATCACTGTTTCGGAGGATGGACATCTCCATCTGACAGACGAAGGCCAACGGATTGCGGAGAGCGTTTACGAGCGCCACACCCTGCTGACGGACTGGCTGATCCACCTCGGCGTCGATCCCCAGATCGCAGCGAGCGACGCCTGCAAAATGGAGCATGACATCACCCCAGAAAGCTATGAGGCTATGAAAAAATGTATCCTGTCTATTTTAGGCCGTGACTAGGTTTCCGGCTTTGCCGGGTGGCAGGCGCCATTCATGGCACAGCCCGCACACCCGCAGCCACAGGATGATTTTCCCTTTCTCTTACCGCGTACCATACTGATAATGACAGCCGCCACCACAAGCAGCAAAACCGCGCTGATGATAATTGTCGCCATATTTCCTATAATCCATGTAAGCATCTGCGGTTCCTCCCATATTTGTCATTTCTACGGAGAATGCCGCCTTTCGGCATTCTCCCGCACAAAACATAGAAGCTCTTGGCATCGCGTCCTATGACGCGATGTCTTTAGAACTTCTTTTTGTGCTGTTATTTGGCCGTTTTCAGTTTCATGTTAGTGGTCAGCTTTGTCACCTCTTTATAAGGTCTGAACAGCATATAGATCATACCGCCCAGAATAACAATGGCAACCAGCAGACCGATGACATTCAGATTGCCGGTGAATGCCGATCCGATCTGGTTCACCATCAACGCAACCACGTAGGCCAGACCGCACTGATAACCAATCGCGAACCACGTCCATTTCGCATTGTTCATCTCCCGTTTGATTGCACCGATCGCCGCGAAGCAGGGCGCGCATAAGAGGTTAAACACAAGGAAGGAATATCCCGCTACCATACTGAAATTCGCTGCAATTTCAGGCCATCCGCCGGGATAAAGAATACCCATCGTTCCAACGATATTTTCCTTCGCCACAAGACCCGTAATGGACGCCACCGCCGCCTGCCAGTTTCCCCAGCCGAGCGGTATGAAAATCCATGCAATTGCACCGCCGATCGCCGCAAGGAGGGACTGGTCCATCTCCTCCTCCGCAAGCATTCTGAATCCATCTGAAGTAAAGCCAAAGTAAGTCGTAAACCAGATTACAATTGTAGAAAGCAGAATAATCGTACCCGCCTTCTTGATGAAGGACCATCCGCGTTCCCACATGGAGCGCAGCACATTACCAACCGTAGGCATATGATAAGCCGGAAGCTCCATGACGAAAGGCGCCGGATCACCGGAGAACATCTTTGTTTTCTTTAACATAATGCCGGAAATAATAATCGCCGCCATACCCACAAAGTACGCGCTTGTTGCCACCCATGCGGAGCCGCCGAAAATCGCGCCGGAAACCATGGCGATAAAAGGCACCTTCGCACCACAGGGAATAAAAGTTGTGGTCATAATCGTCATACGACGGTCGCGCTCATTCTCAATCGTCCTGGACGCCATGATACCCGGAATGCCGCAGCCGGTACCGATGAGCATCGGAATAAAGGACTTGCCGGACAATCCGAACTTACGGAAGATACGGTCCAGCACAAAAGCGATTCGCGCCATATAACCACACGCCTCAAGGAAGGCAAGGAGCAGAAACAGGACAAGCATCTGCGGCACGAATCCCAAAACCGCGCCAACGCCGGCCACTATACCATCATTGATAAGTCCTGCAAGCCACTCTGCTGTTCCCGCAGTCTCCAATCCGCTCCCGACCAGTGCCGGTATACCGGGTACCCATACCCCGTAAGCCGCCGGATCAGGCTCCTCGCCATACTGCCCCATCACCGCAAGCGCGCTCTCGTAATCCTCGATGGATGCCGTCTCCACCGTCACTTCCAGTGTCTCGTCATCCTCCACTTCATAAGGGAAGTCGCCTGTGGGAACTGTACCGTTTTCCTCCACATAAGCATCATAACCGTCCACGATCAGGGCCGCATCGCCATACTCCCCGGCCGCCTCCTCATAGTCTCCAGCACCGATACCAAGCAGATGCCATCCGTCGCCAAACAGTCCGTCATTCGCCCAGTCCGTCGCAGCACTTCCTATCGTTACCATGGATATATAATACACAAGGAACATGATCACCGCAAAAATCGGAAGTCCCAGGAAACGGTTTGTAACAACCCTGTCAATCTTATCGGAATTTGTCAGTTTTCCTGCGGATTTTTTCTTTAAGCACCCTTTGATGATGCCTCCGATATAAATATACCGCTCGTTGGTGATGATGGATTCCGCATCGTCATCCATCTCCTCCTCGGCTGCCCTGATGTCCGTCTCAATATGGGAGAGAACAGACTCACCCAGATTCAACTGTTCCAAAACCTTGTCGTCCCGCTCAAACAGCTTGATGGCGTACCAGCGCTGCTGTTCCTCCGGCAGGCCATGTACCGCCGCCTCCTCGATATGGGCAAGGGCATGCTCCACTGTGCCCGAGAAGGTGTGCATGGGAACGGTCTTTCCGTTCTTTGCCGCGTCAACCGCTGCCTCCGCCGCCTCCATGATACCGTTTCCCTTCAGGGCAGAAATCTCCACCACCTTGCATCCCAGCGCCCTTGCCAGTTCCCCGGTGTTAATTTTATCGCCGTTCTTCTCCACCACATCCATCATGTTGATGGCAACAACAACCGGAATGCCAAGCTCGGTGAGCTGTGTGGTCAGATACAGGTTTCTCTCCAGATTCGTGCCGTCGATGATGTTCAGGATCGCATCCGGGCGCTCGCCGATCAGATAATTTCTTGCCACCACTTCCTCCAATGTATAGGGAGAAAGGGAATAAATACCGGGAAGGTCGGTGATGGTCACACCGTCATGCTTTTTCAGCTTTCCTTCCTTTTTTTCTACCGTAACACCCGGCCAGTTTCCAACGAACTGGTTGGAGCCGGTCAGGGCATTGAACAGCGTCGTCTTTCCGCAGTTCGGGTTACCCGCAAGTGCAATTCGCATACTCATAATTTTCCTCTCCTTCTTCTATCACTTCTATTAGTTATTACTAACTATCAACTTAAAAAATAAGGGGCATCCCCGTCATACCAACGCCTCAGAAGAATGCTGCTTTTCAAGCATTCTTCCACGTGTAACTTAGAATTTCTTAGCGGACGTACTTTGGCCGCTTAGAAATTCTTTACGCGTTGTCGACCTCGATCATTTCCGCATCCGCCTTTCTGATGGAAAGCTCATAACCGCGGACGGTCACTTCAATCGGATCTCCCAGAGGCGCCACCTTGCGAATCTGCACATCCACGCCCTTCGTCAGCCCCATGTCCATAATCCGGCGTTTCACCGCTCCCTCGCCGTGAAGCTTCACAACCCGGACGGTATCGCCGACTTTCACTTCTTTCAGTGTTCTCATTTCCTGTTTCCTCCTCACTTTATGGATATATACAATCTTACGGAGAATGCTGCTTTTCAGGCATTCTCTTACGCGAAATTCAGCACTTTCTGGCGTTTCGCCCTATGGCGGAACGTCTTTGGAAGTACTTTTCGCGTTGTTCACACCATGATTCTCTGCGCCATCTCTCTGCTGACTGCGATACGGGAATCCTTCACATTCACGATGACATTGCCTCCGATGGCACTGACCACCGTAACCGCTCCTCCCACAACAAAACCGAGGTTCTCCAGATGGGCCTTGACTTCCTGCTTTCCCCCGACTTTCCTGATAATGTTTTCCTCTCCTACTTCTGCCAGTGTAAGCGGCATCATGTGTTCCTCCATTCCGAAACGCTTTACGTTCTCTTTGGACTATGTATTAGTTTTCACTAACTCTAAGCGTTAAATAGTAGTTAGCATCCGCTAACCATATATTATCATATGACGGCAGGCAGCCTTTGTCAACGCCATTTTTGTCACTAACCACAGTTTCATCAAACTGACCAACATGTTAGGGGATACTAACTTAGTGTTTTGTACAAATTATCTAAAATCAATTTACTGCCTATGTACATGAACCCTTATGAACACCCCACAATGAGTCTGTCAAACGAACGGTGCCTCTGGAACGCCTCACAGTATTGCTGCGTACATTTTCTGTACTGCGCAAACTTGCGCTGTGCGGTTTCCACATTTCCGTATACTTTCCATATCCCGACACACTTCGCCCCCGCCGCGCCATTTTTGATAAAGCCATCCACGTCCTCTGGAGGATAGCCGAGAAAAAGCCCGATCTCATGCGGGAACATCTCTCCGTCCTCCAGACGGCGCACCAGTTCGACAATGCATCTCTCTGTTTCCCCCACAGGATAATCCCTCTCTTCCAGAATCTGTTTTGCCGCACTATCGCTCAAATCCTCGCGCAGTCTGTCAGGTCGGTACATATAAACCAGCACGCTTTTCCCCATATTTTTCAAAGGGACAATTCTTGCGCCCCGCGGAATCAGATGCCTGTTCATCTCCCGGATGCTTTGTATAAACGCCCCGCCATTCTTTGCCGGACAATTAAACAGACTGCCTGTTTTCAATCCCGCCATCGTCGGCGAACAGTGGTATATTACCATCTCCTCTGATATATTTTCCCTTTCTTCCGCTTCCATCCGCTGTCTCCTTCCTGATTAGTTTTCACTAACCTCCGGACAAAGAAAAATGCCCATTGGCATAGTATTCTGTCCTTTATTTAGTTAGTTTAATCTAACTTTATACAGAATACCATACATGGGCTTTCCTGTCAACACCACATGACGTTTTCTCCTTCCTGACTATGTCACAAATCCCGCATACTGGGACATTATTGAGAGAGACGCACAGTCCGCCAATCAGGACAAGACCAATCATCTGTAGTCCAAGCATCCAGACCAGATGCAGATCGGGCGTTCCTCCGCTTGTTACTCCAAGGACACCATCGTTTACAATCCTGCTCATAATACCCGCCTGCACCAGATCCATCAGCACCTCGCCGAACATAAACAGGCCTGCAATAACGGCAGTAACCAGATATTGTCTGATATATTTCCACATGTTAAGCACCCTCCATCATGCCATCCAAAAGCTGCCGTTTTCTCCCGATCATCTCGTCGATTCTCTCAATATACTGGGCCACATCCTTCACATTCTCGCACCGCTCGATCCTGTCGTCCGAAAATACACCCTTGGTGATGGAACCTGCCCCCAGCGCCACGATTGTCTGCTTTTCCTCGTTAATCAGAATATTGTAAATGCCATACTTGCCCCGTCTGGAATAGCCCACATTCTCGAAGTTGCCCGACATGTTTTTCTGACGGTAAAGATAATATGGCACCATATCCATAGATGCCGCCCCACGGGCCGCAATCTCCATGATTTCCTCCGTATTATTGTAGGCGGTCGCCCCGTTTTCCTCAATCCATCTGCTCAGTTTAGAAGCCCGTTTCACCGCCAGGGAATGCACCGTCAGGGCATCCGGTGATAAGACTTTGATCGCCTCAATGGTATGCGCCACATCCGCCGCCGTCTCCCCGGGAAGTCCCAAAATGATATCCATATTGATATTGTCGAACCCGATCCGTCTGGCCAGATGAAATGCCTCTTCCACCTGTTCTACCGTATGCCGTCTGCCAATCAGATCCAGTGTTTCCTGCTTCATGGTCTGAGGGTTCACAGAAATCCTCGTCACCCCATTTTCCAAAAGCACCCGCAGCTTTTCCTCCGTGATACTGTCTGCTCTCCCCGCCTCCACCGTAAATTCCTGCACATGCCGGAAATCAAACGCGCTTTTCAGTTTTCCGAGAAGCCGCGCCAGCTCCTCCGCTGACAGTGACGTCGGCGTACCGCCGCCAATATAGACGGTGTCCAGTATTTTATCCCGGCAAAGCGCTGCCGCCGCATCCACCTCCCGCTCAAGAGCCGTCAGATAGGCTCCCACCCTCTTTTTCCATGCGCTGATCGGATAAGAAGTAAAAGAGCAGTAAAGGCAGGTGGTCGGGCAGAAGGGAATCCCCACATAAAGGCTGTAGCCGTTCTCGTAATGCAGGGTGCTTAAAATCTCCTGCTCCCGCTTTGCAATATCCAGCGCCAGTTCCGTTTTCTCCCCGCTCACCAGATGCATGGTTTTCAGGTAATCTGCGGTTTCCGCCTCACCCTTTCCCTGCTCCATCATGGTCATGGCGATCTTCGTGGGTCTTATGCCCGTCAGATTACCCCACGGCAGGGTCGTGCCCGTCTCCTCACAGATGGAGCGATAGAAAAAGCGTTTGAACGCATTTTTGTATTCCGGGGTGCCTGCAGGCTCCTGAGGACGCCATGCGTACACGTGTCTGCTGTCTTTCCCGTCCTTCTCTGCTGCGCCTTCCAAATTATGTAAACCATCTGTATGTTCCAAATGCGCTACGCCGCAGAAGATTTCCAGCGTCACCTCATCCTCGCCGAAATACAACTCCATCACCGGCTCGCCCTCCAGAATCCTTCTGTCCCTGATTTCTGAGTCCGGCGCAAGCATCCTCGGCTCCCACTCCGGATAAAAGGACTTTAACAGCGCCTGTATGTCATATTCAAACTGTGTCTTGTTGCTCTTTATGATCTGTATCAAAATGATCCTCCGTCCTCTGCCAGCCGTGCCCTATAAAAATTCTCTTCCTGTATTGCTTCTTTCAATTCATTCAGATATTTCATACCAAATCTTCTCCGCCGTTTTCATACCCCCGTTTTAAACTGTGAATCCAATCTTTTGATTTGTTCACCGAAATTATTCTACTACATACGCAGACACAATTCCAATATATTTTCCTCAAACTTCTCACATATCTCCACGCGTCTTTTCCGCCCGGAAATGACTGCTGCCCGCCGCCCTACCGGTTCCTCGGCATCCCCATCTTTTCCCTCACTCCCACCGCGTCAATGCCGGGATGGGTCAGATAGAGACGGCAGATCTGCTCTGTCATCTCCTTCGAGATCCCATACTTGACAGCGATATCCGAGACACCTTTCCCCTTATCGATATCCCGCAGGATCAATCGCAGCCTGTCCTCAGAAAATACCGTTTCCGCCAATCTCCCTGCACCGACTCCCTCTTCTTTTTCAAACGCCGCCTGTCCGCCTTTCTCATCCACAGACACCTGCGCCGCCTGCACAATATCCTTCCTGATTACCCGAATATCACCGGTTTCCTCTTCCACCTCCACCACCGCCATTGTCACAGGCTGGGAGAAACGTCTCGGTCCGCAGCTTCCGGGATTCAGATAAAGACAGTTCCCCTCCCTGCGCTCTTCGTACTTATGCGAATGCCCATACACCGCCAGATCATAATTCCCCATCTCTTTCGGCATATGCTTCTTATTATGTACCATAAAGACCCGCAGACCGCAGATTTCCTCAGACAGCTTCTCGGGCAGTCCCTCCGCCCAATCCTTATCCGCATTCCCGCGGACGATACAGAGGGGCGCGATCTCCTGCAAACGCTCCATCACCCTCTGGGTATTGATATCCCCCGCATGGAGAATCACATCACACCCCTTCAAAACCTCCACTACTTCCTCCCGCAGCTTACCGTGGGTATCCGATAAAACACCGATTCTTTTCATGTTAATCCCCATTTCTCTTTTATTCCTACAGAAACAATAAGATTATACCATTTATTCTGCATGTCTATCAAATGAACGCCGAAAAAGAAATTGTTTCTTTTTCATTGCCCGCGCTACAGCGCAATCAGACACAGAACCGGCAGCGCACAGGTTCTCCCTGCGGCTGCCGCTATCTATTTCCTATATTTTATTAAACGGCTCCTTATAGCACGCCACGCTCCCGAGCTCCTCCTCAATCCGAAGAAGCTGGTTGTACTTCGCCACCCGGTCGCTTCTGCAGGGCGCGCCCGTCTTGATCTGCCCGGCGTTCACTGCCACGGCCAGATCCGCGATAAACGTATCCTCCGTCTCGCCGGAACGGTGGGAAATCACCGCTTTATAGCCGTTTTTCTGCGCCATCTCTATAGCGTCCATGGCCTCGCTGACCGTACCGATCTGGTTCACCTTCACCAGAATCGCATTGGCCACATGCAGCTTAATGCCCGCGTCCAGACGCTTGGTATTGGTAACAAACAGGTCGTCTCCAACAAGCTGTATCTTTTCCCCCAGTTTTTTCGTCATCATCTGCCAGCCGTCCCAGTCGTCCTCCGCCAGCCCGTCCTCGATGGAAATGATGGGATACCGTTCCACCAGCTCCTCATAGTAAGCCACCATCTCCTCAGTGCTTCTCGTAATCTCCGGGATTTCCCCGCAATCCGGCGTCTGGCAGCCCGCCTCATAGCATTCTGACACGAAGGAGCCCTCCGTCTGCCTGTGCCGTTTTAACTCGGTCTCCCCGGGGAAATGGTACACGCCGTCCGCCTCATTATAAAGCTCGGAAGCCGCCACGTCCAGCGCAATCTTGATATCCTGTCCCGGCGTGTATCCCGCCGCCTTGATGGACTCCACAATCAGGTCAAGCACCGCAAATGCGTCCGGCAGGGAAGGCGCAAAGCCGCCTTCATCTCCCACACCCGTGGAAAGCCCCCGGGCGTTGCAAATCTTTTTTAGGTTGTGGTAAATCTCCGCACAGATACGCAGTCCGTCCGCAAAGCTCTCCGCCTGCACGGGCATAATCATAAATTCCTGAAAATCCACAGTATTGTCGGCATGCTTGCCCCCGTTTAAAATATTCATCATCGGCACCGGCAAAAGTCTGGTGTAAGCGCCGCCCAGATAACGGTAAAGAGGAATCCCAAGAGCCGCGGCGCCCGCTCTGGCACAGGCCATGGAGACGCCCAGTGTGGCATTCGCCCCCAGATTGCTCTTGTTGTCCGTGCCGTCCTGCAAAATCAGTGTCCGGTCAACCAGCCCCTGGTCAAAGGCGTCCATACCGAGAAGCGCCTCCCTGATTTTCGTATTCACATTATTGACTGCCTTGGTCGTTCCCAGACCGAAATAAACTGTCTCCCCGTCCCGAAGCTCCACCGCCTCGAACCGCCCGGTGCTGGCGCCGCTTGGCACAGCCGCCCGGCCCGTGTACTGGCATCCGCCCACCTCCTTCTCCACGGTCACCTCCGCCTCCACGGTGGGATTTCCCCGGGAATCCAAGATCTGTCTTGCATGTACATCCACGATTCGTAACTTGCTGCCCATAAAAAACCTCCTCTGCGCACTTTTTGTATCTAGTATGCGCAAAGGAGGTCTGAATCATGTACTTTACCTGATTTTTACCTTACTTTTTCAAAAATCACTCCCAATCCACTTTTACTATCAATGCCAGCTCTCCTTTGGAAAACCAAAAAGGAAAAGTCAATTTACCGCCGTAACAGTGAGCGCATGCATATACGCGTCGTCCCCTCTGGAACAGGTTACCGAAATCTTCTTTCCCTTCACCAGAACCTTACAGCCGACGGGAACAGAAACCTTGTCCATCTTTAACTCCATCTCGCCCGCGGAAGTATCCAGCAAAAGAATATTCTCCGTAGACTTCCCCTTCACCGTCCCAGTCACTGTCGCCTGGGAGGATGTGTCCACCGTGGCCGAAGAACTGTCCTTCACACCCACAAGCGACGTGACATGAAGATTGTTGTCCGAACCCTTAAAATAAGTAACCATCAGCTTATTGTCCGGCGTCAGCACCATACCTTTCGACGTGTCCGTGCTGTCGTCAATCCGAAAAGTAAAATCTCCTTCCGTAGTCGCCAGATAAAGCGTTGATTCCTCTGTATTGTCCTTCACCGTACCCGTCACTGTTCTCGTCTCGCCTGTCACATTAACCGCCGGTGTCTGACCCTGACTGTACGTCTGGGCCCCCGCACCTGTCTGGGACGCGTCTGCCGTGGGCGCCGCCGCCACATCCGCAATGCTGATGGCATGCATGTAGGCGTCTTCCCCTCTCGCACAGCTCACCACATATTTCCCGGACACCACCAGTACAGAACAGTTGCTTAAGTCGGTGTTTTTATCCAGTTTTAACTCCATCTCACCCTGCGACGTATCCAGATGCAGCACCTCTTCCGTCGTCCTCTCGTTTAACGTTCCGACCACATTGGACACCTTTGAGGTATCCACAGAAACACTGGGGCTCTCCCCATTCTCCGAGATAGTAACCGCATGGAGATAGCCGTCGTTTCCATGCGCCACCGACACACTGATCTTCTTTTCCGGCAGGAGCATCTTGCAGTTGCCGGTGTTGGTGCTCCCATCAATCTTTATCTCCATTTTCCCGTCTGAGGTATCCAGATATAACAGCTTGGCTGTCGTCCCCTCCATCACCTTGCCCTGCACCGTGGCGATCACTTCCTCCGCCTGTACCTCCAGCTTCGTCGCCGTCGGCACAAGCAGCAGGCCGCAGGCCGCAAGCGTCATCATGCAAACTACCGCCGGTCTTTTATATTTTTTCATGCGTACCCCTCCATCCTGTGTAGATTCACAATCTGTATCAAAATTCCCTGCGCAAAAGCCGATTTCCTTTCCATTTGCGCTGAAATTTCGGATTTTTCGTCAAAGATTACCATAATAAATAATTATGTAAATCTATCATACAACATTCCGGCTGGAAAAAGCAAGCATTTTTATACAGGGAATCATGATTCCCCGTCCATGTGAAAACTGTCAAGAACCATACCCTCTGTAATATGGTTGCCCACAATACCCCAAGGCTCCGAAATAATGATCACTTCGACCTCGCACGTCCGCACCCAGTCGTCCCCATCGCACTGCAGTGTGACAACCGTGCCCTCCTCGTTGATCACGCCGCCCGTACATACAAACGGACAGTAGTTGGTATCCCCGATCTCCGCACAGAAGCTGTCCGTTTCCGCGTAATACCAGTCCTCCATCCCTTCGCTGCCCTTCATCACAAGCTCGTCGTAGGTAAGTCCTGTCCTGTCCACAAGAAGCGCATCCACGTCCGCCTTGTCCATTGCCCAGAAATCCGTATAGATTTCCGGTTGGTTCCAACGCGCCAGATGCGCCTGTTTCTCCTCCTCCGTCCCCTCTCTGGCTATGCCCGCGCCGCTATAAAACACCTGATAGAGATCAATCTGCGCGGGATTTTCCCAGTCAGACAAAAGAAATCCGTAATTGGAGCGGTCCTGTACCCATTCCGTATACGCTTCCAATTCCTCCGATGTGAGCCTCCTGCCGTTTTCAGGTATGTCTAACCCCGTTTCATCGGGCTCCTCTTCTGCGGACGGTGCCGTTTCTTCGCTTTCCTGCATTGTCACTGCCTGTCCGCCGGCCGCATCGGCTGTATCGTTTCCGCCGTCTGTGCCCGCATCTCCGGCCTCCGCCTCATCCGAACCGTCAGCTTCATCCAACACGCCAACGGTCTCCTGCTCCTGCGCCGCATTTTCCCTCTGACCGCATCCGGCACACAGTCCTATGATCAAAATTCCTGCCAAAACACCTGATTTTTTCCGCATACCGTATTTTCTCCATTCACAATCCGCACTGAAACACAGATTCCTTATTCATTCCGTATCGCCGCCAGCGGACTTAAGCGCATCGCCCTTCTGGCCGGGAAAAACCCTGCCACCATGCCCACCATCACCGCAAACACCAGCGACAGAAACACCAGCCAGATGGGAATATAGGAAATACCTCCCGAAGTCGCCATATATTCATTGGCGTTCGCCGCCACCTTATTGATCACCACAGACAGGATGAAGCTTAAAATCAGACCGATCACCCCGCCGATGAAGCCGATAAACCCGGCCTCCATCAGAAAGAGGCTGCGGATGTTACGGAGATCGCAGCCGAGCACCTTCATCACGCCGATCTCCTTGGTCCGCTCATAAATGGACATCATCATCGTGTTGGTGATGCCGATGGCCGCCACAAACAAAGAAACCGCGCCGATGCCGCCGAGCACTGCCTGAATGTAACCCATGGTCTTCTGCTCGGACTCCACCCACTCCGCCTGACTGTAAGCATCATATCCCATATCCGTCAGCGACTTCTGCAAAGCCACCACATTATCCATGCTGTCCACATTCACCAGAAGCTGGCTATAGAAAATCTCCTTGTAGGGTTTTCCCGTCTTGGTGGAAGGCTGTCCCGGAATCACCTTGTTTTTAAAGATCTTTTTCAGCTCACTCATCAGCTGCTCGATATCGCAGTAGGTATACCAGCCGTACTGGGACCACTCGTCCTCCCCGGGCGACGCCTCCACCCCGCAGGTCTCAATCAGATATTTCTTCGGCGGCTTCTTCGTCTGCCCGTTTTCATCCGTAGTGCCGGACTCATAATACGCATTCATATCAAAAATCACAAAAATGGGATCCTTCATCAGATCAATATCCGGCAATACCCCGGTCTCCCAGTAACTGCCGCCGCTCCCCTTGGAATTGTAAAAATCCTGCAGAACCTGACATCCATAGAAAAAAGTCAGTTTCTCGTCATTTCCGGGAAGCTGTCCCTCTCCCACCTTAATATCCATATCTTCGAAATATTCTTTCGGCAGCCCCTGTAACTGCAGATATCCCTCATAGCTTCCGTACTTTGCAAGCGCCTGGGTCCGCAGCATGGGATATACCGACTCCACATGTTCCATCGCAAGGATCTCGTCGATCAGCTTCTGGTCCAGACGCTTCACCTCCTCTGATGAGGAATCGCCCCAGGGCTCATTCACCGTGACCTGTGTCAGGCTCCCGTAGGACTCGTACTGCGCCATCAGGGACCGGCTAAGGCCCAGACCCAGAGACACCATCACCACAATGGACGCCACCCCGATCACCACGCCCAAAACAGTCAGGATCGTTCTCACTTTTCTTTTCCATAGATTCCCGCTGCTCATCCGCAGCAAGTCAAGAAACTTCATTACGATTACCTTTCTCCCGTTCAGCTCACACCGTTCATGCAAACATGATCTGCCCTGCAGATTCGTCTGGCCAAACTGATATTACAAATCTTTCTCCAGCTCCGCAAGCTCCGCCGCCTCGGCTTCCGCCGCCTTTTTCTTCTTGCGCAGCTTAAAGAATACGCCAAGGCCTGCTGCCGCCAGGGCCACTGTCCCCGAAACGCCGCCCACAATCAGGCCGGTTTTCGGCTTACCGCCTTCCTCACCCTCCATCATCATATCATCGCCCATCATATCACCCATCATCATGTCATCCATCATAGGTTCACTCACAAAGAGGGTGATCTCCTTTTCCTCCGTGGTCACATTGCCCGCGTCGTCCTCGTAGGAGATTTCCAGCTTCACTATGCCGTCGTCCATGGTAGGCGCCGCGCCCGTCAGCATCACATCCACATTCCCCGTGTTGCCGGACTGGAGATTCCCCACAAAGGCCGAAGCCTCCGCAATGGAATCCGCAACAAATTTCACCTGTACATTATAGAGGGTCGTCTTACCCGTATTGTAAATACTGAACATCACATTGGACTGGGACCCAACCTCGATATTGTCGGGCACTACTTCCGGGATACTGGTATCAAAGCGGCTCTCCTGTGAAATCGGAATCGACACACTGGCCTTGTCCGTCAGGTCAAATACCGTGCCCGCATCATACTTCATATTGACGTCCAGCACATAAGGCTTCTGTGCCAGATCCGCCTTCGCCGTCATCTCGATCTCGATATCCGCCGAGGTGTTCGGCGCAATCTGCTCCATATAGACGGAGCTGGAGCCGGACGTGGGCAAAAAGGCGGAGTAAGTGTTGGTCTTATCCTCTCCCTCCTGTGCCGCCTGCATGTCAAAAAGCACATTGGTCACCGCCGTGTCCCTGGATGTATTTTTCACATGGATCATTAAGGTAAAAGTTTCCCCCGCATAAACCTTGGCGGGATTTGTCTCAAAGCCTGTCACCACAATACGGGGCTTGGAGCCGGATGCCTCCTGCCCGTTGCCGCCGATGATGCCGCTGCCCGGCTTACCGATGGTCTTCACATACACCGTAAGCTCCGCAGGCTCCTCGCTGCGGATGCCCGCCTTGGTATAGGATATGCGGAACTTTAACGGGTAATATCCCGTCATCACGTCGCTTCTCGTTTTAAAATGGAACGTAAACTCCCTGCGGTTCGCCATCGCCGCCTCTTTTGTCTGGCAGCCGGGAATAAAAGGCTCTGTCTGCAGATAATTGGTGGTATCCGGCTCAAAGGGCCACTCCGTCACCAGCGTGGAGATCACCGGTTCCACGATCAGGTCATTCAGCTCCTCGGTACCGAAATTGACAATGGGCAGCACAATGGAAACGCCCTGCCCGTAACTCACAACGGGAGTCTGCCAGTTATCCCCCACCTGTAGAAACTCGCTTGTCGTCTGGGTCACCTGCGCTATCGCCGCGGACTCCATATTCCCCTTCACGGAAGACACGTAGGACCACAGCTCCGTCAGGGACATCTCCGTGTTGGCGATATAGTAGACCGCGCTGTCAAAGAGCTTGTGCAGACCCTCCATCACCTTCTCGTCCAGATGGTACCGCACCTCCAGACTCTGCATGTAGTAGAGCAGATCCTCATCGGCGTCAAAGCGGTCGTCGTCCGTGATCACCCGGTCAGAGCTTCTCTCCACATACTTAATCTCGTTCTCACTGACGCTCTCTTTCTTCTCCTCCGCGTATACCACCGGCGCGGCACCCCATGATCCCGCCTGCCCCGATATGGATAATGCAAAAAACAGGCCGGCTAATGCGCCCGCCAAACGCCTCACTGTTTTCCCACGGCTTCCCATTTTCCCTCTCATCTCTCCTGTCCTTCCAATTTCAAAACGCTTCCGTCCGTTCCTATCTCGTATTGTAAATGTCCTACACAGCTGATCCGCGCTTCACAGAGGCTGCCTGCCTTTATGTCTGCACCGCGATCTCCTCCGGCATCTTTTGTCCGTCCCGCTCGTCTATCTCCAGAATTTTTCCGTCCCGGATCCGGATGACAATATCCGCAAATCCCGCCAGATAATTGTCATGGGTAACCATCACTAAAGTCTGGTTTTTCTCCCGCACCACCCGCTTCATCAGGTTCATCACCTCCACGGATGTGTTGGAGTCCAGATTGCCGGTAGGCTCGTCCGCGAAAATGATCTCCGGCTCCACCACCAGCGCCCTGGCCACGCCCACACGCTGCTGCTGGCCGCCGGACATCTGGTTCGGCCTGTGCCGCTTATGTTTGGTCAGCCCCACCAGATCCAGCATCTCCTCCGCCTTCCTGTTGCGGCTCTTCCTGTCCATCCCCTGAAAGGTAAGCGGCAGCGCCACGTTTTCGATGGCGTTCATAGTGCCCATCAGATTAAAAGACTGGAAAATAAAGCCGATATGCTCCCTGCGGAACGCCACGAGCTGGTTCTCCGTCTTTTTCTCCATGTGCTCTCCCGCGATCACGATCTCGCCCTTGGTAGGCTTCTCCAGTCCCGCCAGCATGTTGAGCAGCGTGGACTTGCCGGAGCCGGAGGCGCCCACGATGGAGCAGAAGCACCCCCGCCTGATGGAGAAGCTGACGCCATTTAAGGCTCTCACCCGCTCCTCCCCGACCCGGTATACCTTATAGAGATCTTTCACCTGTATCACAGGTTCATCCCATCTGTTATCGCCCACATCTGTTTCCTCTTAATCCTGTTATTATCTGCTTCCACTGCGCGGAGAATGCCCGCACTCCGGGCATTCTCCTGAGTGAAACATAGAACTTCTTAGCGAAGCAGCCTCTGCTGCTGAGCTTTAGAAGTTCTTTTCACTCTATTCGCCTGTATACGCTGTCGCCTCCGCCACGAATTCCGGCACCTGCCCTGCGTAGAAGGAATAGGTGAAGTAGTAGCTGTCCCTCTCGTAGGGATAAGCCGTATCCCTCTTAAACACAACCTGTACAGAGTAGTTATCGTCCACATCCTTGTAGCTGCCCCACGGCGCATCTATCCAGTTGCTGTAGAGATGGGGCAGGATCTGCGCAATCTGTGACTCCTCAAAAAACGTTTCGGAGACCGTATAATCCGTATAGCCCGCATCCCATGTTTCCGCAACCGCCCTAGGCTCCATCCCGTAATCGACTTCGCTCTCCTGCTCTGTCAGCTCATTGTGGAAGCAGGTCACCGTAACCGACTCGATATCCGCCGCGTCAAGCGCCATCGGATAGTAAGCCTCCAGCTTTTTCAGCGCCGCAATCGTTTCTGCAAAGCTGTCATACACAAACCACTGTCTCTGATGATAGTTCTCATACTCAAAATTGAGTATACCGCAGGGACGGCTGTGGCGGACCAGCGTAAAGTCAAACTGCTCCATATCCTTAATCCAGGCCTCCCTGAGCCGATCTGCCTCCTCCACCGGAATCACCGTCTTTGCCGCACCGTTGGTGTAGGTAATCCGCATCACATCCGCATAAGAGGTGTCGTCCGTGATTCCCTGGAATACGCCTTTCTTAAAAGCGTCTGTTCGGAAGATCCGGTTGAGAAGCTCCTCCGTGCCGGGATCATCATAATCTGTCTGAATCGCTCTGGCCACCTGCCTGCCGGATGTCAGGCGGTACAGGATCTGCACAGAACGGGCATCCCCCATCGTCTCCGGATCAGCTCCCTGTGCTGCCTTTGCCAGCGCCAGCACAGGCTCCGTATCCGTCAGAAACATGTTCTCTTTTTCAAACTGGCTTTTTTCGAAATACTGCCGATTCTCATCCCAATAGTTATCATAGTACCCGTCCGCTGAAATTGCAATACTCTCTACTTTATTTTGCGCCGGTATGTAACTGTCATACCCGAAGATGTCCCATTTATAGACACTAAATATTGCCAAAATACCGACAAGCGCAATGCCGCTTGAGGGCAGATGCTTAAAGAGACTTCTGATATCGAAATCGAAAAGCACCTCCGCTGCTGTGCAGAAAATCAGCCCGCCGGCCAGCATCCCTGCCACCTGCAGCATTTCATTCTGATAGGAAGTGTCGTACACCAGCCCGCCGGCCAGAAGCGCCACAGGGATTGCCACCGCCACCTTGAATACAGGCTCCATAAAGGAAAACGCCATGGCGCGGCCTGCCGCCTCGGAGGGTCTTTTTTTGTATGCAAGATAGGAAAGACCCAAAAATGCCGCCGCAACCAGAATCCACTTCCCCACAATGGGCATGGAGATAGCGGCCGCAGCCGCGGCATCCTGCGCATCTTTAATGTTCCAGATATTAACCGTACAGTCATAGATCACCGACAGCTTCGGTTTCGTACTGATATAATATTCGGAATACGTCTCCAAAAAGCTCCTTCTCAGAAGGCCGATCTGTGTCTGTACACAGTACTCATACAGCACGAAGCACAAAAACACGCAGACCGTCACAAAACGGTTTCCCGTCAGCATCACTGCCAGGACCATCATATGGTAAAGAGCCAGAAACAGAAACAGGTTCCACACAAAAGCAAGACCCGCATTCGCCAGTACATCCGCATTCACCGCTCCCTGGGACGCCGCAATGACCGCTCCCAGTATCATACCGGACAGATTGGCCACCAGGTATATGACAATGCCATTTAAGTAAATCACCCAGAACCGTTTGTCCTTCGACACCGGCACGCTGTGATACATATCCACCTTTCTCCTGTCATACAGATAGGAGAACCCCTGCATACCGATGACGGCCGCCAGAATAAAGACTATCCCGTACAGATTATCGGAAAAGCCCAGCGCGTCCCTCGCCGCCTGACACATTCCCTGTTTAAATGCCTCTGGCGTTTTGAAGCCGCCATTCGCATACACACCCCTGATCCGGCTTAAATAAATCATCATCATGCCGCCATAGACGAGAAGCTGGGACAGCACCGTCACAATCCAGACCCATATCCTCCGTTTATGATTTTCCCTGCTGCTAACCAAGAATGAGTTTTTTGATGTCATAGCCTACCACCTCCGTCTCACTGATAAATATCTCTTCCAGGGACAGCGGAAGCACCTCGTAAAAAATGGTGTCTACCGTGGCGAACCGCGCCTCCACTTCCTCCCTTGTACTGCGCACGGTAATCGTGCAAAGTGATCCCCTCTGTTCTTTCTTTAATACCTCCAGCCCGTTTAACGCCTTCAGTTCATCCTCCACCGCGCAGAACACGCACTGTACCTTCTGAATATTACACTTCATATCCTCCAGGTCCTTGGACAGCAGTACACCGCCTTTATGCAGCAGTCCCACATGATCGCAGATGTCCTCCAGCTCCCGCAGATTGTGGGAAGCGATCACAGGCGTAAGCCCCCGCTCTTCCATCTCTTTCGCAAAAATGGATTTGATCCCCTGCCGCATCACCGGATCAAGCCCGTCGAACGTCTCGTCGCAGAGAATATATTTTGTGCGGGCGCAGATACCCAGAAGCAGGGCGAGCTGCTTCTTCATACCCTTGGAAAAAGTGCCGATCTTGCGGCTCTTGTCCAAATTAAATTTTTCCAGATACCGGTAAAACTCTTCCTTGTCAAACGCCTCGTAAACACCACTGTAATACCGCTCCATGGCCATGGCGTTGGCATTGACAAAAAAGTAAGGCTCATCCGCAATAAAAAACAGCCTCTTCTTCGCCTCCACATTGTCATACACGGGCATATTATCCACCGCAACCGTGCCCTCGTCAGGCTTAATCACGCCCGCTATCATGCGGAGCACCGTGCTCTTTCCCGCGCCGTTTGTACCGATCAGTCCGAAAACCGTCTTTTCCCTGATGTCAACACTGACTTCATCGACGGCTTTTATTTTCTCAAAATGCTTCGTCAGATTATGTATTTCTATCATACCTGTCCTCCCTCACACTTCCAGATTCTCAATCTCCAGAACAATCTCCATCTTCGTCATGCCGATTTCAAGCACCTCTCTCACCAGCTTCAGGATCTGTTCCAAGTATTCCTTTTTGCGCCGCTCCACCAGCGTACCGTCCCCGGATACAAAGCTGCCCCTTCCCTTAACGGTATAGATAAAGTCCTGCCGCTCCAGCTCCGCATACGCTTTCTGAATGGTATTGGGATTGATCGACAGCTCCATCGCCAGATTACGGACCGACGGCATCTGCTCATCCGGCTGCATAGCGCCCTTCAAAATCAAAGTCTTGAAGCGTTCCACGACCTGTTCATAGATCGGACGGGTATCTTTATAGTCTATGATGATCATAATGTCCCCTTTCTTTGGATTGCCCCACAATATCAAGTGTACTATTAGTGATAGTACGCTTAGTATATAAAAAAAGCGGAGACCTTGTCAAGTCTCCGCAAAAAATCTTAAGATTTATTTCACCAGTAAGGATTTCCCCGTCATCTCCGCGGGCTGCTCCTTACCCATCAGCTCGATAATCGTGGGCACAATATCCGCAAGACACCCGCCCTCGCGCAGCTTATACCCGGGATCTGCATTGACCAGAATGAAAGGCACCGGGTTCGTGGTATGCGCCGTGAAGGGCGCGCCCGTCTCCTCGTCGATGAGCTGCTCCGCATTGCCGTGGTCAGCACAGATGAACAGCACGCCGTCCACCTTTTTGATGGCTGCAACCGCTTTGCCCACACACTCGTCCACGGCCTCCACCGCCTTGATTGCCGCCTCCTGCACACCGGTGTGTCCCACCATGTCAGGGTTCGCGAAATTGATGATGATCACGTCGTAAGCGCCGGACTCAATCGCTTCCACCAGCTTATCGCATACCTCGTAAGCGCTCATCTGGGGTTTCAGGTCATAGGTTGCCACATCCTTGGGGGAATTCACCAGAATACGGGTCTCTCCCTCATTCGGCTCCTCCACGCCGCCGTTGAAGAAGAATGTCACATGGGCGTACTTCTCTGTCTCGGCGATTCTCGCCTGCTTCATGCCGTTCGCCGCAAGCCACTCTCCGAAGGTGTTGGTGACGGAAATCTTGTGGAACGCCACTTCCTTGTTGGGAATGGTGGGATCGTAATCCGAGAAACACACATAAGTCAGATCCAGTCTCTTCTCCCTTGCAAAGCCTTTGAAATCATCGTCGCAGAAGCTTCTGGTGATCTCTCTGGCCCTGTCCGGGCGGAAGTTGAAGAAGACCACGGAGTCCCCGTCCCCTATCGTCGCCACAGGCGCGCCGTTTTTCTTCACCACCGTGGGCTTTACAAACTCGTCGGTCTCATCCCTGTCATAGGAAGCCTGAATCCCGGCAGGACCGCTCTCCGCCTCCAGCCCCTCACCTTTTGTGAGCGCCAGATAGGCCTTCTCCACTCTGTCGTAGTTGTTGTCACGGTCCATCGCGTAGTAGCGTCCCGTCACGGTAGCCACCTCGCCCACGCCGATCTTTTTCATCTCGGCTTCCAAATCCTCCACATAGCCTTTGCCGCTTGCCGGAGGCGTATCTCTTCCGTCAAGGAAAGCGTGAACGTACACCTTGGTCAGTCCGTTTCTCTTAGCTAGCTCCAAAAGGCCGTAGAGATGGGTGTTGTGGCTGTGTACGCCGCCGTCGGATAAAAGGCCGAACATATGCAGGGAAGAATCATTCTTCTTACAGTTGTTCACCGCGTCCAGAAGCGCGGGATTCTCAAAAAAGGTGCCGTCCTGAATCTCTTTGGTAATTCTGGTAAGCTCCTGATATACGATGCGCCCCGCGCCCATGTTCAGGTGCCCAACCTCGGAGTTTCCCATCTGTCCGTCCGGCAGGCCCACCGCCATACCGCTGGCATTTCCCTTCACAAAAGGACACTCGGCCATCAGCTTATCCATCACCGGCGTCTTCGCCAGCGCAACCGCGTTTCCCTCCGTCTTCTCGTTGAGGCCGTAGCCGTCCAAAATCATCAATACTGCAGGTTTCTGTCTTCCCATGATCGTTTCTCCTTTTCTGTTTCCTTTATTGCTTTATATTACTCTTTTATTTTGTCAATATCCGCAAGATTAACGCCGGACACACTGAGCAGCGCTTTGATCGTCAGATATTCGTCTTTCAGCTTCGCATAGGTCTCTTTCGCATTTTCCTTCCTTGCTAACAGCATGTACTCCTGAATCTTCTTAAAATCATCAAGAGCAGTCTTAGTCACCTCAATACCTGTCGGCATATAATCACCTACTTTCTCTCTGTAATCTTTCTCTCCTGCTACAGCTTTATTATATCCGTTTTATGGAAAAGTGTAAAGCCGTTCCATAAACTGCGGCTGCGTGACAACGACACACTCCTTTTGCCTTTTGCATGGATGTAAAAAGTGATTGGTACAATACCGTTTCCTGTGATAAAATCATATCTATGGAATACATACACCGCATTAAATACCAGAGCCAATTATATGAACTCCCCTGCGAGGTGGTCTACAGCACCCGTAAAACCTGCGCCGTCAGCATCTCCGCGGAGGGAGAGATCACCCTGCGGCTGCCTTTTGGCACCTCCGAGACGCAGATCCGCCGTCTTCTGTCAGACAAGCAGCACTGGATTATCACCCACTATCTGGAGGCCGTAAAACGCCGTGAAAGCCGTCCCGAATCCGACCTGACGGACGCACAGCGCACAGCCCTTGAAAAACGTTACATTGCGGCCGCAAAGGAATATTTCCCGAAGCGGGCCGCCTATTTTCTTCCGCTCACGGGCGGGAGTTTCCAGCGCATTACCATCCGCGACCAGAAGACCCGATGGGGAAGCTGCAGCGCAAAAGGCACCCTCTCCTTCAACTGGCGGCTTATGCTGGCGCCTCCTGCGGTTCTGGACTATGTGGTTGTCCATGAGCTGTGCCACCTGACCCACATGAACCACTCGAAAGCATTCTGGGCGCTTGTGGAGAGCGTCTGCCCCGACTACCGCATCCACCGCAAGTGGCTGAAGGAGCACGGGGCGGAGTTAATATTGTAAAGTTGCGGAGAATGCCTCTCTTTGGCATTCTCCCACGTGAGATTTAGAAATTCTTCACGAAGCAGCCTCTGCTGCAAGTGATTAGAATTTCTTCTCGCGTTGCGTTAGTCCCATTTGGTCTTAATCCGCAGGCCGCCGTAACGCGGCTCATAGTCGGATTCCCGTCCGCGGGCCGCACTGCCGTCACGCCTGACGTCCTTCGGCTTTCCGTTGGCATATCTGCTTTTATCCCGGCTCTTCTCACCCTTAGTCGTGTATCCGCCTTTTCCCTCATAACCGCTCTTGTTCTGATTCCCATCCTTGCCGCTCTTTGTGCCGTAACCGGCTTTCGCACCCTTTTCGCCGTAGCTTCCTTTATTCTTATCGACGCCGAGCTTTTTGCCGTATCCGCCCCGGCCCCTGTCTCCGCCTTTCCTTTTGTCGCCGCCCCGGCTGCCCCTGACAGGTCTCTTCTCAAAGAAAAACTTCTCCGTGCGGATATCCTCGATCTCATCCCCCAGCTTCATCTTCATAAACGCCGCCGCAATCTGTGTGGCGCTGTACTGCCCCAGCGCCACGGCGTCAAGAATATACTCGGTCGCCCTGCTGATGTCCTCGTTTTCGATTACGGCAGCCGCTTCCTTCAATATCTTTTCCACCTTTCTGGCAGTAATATCCGCCGCGCTCGGCACCTTGCGCTCCTTGATTTTCGTGTGACAGATACGCTCGATGTCCCGGATCTTATAAGCCTCCCTGCCGACCACCAGCGTGAAAGATCTTCCCGTCTTACCCGCGCGTCCGGTTCTGCCGATACGGTGCACATAATATTCGATATCCTCTGGCACATCGAAATTGTAGACTGCCTCCACGTTACTCACGTCGATGCCTCTGGCCGCCACGTCGGTGGCAATCAGAATGTTCGTCTTACCGCTTCGGAACAGGTTCATTACCGTGTCCCTCTGCCCCTGGGTCAGGTCTCCGTGAAGCCCCTCCACCTCATAGCCCCTGCCCTTCAAATGCTCCGTCAGCTCATCCACCATCCGCTTGGTATTGCAGAAAATCAGCGCCCGGCCCGGCGTATAATAATCGATCAGGCGGCAGAGCACCTCCTCCTTATCCTGCTTCCGCACCTGATAGTAAGCCTGTTTGATCAGGGGGATCGTAACCTCCTTCGGCGTCATCTTGACATAAGCCGCGTCTTTCTGGTAAGTCTTCGTAATATCCAGAATCGGCTTTGGCATGGTGGCGGAAAAAAGGCCGGTCTGCCGCTTCTCGGGCATTCCCTTGAGGATCGTCTCGATATCCTCCCGGAAACCCATATTCAGCATCTCATCCGCCTCGTCAAGCACTACCGTGTGCACCTGGTCCATCTTAAGCGTACGCCTGCGCATGTGATCCATCACGCGCCCCGGCGTTCCCACCACGATCTGCACGCCGGTCTTTAAGTTTTTAATCTGCTTGTAGATCTCCTGCCCGCCGTACACCGGCAGCACCTTGATCCCGTTCATATACTTGGCAAACTTGCGAAGCTCATCCGCCGCCTGCATGGCAAGCTCCCTGGTAGGACACAGTATCACTGCCTGCAGGGAACGGTTCTCCGGATTGATCTTCTGCAGGATCGGGATGCCGAAGGCCGCCGTCTTCCCCGTGCCCGTCTGCGCCTGCCCGATGATATCGCGCCCCGTCATAAAGAGCGGAATAGCCTGTTCCTGAATGGGCGTCATATGCTCGAAGCCAAGCTCCTTCACCGCCCGCAGAATCCTGCCGTCAATCCCCGCGTCTTCATAGCGGAGCCCTTCTCCCTGCTCTCCTTCTTTCTCCTCAGCGCTGCCGTCATACCGGTTCGCCGTCAGAATCTCCTTCTCCAGAAAGGCGTCAAACTGTTCATTTTTCTTCTTTTTCTCTTTACTCATATTACCCTCATTTCCCAAACTAAATTTTGCATGGACAAAACAAGTGCTGCCCGCTCTGGAGCATGGCAGCACCTGTCAACCACTCTCTGTTTCATTTTACGCACCGCGTACCCTTTACGCACGGTAAATCCTGCGCAGCCTGCTCACCGCCCGGTCCCTGATCAGGCACTCGCCATGCTCCTCCAGATACTGCATCCGCTCCTCGGAAACCGCAATCAGGTTTCCAAACTCCACGGCCTGTGCGCTGATTCTGTTGAACGACTTATAGGAAAGCCTGTTTTTCTCGAGCACCAGATAATAGTCCCCGCCCTCCTTATAAAGATGGCTCTTCACGGAGTATGTATTCGGAATCGTGGCCGCATACTGCATCGTCTGGTGCATCGTATGGAAAACAAACATCCGCCGGTTTTCATCATACACGTCCGCCGTCTGCGCCGCAGCCCTGGCACGTTCTTCCTGCCCGGCAAGCTCCGCGCTGAACTCCTGCAGCACCTCTTTTAAGTTCTGCAGCATCTCCTTGAAGGCCGCAGGCCCTTCATCCGTAAAGGTCACCACAAGGCCGTTGTCCTTAAGCGGCGTGATCTGCATGGCGATATTACCGTTGCTGATCTGGTATCCCACCTCGTCATGCGCCCGCTCGATGATATCCCGCAGAAACTCCTCGCCTCTTTCATTGCGCTCGAAGATATCCGATAACGCAAGCCCATACTCAGCCATGTCGTCCGCCGAGACAATACATTGTACTGTTGCATCATTGATCTTCTTATATTTCATGTATTTCCTGTCCCCTATCCATATGTAAACTCGCAAACCCGCGCTTACTGTCCGATTACATCGGACATTTGCTCGTTAACGCCGCCGAAAAACAAATGCCGCTCCGCGTCGCTTGTTTTTCTTTCGCGGCTATTATACCACAAAGAAACGCAATAAGAAAGAATCTTATCGCGTTTCTTTAAAAAAAACTACCGTCCCGTTTTGAGCGCCTCCAGCTTTTTCTCCTGCCAGGGCGCCTGTGCCACATAATGCTCGTCGATTCTCGGACTCTGCAGGCGGAACCCGGAATCGCTGGTCTCATCCTCCACAGCCTGCACGGTCAGCATGGACAGGCCGTCGAACCAGAGTCCCTCGACGCCCTGAAACTGTAGTCCCGCCACAAGGTGCACTGCCAGTCCTTCCTCCTCCGCGTCAGCCGCGTACTCCCCGCCTCCGTCGTCCAGCAAAACGCCAACCGTGTCAGGCACGATCTGCACACTCTCTGTCTCCCAGTCCGCATAGGCGGAAATATCTATTGCCCCCAGCACCATATCCCCGTCGTAGGTCACGAGCACCTTAGCCGCCTCCTGATCGACGTCAAACCGCAGATGCGCATCCGCCCATTCCAGGCATGCTTCTTCCGTGAGTGTTCTTAGCGCAATCATGCCGGTATCATAACGGTATGCGCTGTAAAGACGCCAGATTTCCACAGTGCTGCTCTCCTCGGCAGGAAGCCTCCAGGCAAATCTTCTGGGCCATCTGTTTTCCGCGTACTCCAAAATGCGGATATTCCCGCTGTTTCCATTTGAAAGAGAGGCACACCACGGTATATCAAGATTTGTCTCATCCTGTCCGATCCGCACCTTCAGCCCCCGAAAACCAAAATCTTCCGTATAGAGACCGTAGAGATAAATCAGCCCCCCGTCTTCACGACAGAGCAGATACCAGCCTTCTTCCGGTTTTTCGCCGCCCTTTCCTCTCTGCCAGTCATAGTAGGACTGTACGTCAAATTCCCGGCTGACCGTTTTCTCCACCGCGCCATAATAGCCCAGCATATCCTGAAAGGCCGCCCGGTCCGCCTCCAACAGCGCGCTCTCCTCCAGCTTCCTGATCTGTTCTTCCGTCAGCTTTGCCGATTCTACATTCTCCTCGTACGCCTTCTGAATACGGGCAAATTCTTCGCTGTCCTCCTCAATGACCGTCTGCCGGTTCTGCGCACCGGAAGCCGCCGTAGCATCCTTTTCGTCCTGCCCGTTCCCGACTGTCCCCTGCTCCCCTGTTTCTCCCACAGGATTTTCACCGTTCTGCTCCGCTCCCGTAAAAGCACAGCCGCAGACCAGTGCCGCCGCCACCAGAACCGCCGTCAAAGCCGTCCTTTTCGTCCGCCCTTTCTCTGCCAGCGCCGTAATACGCTCCCTGACGCTCCGTTCACCGCCCTCGGTCATAAAAGTCATACCCGGACATTCCTCCCTGCCGCCGCCCTCCAAAAGGGCGAGAAGCGTCCTGCCATACGCAAACCGCTCCGACTCCCCAAGCAGCTTAACCGCCGCCTCGTCGCAGGCAAGCTCACTGTCCTGTCTGGCCGCATAAGCCGCCGCCCAAACAAAGGGGTCAAACCAGTAAACCGCCGCCAGCGCGCAGCGCAGGAAGGCCCAAAGCCTGTCCCCGTGCAGCGCATGACAATATTCGTGGGCAAGGACATGCGTAAGGTTCTGCACCTGCGCGGCAGTCCCTTCTCCGATATAAATATGCCGCCCGGCCAGACAGGGACCAGGCAGTCCCTTTACCTGATATACCGTTATTCTGCGGCGGGAAAAGCGCTCTGCAAATTCCCGCGGAACCGCCTCAACAGGAAAGGCTGTTCTGTTTTTCCGCAGAAATCGAATAAAACGCTGTTCCGCAATCACCATGTAACCGCCCACGGCCAGAAAGCCCAGGAACCAAAGCGCGCCTAATACACTGGACAGGGAAAACCCGTCAGACCACGCTGCCGCCCCGTTCTTTTCCGAAGCAGTTTCCCCATACGCTACGTTTTCCGCCGAGGCGGAAGTGCTCCCTGTTTTCACCCCCGTCTGGCCGTCCGCCGGTTCTGCCCCCGCGTTCCTCCCATCGGGAAATTCGCTGTCATGCCCTTCGGCAAACGCCACCCCCGGTTCTTCGTCCGCAGACGGCCTCTGGCCGTTCCCCCTTTCGGAAAAAAGCGTCTGCGCATGTTCCCGAACCGTCTCCGGCAGCAGATTCAGCACGCTGAAAGCGCTTGTCCCCACAGATACCGGGACAAGCAGCCTGACTGCCACGAGCAGCCACAACGCATAACGTAGTCTCATACTGATCTTTCCCATGGTCAGTTTCCGCAGACAGAACACGCCCAGAATTAATACCGACGACGTAAACAGGATTTCATATATCATCACAGCGCACCACCGTCCTTTCCTTCTGCCGTCCGCCCTGCTTCCCTCTCCTCATTCCCGCAGCGCTCTTCCGCCCGTCTCAAAATCTCGTAAAGCTCCGCGATCTCCGTCCCGGAAAGCGCCTTCTGCTCCACCATCGTGTTAAGCATCAGGCCCATCCGGCCGTCAAAAACTCTTTCCAGAAACTCCTCCGTCTCCTGCAAAGCTGCCTCCTGCCTCTCAATCTTCGGATAGTACAGTTTCGCCCGCGCACCCGCCTCATAATATACGGCGCCCTTATCCTCCATCCGCCTTAAGAATGTCATTACCGTGTGCTTCGTCCAGCCTGTGGTTTCCTGAAAGCAGCGGGTCAGCTGCATCATTGTCTGTGGGGCATTCTCCCACAGCACACTCATAACCTTCCATTCCGCCTCTGATAATCTGACCATAAATATTCCATTTCCTCTCTCATATGGGTTGACATCTGCCTACCATTTATATTCCCATCATACCGCGCCGGTAGTCATCTGTCAACCACCATTCCCCCATTCTGCATTTTTCCGGTTCTCCACCTTTGTCTCACTATTTTCCATCACGCCTGATCGTCTCCGCCAATATTATCTGCTTTTATCGCACATACGAATGTTTTGTCTGACTTTTTTTGTATTTTTTATGTTTTTTTTGACTACTTCCTTTTCATTTTCACTAAAAACTGCTAAAATAGGGTTAAGTAAAAAGGATTCATGCCGATATCCTAAACAGAACAAGGAGTTCGCTGTGCAGCAAAGGATATGGCCATATCGATACGCACAAATATGAATCCAAGGAGGGATTACCGCAATCTATGCAAATGAATGGAATTATAAGGTGGAAGCGGTTATGGCGGTCACCCCGGTAAGGAAGATAGCTTCCGAAGACAAAAATCGCCAGTCCAAGCAGAACCCGTCCCAAACCTTCGCCAAGAAGTTCTTTTCCGAAGTGTTGGACGAGGCATTCGAGAAGGAGAAGAGTCGAAATATCGAAATTCGGACTACCGGATACACGAGAAACGCTCTCCCTTTTCAGAATTTTGTGAATTTACGGGAATATTCTTAGAATTGCAAAAAATACAAGAGAAATCAGAAACCTCAGCGCGTCCGGGCTGAGGTTTCTGATTTTTTGCCAGACAAGCGCCTGCTGCGCAGCCGCCCGTTTTTCTTCTGCATCAGATTATATAGTTTCCACTCTTCTCTTCGTGCCACTCCACCAGGTCTGCCAGCGTCACACGATCCACCACATCGCTGACTGACTGATTCAACATCTTCCATAACCGCAGGGTAACGCACCCATCCTGCCGTTCACAGGAATTGACCTCATCCTCCAGACACGCCACCGGCGCAAGCGACCCTTCCGTCAGGCGCAAAATCATACCAACCGTATACTGTGCCGGGTCTTTCGTCAGGTGATACCCGCCCTGCGGTCCCCTGACACTCTTGACATATCCTGCTTTATTCAATGTGGAGATAATCTGTTCCAGATACTTTTCCGAAATCCCCTGTCTGGCTGCAATATCACGGATTCTGATCGGATCACCTGTATCATAAACCGCCAGATCCAGCATCAGTCTGAGCGCATACCTGCCTTTTGTGGAAATTTTCATCCCCTGCTCTCCTTCCTGTCACCGAGAATCGCTGCTCTAAATCCTCTGTTTTCCTATCGTGTTAATATGCTTTATATAAAAGTTATATAATAAAAGAAACACGCTGTCAAGTTTTCCCCGGCAAACCGGCGCATCCGGTTTAAAAATATGAAAAAGCAGGACTATTTTCCCATCTCTCCTATAAAGAAATTTCTGCCAGCGGGCGATATATAAAGTAAGAGGTGAAGTCCGAAAACCTCCCGACGGGTAAACGGATTTACGGTGTAAACAGGTAAAGCTAAGGAGGGCAAGCACATGAACAATATGAACGGTATCGGCAGCTATAACGCAATGCAGAAAAATGTCTACAACACTGCGGCGCAGAGCAGAAAGGCCGCTAAAGCTGACGATAAGAAAACCGGAGAGACAAAAAAGACAAACAGCAGTTCCGTGCAGTTGAGCGATAAGGCAAAAGCTCTTTTACAGGAATTGAAGAAAACCTACAACAATGCAGATTTCTATGTTGCCGAATACGAAACCGACGAGGAGGCTGCCGAGTACCTCTCCCGCGGCTCAAAGGATTTCAGCGTATTGATCGATCCCGAAGAGCTGGAACGGATGGCAAACGATGAAGAGGTAAAGAAACAGAATCTCTCCCTTCTGGATGAATCTCTGGGCAAGCTCAGCGAGATGAAGGAAGAGTTAAAGGAGACCGGCCGCGAAGACGAAGTCGTAACGCTCGGTGTAAACATCGGTAAGGACGGACAGGTATCCTACTTTGCGGAACTCGAAAAATCAGGTGAACGCACGAGGGAATTCGTGGATAAGATCCGCGAGGAGAAGAAGGAAGCTGCCAAGGAAGCGGAGGCAGAGAAGGCCGGTAAGGCTCAGGACAAATACAATTATGAGCACAGCAAACGCGCTACCATCTCCGCAAACAGCGTAGAAGATCTGCTCGAAAAGATTAAAAACTTTAGCTGGGACACTGTAAAGGAAGAGACCACCATTCCTATGCCCGGAAAGAATTTCGATTTCACCGTCTGACAGATCGAACAAGTTCGATCGCGAGATCCGCTTTCGCGGACTCGAAATTTTGAGATGTTTGAAACCCATAAAAGGACCGCTCTCTTGCGATAACGCGGAGGGCGGTCTTTTTTTGCACTTAAAATCTCTTAATCTTCTTTGTGGTATTCTTTTCAAATTCCGTGTCGCGCAGCTTCACGCTTACCACACGCTTATACAGGGGCGCCTTTTCGTTGTAGGCATCGACGATCTTACGGATCTCCCCCTCCACGTCCCTGATCTTTTTCTTGGAGGCATACTCCTGATCGGGAAAAATTTCAGCCTCGATCACGCCATCCTTCTCTCTCACCAGAACCTCCTGCACAAGACGGGCCGCGCCGATCTTATTCTCCAGCTCCTCCGGAGAAACATTCTCGCCGTTCGGCGTGATAATCAGGTTTTTCTTTCTTCCCGTAAGGAAAAGGAAGCCATCCTCATCCACATAACCCAGATCCCCTGTCCGAAGCCATCCGTCTACAAGTGTTTCCGCCGTCTCCTCGGGCATTTTATAATACCCCTGCATGACGCTTGTACCTTTCACCCAGAGCTCCTCATCCACCACCTTAACCTCACAGTTCGGCATACATTTGCCGATGGAGCCGTCCTTTTTATCGTTCGGACAGTTTGAGCTGATCACAGGCGCACACTCCGTCATGCCGTACCCCTGCAGAATCGTAATCCCGTACTTTTCAAACCGCTTCAGGTAATCAGGATTTAAGTATGCGCCGCCGCTGCATATGGTATGAAGCTGTTTCCCGAAAACCTTAGCCTTTATGATGGGCGCAGGCAGCCAGTCTGTCTCCTCCAGCTTCTTGGCAAACGTCTCGATCATCAATGGCACCATAAGAATGATATTCGGCTCAAAGAGTTTGATATTTTTAAGTACGCGGAGCAGGGAATCGTTGATACAGATCACCGAGCCAATAGACGTGCCCTTTAAAATATCCATGCTCAGACAATAGGCATGATGTACCGGCAGCACCGAAAGCAGCACCATCCCCGGCCCAAATCCCATATCCTGCGCCGTGGCGTTCTCCGCCAGATTCCTGTGGGTCAGCATCACACCCTTGCTCTTGCCTGTGGTGCCGGATGTAAACATAATGGTTGCCAGATCCTCCGGCTGCGGGCTGTGGGAATAGCCCGGCACCTGCCCTTTAAGTATTTCTTCAAAAAGAAGCGTTCCCTCCGGCACATCTTCTACAGAAGCCCCCGGTTCTGCGGCGATCCGGTATTTCAGCTTCGGGCATCTCTCCTGCGCAAGGACCGCTGTCGCCTCCCGCGCCTTATCGTACACAAGCACTGTCGCGTCCGAGCGGTCGATCAGCTCGCACAGATCTTCCGCCGGCAGATTGGCGTCCAGCGGTACCGCCACGCTGCCGCCGTTCACCGTGCCATAATAAGATACAATCCACGGATAGGAGTTGTCACCCACGATCGCTATATGGGCGCCCTGCTCACCGAGACTGTCAAGAACCGCCGAAAAGCGTTCGCTGTCCTCCCGAAGCTGTCTGTACGTCTTCGCCTCCACCACCGTCTCTTTTTTGCCGTTGCCCTTGTCGCGCTTCGCCTTGTAGCGAACCGCATCCTGCGGCCCGTACGCCTCAGACGACTTGACTAAAATTTCCCTGATCGTGCTGCTGAACTCGTTCATAATTTTATCCCACCCTTCCGCCACACTGAGTTTATGTCAGGCAATGCACTGGCACTAATTCCGCGGTTAAAAATTTCATTTTCAGTCTACTGTAAACTCTCAAGGTACGCCACAGCCTCCTGCACCGTGCGGATACCCGCGGCCTTCTCCTCCTCAATCTCCACGTCAAAGGTGTCCTCCACCTCCCCGAGCATACTCATAAAGTCAAAGGACGAAAAGCCCAGATCCTCCATAAACCGTGACTCCGGCCTGATATCCTCTTTTTTCACTTCCACATAGTTGGTAATGATTTCCGCTAACTGCTCAAACATGTTATGTTAACCTCTCTTCCCTTATTTTGCTATTTACAGACTCGGTCCGGCTGAACCGCTAAATCAACTTTATGATTTCCCCGATCTTCAGATGCGGGCTCTCCGTCCCCTTAAACATGATCTTGCACATATAATAGTAGAAACGCTCCAACGTCTCGCGGCTTACAGCCGCCACCTGATGCTCAAAGTTAAAATCCAGCCCATTGTCGTCGGGACGGTGCATCACGGTCAGGTACATGGCCTGAGTCGTCGCTCCGTTTGGATACCACTTCGTCTTGTACCTGATATCCCCGAGCTGGTCTAACCCTTTCTCCTTCAGGGTCATGGGCTGATAGGTCAGGGACATCGGCTCATAAGTGGCGCCCTGCGGCGTATTGTAGAGCTTGCTCCTGTAAGCAAAGTATTCCACCGGATTATAATTCGTATGGCGGAACACCTCATTCTGCCCGTTACGGATCGCAAGAATGCCGTCCATGAAAGTCTGATCCTCGGAGAGAACCGTTCGAAACGGGAACGAATGGATTCTTGTGCCGCCGGACTTCTTTTCCAGCAGGGTAGCCCGTCTGGCATATGCCACATTAATGGACACGTCGTCATTGCCGTTCATCTTCTGTAAATACGTCCGAATCCCCATAATTAACAGGCACTGTAAAGAAACATGCTGTTCCTCACAAAAGCGCATCAGCCTCTGGGTCGGCTCCTCCTCCAGATGGAATATGTCGAGCGCGGAATCCACATTGCTGGTCGCAGAAAAGGCCGCCCTTGTCCCAGGGAATTTTTTCCGCGCTTCCTCCAGCTGCCCCGGACCCTCGATGCCGTTAAAAATCGGCTCCGACTCCCCGATCAGCTTCTGGAAATATTCTCTGTCCCTGGCCTGCGCCTTACTCTCCGCCTCATAAGCCAGATCCTTCTCCAACTGCTCGGTAAAAGATCTCATATCTGACGGGTAAGCAATCCCCTCAAACTTGGCGTTACAGTAAAGCTCAATCACGTCCCGCAAAAAGCAGATCAGGGACTGGGCGTCCAACAGCATATGGTCTCCCAGCACATAAAGACCCTGACAGCCGTCCGGCGTCTTGATCATCACCACCCGGTTCATGGGGCTGTCCTCCCTCTCAAAAGGCACCTGTGTCCAGCCTGTCATAATCTCAGCCGCCTCCTCCATGGTTTTACCCGTGAAGTCCACATACTCGATGTCCCGCTCTTCCTTTTCCACCAGATACTGATACCACTGCTCTTCCTTCTTATCGTAGGCGAAGCGCACCCGCATGGACTCGCAGCGCTCATACGCCTTGTAAACCGCCCGCTTCAGTTCTTCGATATCCAGCTCGTATTCGATGGTCAGACTGGTACCGATATTTACGACCTCTTTCTTCGGGCAGAAATCCATATAAAAGATATGGAACTTCTGCGCCACCGTCAGGGGATATGTCCTGTGACCGTTTCTTGTTTTCATTTCTGCCTCCTTTACCGCAGTTTTCTGCGGTACAACTGCGATTCCTTTACCACCCTACATCACTTCACCGATAAACTCTGTCAACGCCTGCTCATAGCTTTCCATGTCCTTGTAATAGCTCTCTGCATGGGCCGCCCCCTCTACAATCAGCTTTCTCTTTGGCGAAGCGCAGTGCTCATAAATCTCATCGCACATCTGCCACGGCACAAAGGTGTCATTGCCGCCGTGGATAAACAGGATCGGCACCTTAGCCTTCTCCACTTCCCTTCTGGCATTGCACTCGTCCATACCGTACCCCGCCAGTTTCCTGTTCACAAAATCCGCGCCCGGTATAACAGGGAAAGCCGGCAGATGATACATGGAGTGCAGCACATGGGTAAACACCTCCTTCGGAGACGTAAAGCCGCAGTCGGAAACGATGCCCTTCACCTGCTCCGGCAGCGGAAGGCCGCTCAGCATCAGAAGCGTGGCCGCTCCCATGGACGTGCCGTGGAGAAGGATTTCTGTCTCCTCACCCAGCTCTCCGATCACCCATCTGATCCATCCAAGCGCGTCCTGTCTGTCAAGACAGCCAAAGCCGATATATTCTCCCTCGCTTGCACCATGTGCCCTTGCATCAGGCAGAAGCATGGCAAATCCCCGCTTCTGGTAGTAATCCGATAAGCCGATATAATCCGACATACCCTGACTGGTGTAGCCGTGAAAACCGATTACAATTTTCGTCTTTTCCTGCTTCTCTTTTGCCGGAAAATAAGTTGCATGAAGCTGCAGGCCGTCAAAGCTCGTCTGCCATACATCATTGTGCGGCCGTTCCAGCATGGCCGCCTTTCTCTCCTCCATTAACGGCATATACCGGCTCCAGTCCGTGCCCGACATCTTGATGGTGCGCTCGGTTTTCGCCCTGCCGCGTTTCATGGTGCGTCCGTAAAAATAGGCGATCTCCCCGCCGCAGGCCGCCGCCAGAAGCCCTGCTCCCAATACTGCCTTTTTTAAAATTCCCGGTTTTTTCATTTTTTCTTCGCCTTCTTCTCTTCCTGCTTTGCCGCTTTTTTTATCTCCCGCTGCTTGGCCTCGATGATCTCCTTTAAGCGCAGCGCCTTATCAATATTGCCCTCCACCTTAAGTTTCTGGGTCGTGAACGCCCATACCGGATCCATCTCACCTGTGGCAATCTTGACAAGCACATCCGGCGCACAGATAAATCTGGCGTCCCTGTCATGGTACTCGTAAGGCTCCACATAGAGCGTCCCATCCTTTACTTCCACATAAAATGCGCCGCCCGCCTCCTCGTCTTCAATGTCAAATTCAAAGGCCAGGTGCTCGTGAATATCGCTCACATCCGCGCCCATGAACCTTCCCTTAATGTCATAGAAAAAATCTGCGTAAGTCATTTTACACTTTCCTCCTCGCGGGAGCCTTCCGCTCCCTCTTCCTCTCTCTACACTTTTTCGACCAACGGTCGGTTTTACACCTTTAACATTACCATACCTTTCGACCGCCGGTCAATACATATGATAAATATTTTACCACAATCTTCCACAGCCAATTGTCCCAATCCCTAATCTGTGATACAATCTTCGCGAAGGCAATGAGCAGTGCACAGACAGAGGGTAAACGGAGCGGGGAGCCTGCTCACCGAAACGTTTAGCCCGATGGATGTATAGGGCGAAGCCCGCGAGCGAGGAAATCCGAAGGATTTTCGAGCGTGCACTGCAGGGATTGCGGCACCGAAGCCCGC
>CAMWJF010000043.1 GCA_947174505.1 uncultured Lachnospiraceae bacterium
TTTTTTTTTCAAGCAGAAGCCGGCATACGAGATCATCGCTTGTCTCGTGGGCACGGATTTGTGTTTACGAGACAGGGGCGGGACGGACAGGAAAAAGGGCAGAGCGGTGGAGAACGGGAGGGCGGAAGACGAGGGCGGGATGCCGGAGATTAGGAAGATGAAGTGGGAAGATTTCCTGTTTTTGGTGGATGTGTATCAGGGCTGGCTTACGGAATTTTCCAAATTTGATTTTGATGATCTGATGATAAAATGCCTGCGCCTTTTACAGGAGGACGTGGGCTGTCTGTCAGGGTGGCAGGCGCAGTTTCGTTACATTCTGGTGGATGAGTTTCAGGATATTTCACCGGTCCAGTATGAAATTATCAGGCTGCTGGCCGCGCCGGAGAACAACCTTTTTGTGGTGGGGGACGACGACCAGTCCATTTACGGGTTCCGGGGTGCAAGTCCCGACAGTATGAGCCGCTTTCTTACGGATTTTGCACAGGCGAAGCAGATTCTTCTGGATGTGAATTTCCGCTGTCATGGGGATATCGTGAAAGCAGCCGCAAGCGTGATTGCGGAGAATGAAAACCGCATTCCCAAAGAGATTTTTTCTGTACATGAGGACGGGACGGGGCTGCAGCTCTGTAGGGCAGAGTCGGAAGATATGCTTAGAAAAGCGGTTGTGGAAATACTGGAAAGAGAGCGTGAGGCGGGGAGACTTGCGGCGTGCGCGATGATCTGCCGGACGAATCTGGAATGCGGTTTCTGGGCGCAGACGCTGCATGAGGCGGGTATTCCTTACAACATGAAGGAGCGCCCGAAAAACCGATTCAGCCATTTCGTGATTCAGGATATCTGTGCGTATCTGGCGCTGGGACAGGGAGATCATGCAAGGCGGCATTTCCTGCGTGTAATGAACCGCCCGGTCAGATATATGAAGCGGGACAGTATGCCGGAGGCAAAGGTAAACAGGGAGGCCCTGGTCGGATATTATGCCGATACGCCCCTGATACAGGAACGGGTGAAGAAGCTTTACCGGGATATAGACAGTCTGTCCGGGAAACGGGTGCATTTACAGATTCATTACATACGGAAAGCAATCGGCTACGAGGCATTTCTGCGGGAAAAATACGGATCGGAAAAGGCGGGGGAGCTGATACGGGTCGGGGAAGAATTTGAGGCGTTTTCCAGAAAGTTCGCTTCAGTGCGCGAGATGAAAACGTATATGGAGCAGTATGCGGAGGTGATAAAAGAGCCGCAAAGAAATGCGGAAGGGCTGCAGCTTATGACCATGCATGCCTCCAAGGGGCTGGAGTTTCAGACGGTTCTCGTGCCGGAATGCAACGAGGGGAAGATTCCTTCCGACCAGTCAAAAACAGCGGCTGGGATAGAGGAAGAGAGGCGGATGTTTTACGTGGCTATGACCAGGGCGAAAGGTAAGCTCTGTCTCGTTTACCATGACAAAAAAGACGGGAAGAATGCGCCTTCCCGGTTCCTGAATCCTCTCTTATCCGTGCGTGAAATATAATACTTCCGGGGTGGCTATGCTGACTTTGCAGTGCCGCCCCGGATGCAGGAGATTAGGAATTGTTTTCATTCTCCACAAGCTCGTCGAACTCGGCGGCGTCCAGAAATTCGTCAAAAGCGTCCGCAACGGCCTCGTATTCTTCATCATCCTCGATATAGCCGAGTTCCGGCTCTTCGTTGGGATCTTTCGGATTTTCGCTGTAGCGGTAGAACCAGACCTCGCCGTCTGCATTTTCACCGGTTTCGTCGAGCGGCAGGAGAGCGATATAATCCCTGCCTGACACTGTCAGGATCGTGACTACGGCGCAGGTGACTTGGGAACCGTCGTCAAGCTCCAGGTCTACGGTCATTTCTTCCTTATCAAGTTCTTCCTGTCTGGTGTTTTTTTCTTTTTTGTTCATAATTTCCTCCATGCCGAAGCGTTAGTCTGCGTTTATGCACTGCTACCTATACCAATCATAATATATACAGGCGGCTCAGGCAATGATAATTTGTCCGGTGGACGTTGAATTAGATTGAAAAGCTTTCTTCTATTATGTATAATATAAACTGACTTAAAATTGATTCCCGAAAGGAAGTGCGGCATAGAGGGAAGCTGGCTTGAATGAACGGAGGAATTGATGCAGAAGACATTTCACATAGAATGCATAGACAGGACACGAATCTATCCGCTGGGCGTATCTTTCGAGGAAGAGGGATTGCGTGTTTCGGCGGTGTGCGAAGGCACAGAGGAAGTGGGAATCGTTCTCTATGACAGAAGGCACCGTGACGGCGTACGCATTCCGTTTCCGGGAAACGGCCGGGTGGGATCGGTTCGTGCCATGATGCTTTCCGGTTATCATGATAAGGCCTGCAGCTATCTTTTTTACAGAGGGGAAGAGGTATATCAGGACCCTTTCTGCAAACGGGTCTGTAATCCTTACGGATACGGCGTGCCGAAATCTGATCTGCCCAGGTGTCAGCCTGTTGTGGAAGCATATGACTGGGGAGATGACAGGAATATGCATATCCCTTATGAGGAGATGCTTATTTATGCCCTGCATGTGAGAGGGTTTACCAGACACCGTTCATCCGGCGTGAAGTGGAAAGGCACTTACGCGGGTGTGGAAGAGAAAATCCCCTATATGCAGGAGCTTGGCATTAATATGGCGCTTCTCATGCCCTGCTATGAGTTTGATGAGATCATGCCAGAAAACACGGCGCAGACAATGGAACAGGCGATCCTTTCCTACAGGCAGGAGCTGCCTTCCGCTGATGGGCAGGAAAAGAAAAAGCCCCGGATCAATTATTGGGGCTACCAGCCGGGACTTTATTATGTGCCGAAGAGCGCCTACGCCCACAGCAAAGACGCGGCGGGAGAGTTTAGGGACATGGTGCGGGCTTTTCATAAGGCCGGCATCGGTGTGGCGATGCAGTTTTATTTTCCGCCGGAAATGAGGGCGGTGGAGATTCTGGATATACTGAAATACTGGGTGCTGGAGTACCACATTGACGGATTTCATCTGATGAGCGCATCGCTGTCCATGGATCTGATCGCGGGCGAGCCGCTGCTTTCGGAGACGATGCTGCTTACGGGTGACGGCAATGGCCGCGCGGGAGACGGCAGAACGCGCAACCGGGGATTCTTAAGCGATGGCTTTTTGTATGATATGCGCCGGTTTATCAAGGGCGACGACAATATGATCAATCAGTTTCTGTTCCATCTGCGTGAAAATAAGACGGAGATCGGTATCGTCAACAGCATCGCGCGCTGGGAGGGGTTCCGGCTGGCGGATCTGGTGTCCTATGACCGCAAGCATAACGAGGATAACGGGGAAAACAATCAGGACGGTACGGATTATAACTGTAGCTGGAACTGTGGGGTGGAAGGAAAAAGCCGGAAAAAGAGTATTCAGGAGCTTCGCCTGCGGCAGATGAAAAATGCGGTTACGATACTCCTAATGTCCCAGGGGACACCGCTTCTTTACAGCGGGGATGAGTTTGCAAATACGCAGGGAGGAAATAATAATCCTTACTGTCAGGATAATGACACGGCCTGGATCAAGTGGAACCAGACGGAGACCGGCAGAGAGCTTCTTGCCTATACGAAGTTTATGATCAGTATGCGCAAGGCGCACCGTATTCTGCACAGCAGGACGCTTCTTCGCGGAATAGACACCCTGTCCTGCGGCTTCCCGGATATTTCTTTCCACGGGAGGGAAGCGTGGAGGCCTGATACCAGTCAGGCCAGCCGTTGTATGGGAATCATGTACTGCGGCTTCTATGCGGCGGAAGGGGAGCAGGAGGACGAGCGCTTTTTCTATATCGCGGTCAATATGCACTGGGAAGTGGACTATCTGGGACTGCCAAAACTTCCCAAAGGTAAGCTTTGGACTTATGCGGCTTCTACGGGCAAGGAGATACCCGAAATAGAGGAAACGGCAGCATCCTCACAGGAAATCTGCGTACCGGCACGCACCATTGTGCTGTGTACCACAAAGGATGTGCCTGTGGAGCCGGAAAAACCGGGCCGGAAAAAGGCGAAAAAGAATAAAGGGGATGACAGGAGCTGATGAACAAGGCGTGGGAACACTTTAAGACAATTACACACCATAAACTTCTGGTTATGGAAGGGTGCTTTCGTGTAGGGCTCTACAGGCAGGGGCTTCTTCACGATCTGTCAAAATACAGTCCGACGGAGTTTAAGGTGGGGGCAAAATATTATCAGGGCGACAGAAGCCCCAACAATGCGGAGCGGGAGGATATCGGTTATTCCTCCGCATGGCTTCATCACAAGGGCCGGAACAAACACCACTATGAGTATTGGATCGATTACAGCGCGAAAGAGATTGAGGGAGGCATGGCGCCCGCGCCGATGCCTGTGCGCTATGTGGTAGAGATGTTCATGGACCGGGTGGCGGCCTGCAAAGTTTACCATGGGGACGCGTACAGAGATCAGGATCCGCTGGCTTATTATGAGTCCTCCAGGACGCCCCCTCCGCTTCACAAAAAGACGAAGCGTATGCTGGAATTTTTGCTGCATATGCTGGCGGAGCAGGGGGAGGAAAAAACCTTCCGCTATATACGCAAAAAAATCTTAAAGCAGTAACCGCCCTTTTTCTCTCGCATAGGATATGGTATGAGAGAAAAAGGAGATGAAACGCTATGAATTGTTGTTGGCTTATACTTCTGTTACTTTTCAGCGGCGGGAACAATGGCCGGAACGGCTGTGGCTGTGAGGAACCCGCAAGGCCGAATCCGCCTTGTGCAAGACCCGAGCCGCCCTGCGGCAGACAGGAACCGGAACCCTGCCCCTGCGAGGATTCCCGTTTTGAGCCTCGCTTCGAGCAGAGACCTTTCAGCGGAAACGGTTCTACCTGCGGGTGTGAGGGAGAATGTAACTGAAAGTAAAATCTGTCGAAGGTTGGAAGGGATCGCGTCAGCGGTCCCTTTTGAGTCTGCTTATCGCGCAGGAGAGTGTCCTGACGTTTTCTTGACGGAAACAGGGCGCGGTGATATATTATTTAAATATGGGAGGAAGATGACTATGTTAGATGGAAATAAGGTACTATTCAGCGGTATGCAGGCAACCGGAAACCTGACATTAGGAAATTATCTTGGGGCGCTGAAAAACTGGGTGACACTCTGCGATGAATATCAGTGCTTTTATTCGGTGGTGGATCTGCATTCCATTACCGTAAGGCAGGATCCGGCGGAACTTAGGAAGCGGGCGCGGAACCTCCTTACGCTCTATATTGCGGCGGGAATTGATCCTGAGAAAAACTGTCTTTATTACCAGTCCCATGTGCCAGGACACGCTGAGCTGGCCTGGATATTGAATTGTTTTACTTATATGGGAGAGTTAAACCGTATGACCCAGTTTAAGGACAAGGCGGCGAAGCATGCGGATAACATCAATGCCGGGCTTTTTACTTATCCTGTGCTGATGGCGGCGGATATCCTGCTTTATCAGGCGGACGTGGTGCCTGTGGGGAAGGACCAGCTACAGCATCTGGAGATAACAAGGGATATTGCCCAGCGTTTTAATGCCATTTACGGCGATGTATTTACGGTTCCCGAGCCTTATATCGGAAAGGCGGGGGCCAAGATTATGAGCCTCCAGAACCCGGAGAAGAAGATGTCAAAGTCGGATGAAAACCCGAACGGCAGTATTTATCTGATGGATGATCCTGACACGATTATCCGCAAGTTCAAACGCGCGGTGACAGATTCGGAGGCGGCTGTCCGTTACAGGGAGGAGCAGCCGGGTATCCGGAATCTGATCGACATTTACTGCGCCTGCACGGGAAAGACCCCAGAGGAGACGGAGAGGGAATTTGACGGCAGGGGCTACGGCGACTTTAAAATGGCTGTGGGCGAGTCTGTGGTGGCTGTTTTGAAGCCTCTGCAGGAAAGATACGAGGCGCTTGGAAAGAATAAGGATTACATCGATAAGGTGATTAAGGAGAACGGGGAGAAAGCGGCGTACTTTGCCAACAAGACCTTGCGCAAGGTGCAGAAAAAGGTGGGTTTCCCGGAGCGGGTCCGCTGACACACAGGACGAAAACAAATCCAACAGGCTAAGAGGGCCGGAAGGGAAAGGTTGAAAATTAAAATTTTCAATCACGAGATTTGTGTCTGCGCATTGCTTGCCACAAACTCGGTTATGCGCAAAAAGCAGCGCAGAAATGAGGTGAAATATGGATAATCAATATAACCAGCAGTCAAATACAGACCCTTATCAGCAGGGCAGCTCCTACCAGCAGGAGAACCCTTATCAGCAGGGCAGCTCTTACCAGCAGGGGAACCCTTATCAGCAGGGCAGTTCCTACCAGCAGGAGAACCCCTACCAGCAGAGAAATCCCTATCAACAGGGGAACCCTTATCAGCAGGGAAATCCCTACCAGCAGGGGAACCCCTATCAGCAGGGTAGTTTCTACCAGCAGGGGAATCCTTACCAACAGGGAAATTATAATCAACAGGGCAATCCTTATGGGAACAATGATTATGGAAATTACAGCGGTAATGTGGAACCACAGAAAGCGCCCAATATCTTTCAGCAGTTTGCCTTTTCCTTCGTGCCGACTCTGTACGACCGTCTGACGAAGGTAAAGGTCGGGAGTATGATCGGGTTCGTGACGCTTCTGGTGCTGGTGGCTACGCTGCTTTCGTTTGCATCGACCATGTCTGCCTTTTCGTCCATAGACATGAAAGAACTGGCGGCGGGGCTGCCGGAATTCAGGCTGGCAGACGGGCGGCTGTATATGGAGGAGGACTTCCTGTTTGATGAAGGCAGCGTGTTTGTGTACATGACGGAGGATATCGACAGTTTTTCCTATGACGACGCCGATGCGATAGCAGATGAAGGCTATCAGGGTGTGATGCTGGTAGGACGGGAACGCATTTCCATCCTGCAGAACGGGGAATACCAGCAGCTTGACTTCAGCGATTTAGGGGACAGTTTAGAACTGAGCAGGGAGTGGATTGCAAATGAACTTGCGCCGATTATCACGGTTATTCTTGTAGTGGGATATATCATTATCTTTTTGTGGAGAATTCTCTGGTATTTCCTGTGTGCGGCGGTTTATCTGCTGTTTGCCATGGTTATTGCTTCTGTCATGGGCAAACGGATACCGGGAGAGGCGCTGTTCCGGACAGCGGTATACGCGAAGGTGCTGATGTTTGTAGTCGTGACCTTCCTTGACCTGATACCTTTTGCGGTGATAGATATCTCTGTGCCGCTTCTGCTCAGAGCAGCCATAACGACCGTGTTCATGGGCTTCGCGATAGCAAAACTGCCGGACAACCGGCCGATCCCCGCGCCCATGTCTATGGGGCAGGGATGGCGGTGACTGTATTTCCCGCTTATCCCTGAAAGGGCTCGGTGAAGTAGCCGGCGTGGGAAACCGGCTCGCCGCCGGTAAGAAGATGCGTCACGTCGCCCATCACCTGTACACGGAAAATGGCATCGTTCTCCATCCGCTCCTCGCTCGCCACAATAGTGACCGAGGTGGGCGCAAGGAAGAAGCCGTGCAGAAGGGGAACCGGAGAGATTCCGAGAAGGTGGCTTAACATCATGCAGATAACGCCCAGATGGCAGAAGACAACGATGGTATCTTCGCTGTTTGCGGCGCCGCTCTTTTTGGCGGGAGCCGTGTGGTAGTAGTTGTTATGTCTTGTATAGCCGTAGGAGGACAGGAGGCCGTCCAGTCCTTCGCAGACTTCCTGATAGGCCGGGAGCAGGGTATCGTTGGATCGGTAAAGATCTGTGCTTTTCCAGCCCTCCCGGTCGTACATTTCGGGAATTTCTGTCCAGTATGCAGGCATGAGATCCCATGGCACGCCGTGGCGTCCCGTCACGGGATCATCAATAAAGTAAGAAAATTCTTTCATCCATTCATAGGTGATTGCTTCACGGCCGACCGCTTCCAGGGAGTAGGAGGCGGTTTTTTGTGCCCGTCCTAAGGGAGAACAGTAAAATTGTGTAATATTGTCCCATCCTGCCACCCGCTTCGCCAGAAGCTTCGCCTCCCGGATACCCTTTTCCGTCAGGGAGTCATTCACATAATCGGGATCTCCATGTCTGATAAATATGATTCTCATAAGCCGCCGCCTTTCTCAAAAAATTTATAAAGATTTCCTATTTATTTCTTCCTAACATGATATAATATATCAGGCGCAAGAGAAAAACAAGCGTCTGCGGAGCAGACATTTGTTTTTCTTGCGCCGATAACGAGCAAACGTCCGACGCAGTCGGACAGAGAGCGCGAAGCGCGGGTTTGCGAGTGAGACGGCCGGGGCAAACGTCCGACGCAGACGGACAGGGAGCGCGCAGCGTGGGTTTGCGAGTGGGACGGCCGGGGCAAACGTCCGACGCAGACGGACAGAGAGCGCGCAGCGCGGGTTTGCGAGTGGGACGGCCGGGGCAAACGTCCGTCGAAGACGGACAGGGAGCGCGAAGCGCGGGTTTGCGAGTGAAACAGCCGAGAGAAAGGTCCAGGTAAAAGTATGTTTGGAAAAAAACGTGAAAGCAATATGAGTATTCCGAAGGGAAAGGGAGCGGCCGCCGTAAAGATCGTACTGGTGCTTGCCGTTCTTGTCATCCTCGCGGGAAATTCCTACTATTCGATTCAGGAGGAGGAACAGGCTGTGGTCTGTACCTTTGGTTCGCCAAAGGCGGTTACCACGCCGGGACTGCATTTTAAAGTGCCCTTTATACAGACCGTGACAAAGGTGAATACCACGATTCAGGGCTTCAATATTGGCTACAGAGACGGGGCGGATGCCGATGACATGGCGGATGATGAGATTGAAGATGCGCTGATGATTACTTCGGATTACAATTTTATCTATGTGGATTTCTACGCCGAATACAGAGTAACCGACCCGGTGAAAGCCCTTTATGCATCGGAGAATCCGGCCCTGATCCTGAAAAATATTGCCCAGAACTGTATCAGAACGACGATTGGTTCCTACAGTGTGGACAGCGTACTTACCACAGGGAAAAATGAAATCCAGTCCAATATCAAGCAGATGATTCTGGATAAGCTGGAGACTTATGATATCGGTATTCAGCTTGTCAATATTACGATTCAGGACGCCACCCCGCCTACCGCTGAGGTGGAGAATGCCTTCAAGGAGGTGGAGACCGCCAAGCAGGGTAAGGAAACCGCTTTAAACAATGCCAATAAATACAGGAATGAACAGATTCCCAATGCGGAGGCGGAATCTGATAAAATTCTGCAGGATGCGGAGGCCAAAAAGCAGGAGCGCATCAATGAGGCCAACGGACAGGCTGCCCGCTTTAATTCCATGTATCAGGAGTACGCAAAGTACCCGGAGGTGACGAAGAAGCGTATGTTTTATGAAGCCATTGAGGACGTGCTTCCTGATGTGAAGGTCGTGATTGAGGGAGAGGGCGGTAAGACAACGACTATGCTGCCGCTTGACAGCTTTGTGACACAGGAAACTTCTTCCATTGAGGGAAACAGCAGTACTGCGGTAAATGAGACGGAAGAAAGGCAGGAGGAATAAACCATGGCTGATTATACAGAGAATCCAAATATACAGAGCTTTGAGCGGTATAATTCCGACGGCACGAAGAAAAAGGAAAAGAAAAACGGAAGAGGCGGAAAGAAGCTTGGCGTGCTCTTTGGTGTATTAGCCGTTATTGCCATCTTTCTGCTGGTAAACTGTATGGTGGTGACCAGACAGAACCAGTTTAAGCTGATCCGGCAGTTTGGCCGTGTAGACAGGGTGGTGTCCGTGCCGGGACTTAGCTTTAAATTGCCCTTTGTGGAGTCCGTGGACACCGTGCCGAAGGAGCTTTTGCTCTATGACCTGCCGGCGTCGGACGTCATTACCTCCGATAAGAAAACCATGATCGTGGACAGCTATGTACTCTGGCGCGTGACAGATCCCCTGCGGTTTGCCCAGACTTTGAGCTGTTCTGTGCAGAATGCGGAGGGCCGGATTGACGCCATTGTCTACAATGCCACGAAAAATACCATTTCCAACATGAAGCAGGACGAGGTCATCAGAAGCCGCGACGGCAAAATGACGATTACAGTGGATGAGACGGGAACGGAGCTTTCCGGGAATGATCTGGATCTGTCTGAGGGCAAAGAGGAAGTGATCGAGATTACTTCACTGACCGAGGAGGTTATGGGGCAGATTAACCATGTGGAGGATCAGTACGGCATTGAGCTTGTTGCTGTGGAGGTCAAGAAGCTGGATCTGCCGGATGATAACAAACAGGCTGTCTATACCCGTATGATTTCCGAGCGCGGCAACATTGCGGCGCAGTACACGGCGGAAGGAAAATCCGAGGCGAAAATGATCGAGAACACGACGGATAAAGAGGTTTCCATCATGCTCTCCGACGCCAGGGCGAAGGCGGAAGCCACCGTTGCGGAAGGAGAGGCCGAGTATATGCGGATTTTGTCGGGCGCGTACGCGGATCCCGAGAAGACGGATTTTTATTCCTTTGTGCGCGCGCTTGACGCGTTGAAGGAGAGTGTGGTGGGAGACAATAAAACGGTGATTCTGACCGAGGATTCCCCGATTACACAGATTTTTAACGGACGCTATTAAATACGGCACTCTCCGGACAAAACGCGAAGCGAGATTTGAAATGGATAAATACGGTATTCTGGAAAAATATTACGGCTACCACTCTTTCCGGGAGGGGCAGGAGATGCTGATTGACCATATCCTTGCGGGAAAGGATGTGCTCGGCATCATGCCGACGGGTGCGGGAAAGTCTGTCTGCTATCAGGTACCGGCGCTGCTCCTTCCGGGGATTACGCTGGTAATTTCGCCGTTGATTTCCCTTATGAAGGATCAGGTGCAGGCGTTAAACCAGGCGGGCGTCCATGCGGCCTATATCAACAGCTCTCTCACGGAAGGGCAGATCACCAAGGCGCTGACCTTTGCGGAACAGGGGCGTTATAAGATTATTTATGTGGCCCCTGAGCGGCTGGAGACAGACCGTTTCCTGCGTTTTGCGAGAGCGGTGGAAATCAGCATGGTGGCGGTGGACGAGGCACACTGTATTTCCCAATGGGGACAGGATTTTCGCCCGAGTTATCTACATATTGTCCGTTTTGTGAACCAGTTTCCGAAACGGCCCATATTAAGTGCGTTTACAGCCACAGCGACCGGGGAGGTCAGGGAGGACATTGTCTCTGTGCTTGGATTGGAAAATCCCAAGACGCTGGTCACGGGCTTTGACAGACAGAACCTGTTTTTTTCGGTGGAGCATACGAAGAGCCGTACGCGTTATCTGCAGCATTATGTGGCGGACCGCGGGAAAGAGAGCGGGATCATTTACTGCGCAACCAGAAAAAATGTGGAGAAGGTTTATGAACAGCTCCGGAAAGAGGGCATAGCGGCTACCCGGTATCATGCTGGACTGTCCCCAGAGGAAAGGCAGAAAAATCAGGACGACTTCATTTTTGACAGAAAATCCGTTATCGTGGCGACCAATGCTTTCGGAATGGGCATTGACAAATCCAATGTGCGATATGTGCTGCACTATAACATGCCCCAGAGCATGGAGAACTACTATCAGGAAGCGGGACGCGCAGGGAGGGACGGGGAACCGTCCGATTGTATTCTCCTGTATTCGGCGCAGGATATTATGATTAACCGGTTTCTGCTGGAAAATAAAGAGAACAGTTCCGACTTTACACCGGAGGAGCAGCTTACCATTCGGGAGCGTGACGAGAAACGGCTTCAGGCAATGATTTCCTACTGCAATACCAAAGAGTGCCTGCGCACCTGTATTCTCCGTTATTTCGGGGAAGTGAGCAGGAGCGCCTGCGGCAGCTGCGGGAACTGTCAGAAGCATTATGTGGAAAAAGACATGACGTCAGAGGCCAGACAAGTCATTCAGTGTCTGGAAGAACAGGGCGAAAGATATGGCATACAGGTAGTCGTGGGGACGCTCCTTGGCGGAAAAGGCGCGAAACTGCGTGAATATCAGGTACAGCGGTATCCTTCTTACGGAAGCCTGGGGAAATGGCGGGAGCCGGAGCTGAAAGATTTGATCGGTCAGATGCTGCAGGAAGGGTATCTGCGGCAGACACAGGATAAGTACGGGCTGCTGCAGACGACAGGGAAAGCGCAGGACATTATGGACGGCCTTTGCACGGTAACCGTGAAGCTGGAGCCGAGAAGCAGCCGGATAGCGGAGGAGGATGACAGAATAAAGGGCAGTGCAAAGCGCAGATCCGATATTCTGAATACCAGAGGCCTCGCCTTCTTTGAGGAGCTTCGGGAACTGCGCAGGGAGATTGCAAGGGAGAAAGCCATTCCGCCCTATCTTGTTTTTTCGGATAAGACCTTAGTGGATATGTGCGTGCGTCTGCCCATGAACCGGGAGGAAATGATGGCGGTGAACGGGATGGGAGCCTTCAAGTATGAGAAATATGGGGAGAGGTTTCTGGCCTGCATTATGGAATATACCGGCGGGATACGGGAGAAGTTTTATTTTGGGGATTAATTTTTGCATGTTGGAAGGAGAAACGAATCGTGAAGTTAGCGGTATTTTTTCCGGGAATAGGGTATCACTGTGACAAACCGCTTCTCTACTACAGTGAAAAGCTGGCGAAACAGTATCAATACGAAACCATAAAGATCGCATATCACGGATTAAGCAAAAATCTGGATGAGGCTTTTGCGGATGCGCTTGCCCAGACGGAAGCCCGGCTGGCAGAAGTTGACTGGAAGCAGTACGAAGACGTGCTTTTTGTGTCGAAAAGCATCGGGACGGCGGTTGCAGGCGCTTATGCCGCAAAGTATGCGGTAACCTGCAGAAATATTTATTACACACCTCTGGAGAAAACGTTTGCGTTTGCGCCGCAGCCGGGAATTGTCTTTCACGGAACGGGCGATCCATGGGCGGAGACCGGGATGATACGGGAAAAATGCAGGGAAAGGGAGCTGCCCCTCTTCATCATGGAGAAAGCGAACCATTCTCTGGAAATCCCGGAGGACACGGGGCGGGATTTAAAGATTCTGGCGGATGTCATGGAAGGGACAAAGAGCTACATCGCGGATACGGTCTGGTACAGACGATTAGAGGAAAAGGAAATATGCCCGGAACTGTTCGATCATTTTGTCCGTCATCAGAAAGTGAATAAATGCAGAAGAAAAGTAAACGGCCAGTGGACGATCGTGGAAAATCCGTTTACGGACGACTGGTCGGAGGAAGAATATCAGATACTGACCGGGTGTCTTAAGAATACGGTCCTGACAGGCGGTTTTGTGTGCGGGGCTTTTTACAGGGGCGTGCTCAAAGGTTTTGTTTCGGTAGAATCCACGCTGTTTGGCGGCGTGCACCGTTATCTTGATTTGTCCAGCATCCATGTGTCGGAAGATATGCGCGGCAAAAGGATCGGCAGAATGCTTTTTGAACAGGCGGCGGCCCGGGCCGGACAGATGGGTGCTGACAAGCTGTACATATCCTCCCATCAGGCGGTGGAAACACAGGCGTTTTATCAGGCAATGGGGTGCGTGGAGGCGCAGATGTACGACGCAGAGCATGTGGAGCGGGAACCCTTTGACTGCCAGTTGGAATACAAAATAAGAGATAAGTAAAAGTTAAGGGATAAGCAATGGAAACACAGGAAAATCAAAACGGCATATTGGAAGGTGTGATCTGGAAGCAGCTGTTACTCTTTTTCTTTCCGATCCTGATCGGCACTTTCTTTCAGCAACTCTATAATACGGTGGATACGGTAATTGTGGGACAGTTTGCAGGCAAGGAGGCGCTGTCCAGCGTTGGCGGTTCCTCGGCGCAGATTATCAATATGGTGGTGGGATTTTTCACGGGCCTTACGGCCGGCGGCACGGTTCTGATTTCCCAGGCATACGGGGCGTCCCACAGGCAGAGGCTGGAGGATGCGCTGCACACCTCTTATGCCTTCGGCATTCTCGGCGGAATCGGATTGGGAATTCTTGGTGTGGCGGCGGCGCCGCTTATTCTGCGTGCCATGAACACACCGTCCGAGCTGATGGAAATGTCCACACTTTACATCAGAATTTATTTTTCCGGGCTGGTCTTTGTGTTTATCTACAATATGGGGGCGGCGATTCTGCGGGCCATCGGTGATTCCAAAAGGCCGTTGTACTATCTGGTGGTATGCTGTATTGTAAATATTGTGCTGGATCTGCTTCTGGTGCTCTATTGCGGGCTGGGTGTTCTCGGCGTGGCGGCGGCTACGCTGGTGTCCCAGGCGATCAGTGCGGGGCTGGTGACATGGGCGCTGATGCATAAGGTGGACTGCATGGCGCTTTCGGTCCGTAAAATCAGGGTTCACCGGGAAGTGTTAAAAAATATGCTGCAGATCGGGTTTCCCTCCGGCCTGCAGTCCTCCATGTACAGCATTTCCAACATGATCGTGCAGGCGGCCCTCAATCTGCTGGGCGTGGATACCATGGCGGCATGGACTGCTTATGGCAAGATCGACAGCGTTTTCTGGATGATCAACTCCTCCTTTGGCATTGCCCTTACCACTTTTGTCGGGCAGAATTTCGGCGCGGGTAAATGGGAACGGGTGAAGAAAGGCACAAGAGTCTGTCTGGGGATGGCAGTGGGCACGGCGGTTTGCCTGACTGCGGTTCTGATGATGACGGGACGTTTCCTGCTGGGCATCTTTACGGGGGATGCGGCGGTGGTGGAAATCGGGCTGACCATGATGCGCAGCATTGCGCCCGCTTTTGTCATGTTCGTGTTTATTGAGATTTTTTCCGGGTCGCTCAGGGCGCAGGGATATACCTTTGTGACTACGGTCATATCCGTGCTCGGGGTATGCGTGTTCCGTATCATCTGGGTAGGGCTGATTACGCCGGGACAGGGATTACGGCGGATCGTGTCATGTTATCCCATCAGCTGGATCATGTGTGCGGTACTGGTGAGCGCCTACTATTTTTATATGCAGAAAAGGATTATACGGCGGATGGAAGGAAAGAATGGCCCGTAGGGAGTTTTTGTGGGCTTTGGATAAGGAAGGAGCGGGGATATTAATGAATATTGATGCATTTTTTGAGGAACTGGATTCTTATTTTGAAAAAAATCAGGTGGAGAAGATAGATGATTTCCTGACGACTTCTCTGGCACAGGCCAGGGAGGAAGAAGATTATGCGGCTTATATTTCCATCTGCAATGAGATGATCGGCTTTTACCGGAGCGTGTCGGCGTTTCAGAAGGCCTATGCGGCGGCGGAGGATGTGCTTCTTCTGATGGAGGAGTTAAAACTGGAGGATACGGAGCACTTTGCCACCACGCTGCTGAACGCGGCTACCGCCTACAGCGCGGCGGGAGATTACGCGCAGGCGCTGCGGCTCTACAGACAGGCCATGCAGATTTATGACAGGCTGCTTGGGCCGGAGGACTACCGTTGGGCAAGCCTTTACAACAACATGTGCATTATGCTGGAAAAGGCCGGGGAGAACGGGGAGGCTGTGGAGAGCGCGAAAAAAGCGCTTGCCATCATAGAGAAGCAGGAGGGGAATGAAGCGCAGACGGCCACCACCCTCACCAATCTGGCGCTGATTTATTTTAAGCTTTCGGAGAATGAGGAGGCGAAGAAGTGCCTTGTGCGGGCCATTGACCTGTTTGAACAGGGAACGGGGGAGCGGAATGAGCACTACAGCGGCGCGCTGGCCGGGATGGGAGAAGCCTGTTTCCGGGACGGCGAATATGAGAAAGCCCTGTCTTACTATGAGCGTGCGCTGGAGGATGTGAAACGGCACTATGGGGAAAACATGAGCTATGGCATTCTCTGTGAGAACTGTGCCGCGGTGTATGGGGCGATGGGAAATGAGGAAAAACAGAAAGATTACGCGGACAGGGCGCGTGAAGTGATCGGGCGGCTGCAGGGGAAGGCCGAGTAAGGAGACATAGCCTGTCGGCAGAGGGATGACAATATAACGGCATGGGGAGAAGCGGGAATGGGACTGGTGATTGGGAGACGCCGGAGCTTGCGGAAAATGGCGGAAAAGGAAGAGCGGAAAGTGTATGAAAGGCTTGGAAATATCACAAAAATATTATGAGACATACGGAAGGAAGATGATATGCGAACGGTTTTCCAGTGTCGCAGATCAGGCGGCCGCAGGGCTTGTGGGCTATGGCTCCGAATGTCTTGGATTCGATGATGAGATTTCGACAGATCATGATTATGGGCCATCCTTCTGTATCTGGCTGCCCCGGGAAATTTATATACAGTGTGGGAGAGAGATGCAGGCGGCTTATGACGCGCTGCCGAAGGAATTTATGGGCTGCGCCGCCCGTGTGGAGGAGGAGCAGGGAAGAGGGCGCGTCGGGGTGCTCTGTCTCGAGGATTTTTATCTGGAAATTTTGGGCAGGGACTGTGTGCCGGAGACGGACGCGGAATGGCTTGCGGTTTCGGAGAGCGCGCTTGCCACGGCGACAAACGGTGCGGTATTCGAGGACCCGTGCGGAAAATTCACCGGGATACGGGAAGGGCTTCTGGCCTATTATCCAAAAGAAGTGTGGCTGAAAAAGCTGGCGGAGAGTCTGGCGAAAGCGGCGCAGGCAGGGCAGTACAATTATGCCCGCGCCATGAAGCGGGGAGAACGCGTTGCGGCGGAGCTTGCCCTGACGGAGTTTGTGAAGGAGACGATGCAGATTGTCTATCTGCTGAATAAAAAGTATGCGCCCTTCTATAAGTGGATGCACAGGGGGATGCAGGAGCTCGCCATTGGCAGCGAAATCGGGGACATGCTTGCGCTCCTCTATCAGATTCCCGATCCGGCGGCCGCCTGGGAGGGCGTGGGAGCCGGAGACTTTCTCTACCACCTGAATACGGATGATGGCCGGGTACTGGTGATCGAGGCAGTCTGTAATGTGCTGGTGCAGATCTTAAACGAGGCGGGACTGTCCGGCAGGCAGGATAATTTTCTGCAGAACCAGGTGGGGGAGATTTTGGGGAGAGTGACGGAATAACGCGTAAAATAAATCTAAAAAGGAATGGACAGCGCTATTGTTTTGCAGTACAGTATGTGTAAGTAGAGAATGCGAAGCAGATCAGAAAGGAAATTCGATGGAATTATTATTTGGGGTATCCGATTTTGGGAAAATAAAACATGCCGAGGTTGTGTTAGGCGACTTCACCCTGTTTGTAGGAGACAACAACAGTGGCAAACCCTTTATGATGCAGCTTTTGTATGGTGTACTGATAGAATTGGGAAATGTAGAGCCTACGGTGAATGGAATAGAGACACAAGGGGAAAACGAGCTTGTTTATGGTGCGGAATGGCTTAAGGATATGGAAACGCGGGCGAATGATTATCTGTCGGAAAAACGGGCACATATTTATGCTGCGGATGTAAAGGGGCATAAGCAGAGAAGAAGGTCGGGTATTCTTTTTCATTATCATCCGGATAGGAGAACGTTAAGACGGGTGCTGGCCAGTCAAATATGGAGAATGATATCGTTTTTGGGAAAATCGGTAAGGGGCGTAAATGGAGATTTGTTATTTTTACCGGCATCAAGAACGGGGCTGCAGCTTTTAAGTAAATACTTTTTTGCAGAAAGAGACAGAAAGGCGGTAAGTGAAATCAGCATTCTTGATTTTGGGGATGAGGATGATAAAGTGAATCAGGAGGTAACGGAAAATGAGCTCGGGCTGACAATGCCAGTTTATGATTTTCTTCAATTTTTGCTTCGGTATAATCAGCGGGCAGAGATGGATCGGCGGAATGGGGGGCTGCTTGAATTTATAGAACGCCATTTGATCGATGGACAGGTGAAACATTTGGGGGATGAAATTTATTATCGCCCGGATGCATTACAGGATGATAGAAAAGATATCCCCGTTTATCTCGCATCCTCGCTGGTAAATGAGATCACGCCAATTATAAAAGCGCTGAGCGGAAGATTTAATTACAGATATATTTTTTATGATGAGGTAGAAACCTGTCTTCATCCTTTGAAACAGGGGGAGATGGCCCGACTGATTATCAGATTGGTTAATAGTGGAAAGAGAATGATTGTAAGTACCCATAGCGATACGATGGCCTGTAAATTAAATAATTTATTATTGCTTTCTTTTTCGGAAGATTCCGAAGAGATCCGGGAGAAAAAGCTGAATGAGCTGGGGCTGAGCGAAGAGGATTTACTGTCTGACGCAAAGGTTCATGTATATCAGTTTGTAAATCAAAAGGACGGAAGCAGCCATGTGGAGGAGTTAAAATTTCAGAGGATGCCGTATATAGGGTATGATTTTAATTTGTTTACGCGTAATCTGGATGAATTATATCATGAGACGGATAAAAAGGTTTGTTTTCGCTGTGCAGGAAAAGATATGTCGTTTACGTTTGACGTAAGAATTTCCGGGAAGAGGGACAAGGAGGAATATCATTATCGTCTTATATGCAATCATATTTTATGAGAAAGGTGGCCGTCCGTAAGGAGCGGCGGCCTTTTTTGTGGGTGCAATATTGAAAAAACGGAAGAATTATGCTACAATATACAAAGGTTATATCCGATATATATCTATATATAGTAGAGTGTGATCGGAATTGTCAGACGTTTACTTTCGGTATAAGCGAAACAGGGGAAGAAAGAAGGAATGCGCAGTGATGAAGAAAAGTAGGTTTTATCGGGTCGGCTCAGCGCTGATTGCGGCGGCTATGGTGTTTACCGGTATGCCGCAGGGGCAGATGTATGTATCGGCTCAGGAGAGCGGAATCCTGATGGAGGAAGAAGAACAGGAACCGGGTCAGCCCCAGACAGCGTCTGAGGAAGAAAATGTTATGCAGGAAAAGCAGGAGGATGACCTTCCGTCTGAAGAGGAAGGCGCTGGTGAAGAGCCGGATGTGGAAAATGCGTTGGAACCGGGAGAAGCGGATCATGAGGATGATATGAATCTGTCCGATGGAGACGAAGTGAATGCAGACGTGCCTGCGCCGGACAGGGATGAGCTGCCGGGAGAGGCAGAAGAGGAAGAAACGCTGGATGAGTCCGCTGTTGCGCCGCAGGCGGATGATCCTGTGACGTATTCGTTTAAAGGCCCGACGAAGACAACTTATCTTAAGGGTGAGAGCGTTGATATAACGGGCGCCGCGATTAGCTATAGGACGGCGGATAATAAAACTGTACAGGTTGATATCAAAAATGCGACGGTGGCGTTTAATTCCAATACAGTAGGTGTCGGGCAGATGACCATCTCATATGATGGACAGTCGGAAAACTTTGACATACTCGTGATTGAAGCGCCAAGTCTGACTGCTGAGTATGGGCAGAGTCTTTCTGATATTGTGCTGCCCACAAATCCTGAGGGCCTTTGGAGCTGGAAAAATGATTCACAGCAGCTGAATAAGGTGGGGAAACAGACGTATCAGGCGGATTTTACCCCCACCAATTCCAAGTATCAGGCACGTAGCGATATCAGCGCTGCGGTGACGGTAACTTGTGATTTGGAACAACATGCATTTATAGAGGTTCAGGTGCCGCAGAGGGGCTATACCTATGACGGAACGGAGAAAAAACCTGATGTGACTGTTTCTGTCGGCAGCAGTAATCTGCTGGCCGGCAGAGATTATACCGTGTCTTATCTGGATAACAAAAATGCGGGAGAAGCATCTGTTACTGTGACGGGGCAGGGTAATTATTATAAGGAGAAGACTGAAACTTTTACAATTGCGAAGGCGAAGCTGATAGTCAGGGTGACAGACAAGACGGTTTCGTTTTCCCCTGAGAGAGATGAGGCAGGAAAGAAGGAGGACTGGACGGAGGCACAGAAGTATGATTACACAGTTTCCGGTCTGGCGAAAGGGGATACATGGACAACAGAACCGCAGCTGACAAGTGCTATTACACAAGATGCCATCTATAAGCCGGCCACTTATGAGATTAAAGCAGAGGGTGGGGAGATAGATGCAACTGTAAAAGGCAATTACGAAGAAGAGATTACTTATATAAATGGAACGCTTACGGTCGAAGCATTCGAACCGCAGTCGGTAATTATTGCGGGGATGCCTGTGGAACTGGATACCACCTATGATAAAAAACCGTGGTCAAATGCTGATAAGGCGGTCGTGCGGATTGCCGGAGGGTCGGCGACTGCTACGAACGTGACGGCAGTGAAGTCATATACCGGAACTACTGCAGCCGGCACGGAGTACAGCGCTACTTCTGATGCACCGACGGAGGCGGGTGAGTATGAACTGACTTTTACATTGAGCGGTCCGGATAAGTGGAAGTATGCTCTTCGCGAAGGCTCGGATACCTTTGCGTTTACGATTAAACAGCAGATCATTACGGTTACCGCACCTTCGAAAACGGTTGCGGCCGGTGAGAAAGTGCCGGATGCAGAGGAATTGAAGGATGGCATTCAGGTGACCGGCCTCTTGAGGGGTGACACGCTGGATAATGTGCTGGATGGTGATCTTTCCCTGAAATACAGCGAAGACGATATATCGGCGGCCAAGGCGGGCACATATGATATCATACCGCACGGCGTGGAGATAAAAGATAAAAATTATACCCTGAATACTGTGAACGGCACGCTGACGGTGGAAGGCAGAAAGGAGCTTGAGGTTGATTTTACTTCCATCAGGGTGAAGGATAAAACCTATGACAGCCTGCCTCACAGCATTAGCGGTTATGCGTCCGACGAGAGCAACGGTTCTTTTCTCTATACGATTCAGGTGACGGATACGACGAGAGAACGAGAGGCAGAAAAAGAAGAGGGGCCTGATGAGGGGGATACGCTTCCGGACTATATTAAGCAGGTGAAGGGTGTCCCGATTACGGAGATCGTGCAAAAATACAGTGAGGTAGCTCCTGTTGATGTGGGGCGGTATAAGCTGGAAATCTTTTCGGAGGCAAATCCGGATATCTATGCGTATGACGGGGAAGCGCTCTTTAAGAGGGTGTTCTATGTTACGCTTCTTCAAAAAAATGAGATGCGGCTTACCGGCATGACGGGTATAACGGATAAAGAGTATGACGGTGAAAAGGCCGATCTGTCCAGCCAGATCAGCAGTGTGAGACTGCTGACGGACGGTGGTGTGGACATTACAGATAAGGCGGAGCTGACATTCACGATAACGGGGACGACCGTGCACAGCACGGATGGTTCTCCGGATTACTCTGAAACAATTGATCCGCAAAATCCATCTGACGGTATGCCTGATCAGGCAGGAGAATATGTACTGCATGTAAAACTTAGCAGGCGGGAACCGCATAATTATGTGGAGAATGAATGGGAGTATCCTTTTGCGATTAAGAAGAAAAAACTGTCGATTACGGTAAACGGGCAGGAAATGTACGTTGGGGATGACAGGCTGGAAGCCGGAAAAGAACTGCCGGCCCGTTTCGAAAACCAGTATACAGTGGAAGGCGTTCTTGATGCCGACAGCGAAAAGCTGGCAGAAAAGCTGACGGTTGTGCCCGGGCAGACTGTGGAGGCTGATGAACCCGGTATTTATGATTTGGTGCTGTCGGGGCTTGTGGAAGCTGACTGGCCTGATTATGAGATAACGTGGAATAGTGCCAAACTGACCGTGAAGGGGCAGCTTCACGAAATAAAAGGGGAGCTTAAGGCGGTTACGAATGTTCCGAATGGGAAGACCCTGGAGGAAATAGCGGGGAGTTATCTGCCTAAAAGGACGACCATCTATCTGTACAGCGGCGGTAAAGCGCCCGCACCGGGGACGTCTGCCGGGAAGGATATTGAGGATACGGCGGAAATCCTATGGAATACCGCGAGAACGGCGCAGGGTACCTCGTACAGCAGCAATATAAAAGTGGCGCAGACCTTTAAAATGGAAGGCACCGTGCAGTTGCCGGAACTGGTATATGCAGATAAAGACACGCCGCTGACTGTGATAGTCAGTGTAAGCGTGCGCGAGGCGTATGAGGGGCAGGCATTAAAGCCTACGGCGAATGTTGCGGCCGGAAGGGTTGCCCTGGGAACGAAGGTTTCGCTTTCCACTACAGAGGAAAATGCGGAAATTATATATACGGTAGAGGCGGATAATCCGGCCAACTCTGTCACTAACAGGCGATATACAGGGCCTATTGAGATCAGGAGCACGATGACAATCCGGGCGATCACAAGGGTTATCGGCAAACAGGACAGTGACGAGCTCCGTATCACCTACTATTTGGATAAGACGTTAGATCCGGGCGGGGATGATGACCCGGATGACCCGGATAATCCGCAGGTGCCGGATGAGGATATCCCCAAGGATGAAAATGGCAATAAACTGCCGATCCCGGATGATCTCTGGGTTACGGATGTGACCGGGTATGTCTATACAGGAACGGCGATTAAGCCGGAAGTGAGAGTTTACGACTATAAGAAGCGGCTGGAAGAGAAGAAGGATTATACCATATCTTACAAGAACAACATCAATGCCGCGGATAAGAATCATCCGACCAAAGCGCCGACCATCACAATCACCGGGAAGGGCAATTATGAGGGGAAGCTTGTCAAGACCTTCACGATTGCGCCCAAGAATATCAGTGATGCGGATGTATGGACTGACAATCTCACGGTGGCCTTCAACGGTAAGGAGCAGAAGCCGGTTCCGGTAGTTACCTGGAAGGGGAAAAAGCTTTCGGCTAAGAAGGATTACAGCTTTAATGTGTCCCCGCAGACGACCATAGCCGCGGGTGATTATAAGGTTACGCTGACAGGAACCGGGAACTATACGGGAGAGAAAGAGATCGATTTCACGATCACGGAAGGATTGCCCGTTCCCAAACTGACAGTCAGCAAAATTCCGGACTATACCTACACGGGAAAAGCATTTGAGCCGAAGCCCACAGTAAAGGACGGTAAGGAAATACTCGAAGAAGGCAAGCATTATACGCTGGAATACCCTGACTCTGAAACCGGTGTGAATACGGAAGTGGGAACGGGTTATGTCATAATTAAGGGTACAGGTCCAAGATTGGGCAAATATTGCGGTGAGAAGCGCGTGACCTTCCAGATCAAGGCCGCTGCGATGATGAATAAGGCGAAGGTGGCGTTTGGTCCGGCGGTTTACACGGGAAGCGCTGTGGAGCCTGCCTGCACGGTGACAATGTCCGTGAAGGAAAATGGTGTCACTGTGGACCGCACGCTGGTCAAGGATACGGACTATACCGTAACCTATCAGAACAATGTGAAGGCCGGGACGGCTACGGCGGTCTTTGTGGGGAAAGGCGCTTACGGCGGTACCCTGAAAAAGACCTTTAAGATCACCGGATATGATCTGCAGACGGATATAAATAAGAAGTTAAGTATCCAGACAGCGGATTCTTATCCTTATATGAAGGGCGGCAGCGCCCCGAAGCCGGTGGTTAAATATGGCGGAAAAACGCTGACAGAGGGTACGGACTATACGGTCTCCTACAAAAACAACACGGCGGTGGGCAGTGCGGCATCCATGACGATCAAGGGTAAGGGTAACTTTACCGGGAGCGTCGTGAAGGGCTATCTGGTGGATGTACAGAACTTGTCCAATGTGACGGTGGCGCCTGCGGATAAAGTATATCAGGCGAAGGCCGGCGTTTATAAGACGACGGTTCGCGTGTACGACACCAATGGAAAGCAGCTCTCAGCAGGAAAAGACTATGACAAGAATGTGATCTACACTTACGCGGTATTGCCGAGAGACCAGAAGGTTGTGACGGCTGACGGTACGGATAGGAAAGTGGGGGATCCTGTGGATCCCGGGGACATTATTCCCCGCGGCGTCAAGATCAAGGTGACAGTAAACGCTGTCGGCGGTAACTATACAGGTTCGGCGGAAGGCGTCTACTCCATCACGGGGGCGGATATCGCCAAGGCGAAGGTAACGGTACCCCAGCAGACTTACACAGGAAAGGCGATTAAACCGACGGAGAAGGAAATTTCCGTATTAATGGGCGGCATGCCCGTGTCTGCGGAGGATTATGAGATTATAAGCTACACAAACAATATAAATAAGGGAACCGCGAAGCTTACGATTCGGGGACTGGGGAATTACGGCGGTACTAAGACTGTGTCCTTTAAGATCAAAGGGAAGAGCCTGTTTAAATTGTTTGGGTGATTCCAGTAAAATACTTGCATAATTTTCATAATTGAGTAAAATAGAATTGTATGCATGTGTTTGATGAACGTGCTGGATGAAAGTTTTGCGACTATATGTAGTATGTTGTGAAGGAGCGGTCCCTATATGACGGGATTTCAAGTTGCAGGGAGAAGACTGAGAACGGAGGCGGAATATAAAGCCGCTCTCCGGGATCAGGAGCGCATTCAGAAGATTCGCTCCCAGGTTGACATGGAGCAGCCTGGCGAGGTCATTACCCTGTATTCTGATATGCAGGCCGGTAAGCATCGTTTTGAGACAGTGGTCGGAAACGATTTTGACGATGAAATTTTCGAGCTTGCTGAGAGATACAAAAAAGAGGGCTATAATAAGAACAGCAGAATTTCGGCAGGTAAAAAGCGAAAGCAAAAGGCAAAAAAGAAGCAGGTAAAGTCAAAACAGAGCAAAAAGGGGAAACAGAAGCCGGAGAAGGTCTCTCTGGAAGATTATGATGCCGATATGCAGAAGGCGATTCTTGTGCAGATAAAAAAGCGCGACAGACGCCGAAAACTTCTGGTTGTTCTCTGTAGTATCGTTGCAGTGGGCTGTTTTGGCTATTTCGGTGTGTATTCGTATTATGCAGAAAAAAATGAGATGGATTATACGGATCTCGCCCAGCTCAAGGGGGACAGTTCCCTGACGGGAAGCCTCTTCCGGGGTGTGATTATTCACTACACAGAAGAAGAGGAGATTGAACTGGAAGTGCTGGAAGAGTACCAGACGTTGTACAATAAGAACAAAAGGCTAATCGGATGGCTCAAAATTGACGATACAGTTATAGATTATCCGGTGATGCAGACGACCAACAACGAGTATTATCTGGATCACAATTTCAATCAGGAGTACGACAAAAACGGAAGTCTGTTCCTCGATAAAGACTGCGACGTGGTGCGCAGGAATACCAATTTGATCATATACGGGCATCATATGAAGTCCGGAAAGATGTTTGGCAATTTAAACAGCTATAGCAGTAAGGATTATGCACAGAAGCATTCCATAATCCAGTTTGACACGATTTATGAGAAGGGCACATATGAGGTAATGTATGTGTTCCGCTCCAGAATTTACAATGAAGATGAAGTGGTGTTTAAGTATTATCAGTTTCTGGATGCCGCTTCCGAGACGGAATTTAACTCTTATATGCAGGAGATGGCGGCGCTGTCTCTGTATGATACGGGTGTGACGGCCAGCTACGGGGATGAGCTTCTGACTTTGTCCACATGTGACAGCTCTGAGGCCGATGGCAGGTTTGTGGTAGTGGCGAGGAAGATCGGCTGACAGATAAAAGCCGGTCAATACAGATAAAATCAGAATGTGTAAAGAAGATGGGGAGAGACACCATGGCAAAGAAAACAATAGTGAAAAAGCCTAAGAGAAGATTAAAAAAGACGGTCCGGCGGAGTGTTGCGGCGGTATTGATGATGACGGCGATCGTTGTTGCGGCGATTCCCGTGCCGGAGAACCTGGCGGTGAATCCTGGGGCGAGGGCGGATACGGATCAGGTGGAATCGCCCGTGGCATATGAGGATGGAACGCTGACGGGTTCCACAAATAATCCATATGTTTTGCCTAAGCCGGAGTCTGAGTATAAGAAGCCGGATGGCTCGACGGACGAGGCGGCGCTGGCGGCGGATCGGGCAAAGGCTGAAGCGAATATTATGGCTGATATCACTAATTCTTCGAAGCTGGTGCCCACGGAAATTGTGACCAGTTACGGCGGGAATCTTTATCTCACATGGCAGTTTCTGTATGCGCCTTCGGGCAATAAAACGGGCAAGCTGTTAAAATACAACGATGAGTTCCCGGTGGAGTTGGTAAATCTGGGTCTGCAGCCGAACAGTTCTTATTTTATCGTACACCAGAATGCGTTCAAGCTGTATTTTGAGAATCCGGACTATTTAAATACAAACCAGGGACCGAATGGCGAAGCGAAAGAGACGATCAGGCTGTCTAATATGGATAATCTGAGCGCGTCAGGCATGTTCTATCCGACGAATAAGATCCAGTATACATACAGAGATGTGAGTAAGACGACGGGTGAAGTCACTTTAGATGAGGATACCATCCATTTTTTTGAAACTTATTTTGGCGGGGATTATGATACCTATACAAATGAGTTTAAGAAGTACTGGGAAGAGTATAATAAGCTGGAGGAGGCCGGGCAGAAGGATACGGCGGATGCCATGACAAAGCCCGCTGCGCTGGAGAGGGCAGCTTCCGACATCACAGATGAAACAGACCGCAAGAAATACTTCTGTGAACACAACAGGACGCTGAGCAGACTGCCAAATTACAGTCTGGAGCTTGCTTCGGACAGAAGACTGACCGCTGGAGTTGACAGTGACAGTGTGTATGTGGCTCATGGCGACGGCAGTGTGCCGGCGGATTCTGAATATAAGGATGTGAACGGCTATCTGGTAGAGCTGGATGACACGCTCATTACATCCATCGCTTACAGGGCCTTTGCCGATGTGCATAATGTCACGAATATCCAGATTGACCAGTATGTGAGAACGATCGAGCGCAGCGCGTTCCAGGGTGCGGATATTGCCAGTGTGGATATCGGTAATGCCACGACCATAGGAGACCGGGCGTTCTATGGCTGTAAGAGCCTGAAAAAGGTTACTTTCACTGAAAGCTCGCCTACGGCTACCATCGGCGTGGAGGCCTTTTACGGGTCGGGAATCAACACGAGTCTGAATCTGCCTAAGCATATCAGCTCGATCGGGCATGGCGCCTTTGCGTACTGTCTGGATTTGAGCGAGGTGCAGTTTTTTGAAACCGGGGACGCCTGTACGATTGGGAATTTTGCCTTTTACGGGGACACCAGGCTTTCTTCCGTGAATTTTGCCAGAACCGTGTTCCAGAAGATTGGTAAGTGCGCTTTTGCCATTGCCGCGCCAAGCGGTGATACGATGACGGATTTCCATTTTCCGAGTGAGGGATTGGAGGCAATGGATGATTATATCCTTGCCAACCGTCGGGGACTGCAGAATGTCTATATTGAAAACTTCACGAGAAAAGTGCCTGTTAATACGTTCTATAACTGCTTTGGCCTAAAGAAGGTAGAGTTCTCTGATAAGTGCGGCTCCGCTTCTTTTGACAGTGAGCTTTTTAAGGATGTGACGGAGGATGATTTCCGTGTGTATGGGCCGGAGCTTTATGCCGGGCAGCCGTCGGGGCCGAGAACCAGCACATGGGATGCTGTCCGGACAGATGGCAAGGGGATTCCTTATGTCTATGAGAAGAACGGCAAAATGTATTATGAGATGGCGCTGGAGAGTGACGATGGTACAAAATACCGCTATGCAGCCAGCGAGGACGGCTCCCTGATTTCCTGTGCACTGATTACCAGAAATCCGGGCATGGTAGATCTGGTGATTCCCGAGAAGATCGGCGACATCCAGATCAAGGACATCGGTACGGGATGCTTTGACGACACTGATCTGAGGGCTGTGATCCGCAGCATTACGATTAAGAATAATTCGATCAGTACCATAGGGGACAGCGTGTTCCGTGATCTGAAAAAGCTGAGGAAAGTGCGGATTGGAGATTCTGTGACCAGAATCGGGGCGGATGCTTTTGCTGGATGCTCCGCTTTGTATGATGTGTATTTCACTACGCCATCTGCAGGTCATAATGCATTGAGTATCGGGGATGGCGCCTTTGTCACGACAGGTGATCACCTTACGTTCCATGGCGATATTGTAGAGGGGTATGCGCCCTTTGCGTATGCTATGGATTCGGATCATGTGCTGAGAGATCCTGACCGCCCGAGTTTTCCGGGGGTGAATATATGTTACCAGAGTCTCTGGGATAGCGAGCAGGGGACGCATCTGACGGTGATGCCGGATCAGAATACGGATGAAGTGACGCTGCTTGATTATCCGAAATTCAAGGATCTGGAGAATATTGCCGGGGACGATGAGCTGCAGGATTACTGTGCAGATATGGAGGAGTACTATTATTATACGGTTTATAATACGGATAGCGAAGCGGTAGAGACCATGCGGCGGGAGTATGCAATCATTCATGACGCATGGCGTATGGCAGGCTCTTCCGTGACACTGCCCAGCGGGGAGACGATAGCGTATGCCGACATGGAAGATGCAATGGAACTGCGGTATGGGCCGTGGATTAACCCGACTTATTGTGACGAGGGCTGGAAAACCTATCTGTCTAACGGCGGTGAAACGGCAAAGGCTTCGGTAGCGGATTTCTTATTTAAGCCGATGATCGTGGAGGCGGCTACGGATCCGATTCCTTATTTTGACAAGTATCCGTATAATTTCATGGATAATTATCAGAATTATCTGACTATGGATACTGCCGCTTACAATGCTCTGCCGGAATATAAGAAGGTGCCGCAGAAGGTATGGGATTTCATCAACGGGACACAGGATATTTATGTGCCGGCGGGTGTAGATTCTATTGACGTGATTTCTTATATGAAGGAGAACAGCGACAACTATAACAAATACATCAAGGACCGTCCGGCGGATACCATGTATACCACAACTCTGGGCGGAGCGAAACCGGGGCTGTTCAGCGGATATTATAAAGATTACGAAGAAGATGATGATGATAGGGAGACAGATGTAAGAGGCAACGATACGGTCAAGAGTGTGGTTCTTACTTCCGTAAAAGAGATACCGGCTCTTGCCTTTGACAGCTGCGAACAGTTATCCAGGGTTGAGATGCCTGCGGCGGAGAGTGTCGGGGAACTGCCTTTCAGGGGTTGTGTCAATCTGGTCGATCTGGTGGGCAGCGCGGCCTATCCTGCGGAGAGAGGCATTCTCTATGAGAAACATAAGGATGCGGACGGAAACGACCGGTATCGGATCATTGAGTGTCTGCTTGCGAGGGGAAGGGCAAACAGCGGCAACGTGGAGCTTGCTGTCAATACGATATCCTCAGCGACAGACAGCCTGCTTCCATTCCTTTGCGAGGTATGTGAAACAGATACGACCGGGGATGGCGTAACGCCTCTTCCCGCTATTGCGGAAGGCGCCTTTGAAGGATGTAACGATATTCTCACTGTCAATCTTTCGGACGCTCAGTGGCTGAAGACGATTCCGAAGAACGCCTTTAAGGACTGTAACGGGATTAGCCAGATGGTTCTGCCGGGGTCTGTGAACAAGATTGCGGATGACGCATTTCTTCGGACGGATCCGGACAATGCTGCCCTCATGAATGTGACAATTTACGGCAGAGAGGTAGATATTGCGGATAGCGCGTTTATGCCGAGAAATAAATTTATCATTTATTCCTATGAAGATTCGGCGGCGAAACGGTATGCGGATAGACATGATATCAGATTTGAGCCTTTGGATGCGTTCCGTGTATGGTTCTACGACTATGACGGCACACCGCTTGGCGATGCCATAACGGTGGATAAGGGATACCGATTTACGGAGGAGACAATCCCTACGGCTGCTAAGGTGGTGTATGAGAAGAACCACCGGCCGGGTTATAACTTTGACAAGTGGATGAGTGACAACGGCAAGACGACGGATGATCCGGTTGAGAACGATATGACTGTTTTCGTTGCGCAGTATACCAGCGACGGTACGCTTGTTGACGGCAAGTGCAGCGTACAGTTTGTTCACGGCCGCACGGGACAGACTTTGACCGGATACGGTATGGACGAGAGCGGCAGATACATGATTGTTCCCGGCACGAAGTTTTCCGATCCTTTGAATAATACGCCGGACGGTAAGACGCTTCAGACTCCGGCAGCTGTGCCGAACCCGACCGAGGATGGGTATACGTTCCTGAATGAGTTCAGGACAGACGCGGGTGAGGTATGGACGCCTGAGACGGTTATCAGCCGGAATATGACAGTGCTTGCACTCTTCGGTCAGACGGGAGGAGACGGAACTACCAGCGGCGGAACTACCAGCGGCGGTTCCACAACGAGCAGAGGCTCTACCAGCGGCGGTTCCACAACGAGCAGGGGAAGCAGCAGCAGTAGCAGAAGAAGCAGCAGCACAAGCAGCAGTTCTACTTCCAGCAGCTCCACGAGCGCGACATCTACCACTTCAAGCGGTGTAGGACAGTACACGGTATTTGTGGAAGGCGGAAGCGGGTCCGGCAGCTATGCGCCGGGTACGGTGGTTATTATTTCCTGCTATATGCCTGCAGACGGTATGAGATTCGAGAAGTGGACGACAGAGTCAAACGGTGTGGCTCTTGCCAGCACGACAATGACGACGACCACCTTTACGATGCCGGCCAATAATGTGACGGTTAAGGCGAATTACGTGGAGGCGCCTGCAACGCCCGCGGTAGCAGTAAACACTGGCGGTGGCGGCGGAACCGGCAATGGAAATAACACCGGCACGACCGGCGGCAACGGCAATACCAGAGTGGATATAGAGAAGCCGGGTATCTCTAACAGGGATCTGGCGACAGCGAACACGAACGGTTCTTCGGATAACTTCATTGTGAAGATTTCCGAGACAGACGAGGCGACCAGGGCAGTGGCGGCGGCCCTCACAAACAAGTACGGTACATTGGACAATATCCTGTACTATGCAATGGATATCAGTCTCTATGATTCTACCGGAACTACAAAGATTACGGATACCACGGGACTGTCTGTAGACATCACGATCCCGATTCCGGATTCCCTGGTGGCTTATGGCGGTAACAACATGGCGGGTGCGGTTATTAACGGCGATCAGTTAGAGAGCCTGAATGAGAGCTTTACCACGATAAACGGTGTACCTTGTATCCGTTTCCGTGCGACGCACTTCTCGCCTTATACAATTTATGTGGACACCGGAAATCTGGTGGAGGGTATGCTTGACGTGACGCCCAAGACCGGTGACCCGATTCATCCGAAGTGGTTCTTATCGCTCGGGCTGGCTTGTCTGTCAATCATTTTGTTCCTGAAAAAGGACGGAAAGGTGAAGGCAAAGGCATAAGGGATTTATAATCCCGAGGGGGAATCTTATGAGGAAACAAATAAGAAAGCTAATCGGCACGCTGTTTTTAGTGACAGCAATTGTTGTGACACAGATTCCTGTATCAGATGTGGAGGCGGAGGATTCCTCCGCCGCATCTGATTTTCAGATGAATGGAACTACATTAGTGAAGTATAATGGCACGGCTGAGAACGTGTCTGTTTCTAATCAGGTAAAAAAGATCGATACGGAAGCCTTTGCGGGAAATGACTATGTGCGCAGCGTTACCTTGGGTGACGCGGTGGAGGTCATCGGTGCGAGGGCTTTTTCCGACTGTGATTATCTGGAGAGCGTGACGGTTCCGGACAGTGTGACGGTGATTGAAAACGCGGCATTTTCCAACTGCCCTTCTTTGAGGAAGGTCTCTGTCGGGAAGGGGCTTGAAAGCCTTGGAAACGGTGCTTTCGCAGGGGATTACAGTTTGTCGTCCGTGGATTTTTCCAGTGATAATCCCTACTTTGTCTGCGACGACGGCGCGATCTATAACAAAAAGGGATGGGATGTGCTTTATCAGGTGCTTGCCGGCAGAAAAGCGGACTCCTACAGTATGCCTTCATCCGTGAATAAAATCAGGCCCTACTCTTTCTGGGGCGATTATCATTTACAGGATGTGAGCATCAGCAGCAATGTGTCGGAGATTACAGGGTATGCGTTTTCCAACTGCAAGAATCTGAAGGCGGTCAACATTCCGTATTCTGTGAAAAGCATTGACATGAAGGCGTTTGAGGACTGTGTCAGGCTCCGGGATATCACGATTCCGATTTCTGTAAGTAAGATTCATTCTACGGCTTTTGACGGCTGTACGAAGCTGGAAATCCATGCGGAAGCCGGTTCTTATGCAAAGAGTTTTGCACAGACGCTGGTTCTCGATGATATAGAGGTCTCCGAGTACGAGGAGGCGCCGATTCCCGGGAGCGTCAGTGGGAACAGCACGGACGGGGAGGATGCGCCGATTGTGGGGCCGGTGGATTATTACCATGAGGTAACCCATATGAACGCCATGGAGGCGGAGGAAGATGATCCGCGTGTGAAGGCGAAATCCCGCGTAGTCGGGCAGGAGGTCTTTGTGCTGGTGGATAACGCCAGGGCAACCGTGAATGTGGGAGGCAGCGGAGAGATTCTGGGCGGTGAGCCTGTGGTGGAGGAGCCGGATCTGGATACGGTTCCCGGCCTTGCGGGATCGGAGGACGCAAAGGGCGGCTCTTTCCCGAAATATACGGTGGTGAACGGCGAAATAATAGCGGCACAGGCCTATTATGATGAAGATATGACTTCCTGCGAGATACCGTCCGGTATCCGCCGGATCGGAGAATTTGCCTATGCAAGGACTGCCCTGAATACGGTAAGGATTCCTGATGGCGTTGAAGAGATTGATTATGCAGCCTTTTATCACTGCGATGGGCTGACTGATGTGGTCATTCCTGGCAGTGTCAAGGAAATAGGCGTTTCCGCGTTTGACAGGACGCCCTGGCTTTCCGGCTGGAAATCGAACGCGGGCGAAGCCGGAGAGTTTCTGATCGTGGGTGACGGCATTTTGCTTGCTTACAGAGGTACAGGCGGCGTCGTGGCGATTCCCGATTCCGTGAAAGTGATCGGCCCGGAAGTGTTTCAGGGCATGAGCAGTGTGGAGAGCGTACAGATTCCGGACAGTGTCTCCGTAATCGGCGAGGGCGCCTTTGAAAACTGTGAGAATTTGTCGTCGATTGATGGCGCGGAGGGTGTGAAGCAGATCCGGGACAGGGCTTTTGCTGGCTGTCCGATCAGAACGCTTACCATTCCGGCTTCTGTGGAGCAGATCGGTCTGCGTGCCTTTGACAATGAAAAGATAAAGGACGGCGTGGTTTATTTCGCAGGAGATAAGCTTCCTGCCCGTTCCTATGAAAATTCGTCTACGAAGCTGTACAGGGATACATACAGAGGACAGGTATTTACAGGAACCCGTGTAGCCGTGATTCCGGCAGGCGTGACAGATTTAACGGGCACATGTCTGTCCGGGGCAGGCGGAGATTTTACAGGCGTTATCTGTAGAAAGCAGAGCGGCGCTGCGGATGGGACGGCAGAGGACGCGCAGGGAGAAGAGGCGGAAGAGTCGACAGAGTCCGGGAGAGCAGCGGCTTCTTCGGACGACCCGGACAGGGATGCCGGGGAGGAGAATCGGAGAGACGCCGATGCGGCAGGAAATGATGCGGATGATGCCGGAACGGATACAGCGGAGGACAGCGGTATACTTACCATTCTGGCAAGAAGGGGAGGCGGTCCCGGTCCCGGAGAAACCGTGGAGATAGACGGACGTGCTTATACGTTGGAGGCGGGACAGGAAACACTTTCAGATGCAGTGAGTGAGAACCCGCAGACCGGCATTACCGTGAAGAACAACAGCTATTCGTTACCGCAGGACAGCCTTATCACGGCGGTTTTAGAGGGCGATGAAGGCTGTTATCGGATAGACATCGCCGACAGTGACGAGGCGATGACAAAGATCGGGGATGTGTATAAGTCCATCTATGGCAATAAGCTGCCGCATTCCCTGCATGCCTATGAGATTACCATGACGGATACAACGACCGATGTACCGATTACGGGACTCGGCAAACAGCGGGTGGAGATTACCATGCCCCTGCCTGCCGGTGTGCTGCAGGAAAATCTGCATGTCGTATGTCTGGATGAGGACGGACAGCTCGAAGAGGTGGACAGCCGGATTGTTTCTTTGGACGGTAAGGACGCAGTGGCATTCCAGGCGGCGCATTTCTCGGCCTACGGTATTTATAATTATGGCACAGGCCCGGCGGTGGCGGATGTGAAGGACGGGCAGGCGGTGTTTGTCTCTCTCGGGAAAAAGGACGCTTCTCCCGATACTGGAGACCACAGCATTCATCCAAAGTATTTCCTTGGTGCAGGACTGTTTTTCGCTGCAATGGCCATGTTCTTTTATCAGAAGTCGACATGGGTAAGGTGGAAGAGAAGACTTCGTAAATTGAGTCATATAAAACAGAGATAGCAGATGGTTTTTATGGAAATATTCATCAGCATACTTTCGGTGCATAAAATGACTCCCGGCATACTATATATGTAAAGCCGGGAGTTTTTTTTGTACGATGGACAGGGTAAAGAAACAGCTTGGATGCAGCGGGAACATACAATACAGTGTGGCCACGGAGGAGGTCTGTGTGGCCGTTTTGGATACAGGGGAGCGTGTTATTATATTGTCAAGTTAGTAAGAACCCAGTAAATACGAGGGATTCCGCTAATTTAGTCCTACGAAAAAATGCCATATGGCATGAAGATTTGACGGTAGGACAGGCCTGTTTTATTTAAAAATCTATCGGGAAATGACGGTTTGCAATAACGTAACACAAGGCGGTTCGTTAAAGGAAATGTTGTTTCTTATGTAAAAGTATTCTATATAGGACTGAATTGGCTTTAGATTTACCGGCTGATGCAGTCCTATTTCTATGCCCGGAAGATAGGATGCAGAAGCGGAAAACGAGAGCCAGAATGTCCTGTATAGAGTTTAGACATTCAGGGAGGGAATGTCAAGCATATGCCTTAATAACTGAAAATTATATGGGAGGATGTGCTATGACAATGAACATGAATAATAGGAACAACCGTGCAATTATTTTTAAGGATCAGGAACATGAGGCATTTTATATGAACGGCTTGCAGAGGTGCAAATGTCAGGACGCAAACCACAAGGCGCTGATTTACTGTCTTGGAATCAGCGGCGATACCAGACAATGTGTGGAGAGAATTTACGATTTTGACAATGATTCCGTAAAGACAGAATGCCTTGGGGAAGGCTGGATTACCAGCGGCAGTGCAAGGATAGTCCGGATGGCGTTCAACCTTTTCTGCAACGGTACGCCCAGTGCATATGACCTTGAAGGGGAGGAGAAAGTAAGGGAATGCCAGCGCTACACAGTGGAGGACTTGTTCTGCTGTGAGTATGCAGTATATTTTTTGGAGGCGGTCAAGGTACGTTATCCGGAATACTGCTTCCCGGTAGATTTATCAGCATTTGGAATGTGAAGTTAGACAAACACCATACACAGGAGGATATTTTATATGCAGGCAAAGGAATTAAAGATTTATAAGGGGAGCGGAAGGAATTACACGCCCGTTCCGCAGATTATCATACAAGGGAAATGGCTGAGACCGCTGGGATTTTTTGTAGGCGACAAGGTGACAGTCACGCAGGAGGGGAGCCGTCTCATTATCGAGAAGAGTGAAGACGGACACGATGCAGATGAAGAGGCTGCTATGGTGGCAAAGCCTGTCCGTCGATATAACGGACCGTTAGGGAGGTACGCAGGATGGAGATAAACACAGTATTAGAGAAGATGGTGGAGTTGAAAATCCAGATTGACGATATTTTAAGGTCTTCTACTTATGACGAACATGCAGACTTAAGCGGTCTGCATGTGGA
>CAMWJF010000044.1 GCA_947174505.1 uncultured Lachnospiraceae bacterium
TTCGCATTCTCCTTGAATGGTTTACGCTGTCGCAATTTCCTATAGAAATAAAAAAAGAACGCCGACACAATCGGACGGCGTTCTTTTCCATAATAGACTATGCTTTCTTGATGATTTTCGCATCAGTTACAACAGGCTCTTTCGGCAGTACAACCTTATCCAGCTTCCAAATCTCATCCACATACTCCTGAATGGTTCTGTCGGAAGTGAACTTGCCGGAACACGCCACATTTAAGATGGCGCTCTTCGCCCAGCCCTTCTCGTTCCTGTAAGCAGCCTCCACCTTTTTCTGCGCCTCCGCGTAGGCCTTGAAGTCTTTCAGTATAAAGTAGGTGTCAGCCTTTGCAGTGCTCTGTGTATTCAGCAGCGAATTGTACAGAGAACGGAACATATCCGGATCGCCGGGCGAATAAGTGCCGTTAATCAACTGCATCAGCACCTTTCTCACGTCAGGATCGTTGTTAAAGATCTCTGTTGGATCATAGCCGCCGTAATTCTCATACTTAATGACTTCATCGGAGGACAGGCCGAAGATAAACGCGTTCTCCTCGCCCACTTCCTCAACGATCTCCACGTTCGCACCGTCCATGGTTCCGATGGTCAGCGCACCGTTCAACATAAACTTCATGTTGCCCGTACCGGAGGCCTCCTTACTGGCCGTGGAAATCTGCTCGGACACATCCGCCGCCGCAAAGATGATCTCTGCATTAGATACACGGTAGTTCTCAATAAATACCACCTTGATCTTTCCGTTGATTGCAGGATCGTTGTTTATCACATCCGCCACGGAATTGATCAGCTTGATGGTCAGTTTCGCATTCTTGTAGCCCGCAGCAGCCTTTGCGCCGAAAATGAAGGTTCTCGGATAGAAATCCATATCCGGATGCTCTTTCAATTCATTGTAGAGATACATCACATGCAGGATATTTAAAAGCTGACGCTTGTACTCATGCAGACGCTTTACCTGTACGTCGAAGATGGAACGGGGATTTACCTCGATGCCGTTGTGTTCCATAATGTACTCTGCCAGACGCACCTTGTTCTGGTATTTGATATTCATGAATTCCTGCTGTGCCTTCTCGTCGTCGGCATAAATCTTTAATTTATTAATCTTTGGCAGATCAGTGATCCAGTCGCTGCCCACATGATCCGTCACCCAATCCGCAAGCAGCGGATTCGCATGCAGGAGGAACCGTCTCTGGGTGATGCCATTGGTCTTGTTATTGAACTTCTCGGGCATCATCTCGTAGAAATCCTTAAGCTCCTGATTCTTTAAGATTTCCGTATGTAATCTCGCCACACCGTTTACGGAGTATCCTGCCGCGATTGCCAGATGGGCCATCTTTACCTGACCGTCGTAGATGATCGCCATCTTTCTGACCTTTTCGTGATTACCGGGATACATCTGCTCGATTCTCGCGATGAAACGGCGGTTAATCTCCTCCACAATCTGATATACTCTGGGAAGCAGCCTTGAGAACAGCTCGATAGGCCATTTCTCCAACGCCTCCGACATAATCGTGTGATTGGTGTATGCACAGGTCTTCGTGGTCACCTCCCACGCCTCGTCCCATGTCAGATAATGCTCGTCCATCAAAATACGCATCAGCTCCGCCACGGCAACGGTAGGATGGGTGTCGTTTAACTGGAAGGTCACCTTCTCGTGGAACTTCCTGATATCGTCATGATTTCTCATATACTTCGCCACCGCCGTCTGCACCGATGCCGAGATGAAAAAGTACTGTTGCTTTAAGCGCAGCTCTTTACCCGCATAGTGATTGTCGTTGGGATAGAGCACCTCCACGATATTTCTCGCCAGATTCTCCTGTTCTACCGCCTTCTGGTAATCACCCTTGTCAAAGGAATCCAGCTGGAAACAGTTCACCGGCTCCGCATCCCAGATCCGAAGGGTATTAACGACGCCGCTGCCATAACCGACAACCGGCAGATCATAGGGAACTGCCGTCACGGCCTGATAACCCTCCTGTTTGAAATTACTCCTGCCGTTCTCATCTACATAGACATTCACATAGCCACCGAAACGCACTTCCTTCGCATACTCCGGTCGGCGCAGCTCAAAGGGATTGCCGTCTTTGAGCCAGTTATCCGGCGCCTCCACCTGATAGCCATCCCTGATTTCCTGCTTGAACATGCCATAACGGTACCGGATACCACAGCCGTAGGCCTCATAGCCGAGCGTTGCCAGAGAATCCAGGAAGCAGGCAGCCAGACGGCCCAGACCTCCGTTACCCAGCGCTGCGTCGGGTTCCTGATCTTCTACCACGTTAATGTCGATGCCAAGCTCCTCAAGAGCCTTTGAGAACGCTTTATATGCCTGCAGATTGATCATATTGTTGCCAAGGGCGCGGCCCATCAAAAACTCCATGGACAGATAGTAAACCATCTTGGGATCCTGTCTCTCGAACTCCTTCTGCGACTTTAACCACTGATCCACGATGGCGTCTTTCACTGCGTAGGATACGGCCTGAAAAATCTGTTGATCCGTCGCCTCTTCCAGCGTCTTCCTGTAAAGCGTCTTTACATTATATAAGACACTTCTCTTAAAAAGTTCTGTATCAAAAGTTGTTGCCGGTGCCTTTTTAATCATTTCTTCCTCCTTCTGTTGACTTCCATGTCAGACAAGTCATCTTAGCATTCCTTTTTTATTATAGCTCTAATCGTCGCATTTGACTATAAAAAGATTAAAAATTAAATGATTGCCCTGCATACGACAGCAATTCTGCCGTTATACTTTTTCCACATCAATGGTAACCTTCTCCCCATTCACATTCCATTCTTTGGAGACTGCCAGACTCTCACCCGTGCCGATGCTCTCAGCCAGCACCTTTCCGGCAATCGCCGCCTCATTCTTTAAGGCAATCTGCGCCACCTTCTCATTCCCATTCAGGGAAACTTTGATGTGGTCCATCACCTCAAAATCCGCATCCTTTCTCATGGTCTGGATCTTGCTGATGATCTCGTACACGAAGCCCTCCTCGATCAGCTCCTCCGTCAGGTTCGTGTCGAGCACCACCGTCACATAGTTGTCGGCCTCCGCCACAAAGCCTTCCTTCTGGGCCATATCGATAAGCAGATCTTCCTCCGCAAGAGAAACTTCCACACCGTCCACATCAAAGGTGAGCTTTCCATCCGCTTTCAATGTCTCCATAGCCGCACTGCCGTCCACCGCAGACAGATACGCCTTGATGCCGCCAAGCTGCTTGCCGTACTTCGGGCCTACAGTTTTAAGCTGAGGCTTGAAGCTGTAGGTCGTAAAGGCCGACACGTCGTCGGAGAACACGATCTGTTTCACGTTCAGCTCGTCCCTGATGATCTCCTGATAAAAATCGTCGAGAACCGACTCGGCTTTCACATACATCGTGCCGATGGGCTGGCGGTTCTTGATATTCGCCGTGTTGCGGGCCGCACGCCCCATAACCACGATCTTAAGCACCTCCTCCATGGAGTCCTCCAGCTTTTTGTCGATCATCTTCTCATCCGCCGTCGGAAAGTCGCACAAATGAATGCTCTCGGGCGCGTCCTTATCGATACTGCACACCAGATTGCGGTAAATTTCCTCCGTCATAAAAGGGATCATGGGCGCGGCACACTTGCTGATCGTCACAAGAGCAGTGTAGAGGGTCATATAGGCGTTGATCTTATCCTGCTCCATCCCCTTCGCCCAGAAACGCTCGCGGCTTCTTCTCACATACCAGTTGCTCATCTCATCCACAAAGTTGTCGAGAACGCGCGCCGCCTCGGGAATCCTGTAATTGTTCAGATGATCGTCCACTTCCTTGACAGCCGTGTTCAGTTTGGAAAGCAGCCACTTATCCATAACGGGAAGTTTGTCATATTCCAGACTATACTTTGTCGCGTCAAAGCTGTCGATATTCGCATACAGCACGAAGAAGGCGTAGGTATTCCAGAGCGTGCCGAGGAACTTACGCTGTCCCTCCTGCACCGCCTTGCCGTGGAAACGGTTGGGCAGCCAGGGCGCCGAGTTGATATAGAAATACCAGCGGATCGCGTCCGCACCGTAGGTTTCAAGCGCCTCAAAAGGATCTACCGCATTTCCCTTGCTCTTGCTCATCTTCTGCCCATTCTCATCCTGCACATGCCCCAGCACGATCACATTCTCAAAGGGCGCGCAGTTGAACAGCAGCGTGGATTCCGCCATCAGGGAATAGAACCAGCCGCGGGTCTGATCCACCGCCTCAGAGATAAACTGGGCCGGGAACTGGCTGTCAAACAGTTCTTTGTTTTCAAACGGATAATGATGCTGCGCAAAAGGCATGGCGCCGGAGTCAAACCAGCAGTCGATCACCTCCGGCACACGCTTCATGATCCCTCCGCACTCCGGACAGTTACAGGTAATTTCGTCAATATAAGGCCTGTGCAGCTCCACCGTTCTGGCCGCCGCATTGCCGCTCATTTTCTCCAGCTCCTCACGGGAACCGATGGCTTCCATATGGCCGCAGCCTGCGCACTCCCACACGTTTAAGGGCGTACCCCAGTAGCGGTTACGGGAAATACCCCAGTCCTGAATATTTTCCAGCCAGTTGCCGAAACGTCCCTCTCCAATGGACTCAGGAATCCAGTTGACCGTCTTATTGTTTCGCACCAGATCATCACGCACCGCAGTCATCTTGATAAACCAAGACTCACGGGCATAATAAATCAGAGGCGTGTCACAGCGCCAGCAGAAAGGATAGTCATGCTCAAATTTAGGCGCGTCAAACAGTTTTCCTTCCTTATCCAGATCCTTGATCACTTCCGGGTCCGCCTTTTTCACAAACAGGCCCGCATAGGGCGTCTCCTCGGTCATATTTCCTTTGCCGTCCACAAACTGCACGAAGGGCAGATCGTATTTCCGGCCCACCTGGGCGTCGTCCTCACCGAAGGCAGGCGCGATATGCACGATGCCAGTACCGTCCGTCATGGTAACGTAGTCGTCGCATGTCACATAGTGCGCTTTCTTTTTCTGTCTGGCAGCTTCCTCACCGGAACAGGCAAAAAGCGGCTCATAGGCCTTGTGCTCCAGATCTGTGCCCACATAAGTCTCCAGCACCTCATAGGCGGGCGTATCGTCTGTGGCCAGCTTGCCGAGCACGGATTCCAAAAGCGCCTGCGCCATATAATAGGTATAGCCGTCCGCCGCCTTCACCTTCACATAGGTTTCCACAGGGTTTACGCAGAGCGCCACATTGGAAGGCAGCGTCCACGGCGTGGTCGTCCATGCCAGGAAATAAGCGTCCTCGCCCACCACCTTAAATCTCGCAATAGCGGAGCGCTCCTTCACCGCCTTATAGCCCTGCGCTACTTCGTGGGAGGACAGGGGCGTACCGCAGCGTGGGCAGTAGGGCACAATCTTAAAACCTTTATACAAAAGGCCCTTATCCCAGATCTGCTTGAGCGCCCACCACTCGGATTCGATAAAGTCGTCGTGATAGGTCACATAGGGATCGTCCATGTCGGCCCAGAAGCCGACCGTGCCGGAGAAGTCCTCCCACATACCCTTGTACTTCCATACAGATTCCTTACATTTGCTGATAAACGGGTCAAGACCATACTCCTCGATCTGTTCCTTGCCGTCCAGTCCAAGAAGTTTTTCCACTTCCAGCTCCACCGGAAGACCGTGGGTATCCCAGCCGGCCTTTCGGGGCACCATACATCCCTTCATGGTACGGTATCTGGGAATCATATCCTTGATAACCCGGGTCAGTACATGCCCGATATGGGGCTTGCCGTTGGCCGTCGGCGGCCCGTCATAAAAAGTGTAGGTAGGGCCGTCCTTGCGGGAATCCATACTCTTTTTGAAGATATCGTTTTCCTTCCAGAAAAGACATACCTCCTTCTCTCTGTCCACAAAATTCAGGTTTGCGTCAACTTTCTGATACATAGCGTCCATCCTTTCTAATATCTTAACCTCAGATTCCCGCGAATGAACAGCTCGAAATGCTTCTGACTCTGCTCATTCGCGGAAAAAAAGCCCCCGTCCCGTAAAAGGACGAGGGCAAAATTTCTCGTGATACCACCTGTTACGACATACCGCCACTTTGAATGGCAATACGGTTCCCGGTAACGGCGGGATGCCGTCAGAGCCTACTGACCCGTCGCGCACACGAAACCTCTGAACAAAGTCTCCTGCAAAAACGGAGGTTCAGTCTGAAACTCAGAAGTGATTTTCCCTGATCTCCTACTCGTACCGGTCTTTCACCCTCACCAGCTCGCTGCGACTTTCAAAAATCAGATACTGTCTTCCTCAATGTCTCTTCTTATCTATAACTGTTTATCATTTTGGCATTGATAAATGAAAATGTCAAGGAGATTTGGCGTTTATTTTTGCAGTTTATTATTACCTGCACTCTTACAAATCAAAAATGAATCCTGAAAAACAGCCTTTGGCAAATTATCGGTAATATGTTACATATCTCGGTTGTAAAATAGCCAATAAATGTTATAATAAAAATAGCTAATATAGGGAGGGCAATTCTATGATCAGAGCTACTGCAACAGCAACAGAAATGCAAAATAATTTTGGAAAATATCTCAACATGGTAATCAATGGAAATGAAGTTGTTGTTACCAAAAACGGACGTGAAGTCGGCCGCTTTATACCAAAGGACACGGCCGTCTCTTATCTTACAGATTCCCTGACCGGCATTCTGAAAGAAAACTATCATATAGAACAGGAAAAAGATGCGTCACTAAGGAGAAAATATGAAATTGCTGATTGATGCTAACATTTTATTAGATGTATTGCAAAAAAGAGAACCATATGTTCACGCTTCCTCCCTCATCTGGAAAATGTGTGAAGTTGGTTCTGCGGAGGGTTATGTTTCATCCCTGACATTTTCCAATCTTATTTATGTGATGAGAAAAGAACTCAGCCCCGAAAAAATAAGGGAAACCCTGCAACTTCTAAAGCTTATTTTTCGATTGACAGATTTAACTGTTTCCGATATAACAGAAGCCGCGGAAAAGAAATGGCCTGATTTTGAAGATGCGATTCAAAGCACCATTGCAGAGCGCATCCATGCCGACTACATCATTACAAGAAATATCAGGGATTTCAAAGAAAGTCAGGTTATTGCTTTTACACCCGACGAGTTTTTTGCAAGGATTTAACTTGAAACAGTAGAAAAAGATAAAAGCACAGTCCCGAATTACCCGTTAAATCTGCACTTCTATCTTTTTGTCATTCAAAAACAGATCGGTTCCACATCTTCACTGAGCGGTTCCATTTTATATTCCGGCAGGCTGTCCAAAAGTTCTTCCAGGCAGAGGCAGGTGCTGCCAACCACATCATGGGCGAGCAGAACAACCTTCTTCCTTCCAAGTGTAGTTGATACGCCGTTTTCTACCAGCTGCTTTGGATCGGGGTTTTTGACCGCGTCCTCCAGACTGGCGTTCCAATCGTAATATATGTAGCCTCTGTCTGTCATCTCGCGGATGATGGCACTGCCCGTTTTCTGATTATAGGCGTTGACACTGCCGCCCGGAAAACGGAACAGATTTGTCTCCACCCCTGTCACCTCGTACACGGTCTGTCTTGCCTTCTCAAAATCCGCCACATAGCTGTCCACGCTCTCGTATAAGGCTTCATAATCATGGTTATCGCAGTGAATACCAATGGTATGTCCCTCCGCCACGATCTGACGCGCCACCTCCGGATGTTTTCTCACATTCTCTCCCACAAGAAAGAATGTTGCCTTGATATTCCTTTCCCGCAGGATATCGAGAACCTTTCGGGTATTTTCCTCGGAAGGCCCGTCGTCGAAGGTCAAATACATGGTTTTGGGATAAAAATAATAAGAAATACCCTGTACAATACCGTCTGCGATCTGCTGCTGATACTCTGCAAGACCGAGCTTCTTTCGCTCCGCCGTGTTGGAGAGAAATCCCGTCTCAATCAGACAGGCAGGCATGGCAGTGTTTCCCGTCACATAAAAATCCGCATCGCTTCGCAGTTCCCGATCCACGGCGCCTGTACTCTTTAACGTCTGCTGCCGTATCAACTGTGCCAGTCTCTTACTGTCGCTCCGGTCGCCGTCCTCCGTATACCACACTTCCATCCCGCTCACCCCGGCGCCATCTTCCGTGGCATTCTGATGAATACTGATATAGATATCCGCCCCTGACCGGTTTGCCTCCTCCACACGTGTTTCCTTCGTAATGTAAGTATCCGTTTCTCTGGACATAATCACCTGATATCCCTGTTCTATCAACTGATCTCTTACAAGCAGCGCAATGGCAAGGTTCAGATCCTTTTCCAGAACGCCTTCTCTGGCGCATCCCTCATCCGCGCCACCATGTCCCGGATCCAGATAAACCGTCGGAATATGCGCTACCACCGGCAGCGTGCTCTCATCCTGATCAGGAACTGTGGTCTGTATCGTCACTGCTGCAAGTGGCGCTACGATTTGCTCCGCCTGTATCACCCCTGCACCATTCCCGTCAAACGGCAAATCTGCCAAGCCTTCTTCCGTACCCCACAGCTTTTCCGCCAGAAACCGGGCACCACCCGCTGCGGCAAGCTTTACTGATACCGTTACCGTCAAACTCACGATACACACTGCGGCCGCCAGCGTACATACCCTCCTCGACAGTCGCCTTTTCCTCTGCTCCCTCGTCTCATAACCGCAGACATACTCCCAGGTAAACGATGACTCTCCGTACATATCTGATGCTCCTCTCAAAACTCTTTTGTATGCTTTACTATAGTAAGCATACCGAAAGGCTGCATCAGAATTTCATCTAAGTTGCATCAAAATGCCATCTTTTTTGCATCAAAGTTGCATCATCTTTTCCCGCACTGTTATCTGGATACCTTCAGAAACAGTTCATTGATCCCATCGTAAAATCCCAGCGTCACCACCGTCTGTCCGCTCCCCATGCCCGCAAAGACATATTTACGGAAATAGGGCGTCGTCTCCAGAAGGGGATTGTCCGACTCATAGGGCGACGGTTCGCCAAGTCCCATATATTCCGCCCAATCCGCCATCAGCGCATCCGCATCGATATCCTCCCACAAAACAGGCGTTCTCACATAAAATTCATATATTCTTCCATCATCCGCATCAATATAGGCGTCCATCAGACGATTTGTCTTATCCGCATTTTTCTGGGAATTGGAGAGGCTCATCTTCCAGACCGCCACATTGTTGCGCGGTTCCAGCACATCGATCGCCGAGTAAAGCGTAACGTCGTAGGAAGACGCATCCACCTCCCTCACCTGCCCGGGCAGTATTCCCCTTTCCTTCAACAGCTCCAGCCCTTCATTGCACGTGGCATAGATCTCCTCATCCGTGATCTCCCTGCCGGACGGTCCCCTGCGGTTCACCACAAAGGCATAGGATCCCTCCAGTTCCTGATACTCCACCTCCGCATCGGCCTCATGCGCCATGGCGCTCATCTCGCTCTCAGGAAACGTCTGGCTGCTTAGACAGCATGACAGGATATATAACTTCTCATTGCTGTTCATCTGGTAACGGTAGCCCTCTCCGGCAATTTCCATACTTTCCGTATGCGGCCTGTCCAGAATCCCCTGATCCTTATACTGCGCCAGCGCCTCCGGCCCCCATATGGAAATAAGCATCGCAAATGCCGCTAACAGTGGAAACGCCAAATAATATACTTTATTTTTCATATGTCCTGTTCTCCGTGGTAAGCATGAAAAGAAAGACCTGATGTGCATCCTAATCTTTGCACCTGCATGGTGCAAGGATAAAGCTGAAACAGGAACCTTCCCCTTCTTTACTCTCAATCTGTAATTCACTGTGATGTATCTTTAAAATCTCCGCACACAGCGCAAGCCCGAGCCCCGCCCCGTTCTTGCTTCTTGCTCTGGACTTGTCCACCATGTAAAAAGCCTTGACGATCTTGCTCTGTTCCGCCTCCGGTATACCGATGCCATAGTCTCTCACCGCTATCTGGTAGCCCTTCTCAACCTTCTGTCCTGTCACCTCAATCACACCGGCCATATCGGAACCTGCGCCATCCCTCCCTGCACCGGTCTCCGAAGCCTTACAGGCATTGTCGATCAGATTTACCATCACTGTCTTGATCAGGTTCGTTTCCATCCGTACCACAGCTTCCTCATGCACAAAACGGATATCTGTGTCCTTTTTCTCCACAAACATCTCCTGTAGATATGCAAACAATTCTCCCACTGGCGTCTCCTGCAGCTGTACCTCCTCCTGTTTTGCCACGATGATATCCAGAAGACGGAAAGACATGGCTTCCAGACGTTTGCCCTCCGTATAGATATAGTTTGCCGACATGATACTCTTTTCCTCATCCAGCTTATGGGATCGCAGCATGTCTGCATATCCGATGATCGCCGTCAGCGGCGTTTTTAGCTCGTGGGCAAAGGCGCCCATGAATTCTTCCCTTGCCTCAATTTCCTCTTCCAGCTTACAGATATTTTCCTCCAGCGCATTTGCCATCCTGTTAAAATCCCCGGTGAGCTGTCCCAGCTCATCCCGGCTGATCTGTCTGGCACGGTATTTGTAATCTCCCGCCGCCATTTCTCTGGTCGCTCTGGTCAACAGGCGGATCGGTTTCGTCAGCAGGGAAGCGATAAACAGCATGATGACCATTCCGGTCAACAGCATGACCACCGTTACTTTCCGATACAGCGAAAACCCAAGGGCACGTTCCGTGAATACCTCTGTCACATCCTTCATGGTCTCCAGATACAGAATCCGGTTCAGCGCATTGATGGATACACAGGTGTGCACATAGAAACGGTCCTGCGCGCGAATCACACGGTAAGATTTCGTATGCTGATCCGTCTGCGGAAGCAGTCCCTCATCCGTGGTAAACCCATTGCTGGTGTACAGTATGTTCTTCTCCTCGTCCGCAATCCGCAAAAGACGCCCGTCTCCCTGTCCGCCCATTTCCAGTTTGGACGCAATCTCCTCCACCACGCTGTCCGGCAGGATACCATACTTTAGCGGCACATTCAAAGCCGCAGTCTCAAAAGCAAAGCTCAAGATGCTGCTCTCATCAAGCGCCTGTCCCACCTCTCTGTCCAGAGAAGTCTCGAAGACATTATTTACAAAGTAAAAACCGCTGAATCCCAACGCCAACGCCAGCACAATCATGGTAGACAGCACTAATTTGATTGAAAATTTCATTCCTGCACCTCTAAACGGTAGCCAACCTTATAGACTGCTACCAGATTATGCTCCCATCCCAGTTTTTTTCTCAGGCGCTGTACATGCAGATCCAGTGTGCGGCTGTCTGCAAAGTATTCCCCTTCCCACACCTTTTCATATAAGGTCTCCCGGAACAACGCAACATTCTTATTCTTCATGAAAAGGAGCAGAAGACCGAACTCTTTATTCGTCAGTTCTACAGGGCGCCCTGCCTTAGTCACCCTGCGCGCGTCCACATCCACCGACACATCTCCCGCCACAAGATGCTGTTCCGCCTTGTTATAACGCCTCAGTACCGCTTCCACCCTTGCCACCAGCTCTACTACGTCAAAGGGTTTTACCAGATAATCGTCAGCACCCAGCTTCAGGCCCTTCACCCGGTGTTTCACCTCATGCTTGGCAGTAATAAAAATTACCGGAATCCCCAGAGGCCGTATGTACTCCATCACATCATAGCCGTCCGCTCCCGGCAGCATGATATCCAGAAGAACCAGTTCGAACTCTTCCTTCTCTATCAGGTCAATCGCCTGCAAACCATCCTGTACCGCCGTACAGTGATAACCTGCAGAAGAAAGGTTTAAATCTATCAAGTCACAGATCGGTTTTTCATCATCTACAATCAGTATCTTAATCATTTGTAGTCTGCCACCCCCAATAAGCCCGCGCTTTCTCTACCAGCATTTCCATCGTATCTTCATCGCTGCACCGGTATGTATCCCTGATTTCCGTATCCGGCACAAAACCGCCAGTTCTCTGATAATAGATCTGATAATCACTCTCGACGAATAATTCCCCGCCTTCACCCTCATAGCTGTATCTGGCCAGAATCACGATGTCTTTGAGTCCGTCCCCGTCAATATCCCTACAGGTAACTCCCTTGAGCGCATAGAGGTTATCATACTCTCCCATAGGCTGTAGTACAGATACAATGTCTCCCTGCTCGTTCACCAGATAAATCATAAATATGTCATAATCCGCGATCCGATACGTCCCCGGCGTCACCTGCAGCTTACCCAGCTTACCAAAGGTCCGCAGATAACACTGCTCCTGTATGACCCGGAAGCGGTTTTTCTGCAGCTCCTGCAAAGTGGACGCCGTATACAGAAATTCCGTGGATTCTCCATCCCTGACAAAAGCCGCGATGGATTCTGCGCTCTTATTCATTCCAAAGCGGTTGATCTTTTCAGAAATACGGTAGTCCCTGTAAAAACCGTCTCCCGTCTGATTCTGAAAAAGCACGTCGCCTACCTTGTAGCTCTTACCGGCATAGACGCCGCTCTCATTGACGCAGGATGTGATGAGAACAATATCCATCCTGTCGTCCCCGTTCAGATCCTGAAAGGATACCGCCGCAATGGACTGCACCGGCTGTCTCATTCTCCCCTTAACACAGTAATTTGTCTCCAACTGCTCCGTCCGGTAGAGAATCCGCCCCTCACGGTCCACAAAAAACAGCGCCAGCCGGTTATACCGCCCGTCAAAAGCAGGCACCATCAGAATGCTGTCCTCCTCATCCGGCTCCAAAGCGAAAATCTGATCCTCCACCACAAGAAAACCGCCACCCGCTGCTATCCCGTCCCGGTTCTCTATGGACATGAAACGATTATAGTAGTCCTCGTACTCTGTCAGTACGGAATCCCTGCCCGTCTCCACCGGAGACGCCTGTACCATTTCAACGGAAAAGAGCCCCCAGACCAATACCGCCGCCAGCGCAAGCCCCCTCCCGCATCTACAGCTGTTCATTTGTCAGCACCTCCACAATTCTGGGAAACTTCCACGTTTTACTCTCCCGGTCCAGCAGTGCGTATGCTCCGCAGTCCCACCAGATACAGGGAATCCCATAACGGTGCGACTGCTCCATATAATACTTTGTCCACTCCAGACGCTCTTCCGTGTTCCCCTTATCCACACAGCCAAACTCTGTTAGGATCACAGGCACATGCTGTTCCACAAACAGGCTGTTCATCTGGGAAAATGCCTGCGCAATCCGCTCCCTCGTCCCGGCAGTATCCCACTGTGTGTCCCCGTCTTCCCTCTGGCAGAAGCTGTAAGGCGTATACATATGCACCGACACGATCAGCCGTCCGTCGTCAGGTATGATAAGTCCCTGCATGGCTTCCGTCTCACTGTTACCCGCGTAAGGACAGATCAACAGATACCGTTTTCGGTTTCCGCCTCCCGAAGCCCGCACCGTCTCCACAAAAGCAGCGTTCAGATCGTTGACCATATCCCGCAGCTCCTGCGTGCCAGAAGTCCACTCCACCTCGCTATCCCGCAGTCTCGGCTCATTCATAGACTCAAACAGAAGCTTTTCTCCATAATTCCGGAATCGTGCCGCAATCTGCTCCCAGACCGCCACAAACTCCGTCTGTATCTCCTGTGCCCGTTCTGTTTTCAGATCCAGCCATTCCTCATGATGCAAGTCCAATATCACATACAAATCTGCACCGAGCGCCATGTCAGCCACTTCCTGCACCCGGTTCATCCATGCGTCGGAAACATGATAAGACGCATCCAGATGATCCTCCCATGTAACAGGAATCCGCACCGTGCCAAATCCCGCTTCCTTCATTGCCCGAAACGTTTCCTCATCTGCTTTCGGATTTCCCCAATATGTCTCATATTCCAGATCGTCCGCCTCCGGCCTGTACTCCCTGAGTCCCGTTGCGTCCAGCGTATTGCCCAGATTGATTCCAGCTCCCATCCGACTGACAAACCGGAGCGCCTGCGTTCTGCCCGTATACATTAAAATAATCCCTGTCAGACAAAAAAGAACAAGCAGTATGCATAAGCCTGCCACTATTTTTTCCTTCATGCTGCGTCTTCCTCAAACAACGGTTTTATATAAATCCCGGTTTCTGGTATCTCCAATTCCAGCGATGTTTCCGTAATGATTTCTTTTTCCTCTCCTGCAATAATCTCCCACCCGACAAAACGATACCCTTCGCCAGCCGTTACCGAAAGCGTGATCGGATAATCCGTAAAATACTCGCCCTGCCACATTCCCCGTCCGTCAAAGGTCGGCGTGATTGTATTTAAAACAACCTGTCCTGCGTCAGGCTCTGTCATTTCTATTTCAACAGGCGCAAGCACGCCTTCCAGTCCAAAATCTTCTTTCAGATACCCCGCGGCATATGGCTTCCTGCGCTTTATAAATGCCCGAATGTCCGCCACTTCTTCATCCAGACGATACAGGCTTTCTCTCCCGTAAAACCTTGTCAGATGTGCCTCCAGCGGCTCCCTCATCAACGCAAGCCAGTCCTCAATCACCAGCTCCGTATTTTCTACCGAAAAAGTCTCATTTGCAAGATCCATAAGAGTGAGGGTGAACTGCTTTTTGAACGCGTCGCTCTGACATAAGTTTAAAAATGCGGAACTCCTTTCCATGGCACACTTGAGCACATCCTTTTCCACCGCGTTTTCCCGCAGCGCACTTGTATTTACGTCATATAGCATCCACCGCCATCTGCCGTCTGAACAATTTACCCCCCCCCCTGTATTTTCAGTCTGTTTGCGCGTTCTCCAAAAAGCCTCGTTTGTGCCGGGCCAGTCTGCCCAGCTGCCAATATAAATCTCCGTAGCATAGTAGTCAATATAGCTTTGCATGTCGATGATATAGCCTGCTGACTCGTAATTCTCTTCTTTAGTAAAATCTGTGTCCTGCAGATAATTTAACATCACATTGTATACCGACCAGTCCTCCTCGCTCTCGCGGACAAGTTTACTGTTTTTCATCATAATAACGTTATCGGCATCGACACCATAATAGTAGCTGAGATATGCATCATTATATCTTTCCGTAAGCCAGTAGACACCCCAGTATTCCCCATCCAGAAACATGGCATACGGTTCATAGTTCATCGTGCAGAATGCCCTGTCCCTGGTCAGCGTGGACACAAACATATCCCGGAATTTGATAATGGCGTCCTGTCCGCCCGCGGTAAGCGTCACTGTGTCCGCTATATAGCCAGTCCCAAACAAATCCGCATAAAACCGCGCTGCCAGACTGTAGATTTCTCTCGCATATAAATTCAGACTTTTAGGCAGATAGGCGCGACTGCTGCCGCCCTGAATCCGAATGCCGCAGGACTGCTTCAAACATACTTCCCGTTCCGTATTAAAAATCTGAATATCCGCCGGGCGCTCCCAGGCAAAACCATGATGATGAGAATTTGCATTTTCCCACAGAGGCTCCCCATTCCCATCGACAATAGTATCATATTTACGTCCAAGAACATAAATTCCCGTATCATAATCAAAAAGATTCTCGGGAGCAGTCACAACAGACATAACATTCAGATCCTGATAGCCCACCTTCGCATCATATCCCACAAAGTAGCTTTCTGTCTTTATTCCGCTGAAAATTCCGTCTGCATCCTTGTAAGCCGCCCTCACTACCGTACATTTATCCACAGAATAGTCCGGCAGTTTATACTGCGGGTCATCTGCCATGTCAGTCCTCATGGAATATACATTCGGCTGCGAAGTCGCATCATCTACAAAAATGGGAGTTGTATAGAGAATTGCATTTTCATCCGGCTCGGAGCCATCCAGCGTATAATAGATTTCTGCCCCAAAAGGAGCAGTCAGTTCCAGTTCAAAAGGCTCCTCATAAAATCCGGATTCCCTGGAAAAGCACAGACCCGTAGGAAGGGTTCTGTCGTACAGAAGAAGCAGACCCAAAGTGCCGCATATCAATAACAGGCAAAATAACGCACGTTTTCGACTCATCATCCTACTGTTTCCCCAGACTGGGCCACCCAGTTTACTGACTGGATACCGGGAACAGCCATAAGCGCATCCAATACATCCAGATTGATTTCACCCTTTGTCCCGATCTCACAAATCATCTCCTCATGCTCCGCGTCCCTGTTGGCCGTCCGCACCCGGAAGCTGACTACATAGGGCTTCAGTTTCTCCTCAAACTGCTTCCTGTCAATGGCCTGCCCTCCGCCGTTCACGATCAGCAGATATCTATTTCGGATCCCCGGCACCCTGCTTGAAAAGATCAAAACGGCTGCAATGAACAACACCGTGGTAAATGTCAGCCGCCAGTTTTGCGAACTCACACAAAGTCCCTCCGCCATGGCCCAGAAAATAAACATAGTGTCCCGGCTGTCCTTCACCGCTGTCCGGAAACGAACAATTGACAGCGCGCCCACCATGCCGAGTGACACTGCGATATTACTGCTGATCATCAGCATTACCACCACGGTAATCAGATGCATGATCACCAGTGACCAGTTGAACTTCCTGTTATACGCGATTTTCTCCGAGGAAATGTAGTACGTCAGATAGATCACCATTCCAACCGCCAAACCGCATAACAAAATCAGCAGCGTTGTTTTCACGCCGTATTCACTGCTGTTTGTATAAAAATATCCGAGAACCTCTTCCTTTGACATAGTAAATCCGCTCCCCTAATAATTGAAATCATAGTAAACCGGACGTCCGGCACAGTATTTGCTGTAAGCGCCCTGTGTTAAATGAAACTGCGCAAACAAGGCGGATAAAAAGCCCAAAAGCTTCCCGCTGTATTTCACTTCCAGAACCACATCTTCCCTCATAATGGGCGTATAGCGGACATCCGGCGAAAAAATATCCAGATTGGATTCCGAGGATCTGACATTCATATCAAGCGTAATACGCGTATCGTACATGGGATATCTGTACGCCAGCCTGTCGTACGCAATCTGTACGGCGGGACGGTACTGTCCCTGCGCCATAATACCATAAGCCTTCATGCCTGTTAACGAGGTATCAAAATAATTTTTTAATACCTTTATATTTCCGTGTAAGAGTTCGGCCGCATCGGCTGCCGATACAATCAGGCTCAGTTTTTGCTGCCGGTCATCCGTTTTCTGCTTAATTTCCAGCTTACACAAAGAGGTCTCTCCGCCATAAATCCGCAGACGTATCTTTTTTCGGTCGATCACACCCGCAAGCTTTTCTGCAAAATCAATCTGATTTACCGAATCAAAATACAGACTTCTCACCAGATACGGTCCGTCCGCGCAGTGTTCGTCCCTCTGCAGCAGCCTGTCCAACTGGTCCCTTATCGCCAGAGCCTTACCAAGCGGTACGATATATTTGATTTCTTTTCTCTGGGTATAAAGGTCTCTGCCCATTGTATAATCCGGGTTCCTCTCCCGCTTACAAAAACAGCGCTGCTTTCTGGTAAATCCCAACAATTATAGCACCAACCGACCTTGATTTCAACCGCTACCCCAACAGGCTCATCTCACTGAATTCCTCTGTCTTGTCGGAACGTGCCTGCACGGCATCCTCCTGCAGTTCTTTTTTCCCGCACTGCACAGTCAGCCAGTCAAGCAGCTCATTTCTCGTCTTCTTATCGTCCACAATCTCCTTATAGTTGACCACACTGTAGAGCTGCAGGCCCTTTCGGATCTCATTTTCAAACCGGCAGTCCAGGATAATACCATCGCTTACCGCCAGCCGCAAATCCTTCGGCATACCCTCGTCCTGCACCGTCACACAGACATAATTAAAATCATAAACCTTCACCTTTTCAATCCCCTCATTCAGACAGCGGAGCTGATCGTCGATCAGCACGCGGGGATAGTTCCTTTTCTGATAGAAAGGCGGCGTCACACGCTTTTTCAGATTCAGTTTTAGATCTTCGAAACTGCCGCTGTCCTTCTTGATTTCTGTCGGGACGGTCGGTATCCTGTCATAGAGAATGCCCAGAAGCTCGTCATAACTGCCGTTTATGTCCGTTACCTTCATCGAATAAATCCACTCGCCTTCCCTCTGGCTCACATGCACAACCGTGGCAAACATGTCCACATGATAATCCTCTGTATCAAGAAAAATTTCCACGTTCTCATTCTCCTCGAAGAAATACGGCTTGGGAAGCGTCATGGAAATGCCTGCCTCGGAAGCGTCCCGCGTCATGCCGGTATACATTTCCCCCTTATATCTGACCCGGCAGGGCATATGCACCAGAACCCGCTCGGTCTTCCGGTAAGGAATCCGTCCGTCCACAAAGAAGAGCGACATCACAAGCAAAAACAGATTGTTGACCAGCCAGAACAGCACCACGATCGGCCCGAACGAGCCACTGTCAAGCATAATCAGGATACAGCGCAAAATCCCCCAGACCGAAAGCACAATCAGAATCATAAAAGGAATGGAATAAAGGAAGTTCTTTCCCTTCTCGTTCTTCTGCTCCCCCTTGCTCGTAACCTTAAACTTTTTCATCGAAATGCCCACCGACTCAAACAGCACAGGCAGCAGCATATAAGGAAAAAGCACCGTCTCATAAATACTCGTCCACTTGGTAGAACGGATATTGCGGGAGAGCATCCGCAGGCTGATATTGCTGCTTATATACATCGGCAACCAGAAAATCAGCACCTGTGCCAGCGTACACTTAAATACCATAAAGCCGAAAGCCGCGTACAGAATCGGCGACATAATGTAGATCAGCCGTTTTAACGGCGCATACCAGTACCAGACAGATGCCCAGTAATTCATCTTCTGCGAGAAATTAAGCTCCGGCGAGGTAAAAATATGCATCTTTCTGCCCGTGGCAATCACGCCCCTCGCCCAGCGCGTTCTCTGCTGCACCAGATCCTTCAGATCCTGCGGCGAAAGACCCGACGCAAGCGGCTCCGCCGTGCCAAGGCTCACATACTGCTTCTTCTCGATCAAAATGCCCGTGGCAAAATCCTCCGTGATCGCCCCGGTATAGAAACCGCCTATCGCCTCCAGCGCCTCCCTGGAAAGCACCGTGTTGGACCCGCCATAGATCACGCTGTTTGTCTTGGTGCGGGCCACCTGAATGTCTTTGTAAAAATAGTCCTGCTCATTGGGAATCCGGGACTCCGAATACAGGTTAAACTGAAACAGATCCAAATTATAAAAGCTCTGCGGGGACTGCAAAAAGCCGAGTTTGATTTTATCCTCCTCTTCCAGATCCCTGTTTCGCAATTCCGCATCCACAAAATACGGAATTGTTTTCATCAGAAAATTGCTTCTGGGAATCATATCCGCGTCAAAGGTGACCACATAAGGCGAACTGGAGTGCGCCAGCGCATTGTTCAGGTTTCCGGCCTTCGCTCCCTCGTGATCCTCCCTGTCCAGATAATTAACGCCCACCCGCGCCGCAAGTGCTTTCATCTCCTCCCTGTGACCATCGTCGCACAGATAAATATGAACCTTTTTCGGATCGGGATATTTCATCCGCGTACAGCCCCGCAGGGTTTTGTAGAGCAGATCCACCTCTTCGCTGTAAGTCGCCACAAAAACATCCACATCGGGAAACTCGTCCAAAGGCAGATTTTCCGGAAACGGGTACCCCTCCACCGAATACATGTTGGCATAGTGGACGAAGGCCTCCACCATACCGAGCACTTCCACCACCAGCAGCGCGATACCCGCGACGACAGACACGATCCCATATTCAAACGGAATCGTGAAAAAGACTCTCCACATCAGATACATGATTGTGAAAAACATGTTCAGGAAGAACCAGGTTTTTCCCTTCCAGTTATGGAAAAAGCCGCGCATATACGCGCCGAAGCCTTCTCTTTCCCGCGCCATCTCTAATCCCCCTTGAAAAAGTTAAACGCATCCCCACTGATATTATAGGGATAGATTTCCATAATAATATAGTCAAACCTGTTTTCCTTCACATAGCTCTCAATGTCCAGCATGTGAGATTCCTCCAGCGACCAGATGGCGTCCATCTCGCTGCACATGGGTGCGAGAAATACCATCATGGGCGAAAAATAAGAGTCCCTGATGGCAAAAATTTTCACACCCTCCGGATTGTCCTCGTTGACAATATGCTCGTAGGGCCGCAGGCCGTTGAGATACAGGGAATACTGCGAATCGCTGTAAATATCGTCGTGCTCCAGAAGCACGTCCATATCCATGAGAGATTCCGTCGTGACTCCGCGGAAATGCTGGGTCGCATCCGTCACACCCATACAGTGCCGGTCATAATTATTCTCAAATGTGGGCCACAGCGCCTCAAAATCCTCCAGACCGCTGAAATTCGCGCCCGTCTTCCGCCCCATGGAGCCAAGCATTCCCCGACGGTACGTCACCCGCTCATAATTTGCAGGATCCATATAAAAGCCGTCCGGGTCAAGCCCCGCGTCGAACTTTTCATTCATCTGTTCCACCAGCACCTGCGTCGCCGCAAAAGCCGCCGGGATTGTCCAGTGATGATCCGTCTTAAAAAAAGCATCCTGAATCGACAGCTCTGCGTTCGGAATATACTTTCTGCAGTCCACCGTCTCTATCCCGTAGCGGTTCATATAAAACAGCGTCTCGTCCACAATCGTGTCGGGGTCATTGACGGGCATCCCCGTGCGGAAATTTGTCTCTCCGCGCATATACTTTCCCGGCGTGACAAAAAACAGAACCTTCGTCCCGTACGGCGCCACACAGTCCTGCAGGCGGCGCAGTCTTCTGGCATATTCCTCCGCGTCATTCGTGTCTTCCCGGAAAAAGGAAGCGTAGTGCAGATAGCCGTCCTCGTCCTTGATATAACTGAAATTATTAAACTCCCGCTTATCCAGAAGTACCTGAATGTAGGAATAAGTTTCAATAAATTCCATCCGCCCGTACATGGAGCCGATAATACTCTCATCCAGGGCCGATACGGTCTTTGCGACCGTATCCTGCGCCGTCTGCAGCGAGATACCTTCCACCAGACTTTCCTTCACCGTTTCCACCCACGCGTCGCCGCCATACCATGCGTTCAATCCGGCATAGCCAAACACGCCGACCAGAAAAAGCACGGCAAAGACTTTTTTCCGCAATAGATATGCCTTTAACGGATCGTTTTTTCTTCTTTCCTTTCCCTCTGCCACAAATCCACCCCGCTAGAAATTAAAATAAATAAACGGATTATACGTACCGCTGGCCATATAGGCCACGCACACGACCAAAAGCATCATCATGCCGACCGGGTAAACGAGGACGCCCACCCGATTCAATGCCGATTTTGGATTCCTGTACAGAATCTCATTCATATTTCTGGCAACCGGCATGGAAAACAGAATCCCCAGAACCAGAAAGACAAAGTTCTCCCGCAGCAGCATCACCGCAAGGTCACTGTAAAAGCCGTTGTTGTTTACGCCGAGCATATTCATAAAAAACCGTCCCGCCTGATAGAGATTTTCCGCCCGGAACACCACCCACAGCGCGTTGACGATCATAAGCGTATAAAAATGTTTCAGGAGCTTACTCTTTATCTTCTTCGGATACTCGAAAAACCGCTCCGCAAGTTGGAAAACAAAATACATCAGTCCCCAGAAAATAAAAGTCCAGTTCGCGCCGTGCCAGATACCCGTCAGCAGCCACACCACCAGCATATTGCGGACCATAAAGTCCTGATTTTTCACGCGGCTGCCGCCCAGCGGAAAATAGACATATTCCCGGAACCAGTCCGTCAGGGAAATATGCCACCTTTTCCAGAAATCAGAGACAGACTCGGCGATATACGGATAGTTAAAGTTTTCGGGAAACTTAAATCCAAAGCACAGGCCAAGTCCGATCGCCATGTCGGAATAGGCCGAAAAGTCATAATAAATCTGCAGACTGTAGGAAATGCTTCCAAGCCACGCCAGCGTCACCGGCACAGCCATTCTCTCCGTGCCGATCATCGACCAGCGGAAGATATTGTCCGCCATTCCCGCGAAGCAGTTGGAGAGCAGGATTTTCTTGCCAAGCCCCACCGTGAAACGGCTGATTCCCATGGAGAACATGTTAAAATCCGACTTCCTGTGGCGAATCTGTTCCGCAATCGTATTGTACTGGATGATCGGTCCGGCAATGAGCTGCGGGAAGAAGGAGATGTAGAGTCCCACATAGAAGGGATTCTCCGCCCTGACCGTTCCCCGGTACACATCCACCACATAGGACATCGCCTGAAAGGTAAAAAAGGAAATGCCGATGGGAAGGGGCAGCGACACCGTTTCCACGCCGAAAATTTCCATCACAAAGCCCAGATATTTAAACACAAACAGGGTCGCAAGATTCGCGGCCACCGCAAGGAACAACAAAGCTTTTCTGCCGCCCTCTCCCCTCAGCCGCTGCATCACCCCGGCCAGCAGAGAATTGACAAGGATGGACGCAATCATCAAAAGCACATACAGCGGTTCTCCCCATGCATAGAAAATAAGGCTGGCAAGCAGCAGAATCACATTCTGGCACGCCCTGGAAAAGAAGAACATGTAGTACAAAATCAATACAGCCGGGAAGAAAATGAACAGAAATACAATACTGGAAAAAAGCATACCGCATCCCCCTTCGCCCGTTCTTATTTTTTTCTGTATTTCCTGTAACTGTAAAGGAAAATAAGAAGGCCCGCTGCGCAGACAATCCGTATGCCGTTTATCACAGGCGGATCGTGCAGCGCCGACAGGAAGTAATCCCTCTCCTGCACCGCCTCGGCGGCGACTTTACTGAGTAGTATCATAAATCCGGTCAACCCTTTCTGATAATCAAAACCGCAGGCATAAAAAACAAAAGCATCACAAGCAGCAGGAACAGCTTATTTTCGCCCCGGATAGACGTATCATAAACCGTCGATTTTTCCAACACGCGAAGTTCCGTCTGCATCGCCCTCCCGTGCTTATACAGATACGTCTTTATGTTATAAATCTCCTGATCGTAATTGTCGTTGAAACGGCTGACCGTCATATTATCATCATCCATATAATCCAGCAGATAATAATTATGCCAGTTCAGTCCGGAATCATCGTAATAATCAGCCGCCCAGCGGTACCACTCCCGTTCTCTGGCAGAACGGATATATGCGACTGTCTCGTCGATCACATCACAGATGTGGTCGTGGGACAGCGTGCTTCTCTGAAGAACGGCATACCGGGCCTGCAAAGCGTCCACAAAGCGGATATCCTTTGTGAACCGGTCAAAAAAGGGCCTCTCCTGGAACGCCATTGTTCCCGTCTCCATTTCCTCCACCGCATAGTTGTTCATCGCCTGGTCAAAATCCCACACCGGCCCTATCTTAAGCGGCTCCCCGGAATTTTTATACATATAGGTGGAGTGCATACCGGCGTCATAATTCCCAAAAAATTCATTTAGCAGAAAATAGTCCACAAAGGTGTCGATGTTGATAAGCTTATCGTAAGTGCCGAACACATCCTCCCTGTCGGAATAAACGACCCGCTCGATCTGTGAGAAATCCTTCTCGATATAATGCAGTGCCGTATCCGTGATCCGCTCCTCCGACGGGTATTTGAGGCCGATCCACTCCTCCGAAAGACCCTCCAGCCTGCGCCCGGTTTCCAGCATTTTATCAAAATGTGTAAACCTGTCCCTCCGGATAATATAGCTTGTATACGGATTCTTCTCGTTAAAGGAATCAATAGGAACCCGGTTGGCGTCCCTCGCCACCGTCTCCATCATCAGATAAAGCCCCTGATAGACATATCTGTCCCCATCCTGTATGACAACTTCACAAAACTGGCTGTCAGGCGTCACCTCCGAAACCTCCGAGCTGATCCGATAAGCCAGATAATTGCGGATCATGCTTTTGTCCGCCATGCTCCCGTTCAGAATCCAGCTGTCATGCGCGCCCATGCCGAGGATATCCACCTCGTTCTCCAGCCCTTCCGCCGTTTTCAGTTTCAGAAGGTACTGCTCCTTATCAAAATTATAGGAAGTATGTCCCCTCTTTTTTATGAGCAGGCTGCTCTGCGCCACAGGCCTGTCCGTTATACAATTGTCAAATTTACCACCGTCTATGACGCTGATATGCCCTTCGACATAAGGCTCTTCGTCCAAAACCGACTCATTTCCGGCTTCATCAAATTCCTTGTAATGCGCCAGCCCGCTCTCCATGGAAAGAATCACGATTGGCAGATTTGAGTGAAACCCATCCCGCAGCGTATAATCCTCCTCCAGATAGAGAAGCGGATCTTCCGTGTGTGGGTCTGCAGGCAGATCAAAATAGGTATTCCTGTTAATATCCCTGTTCTGATACGCCGCATAGCTTCGCACAAATCCGCACCCTGCCGCCGCCAGAATCATCAGGGCACACACGCCAAGCAGACAGATTTTTCTTTGTCCCTGCGACATACACTGTCTCCTATTGGCTGATTTCATCGTCCTGTCTGACCATACTGACCGAGGAAACGCCCTCGATTCCAGACAGGTTCCTAACCAGTTTTCCGTTCGTTTTTTCTGATTTCTTCAACTGCCTGTCCGAGATCTCATAGATAAATTCCTCACTCTGTGTTTTCACCGCCCGGTTATGCACACGGAGCGAAGCCTTGCCCCCAAACAGGTTTCCCATATGCTTTTCCACTTCCTCCCCCGCTCCCGGCGTGCAGTTCACGATCACCATGATACGGTCATTATCCTTGATGAATCCGAACAGAATCAGGAAAGCAAAAATCAGCGCCGAACCAATCGCCGCGATCAGATAATCGGAAACGCCGCAGCAGATTCCCACCGCAATGCCCCAGAATATATAGGCCGTATCCCGCGGATCCTTAATCGCTGTCCGGAACCGCACGATGGACAGCGCGCCCACCATGCCGAGGGAGAGCGCTATGTTATTGCCAATCACATTCATAACAAGCGTGGTAACAAGCGTCAACATAACAATGGACACATTAAACCGCTCGCTGTATACCGGGCCCGAATGAGACACCTTGTAAGAAATATAAATCAGACAGGCGATGATGGCCGCCGCCAGAAAATTGATCAGTACATCTGTGATCGTCAGGCCGTTCGTTGCGTTTGACAGGCTGTTGTAAAGTATCTCTTTCATCTCATCTTCTTCCTCTCTTTGATATCATTCTGGCCTTACAGTATTTGCTGCTGGAAACCTGTATTTTGTCACACCGGTTCAGTTCATTCTTTAAATGGCTGAAAAGAAATCCTGTATATTTGACTTCCATTGTCACCCGTCCCGGCGGGCTGACCGGATACAGTGGCGGGCCATTCTGAAACAGATCAAAGTTCGATTCGCTTGCCCGCAGATTCTGGTCAAAGGTAATCCTTGTATCATTATGTTCCGTGATAAAAGCGCAGCGGTCATACTCCACAATACATTTCGGCCTGTAGCAGTGCACGTGCAAAAAGGCGTAGAGCCAGCCCGCCAGCGGTTCTTCCCTGTCTGTCAGGAAACAATAATCACCGTCAGCCATCCGCATTGATTCCTCCCGGCTCAGAATCAGGGAACGTTTCCTCTGAAAACCGCCCGTCTTTTCCTTGATCTCAAGCTTGGCCGTTTCCGCGTCAGCGCTGTAAACCCGCAGACGTATCTTCTGTCTTTCGTCGTATCCCTCCACCTTCTCCTCAAAATCCGTGTCGTGAAGCGTGTCAAAATAGAGAGAGCGAACCAGATAACCCTTCTCCCCATTATGCGGGTCCGGCTCCATAAACATACCGAGCCGCCGCTTCATGTCCGCCACCTCCAAAAGACCTATATCATATTTCACCTCTGTTCTTGTCACATCAAGCAAGTTCACTCCCTACCTTTCGACGCTCTGCCCGCGATAAACAACCCGATTCCGGCCGCCGCAACCGCCACTCCTTTGACCAGTTTGCTTTTGGAGTTCTTATGGTGTTTCCTGCGCGGTTCGGATGTCACAACAATCCGGGGCGCCGGGGCCGCACTTTCCGGCTCTACATACTCAATATCCGGCTGTTTTGGCTGCTTCCCGTCTTCTAAATTCCCACTGATCTGCCCTATAAAAGGAGCATCCTCCAAAATGTCGGATTCAGACTCAGGCAGTACGGTTTCGGGCGTAACTGTTGCCACAGGTTCTGACTCAGGCGAAACCACCGTCTCCATGGCAATATACTCCAGTCCGTTTGCCTCTGCCTCCAGGCGGGGAATCCGCAGCAGGTCATTGTAGCATTTAAAGCGTACCACCTTCGTCCTTCTGAAGTGCTGGAAGATCAGTCCGCCCACGCCGCAGACAGCCGCTGCCACAGCCGCCGTGACCTGATCCCGCCAGATAAACCAATATATCGTCATGCCGATAATAACCGCTCCGAGAGGCGCCGCAATCAGATAAATATTCTTCCCCAGCGCATTTCTGATCCACAGCCTGTCCAGGAAATAGCCCAGAATAATATCCAGAAAATACACGATACATATGCCCAGAAAAGTGAGCGAGACTGTCAGGAACATCCTGATCACAAGATTTCCCGTCATAGACTCAATCAAAAGAAAAGAAGCATAACAGGTCACGGCGCCGCATCCAAGAAACAGCACCGTCCTGAAATACTTATAGCCCCAGAAACAAAAGAGAATACCCACAAGCATCAAAATAATAACGCCCACAAATACCAGCAGCTCCTCCGTGAATAACAGTTCGCCCTGCCATTCCGGCACACGCAATACAAATTTATCCAAAGCGTTCCCCTTTACCAATCATACAATGTAAGAAGCGATTATAAACATTTTAGCATTTTTAGTAATATCCGGCAACAATCACCCGTATTTTCTCTTCTCTTTTGTGTGATTTATATAAAGTCCTACTCTGAATTTCGTGATATTTTCAGCTCCGAAGCAGCCCCAGAACAGCCGCGCTCTCCCGAATGCCCTTTTCCCGCCCGGAAAGCTCCATTCCCAGCCTGACCAGACCCATAATACAGGCTCCCACCACAGGTTCATAACGTGCCTGCACAACCTTCACTCCCCGCAGTCTTTCCTGAAGCCCTTCTGTTAAACGGGTTGTAAGCGGGTTATCCGTTCCTTTAAACACACTGCCCGCCAGCACGACCTCCTCTTCCTCCGGCTTCATCCCCATTTTTCGAAATCCCGCCGCCATATACGCGACAAGTTCCCCCGAAAACTCATCCAGAAGGCCACATGCCGCCTCATCCCCCCTCCTGGCAATCATCAGAATCTGCGGCATCAGAAAACGCAGTTCTTTCCGAAACGCACCCTCCGTCATGTAGCGCTTGAGCAGTGTATCCACATCAGACACTTCGGCCTGTCCTAAAAACAGCGGCGTCAGCTCCGTGGGCGGACACAGCCCCAGCTCCGCGTCAAAAACCTTTCTAAGCGCCCTGCGCGCCAGCGCGCTTCCTCCCTGCGCTTTCTCCTCCATATAATCTCCGTAGACAAACTGCCTGCCTTCCGTGTCAATCAGGGCGCCGTTCATTCCCGTTCCCGCACAGAGCACCGCGCCGTGGGAGCGCATGGCTCCACTGTAAAAAGCGATGACTGCGTCGTTGCAGGCAAATATCTCCTCCAGCGAAAGCCTCTTCCGGAGCGCATCCCTTATCATCACATCGTCTCCCGGCCAGTCTATACCGCCGATTCCCGCCACCGTATATACAATTTCCTCTTTGTTGACCGCCGCATTTCGCACCGCCTCTTCCACGGCCTCCCCGATCGGCTCCAAAGCCTGTTCTACTCCTTCGTTGGGAAAATAGGCGCCTCTCGCCGTCGCCCGTCCCACAATAAAACCGTCCCCTCTCATCACAGCGGCCGCCGTTTTCGTGCCGCCCTGATCAATTCCCAGAATATACCCTTCTTTCTTAGCCGACTTATCCATCATGTTCTCCCTTCCGAAGCGTCCCCTGCCGCTCTCGTACCCTTCTTTTCTTTCACAGTGTGTATCGTTTTACACCTTACTCCAATCCTACCCAACTACCCGGTTCCTGTCAACACACAAACTTCGCATCCGCTTTTGTTTTTATGTATTTTAGTATACACGGCAGTCTTAGCTTTCCTTTTCTCATGTCCTTTATTAAAGCAGGAAATGTTTCCCTTTCCCTTCGCCGCAACATTTTTGTTGACATCATGGCACATTATGTTACAATATAAATGTAAATTATGAAACACCCATATTACACCGAAATGCACACACAGGATAGAGACTGCCGGAACAACCTCACACGATTGTATTTTCCCGGCATCTGTCAGAGAGGCGGCATATGACGACTATATCAGACATCGCCAAACAGGCGAACGTTTCGAGAACGCTGGTATCCAGGGTTCTGAATAATAAACCCGGAGTCAGTCCCGAGAATCGGAAAAAAATTCTGGAAATCATTGAGGAAAACCACTACGTCCCCAACGGCCTCGCCAAATCTCTGGTTTTGCAAAAAACCAACACCATCGGCGTGGTCATGGACGATCTGTGCAACGACTTTTTCTTTCAGCTGATCCGCGGGTTACAGGACGCCGCGGAAGCGCAGGATTACAATATCCTCTTTTGCAGCGGCCGCAGGGATATGGCTGCGAAGCTGAAATATGTGGATTATCTGACAAGCGGCTGCACAGACGGCATCATCGCGTATGGAAGCAGTTTTGACGACGAAGCGCTTTTCCGTCACGTCGCCGAAAAATCAGCAACCAGTGTCCTGATTGAAAGTAATCTGAGCGACTGCCGCGCCGACAAAATCCTGCTTGATAATTTTCACGGCGCCTATACCGCAACAGAGCATCTGATTAAGCAGGGCCGGAAAAACATCATCCATGTGACCTGTGATATGAATTACGACGTGGGACTGGAACGGTTAAACGGCTTTGTATCGGCCATGCACGATTACCGGATGCCGCTCGGCCCCGATTCCATCCTTTACGCCGACCATTTTGAAACCACCGCCTATCAGCAGATGAAAAAGCGGCTGGCACAGGGCGACAGGCCGGACGCCTGTTTTGCAGGGGCTGACAAACCGGCCTTCGGCGTCTGGCGCGCGGTTTGGGAGGCCGGGCTTTCCGTCCCCGGGGATCTGGCCCTGATCGGCTTTGACGATGATATACCCGACTCCAAGGATATCCTGTTTCCCGCCCTCTCCACCATGCGCCAGCCGCTCTACGAAATGGGACAGGCGGGCGTGGCTCTCCTGATCGACCGGATTAACCGGCCGGAGGGCGAACCCGTCACCCGGACTTTTGAGGCAGAACTGATTTTACGGGAAACATGCAAATAATATTTGTGGCAGCACAGAAACGGAGGAAATCATGACAGAAAGAGGACTAAAAATCGCAACCATCGGCGGCGGCTCCAGTTATACCCCTGAGCTGATCGAGGGTTTTATCAAACGGCACGACAGCCTTCCTGTGAAGGATATCTGGCTTGTTGATGTGGACGCCGGACTGGAAAAGCTGCAGATTGTCACGGAGCTGGCCAAAAGAATGGTGGAAAAGAGCGGCGTTGATTTACAGATCCATGCGACCACGGACAGGAAAGAGGCGTTAAAGGATGCCGATTTCGTCACTACCCAGTTCCGGGTGGGGCTTCTGGACGCCAGAATCCGGGACGAAAAAATACCCCTGCGCCACGGCAGAATCGGCCAGGAAACCACCGGCGCGGGCGGCTTTGCCAAGGCGCTTCGCTCTGTTCCTGTCATTCTGGACATCTGTCACGATATGGAGCGGCTGTGCCCTGACGCTTTTCTGATTAATTTTGCAAACCCCTCGGGCATTCTGACAGAAGCCGCATTAAACCACAGTTCCATCAGAACCATCGGCCTGTGCAACTGTCCCATCAATATGATCAGTGATATGGCGGAAAAATTTGACTGTTCCCCGGACGATGTGTTCTGCGATTTCGTGGGCATCAACCATCTGGTCTGGGCAAAAAGAGTGCTGGTGCGCGGAGAGGACGTGACTGCCGCGGCGATTGAGAAGCTCTGTTCGGAATCCGCCAGAGAGGTGATGGCAAACATCCCGGAAATCCACTATGATCCCGCCTTTTTAAAGTCTTTGGGAATGGTGCCCGTGAGTTATCTGAAATACTACTATATGCAGCCGGAAATGTTCGCCGAGTGCGACCGCGCCGCGAAGGAGGAGGGCTGCCGCGCGGAAGTGATCAAGCAGGTGGAAAAGGATCTTTTCGCCCTCTACCAAGATCCCGCTCTGGATATCAAGCCGCCCCAGCTTGCCAAACGCGGCGGCGCACGCTACTCTGACGCGGCCTGTAGCCTGATCGACTCCATCTACAATAACAGAAAAGACATCCAGACCGTGAATGTCTTAAACAACGGCACGAACACGGATCTTCCCGACAGCGCCTCCATCGAGCGCAACTGCGTCATAGACAGGGACGGGGCACACCCCATACACATCGGGCGCACCCCTTTGAAAATCCGCGGTCTTTTACAAAATGTGAAGGCCTATGAACAGCTTACGGTCGAAGCCGCTGTGAACGGCGATTATGACTGCGCCCTGCAGGCTCTCACCATACACCCGCTCGTAAGCTCCGCCACCGTTGCCGGACAGATACTTGACGATATCCTTATGGAAAACAGGGAATATCTGCCTCAGTTCAATCACTGACTCATTTGGTCAAGCAACGTAATCTTCGCATCGTAAAGTTTACTGGAAAGATCGATATGTACCCTGTGGGGATTCACCAAACGTCTCGTCTCCTCCCACAGGGTATTCTGCTCCTCCTGACAGTATGCCCGGATATCCATTACTTTCGGCGATGTGTAGCAGCACTCGCCGTTTTTGAAAACCGGCTTCATCAGCTCGCGCAGCCGATAGCTCCCCGCCGGGAGCTTTGTCTTTTTCCACGGCTCCACCGGGTCAAACAGCAAAAGAGGTTCACTCTCGTCATATGTCTCATCCGCCAGACAGATCAGATCCGCCTTAATCTTTCCGCTTTCCCTGTCATAAACACGGTAAATTGTCTTATTGCCGGGATTGGTCACCTTCTCCGTATTCTCGGAGAGCTTAATCTTCGGAATGAACTTCCCGTCCTGACCCATGATCGCCGCCAGCTTATAAACGCCGCCGAAAGAAGGACAGTCCTTCGATGTGATCAGATGCGTACCCACGCCCCACGAAGTTATTTTCGCACCCTGATCCTTTAAACTCTGAATCAGGAATTCATCCAGATCGTTGGAGGCGGAGATCACCGCATCAGGAAATCCCGCTTCATCCAGCATTTTTCTTGCTTCTTTAGAGAGATAGGCAAGGTCACCGCTGTCCAGACGGATGCCGTAAAAACTTAAGGGTATTCCCGCCTCCCTCATCTCCGTGAAGACGCGGATCGCATTCGGCACGCCGGATTTCAGGGTATCGTATGTATCCACCAGCAAAATACAGGCGGAAGGATACATAGCCGCATAAGTCCGAAAAGCCGTGTACTCATCCGGGAAACTCATAATCCAGCTATGGGCGTGGGTGCCCTTGACCGGCACGTCAAAAAGCTGTCCGCAGAGCACATTGGAGGTGCCCACACAGCCGCCGATGACCGCCGCCCTCGCGCCGTAGGTGCCTGCATCCGGCCCCTGCGCACGGCGCAGTCCGAATTCCATCACGCCATCGCCCTGCGCCGCATAGCACACCCGCGCCGCCTTCGTGGCAATGAGGCTCTGGTGGTTAATGATGTTTAAGACCGCCGTCTCCACAAGCTGCGCCTGCATAATCGGCGCAATCACTTTTACAAGCGGTTCCCTGGGAAAAACCACCGTCCCTTCGGGAATCGCATAGACGTCCCCCGTAAAGCGGAAATCCGCCAGATAGTCCAGAAAGTCCTGTCCGAAAATGCCAAGCCCCGCCAGATAATCAATGTCTTCCTTCTCAAAATGCAGCTCCCTGATATACTGTATCAGCTGCTCCAGCCCTGCCGCGATGGCAAAGCCTCCGTCACAGGGATTGTTTCTGTAAAAAGCGTCAAAAATAACCGTCTCGTTCTGATCCTTGTTCTTAAAATAACCCTGCATCATCGTCAGCTCATACAGATCGGTGAGCAGCGTCAGGTTCTGTCTGTCCATGGTTTTCCCCTCCTTTCCCAATATTTTACGGTTTTACCGTGCTTTTTGCAATGAAATTTATTATCTGCATTAAGCCAAACCAACACTGTATTATGACCTGTCCATAAACTCACTCAGTGAATTTAATTTTCCAATAATATAATTCATTCGTAACTCATTAAAGCTTTTATCCACCATATCTACCAGCCTTTTACAAAGCTCCTTTGGCAACCGTGTCTGCATATACACAAAGTTTATCATTACATCGTAATGCATATTTTTTTCAATCATATAAGAACATAGACCGTCCTGCGCATTCAAAAAGTCCACAAACGCGTTGCCATTGTCAAAATGATATTTCTCATATTCCTGCATAATATTGGGATGGTACCGTAATACAGCGCAATCAAACACCTGCTCCATAATTTCACACGCCTCTTTGGAATTTACCGCCCCCAAGACCCGCAAAGGCGCAAAGGCATAAAAAGTCCACAGCAAATCATCTAAATATTTTTTCAAATTATTATATAATAAATCATTATCTATTTTTTTCTCTACTTTCTGCAAATGAGAAACCTTATTGTCCTTTATTTCTTCCATACAGCTCTGTAGAAAATCTTCTATACCGTCTTTACACTTCCGATCGAGTTCAACATTTTCATTCTTTAAATACGCATCCAACTTTGTTTTCCAATCTTCTCCCAAACCTTCTATCAATGCTTTTAAATTATCTATACTTGTATTCATGATCTGCCCTCCCAGTCCCTTTCTGACTATGCAAGTTTCTTACGAAATTCAATCATACTGTCAAACTCTGTATGTTCATCCAAATATTTTTTACCGTCTTTATTTGGTGCCACAATATAATCTGCTCTGATATCTCTCTCCCATACAGCCAGCTCCGTTTTTCGATTCTGTTTTATGTCCCTCACCGCCATTGCATAATCAAAATATACTTCTTTCTCCCGATTACGAGTTTCATCCTCAGGCACCACTCCTGGCATACAATGCTTAACATATTGATATGCCGCAGGTGTTATAGAATATAGCTTATATTTACTGACTTCTTCAATACGAATTGTCGGTACAGACGTAGCGTTCATCTGCTTAATAACTGCAGTCAGACCACTCGCTGATACCCCAATTGCACAGGCGAGATCCTTATGGAGCATAGTTCCTCCTTTTACTAAAGCTGCCAAAATTTTATTTTTGTACCTTGTCTTGATCTGCCGCATCTCATTCTGAATAGTTAATTTTTGTAAATACATCTGCTCTACATCCAATAGCGCATTTATATATCCTATATTTACCAGCGTATTTTTTTCATCAGGGGATACTTCCGACTCCTCCAAATAGCCTTGCGCGGAATATCGCATCTGTTTGCATTCCTGCTGTAATTTTTCAAGTTCACCAAAAGCTGCCTCGACAATAAATTCAACCATTATTTGAGAAAATCCCTGCGTTTTTCTCCGCATTTCCTCTTGATCCGCCCTAAAAAAATTTATAGCATATTTTTCTTTGTACATTCCCACATCCCCCATTTCCTTCCCGCAAATTTCACCTAAAATCCTCACCATCATTTACGCACATTTTTTATGAATACTTTTGACATGAAAATTTTTATCTTTATATACAATCGTAATGTCAAAATAACATATTCCTCTCGGACACTCACCCATACATTCCCAGTCCACAGCTCTTATCTGAAATTCCTCATCAGAACAGGGAATTTGTACAAACCCAAGAGGCAGGGCAATCTGGCCGTTTCGCGAAACAGCCTTCGCCGAACAAGTATTGATATATAACTGTAAAAGTCTGGCTGCTGTTCCTTTTAATATAGTATCATGGAATGCCGTCACTCCCGGCGAAAAAGAAGCACAAATAATTGTATCAACCAAAACTGCATTTACAATCAGGCGATAAAAATCCGGATCCAACAGCTCTGCACAAATCGGAAAAGCCACCAGCCCAAGTTCCTGCGTAATTAACAAATGCACCTGCCTGTCAAACAAAAGATCCTCTCTCTCTGCTCTGCCGTCCTCTGTAATCAAAATAGCCGGCGACGTTTTTTATGACGCAGGCACTCCACTCCACCCGGCCCCAGAACAACAAGCACATTTGTCCCATCAGCACAAATTGTCGGTGCTATAACAAAGGTACAAATCTCTGGGTGCTCACGCATTTTGCTTTTGATACCAGAAAGCGCTCCCTCCGTTCCCAGCGCCTCCGGAAAGACAATAATACCATACTCTTCCGAAAACATTTGGTCGAATACCCTCAATACACGTTCCGTTACTTTTTCCTCATTTATAAGTCCCTCCACACCAACTGTATAACCTACTGCCAGATCACGCTCCTCCGTCTTAAGCTCCGCATCATCCATTACTGGCGCGAGCGCTACCCGCAAACTCCAACCACCTTCCATTGCGTGCAAAACTCCCCTGTCATTCCAGTAATGCATAATAATTTCAAAAGGCAAAACGTCCTGTGCCCTCACCATCATATAATTTGTAAAGCTTGTATTAAACCGTCTTTCCCTATTACGCTCTGATTTATCTGTATCCCACGACGGTCTGACACGAGGATATACTGCAATGCCCGTTTCTCCCACATTTACATTCAAAGGTTTCAAATCATAAATCACTCCACGGTTCTGCCAGCCGGAATACATGTCCATTCTCTTTTCAATTTCGATAATCAATCTGAAGATATCTCCCTTGTTCACCTGTTTCTCCATCTTTTCCAATACTTCATTCAGATAAGATAGATCTTTATCATCTAGTCTATATTCGTTAGCCGACGCATTTAGAATAATCGCAAGAAAGTTCCTGTATGTATTGATCACCCTCCCAACATGCTTCTCATCTGCAGTTACCCATTGAATCGCATAGTATCTTTCTTCTTCCTTTGTAAACATAGAACATAAATACGCAAGCACATCAAAAACCGTAGATCCTTTAACAAAGACCATTGAAACACACCTTCTTTCTTGCTTATATTGTAACATCTTCATTTGAAAGGATCAATATTATTGTTCATTTATTGTTCATTTTATATGCAAATGAATACGGAGAGCCGCCCACACCACGTCTCTCCGCATATCCATGCGCCCCTTACTGCTCCATCTGCCGTCCCAGAAACCCTGCTGCCGACTGGATCAGCTTCTGCTCCACCTCGCCCATTTTGGACTTGTGATCCATCTCCACCAGAATCACAGAGCCAATCACGTCACCCTCGCAGATAATGGGGCTGATGGCCTCATGGCTGAAATCATCCCCTTCCAGGCTGACCTGGATGAAATTTCGGTCTCCCTTGGTCGCCACCACGCTCTCCCTGTGGTCGATTTTTTCCTCCAGCTCCCTGCTGATAGATTTTCCCAGCAGATTCTTCATGCCGCCCGATACGGCGATAAACTGATCCCTGTCCGTGATAAGCGCGATATGGCCGGATACCTGCGCCATACTCTCCGCATACTGTTTGGCAAAAGTTCCCATCTCACCGATAGGCGAATATTTTTTTAAAATGATTTCCCCTTCCCTGTCCGTGTATATTTCCAGCGGGTC
>CAMWJF010000045.1 GCA_947174505.1 uncultured Lachnospiraceae bacterium
ATGTTTTTTTTCAGAAACGTGATTACAAAACCACTGTTGCCTGCATCGAATGGTTACGCAGTACATTACGACCGGGGTATCCTCCTGAAACTTCTACTTGGTTTGACAAGTATGATTGTGTTCTTCTTGTACTTTGTGCAGAGACTTATTGTGCCATGGGAGATCTGGGAGCGGCTCGTGACTATCTGACAAAGGCTGCAAAACAAGCTGCCCGGTTTGATGGGGTGGACAGCAGCAAAATCTACGGATCAAAATTGTTTGCAGAAATGGGAATTATGAATCAGCCCCACTATGACAACTTCGGAAGGACTGCTATGGAAGCTGTAGAGCGAAGGGTAATGAAAGATGCAGAGTTTGTGCCGCAGCTCCCGGCTATTTGGGCTGAGATAAGAAAGGATATAGAAAAAGCGAATGCAATGATATAATTAACCCAGGTAATAGAGCGGCCAATCAGGAGGAGACATAGCGTGAGGAAAGTATATAAAAATTTTATAAGGTCTATTGTAGCAGCAGGTTGTATTTGTCTGTTGACAGGATGCGGGAGTGTAAAATCATATTCAGTTACGGAAACAATGGTAAATGCTGAAGAAATATCAGAGGAACAATTTTTGGAAATTTTATCTCCTGAAAAAGTTGTGCTTTGTCAAGTTGTCGAACCAAATGAAGTCATTGCATTTATTCAAAATGAAAAAATGGAAGAATGGGAGGATGTAAGGGAAATTCCAGTGCAGGCGGAATTGCAATATATCATTATCTCTTATGAAAAAGTAACGGAGAATTTTTGGCTGGAAAAAGGAGCGCCTGAAATTAATATAGGAAAATATGCTCTTTACGAAGATAACGGAGATTTTTATGTTGAGGATGTTTTTGAAGGTTATTCTGGGTATTGCCGCATTCCGGCGTCAGCAGGAGAATATATAATGAAAGTGGCGAGGAATGGTTCTGATATTTTATACAAAAATGATATTTTTGCCTCATGGGGTATAAATGATTTTGGCATTGAAAATAGAGAGGAAGCTGTTTTAAAGAAGCCGGATAAAATCTTTAAATCAGAAAACGACGACGGTTATCATTTATATAGTGCAGAAGAACTTGCAAAGGTTTCTAAAGAACAAAAATTAGAAATTTTTGACCAGAATTCAGAGCTTGTTTGCACAATGAAGGATTTAGGAGAAATAGCAGATTTTTATAATCAGATAAAACGTGAAACATGGTTGGAAATTGAACGTCTGCCCGAAGAAAAAAGTAACATATGTGAAATAACGATTTATCAACTGGAGCGGCATACAAGAGAGAAAAATCTGATTGAAAATGAAAAATTGATATTATTTGAAGCTCAAAATCGATACTATATACATGATATTATTCCAGGTTATTCAGAAGGTATTGATGATATGGAGAGTTTTTACTCCATTCCAAATGATATTGGAAACTATATTATCACCACATTACAACTTTATAAAAGAAATGCCGTATGAGACAGAAGAAAGAATCAAAACTCGCCCCACTCCAACCGTCATCAGTATAGCAGCGTTAGAGCATATAGAAATTGAGAATCTATATGCTCTCTTTTTTTGCCATTGCTTCTGTTTGCTCTTCAGGATATTGTTTCGAGCGGTTAAATTTTAGAAAACAGAAAAAATATAGGTTGACAAATAATATTATATGTCATATAGTATGTGTAGAAACAATATTATACGAGATATAATATTAGATGAATAAATAATATTATAGATCAACAACAGAGGTGAGCGAAGGGAGGATAACTCCAGAAAAGGATGAAGTATGTAAAAAGGAAGAAAGGAGTCATTTACATGGTTTTTAACACAGGTGCGGCATTGCTGGACGCTATCGTGCTGGCCGTTGTGTCCCATGAGACGGAAGGAACTTATGGCTATAAGATCACGCAGGAGGTGCGACTGGTCATAGAGATTTCCGAGTCCACCCTGTATCCGGTTTTGCGGAGGCTGCAAAAGGATGAATGTCTGCAGATTTACGACATGGAGTGCGCGGGAAGGAACAGGCGTTATTACCGGATTACGGAGAAGGGAAGGGCACAGCTGAATCTTTATATCAGCGAGTGGTATCGGTATTCTGCCAAATTGAACAGTATCTTTGAGGGAGGACTTAAGAATGAATAGAGCGGAATTTATGAGCAGACTGACCGCGCTTCTACAGGACGTGCCGCCTGCGGAGCGGGAGGAGGCGATCACCTACTATAACGAATACTTTGACGATGCGGGCGAGGGAAACGAGGCGGGCGTGATTGCGGCCCTTGGATCGCCGGAGGAGCTTGCCCGGTCGATCAAAGCAGGGCTTTCTGACGGCGGAAGCGGGGGCGAGTTTACGGAGTCCGGGTTTCACGGCTACGAGCAGAGAAGTAAAAATCAGGTTATGCCAACTGACCAGCGACAGGACGGAGGACAAAGCGGCGCGCAGACAGGCGGATTTCAGGGGAATGCTTACGGCCAGCAGGCGAACGGCGCGGGAAACGCATACGGCGCTTACGGCCAGCAGGCGAACGGCGCGGGAAACACATACGGAGCTTACGGCCGGCAGGCAGATACAAACGGGAATCCTTACGGACAGCAGACGGGCGGACAGGGCAGGCCGCAGAAGAAGCCTTTGACAGGCGGCCAGATCGCGCTGATTATCGTGCTGGCAGTGGTGCTTTCCCCGGTCTGGATCGGTGTGCTGGGCGGTCTTTTTGGCGGCGGTGTGGGTATACTGGCCGGGCTGCTCGGTGTTTTCATCGCATTTCTGGTGGTGGGCGTGGTGCTGACAGTGGTGGGTATTGCGCTGGTGATCGCCGGATTCGTGGCGCTGTTTAGCGCGCCGCTTGGAGGCTTATGCATGGTTGGAGGCGGTCTGATTATGGTGGCAGTGGGGCTGGTGTTCGTCTGGCTGATGGTGCTGGTGATCGGAACGGCGATTCCGGCACTGGTCAGGGGATGCGCGAATCTGTGCCACAGATTATTTAACAGGGACAGCGCTAAGATTGAAAATTAGAGAGGTTCAATCGCGGGATTTGTGTCTGCACGCTGTTTGTCACAAACCCGTAAACGATGTTTGGATTAGCACAGGAAAGCGGTGCGGAAATGGAGAGAGACATGAAAAAATTTACAAAGGGCTGTCTGATGACAGCGTTGGTTCTGTTCCTTGTGGGGCTGGCCCTCAGCGTCGTGTGCGGACTGCTGGGAGGCTTCCGGCAGCTTTCGGAGATGAGCGGCACGGTGGATATTCCGTTAAGATGGTACCGCCATGCCGTGGGAGACTGGCGGATCGGTTCCTTGCGGGCGCCGGAATATGACGGGGACAGTTTGGAGAATATAGAAGAGATTGCTGATATGGAGGAGGTCCGCCAGTCGATAGACCGGGAGATGGAGAAGAAGCTGAAGAACCTGGAAGGGCAAAAGGAACAGCTTGCGCTCACGGCGGAAACCCTCGGCAGTCTGGAGATTGACGTGGAGGACTGCAATGTGCTCATTCTGGAATCCGAGGATGCGCATGTGTGGTTCCTTGTGGACGGCGATTCCAACAGGCCTTACTACACCATAGAGAATGAGCACGGCAAAAGTGAGCTGTCCATTGAGAATGAGGTGGAGCACCATCTCGGGAACTGGCGCAGGGGACCCAATGACACCGTCTATCTGTGGCTGCCGAAGGGATGCGCGCTGGAGGAGTGTGACATAGACATGGGCGCAGGCTTTATGGGAAGCATATTCATTAACGCGCGGCAGATGAAGGTAAATCTGGGTGCCGGTCTGATTGAGACGGACGGCTTTGAGGCAGATGAACTGAGCCTTCTTGTGGGTGCCGGAGAGCTTATTGCCAGCCGCATCACAGCCGGGAAGGCGGACATCGAGATCGGCGCCGGACATCTGGGAATCGACGAACTGACGGTAAGCGGTGAGACGGATGTGGAAGTGAGCATGGGGATGGCCGAGATCAACGGAACCCTGTCGGGAGATCTGGATATGGAGTGCGATATGGGCGAGATCGTTATGCGCCTGACCGGGGCGGAGGACGACCACAGCTACAACGTGGAGTGCGGCATGGGCAGCGTTTCGGTGGGGAGCTACAGCCGCAGCGGTTTTGCGACGGTCAAATCATGGAACAGTGGAAAAAACAGTAAATTTGATATAAACTGTAATATGGGAAATGTAAGCGTAATGTTTGAGGAGTAGGCTGCGAAAAGTTATGTAAACTATTTGGCGGTGAGACTGCTCGCACACTACACAGGTGCGGTAAAGAATAAGGAGGAGCAGAGAATGAACAACGATGTAAGAAAATTAATGAGATCAAGAGGAAACAGGATGATATGCGGCGTCTGTGGGGGAATCGGGGAGTACCTGAACATAGACCCCACGCTGGTGCGCCTGATCTGGGCGCTGTGCTCCGCGGCCAGCGTCGGCATGGGTCTGATCGTCTATTTCATAGCTGCGGTTGTAATACCGGAGAACAATGACATTGTGATGTAGCACATGGCAAAAGGAACAGATGATGGCGGCAGATGGAGCGGCAGCAGCATAAAACGGCATTGAGCCGACAGGGTATAAGAAAAGGGCGGGAGGATACATGAAGTAAACCTCTCGCCCTTTTACACACGTCAGGAAATCAGATGGTAAAAAACAGCCCGGATTTCTTTAACGCCGGCCGCACCGCGTTGTACACCAGAACCGCCACAATCGTGGAGGTCACCGCGTTGATGGAGGTAGAAGTGATATTCCACGCAAGCGTTACCTCTGCGGCGGGTTTTCCCAGAATCGCCAGCTTGTAAAAATAACCGACCAGCGGGTCAAAAATCACGTTGAACAGCAGGCCGCCCACAGCGGCGGCGAGAGACCATTTGTATACCTTTCTGGCGTCGGTCTCGGTGCTGATATGTGCGATTTTATGAGCGATCAGGCCTGTGATCAGGCCGATGCAGAATTTCAAAATAAAGGTTTTGGGAGCGTAGACCACATAAACCGGGTCGAAAAGGTCGCCGATGGTCATCCCGATGGCGCCGCCAAGTCCGCCGTACACGCCGCCGAGGAGCAGTGCGCCCAGCACACAGACGGCGTTTCCCAGATGAATGGAGGTCGCATCGCCGCCGGGCAGGGGAATTTTGATCTGTAAAAAGGTGAACACCACATAGGATAATGCGGCAAAGATACCCGTAAATACAACTTTCAGTAATTTCTCATTTTTCATAGTGCAATCCGCCTTTCCAGCCTTTCAGTTTATCCCTATCTTATAGCAAACTGGCTTTTTGAAAAGTACCAATTTGCGAAATTTTTAGCATACCAGATTACAGCGCGTCTGAGACACAGGAGTCAGTTTCTAAAAAAAAGATACCAAAATAACAAAAGATACCTTCATGCGGACCTCTTCTTTTATGTAGGATGAGAGAAACAGTCGGGGCGGCAGTCCTGATAAAAGAGGAAAGGAAGAGGCGTATGAAACAGGGGCAGAAGAAATATATCATGAAAGATTACGGCAGAAAGTCAACTTTTGCTAGCTTTCTGCCTGGGATTGCCGGTCTGCAAGGCATTCCGATATGGTGCTATTATGTAAACCGCGGACAGGGTATTGTCAGCTTTGGCGTTGACAATAAGGACTGTGCGATCATGGAGTTTTATCCGGCACATGTGGCATACCAGAACGTGAAACGGACGGGATTCCGCACCTTTATCCGAAAAAACGGGAAGTATTCTGAGTGCTTTTCGCAGGAAAAATGGGAACAGGAAATGGAGATTGGCATGAACAGCCTGTCCCTGCAGGAAAGGAATGAGACAGAGAAACTGCATACCGGTGTGGATTACTTTATCCTGCCGGGGGAAAGGATTGGCGCCCTTGTCAGAAAGGTGAGCGTTACCAATGAGGATGACCGGGAAATTACACTGGAAATTCTGGATGGCATGCCCGCGCTGATTCCTTACGGCGTAGATGCGGACAGTATGAAAAATATGACGCAGACGGCCAAGGCGTGGATGCAGGCGGAGGATCTGGAGGAGAAGGCGCCGTTTTTCCGCGTGCGCGCCAGTCTTGCAGACAGCGCGGCGGTGCAGGAGATTGCAGGGGGCAATTTCTCGTTTGCCTGTCTGGAGGATGGGACGCGGCTTTCCCCGGTGGTTGACCCGGAGGCGGTGTTCGCCTACGACTGTTCGCTGCAGACGGCGGTTCGTTTTGCGCAGGATGGTCTTGCGGGCGTGTACGCGCAGAAGCAGGCGGTGGCAAACCTACTGCCGTGCAGCTTTTACGGGGCGGAAAAGCAGTTAAAGCCGGGGGAGACGCTCACGCTGTATGAAGTGGTTGGGCAGGTGGAAAACAAGGAATACCTGAAACGGTTCCTGGCGGAAAAAAGGGACGGCGCTTATTTCGAGGAGAAGTGGGAGGAGGCGGAGGGCCTGCCTCTGGAACTGTGCAACGGTATCGCCACGAAAACCGCCTCGGAGAGTTTCGATATCTACTGCCGGTACACCTATATGGACAATCTGCTAAGGGGCGGCTATCCGATTCCCCTGGGAAACAACAAGCTCTACTATGTCTATTCCAGAAAGCACGGGGATCTGGAGCGGGATTATAATTATTTCTCCATGCTGCCGGAGTTTTTCTCACAGGGGAACGGCAATTTCCGGGATGTAAACCAGAACCGCCGCTGCGACACGTTCTTTGCGCCCTTTGTAGGCAGGGAGAATATCAGGGTGTTTTACAGTCTGATCCAGTTGGACGGCTATAACCCGCTGGGGGTGGAGAAACTGACTTACCGTCTGGACAGGGAAAAGGCAAAAACGTTGTTTCAGGGAATAGAGGAGGCTGCGGCCGAAGAGCTGACAGCGTTTGCGGAGAACCCCTTTACGCCAGGCGCGCTGTGGGCAAAGCTGAACGATACGCTGGGCGAGTGGAAGGAGCCGCTGTTTTATCAGGTGATTGATTTCGCGGACAGTATGGTGAACGGCAAGTTCGGGGAAGGCTACTGGAGCGACCACTGGACTTATAATCTGGATCTGATCGAGGACTATCTGGAAGTCTATCCGGATAAGGAGCGGGAGATGCTTTATGAGGAGGAGTATACCTATTTTCTGTCGCAGATCCGTATCAACCGCCGGAGCAGGCGGTATGAGGAGACAGAGAAAGGGCTCCGCCAGTATCACGCGCTGGACGAGGAGAGCAGGAGAGACGGCTCCGAGAAACTGGTGCGGGCGCAGTACGGCAAGGGAGAGACGGTGTATGTCACCCTGATGGAAAAGCTGCTCCTTCTGTGCGCCACGAAATTTGCGGCGCTGGACGCCTACGGTATGGGCGTTGAGATGGAGGGCGGCAAGCCCGGGTGGTACGACGCCTTAAACGGTCTGCCGGGGTTGTTCGGGTCTTCCATGGCGGAGACTTATGAGCTTGCCAGAATGCTTCGCTATACGGTTGCGGCACTGGAAAAATACCCGGAGGAAGTGGCGGTCACGGAGGAGCTTGGCGATTTCATCGACGAGCTGAGGCTGGTCGTGCGGTTGGAAAAGGACAGTCTGTCGCAGGAGGGAGAAATTCTCTCCTTCTGGAATCGGATTAACGACGTGAAGGAGCTTTATTGGGATAAGACCTATGACGGCATTTCCGGCAGAAAGAAAACATATGCAAGTGAGGCATTGGCGGATGCTTTAAAAGAGTGGGAAGTGTTCGTGGAGCGCGGCATCGAAAAGGCGTGCGCTTTCGGGGAGGGAATTTGTCCGACCTATTTTTCCTACGCGGTGAAGAAATATGAAAAGAAAGCGGGCGGGATCGTGCCGCTCGGGTTCGAGGTGAAACCTGTTCCGGCCTTTCTGGAAGGGCCTGTCCGCTGCCTGAAACTGAATCTGCCGCCGGAGCAGAAGAAAGCCCTGTATGAGAAGGTGAAAAACAGCGGTCTGTATGATGAGAAACTGTCCATGTATAAGGTGAACGATTCACTGGAGCAGGCATCCTACGAGCTGGGCAGAGCCTGCGCCTTTACACCGGGGTGGCTGGAAAACGAGTCTATCTGGCTGCATATGGAGTATAAGTATCTGCTGGAGCTTCTGCGCAGCGGCATGTATGAGGAATTTTTTGGAGACTTCCATAAGGCGGCGGTGCCCTTTCTTGATCCGGCGGTTTATGGAAGGAGTATATATGAAAATTCATCTTTTATCGCAAGCAGCAGGAATCCCAATGAGAAGATTCACGGAAAGGGATTTGTGGCCAGACTTTCCGGCTCCACAATTGAGTTCATCAGCATGTGGAAGCTGATGATGTTCGGGCGGCATGTCTTTGCGATGGAAAACGGCGGGCTTGTCTTTGCGCCGGAACCGGCCATTCCCGCTTATCTGATCCCTGAGGACGGCGTGATAGAGACGACGCTTCTGGGAGAGACGGCGGTGGTGTACCGGGGGGAAGGAAAACGGGATTACATACCGGGGCAGTATGTGGTGAGGCGTATGCATTTTCTGTATAAAAATAAAAATGAGGCTGATGTGGAGACGGCATATGTCGTTGGAAAGCTGGCGCAGGATATCCGGGCAGGCAGGATGGAGCGGGTTGAGATCTGGCTCGGTTAGAGGAAAGGATGGAAATTTATGCAAAATATAAAAGAGTATGTGACGGATTATAATGCGGGAAAGTACTGGGAGGAGACGGTGTGTGAGGCACGGGAGATGGGGGACTGTATGCATGTGGTTAATGTGTATCCGGATGTGGTGTACCAGAAACTGCGGGGGTTCGGCGGGGCTTTCACGGAAAGCGCGGCGCACAATTATGCGGCTATGGGGGACGCCCGGAAAAAGGAAATGATAGAGGCGTATTTCGGGCGGGACGGCCTGCGGTATCATCTGGGAAGAGTCCACATGAACAGCTGTGATTTTGCGCTGGGGAATTATGCTTATGTGGAGGATGGGGATGAGGAGCTGAAAACCTTCTCAATTGCCCACGACAGGGAGGAAATTCTTCCCCTGATCCGGGACGCGCAGGGAGCATGCGACAGGGAGATGGCATTTCTTGTTTCGCCCTGGTCTCCCCCGGCGTTCATGAAGACAAACGGGGAGATGAACAACGGCGGAAAGCTGAAACAGGAATATTACCAGATATGGGCGGCGTATTTTGTGAAGTTTATCAAAGCGTACCGGGAGGCGGGCATTCCGATTGCTTTTCTGACGGTACAGAACGAGCCTATGGCGGTGCAGACCTGGGATTCCTGCATTTATACTTCACAGGAGGAAGCGCTCTTTGTGCGGGAGCATCTTGGACCGGCGCTTGCGCAGGCGGGACTTTCGGATATCGGCATTTTTGTATGGGATCACAACAAGGAGGAGGCCTATCAGCGGTTCAAGGAGGTGCTGGCGGATGAAAAGACCGGGAAGTATGTGAGAGGGGCGGCCGTGCACTGGTACACGGGAGACCATTTCGAGGCGGCAGAGCTGATTCGGAAACAGTACCCGGACAAAGAAGTGTTTTTCACGGAGGGCTGTGTGGAGTATTCCCGTTTTGCCGATTCCGGGGAAGTGGAAAAAGCGGAAATGTACGCCCACGATATCATGGGTAATCTGAATGCGGGGGTCAGCGCCTCCTTCGACTGGAATCTGTTTTTGGACGCAGCGGGCGGGCCTAACCATGTGGGAAATTTCTGTGCCGCGCCGATTATGTGCAATCCCAAAGAGGATACCTTTGAGAAAAGGCTGTCCTACTATTATATCGGACATTTCAGCCGCCATATCGAGCCGGGTGCGGTGCGGATCGGTATGACGCGCTACAGCGACGCGGTGGAGGCGGCGGCTTTCCGAAACCCCGACGGGGAGCGTGTGCTGGTTCTGTTAAATAAGACGGAAAAGGAAGTTCCCGTAACGGTCAGGGAGGCAGGCTGTGGGAAGGAGACGGTATTGTCCCCGCATTCCATCCATACTGTCTGCTATAAAAGTGACTGCTAAAAAAATGATACCATTGTAAAATTTGAGACATTATAACGAAAACATGGGGATTTTATAATCTAAGTATCAGCTGACAAAATGAAATGTGGAGCAGAGAAAGAACACAAAAAGGGAAAACCAAAGGAGGATATGTTATGAAACTGAAAAAAGTGATTTCTGTTATGCTTGCAACAGCCATGGTATTCAGTATGACGGCATGCGGCGGCTCAGGCGGCGCTTCTTCCGGGAGCGGCGCGTCAGGGGATTCCGGCGCGGCGCAGAGCGGGACGGACGCAGGAGAAGCTGGCGATGCACAGGCGGAAAGCGGAACTTCGACATCCGGCGGGGATAAATTAGTAGTTTGGACACTGGCAGCGGATCTGGAGCAGTTCGCGGACTATTATAAAGAGAAGACAGGCAACGAGGTGGAGACGGTGGTCATCGAGCCCGCCAACTATGTGACCAAGGTGCAGACCGCATTGAACGGCGGACAAAAAGAGCCGGATATTATCGTAGGCGAACCGCAGATGCTGGAAGACTTTTACGATGCGGGCTACTTCGAGAACCTGAACCAGGCACCTTACAACGCACAGGATTACGCGGACCAGATCGTGGATTATGTCTGGGAGGTAGGACAGGATTCCGACGGTATCCAGAGAGCGATCTCTTATCAGATTACCCCGGCGGGCATTTATTATAGAAGAGACATTGCGCAGGAAGTGTTCGGCACGGAAGATCCGGACGAGATCGGTCAGTTGTTTGCGGACTATCCGACCATTCTGGAGACGGCACAGATCTTGAAAGACGCGGGTTACCGTATTTTCGCTTCCGATGCGGAAATCAACTATTTCTCCGGCGACTCCGCATGGGTAATTGACGGGGTGCTGAATGTGGATCAGGGAAGAAAAGATTATCAGGACCTGTGCATCTACCTTTATCAGGATGATTACACTGCGTATGCAAACCAGTGGTCAACACCGTGGTATCAGGCGATGGCTGGCGAGGTGCCGATCCTGACCGCTGATATCCAGAATTACGCGGACGATTCCGTTGACGTGTGGGATGCGGAAGGCTTTGCGGAGGCGACAAAGGATCTGGATAAGACGGAGGTGTTTGCTTTTGGCCTTCCTTCCTGGGGTGTGCTGACCATGAGAGATAACGTGCAGGGCACTTCCGGCAAGTGGGGCGTATGCTCCGGCCCGGCTTACGGCTTCGGCGGCGGTACCTTTATCGGTATTTCCTCCCAGTCCGAGAGAAAAGAACAGGCATGGGACTTCTTAAAGTTCTGTACCCTGAATGAGGATACCGCAAACTGGTGGATTGAAAAGTCCGAGGGCGATACCGTATCCCTGATTCCCGTACTGGAAGCCCATGCGGAGGACAAAAACGAAGTTTACGGCGGGCAGCAGCTCTATAAGTTCTGGCTTGAGCAGGCGGAGGGAATCGACTATTCCAAGGTTACCAGATACGACAAGTTTATCGGCGACGAGTGGGGAAGGGCGACCACGGCGATCAAGACCGGCGATATGAACAAAGAAGAGGCGTGGAACAATTTCTATGACCAGATAGAGGCTACCTATCCGGAGATCACAGTGAAGAGATAACAAGGTATGGGGGAGGGGGCTCAAGCCCCCTCTGTCTTTATGATGGAGGGAAATATGGCAAAAACGAATGCGGTTAAATCAAAGAAAAGAGATATCAACAGGATAGCCTATCTGTTTGTACTGCCCTTTGTGATCGTTTTTCTGACATTCAGCGTATATCCGGTGCTCCGTACACTTTATCTGAGCTTTACCAACTATAAAGGATTCGGGGATCCCGCATGGGCAGGGCTTGACAACTACATAAGAGTCTTTAAGGATAAATTTTTCTGGAAGGCTTTGAGGAACACAATTAAGATTTGGGGAGTGAATATTATACTGCAGCTGGGGCTGGCTTTTCTGCTCACAGTGATTTTCAGCGACATTAAATACAAGATCCGCGGACTGTCGGTGTTCCGGGCGCTGTTCTATCTGCCGAACCTGATTGCGGCGACGTCGGTGGCCTTTCTGTTTAAGACGCTGCTTGACTGGAAGTATGGCAGTTTTAACCAGCTTCTGCTGATGCTTGGGATCACAAAAGAACAGGTCAACTGGCTGGGCGCCACGGGAACCGCGCCCTATGTGATCTCGGTGATCGGCGCATGGATGTGGTTCGGCAATTCCTTCATTATGCTGATGGCGGGCGTACAGGGCATCCCGACGGACTATTTCGAGGCGGCGGCCATCGACGGCGCGGGAAGGTGGAAAGTGTTTGCAAAGATTACAATACCGCTGCTTCGGCCGATCATGCTCTATGTGTTCGTGACTTCCCTGATCGGCGGCCTGCAGCTTTTCGACCTCCCGTTCCTGATGAACGGTGTTGCGCCGAACACGGCGGGAGAGCCTTCCGGGTGTCTACAGACGGCGGTTATGTATCTGTACAAGTTCGGATTTGAGACCCATCAGGTGGGCTACGCTTCGGCGATTGCCTACACTTTGTTCTTTATCATACTGATTGTATCGGTTATCCAGTTTAAGACGCTGGGAAGGGAGGATGATTAATTATGGCAAAAAACATAAAAAGAGGCGCCGTTTATGTGTGCCTGATCCTGCTTGCACTGATATGTCTCCTTCCGTTCATGCTGATGATCGTGAACGCCACGAGAAGCGGCGTGGAGATTACCCATTCCTTCACGCTGATCCCAAGTTCCCATCTGGGAGAAAACTGGACGGCGCTGTTTAGCTATGTGAATCTGTTCCGGGGCTTTGGAAACAGCCTGATGGTAGCCATACCGGCAACCATCCTGACGGCTTACTTTTCGGCGATCACGGCATACGCCCTGGCGGTGTACCGCTTTAAGGGGAACGGCTGGCTGTTTAAGATTCTCGTGGTGTTTATGATGATTCCGGCACAGCTGAGCCTGATCGGGTTTTACAATCTTTGTCAGAAACTGCATATGGTGGATTCCTATCTGCCGCTGATTCTTCCGGCCATCGCTTCGCCGGGCACGGTGTTTTTCCTGCGGCAGTATGTGCAGTCAACGCTTTCCAAGGCGCTTCTGGAGGCGGCCAGAATTGACGGTGCGGGTGAGCTGCATATCTTCCACAGAATCGTTCTGCCGATTATGGCGCCCGGTATCGCGACCATGTCGATCGGCGCCTTTATCGGCAACTGGAACAACTATCTTGTGCCGTTGATTTTACTGAATACACCGAATAAGATGACGCTGCCGGTGATGATAAGCACGCTGAACGCGGCGACGGATTTACAGAAGAACCAGGGCGCGATATATCTGGGCGTTGCGATTTCCGTGGTGCCGATCCTGATTGTGTTCTGCTTCTGCTCGAAGTACATTATCAGCAGTATTTCGGCGGGAAGCGTCAAAGAATAAAGCGAGGAGAACTTCTAAAGCTCAGCAGCGGAGGCTGCTTCGCTAAGAAGTTCTATGCCTCGCTTGGGAGAATGCCTGAAAAGCGGCATTCTCCGCAATACGATGACGTCGTATTTTCCGACGCTGACCCGATTCCGCTTCGCAAAAAAACGCAGCGGTACCAAGAAGGCATTATCCGATAGATGGGTAGTGTCTTCTTTTGTTGAAATAAAGTGCAGAAAGCCGTATACTGTAGACAGGATGTAAATATGTTAGATTTTGAATACGGGAGAAGAGGGTGCGGGTGAAAAAAGGGTCTGGGAAAAGCGGAAAAGGGGTTTTTGCGGGGATGTTTCTGGCGGGGACATGCCTGTTCTTTGCGGGGTGCGCGGGAAAACAGGGGGCGCAGGGGAACGTTGCGGATGTCCCGGCGGATGATGGCGCCCCGGCGTGGCAGAAGTATGCAGACGAGCCGGTTACGTTTGACTGGTATATCAATTACTCATGGTTTCATTCCGATTGGGGAGGCAATGTGGTATCCGACAAAATTACGGAAGAGACGGGTGTCAATATTCATTTTATTACGCCAAGCGGAAACGAGGGCGAAAAGCTGGATGCGCTGATTGCGGCGGATTCCCTGCCGGATTTTATCACGCTGGGCTGGTGGGAACCGCAGATCGACCAGATGATAGACAGCGGCATGGTATATGCGCTAAATGAACTGGCGGACAGCCATGACGCTTATTTTTATCTGGTCAGCGACGATGATGTGGTCAACTGGTATACGAAGGAAGACGGCAATATATACAGCTATCCCAATTCCTTTTTTACGGCAAAGGATATCGAGACATATGACAACATCAGCTCTAACCAGACTTTTCTGGTGCGGAAGGATATTTACGAGGCCATCGGCTGCCCGGACATGACTACGCCGGAAGGATTTCGGGCGGCGGTGGAGAAAGCGTATGAAATGTTTCCGACGGTGGACGGGGAACCTTTGATTCCGGTGGGCGCGCATGTGTTTAACGATCAGGGAAACGTCTCCTTCGACCAGTATCTGATGAATTTTCTCGCAGTGCCGTTTGAAGAGAATGGAGAAATATGTGACCGCTATACGGATGAGGACTATCTGACATGGTTGAAAATGTTCCGTATGCTCGGGGAAGAGGGACTTCTTTCGGACGATATTTTCATTGACCAGAGGACGCAGACAGAGGAGAAAATGGCAAAGGGACGATATTTCTGCATGCTCTATCAGTATACGGATATGGTGTCGCAGCAGAAGGAGCTTTACGCCCGCTATCCCGAACGGGTCTATCTGGCGGTGGACGGGCCGAGAAACGCGGCGGGAGATGATCCGACGCTGCCCATCAACGGGATCAACGGCTGGACGGTCACGCTGATATCCAAAAACTGCGAACGCCCGGAACGGGCGATTGCCTTTATGGATTATATGCTGAGCGAGCAGGGACAGCTCTGCCTGTCGCTGGGGGTAGAGGGGGAGACCTTCGATTATGTGGACGGGAAACCGGTTGTCAGAAAGGAGGTAAACGATCTGCTCAATACGGACAGGCAGGCCTACGACCGGACCTATGGTGCGGACAATACCTACTGGATGCTGCAGGATAACCGGATGCAGCTGGAGTGGAAGCAGGAGCCTGGGGAATCCGTCAGGCAGATTATGGAATGGTCATACCCCTATGTGGTTTATAACGGGCAGTACGACGCGTTTCTTCCGAAAGGCTCAGCAGAAGCCTATGCAGACAATAAGATCAGTCTGCTTTGGAGTGAAACGCTGCCAAGGCTTTTGCTTGCGGAGTCAGAGGAGCGGTTTGATGCAATATTTGCTGATTTTATAGAGAGACGGGAGGCATACGGATTTAAAAAAGTGCAGGCAGCGAAGACGGAGCTGATGAAGCAGGCGAAAGAAAAGATGGGAATAGATTGAGAAGTATGCATGGTGGCTGTGGGATGAAAAGAAGCGGGAAGTATGTATTTGGCTCTTTAAAATTGAATAGTAAATTTACCCTGGTCATCTGTTTTTTTGTGGCTTTGCCTATTTCTGTTCTGGCAGCGGTTCTCTTTTACAACATGGAGCGGAATGTCATTGCCGAAAACAGAAATTACATGGAATACACGATGGAGCGGAACCGGGATCATATCCGTAAAAACATTGACTCTGTCAATATGACGACACAGTTTTTCCTGCATGACGAGGCACTCCTGCAGATGCTTAAAAGGACGGCCAATGAGGAGAAGATGGATACGGAAGAACTGCTTGCTTTTTATCATTCTGACATTACCTCTCTGGAGCGTCTTGTCAGCAACAATACTTTGCTGTACGGCGTGCGTGTGTATGCCGTGAACGACAGTATACAGGAGATGATGCCGATTCTTTACAGCCGTTCCCGTATGCAGAAAATGGCATGGGCGGGGGAGACAGATGTGGTGGGCTGGCATTATCAGTATCAGGATACCCTGTTTAACAGTCATGGGACAACACAGCTTGCAGCCCTGGTGACAAATATAGAGGACTATGAAAATGGTCTGATCGGGGTGATGGAGACGGTGGTCACCATGGAGAACATGTTTCCGCCGCTGTATGAGGAAATCGAAGATGAATGGAGCTGCTTTATTTCAAATGATGGCAGACTCTATTTCGGAGGTGCGCAGGACGGCAGATCAGAGGAATTTGTGCGTCTTAAAATAGAACAGGGTCTTGTAAAAGACGGTATGTATACAGGATATTCCAGGGAGAACGGGGAGCATCTGATCGTATCCTGTCTGTATGTCGGGGAGCTGCAGGGGAGACTGCTGTCCGTGAAAAATATTTCGGAAAACGTGCGGTATGTATATCGGATGAGAAATATCTTTGTGGCGGTTATGCTGGTCATTCTCGTGGGGCTGGCCTTTCTGGTTAATTATATTGTAAAGAGGCTGCTGCGGCAGTTTTATGAAATCTTAAAATCCATCCGCGTGATACAGAAGGGTGATCTGCATGTGAGGATTGACTCTTGCGGAAACGATGAGATGGGCGAGCTGGGGACCCAGATCAATAAGATGTTAGACCGCATCGAACAGCTTATGAAGGAAAACATAGACCGGGAAATGCTGGCGAAGAATGCGCAGATCCGCGCATTGCAGAATCAGATCAACGCCCACTTCATTTATAACGTGCTGGAGTCCATTAAGATGATGGCGGAGATCGACGAGGAATACGCGATTTCGGACGCCATTACTTCTCTTGGGAATCTGCTCAGGTACAGTATCAGGTGGGTGTCGGGTAACGTGCGGGTGGAGGAGGAGATTGCCTATATCAGAAACTATCTGGTCCTGATTAATCTGCGCTTCGATTATGAGATTTATCTTTCCCTGAATCTGCCGGAGGAGGTTCTGAGGCAGGAGATACCGAAGATGTCCCTGCAGCCGATTGTGGAGAATGCCATTTATCACGGGATAGAGGAGCTGGCGGAGGACACCAACATTTATATCAAGGGAATGATACGGGACGGGGACTGTGTGATTGAAATCAGCGACGCCGGTAAAGGCATGGGTGAGGAAGAGCTGGAAAGGCTCAGGAGACGGATAGCCGGGGAGATCGAACCTGACGGGGGAAACGGGAACGGAATCGGTTTAAAGAATGTGCAGGACAGGATACGGATGAGTTTTGGGGCAGGGTACGGAATTACCGTTGATTCGAAGCAGGGGTGCTACACGAAGGTTACGGTGCGCGTGCCTGTGTACCTTGGGGAGAACGGGGGCAGACCATGAAAACGGTGCTGATCGTGGAAGACGAGAAAATGATAAGGCAGGGGATTCGGGCGATGATCCAGCGCAGCGGCGTTCCGGTGGAGGTGATTATGGAATGCGGCAACGGGGAGATGGCGCTTGATATCCTGCGCAGCCAGAAAGTGGACGTGATGTTCACGGATATCCGTATGCCTAAAATGACCGGGATAGAGCTGGTGAAAAGCGTACAGGAGCTGGATGAAAAACCCCTTATCGTGGCGGTCAGCGGGTATGCCGATTTCTCCTATGCGGTGGAGATGCTCCGCATGGGCGCAAGGGAATATCTCTTAAAGCCGGTGGAGAGGGAAAAGCTGTGGGAGATCATGCGGAAGCTGGAGCAGGAGATTTTGGAAGTCAGTGAGAACAGCCGTACCAGTAAGCGTCTCGGCCATCAGCAGTTGAAATATCTGATGCTGAACGAGCGGATTACGGAAGAAGAGCTCTATACCATGCAGACGGAATATGAAAGCGAGTTTGAGCTGCATGCGTATCAGGTGTGCGTACTCAATCCAAAGGACATCGAAACGCCGCAGGAGCAGCCCTATATTTATCTGCATAATATTGAAGGGGACGACGTGTATCTCGTGCCGGAGAAGAACACGCAGTTACTTTTAAAAAACGAGCTGTCACAGGAGTATGTGGGTGTAAGCCTTCTGCATAGCGGCATCCGGGAGCTTCGGACGGCATACAGGGAAGCGGTGGATGCAAGACGACGCGCCTTTTGTACCAACCGGATGCAGGTGTATGCCAAAGAGCCCGTGAAGCATGTGCCGGAGGAATTTTGCGGGCAGGGACAGAAGCTGACCGGGGCGGAAATGAAACTGCAGAGAGTGCAGCTGGTCGGCACGGATAAGACAGAGGAACTGGTGAAAGCGTGGAACGGTCTGTTCCATGCGGTCAGGAATGAGTGGATAAAGCCCTCTGATTTTGTAAGCAGTATGGATGAATTTTTTATGGAGGCGAAGAAAACATACCGGAATGTGCTGGAAGAGGAGCGGGAGGAGGTGAAACGCCTGAAGGCGTATTATGCCTATCCTGCGCTTGCGGTCTGGCAGGCGGAATTTATGGAGTGGCTGCTGGCTCTCCATGAGCAGATCAACAGCCGTTTTGACAGCAGCAGGAACCAGCAGAAGATCAAACAGGCGATTGCCTATATTCAGGAGAATTATGACAGAGACTTGAACATGGCCGTGGTTTCCAACCATATTTCCATGAATTATTCTTTGTTTTCCTATCTCTTTAAGGAATACACGGGAAGCAATTTCGTCAATTACCTGAAAGCAATCCGTATGGAGGAGGCGAAGAGACTGCTTGCGGAAACGGATCTGCGGATCATTGAGATCAGCGCAAAGATCGGGTACGACAATGAAAAGCATTTTATGAAGCTCTTTAAGGCCTCCTGTGGGGTCTCGCCCAGCGAATACCGGAAAAATGTGCAAAACGGTCAGATTTTCAGGGGGGGGGGTAAAAGTAACTGACGTAAGGTCAGCTGCGGGAGGCATGATGTTTTTCTTTTTCGAGATACATCTGCCTGTCGGCAAGGGAAAACAGCTCCTGTATGTGCTCCGCCGTAAAACCGGGAGCCGGGAGCGCGGAGGCATAACCGCAGCTACAGGAAATATCATAGGCTTTGCCGCTTAATTTATTGTAGTTATCCAGATAGGCGGCAATGGATTTGGCGCGCTGTTTCGCCTCCTTTTCGGAGAGACCGGCTGTGAGCATATAAAATTCATCTCCCGAAAAACGGGCGCAGATATCCCCTTCGGCGGCGGTGCTGCCGATGGCCTGTCCCAATACCTGAATGGCAAAATCGCCTTCGCTGTGGCCATAGGTGTCGTTGATCATTTTCAGCCTGTCCATGTCGATCAGAAAGGCGGTGAGGGGAAGGCCTTCTGAGACAGCACGTTGTAAGAGCGGCTCTTCCAGACGGTCATAGCCATGCCTGTTGTAAAGGCCGGTCAGCACGTCCTTCATGTAAATATCCTCCAGACGGTTTACCAGCATGCCGGTGCGTTTGGCCTCGCAGATGCCCTGCAGCATCTGGTTTATGTTCATCTGCCACTGTACCAGACGAAACTGGTAGTCGATTCGGTTTTCTTCATAGGCAAGGGCAAGATAACCGAATTTTTTTGTTTCAAAGTACAGTGGAATATAAATATAGGCGCAGTCGGAAGCGCTATAGACATAGTCCGGCAGCAGATTTTTTTTGCGGTAGCTGCACTCGGGCAGCCGTTTTCCGTTTTTCAGTGCAAATTTCATCAGAATCGTATCGGTATCCGCCACAGGCTCCTCGTTGTTTGTGAGAGCAAGGATATGGCTGGAAACAGAGTCCCAGTCCGAGTAGAGACAGAGATAAAATTCGCGGCAGTGCTCTATCTGGGGAACAAAAGCTTCCAACAGTTCCAGACCGGCATCGAGATCGGTGACGTGCTGCAGGGAGGACGACATGTTCATGGAGCCGAGAATGGAGCTTTCCAGAGAGGTGATTCTGGAAGAGAGCGTCTGCATAAAAAAGACGGCGTTGGCATTTTCGACAGGGCGGCACCCGCAGGAATTACGAATCAGCGGTTTTGCATTCACAAAAGCAGGAGAGGCCGGGCTGCCGCCGCGGATCAGGGCGAGCAGATTTTCAACGGTGGCGGTGCCCAGCTCATATACAGGGAAAGAGACGGTTGTGAGCATAGGGGAAACATTTCTGCCGTCCGGCGTGTCGTCGCACCCGGTTATGGCGATGTCACCGGGTACACGGTATCCTGCGGCAAGCGCGGCGGCGAGGAACATAAGCGCGAGCCTGTCATTGTAGCAGACGACGGCCTCAGGCGTCCCCGTCCGGCAGAAAAAGGCCAGCGCCCTGTTTACATCACCGTCCTCATAGCGGCAATGGTAAACATCGTTTTCCCCGGGTGTTTTTCCCAGCTTTTTCAAAGCCTCCCGGTAGTAACTTTCTCTCTTGTCTGAAATATAGGATTCTGACGCGCAGCCCAAAAAGCATACACGGGAGGCGTGGTGTACGGTCAGAAAGTGTGCAGTCAAATCCCCTGTCATAGAATTGTTTTCCAGGGATACCGCAGAAAAAGCGGCGTCTTTTACGGCGATTTCCACGATCGGGCAGGGGAGCATTTTTAACCGCTTCAGGATTTTATGGCGAAGCTCCTGCGAGATATAGGTGTCGGAGGCAAAGAGGATGCCGTCAAAGCTGTCATAGTTTGGGATATGCAGGATGCTCTCTTCGCCGAGCGCATAGGAGCCGAGATTTTCCCCGTCAAGGGAGGTAAAGATTTCGGCGGTATATCCGTATTCTACAGCCCGGTCGATAATTCCCTGACATAAGCCCTGCTGGTAGGCGCCGAATATATGGGAGATAAATATACCTATTTTTTTGGCGTGATACATGAAAAGGCTGCCTCCTTCCAAATAAAACGGTCATTTGTTTTTATTGTAAGGGAAGGGAGTAAATTTTGCAATTTCTGTCTGTATTCTAATAAAGAAGGTCAAAATAGCCAAAACAGGTCCAAGAATTTTGGTGGTTATTTACAAGGGGAAAGCAATTCAAAATATGGTACAATAAAAATTACTATTACATAAATGAGGGGATTTTTGTGATGTGGAGTTACACGGCGTGCGGCCTGGCGGCGCTTTGTGCGTTTGTCTGTGCCATAATTACCTACAAAAGAAGAACACATCTGGCATATGTTACGGGAACCATGTTTTTGGCGGCCTGTGCGGTGAACCTCACATACCTTGCAAGGATCGGTGCTGGCACCTATTTTACGGCGTCCCTCACGACCAGCGCCTATTTTGTGTGTCTGGATTTTCTTGTTTTGTCCATGGTCTACTATATGATAGAATTTACGCAGTCGAAAATCGGTAAGCCGCGCTTTAAGTGTGTGCTGATTTTCACGGTCTATCTTCTGACCTTTATTGACGCGGTCATTCTGATTCTTAATGTTTTCCACGAAGTGATCCTCCGCTATCAGTACCACGCAGACAGTATTTATGCCATAAAATATATGTTTGAGCCGGAGCCGGGCTTCTATCTGCATCTGGCTTTTGTGTATCTGCTCGTGGCTGTGATCTTTTATCTTCTGATCCGCAAGACTTTAAATGTGCCAAAGATCTACCGCGCCAGATATATCAACACCCTGCTGGCGCTCTGCGTGATCGGCCTGCTCACCATATTTTATATGGTGGAGCTTTTTAAGGCGCCTATGGATACGGCGGTACTGGTCTACGGCTTTGTCTGCCCGCTGGTGTACAGAAATACCTTTGATTATTCCTCCAAAGGCATGTTAAATACCACGCGCAAGATGGTGCTGGAGTATATGGGGATGCCCATGATCCTCTTTGATTATGAAGGGTTTGTGGCGGATACGAACCGGGATATGAGGACACTTTTTCCGATGCTGGAGGATCAGCGAAACAGGATCAGCATGACGGATTTTTTGCAGCTCGGCGCGTTTCGGGATCTGCAGAGTATCGAAACGGACCAGACGTTTGCGTGGGAGAATACGGGCAGCGTGGGCGCCCGCAGATACCACTGTGTCTTTAGCTGCCTGAAGGACGGAAAGGGGCGTGGCATCGGTCACCTTCTCATGATGAAAAATCTGGAGACAGAGCGGGATATGCTGACCCGGCTTTACTCCAAGAACAGCTTTTACGGCGAGATGGACAAGCTGCTTGCCAAGGGCGTGTACCCCGTGACCGTGGTGGTCTGTAACGCAAACGGCATCGGACTTGTCAACGATGTGTACGGCTGGAAGAAGGGCAATGAACTGCTCAGACAGGCGGCTGACCTTCTGCGGGAAAATCTGCCGGCGGACGCAATTCTGGCAAGGATGGCGGACGGGGATATGGCGGTGGCCCTTGCGGAGGTGGAGCAGGAATATGCGGTCCGCCTGTTTGAGAATATCAAGGAGCAGTACAGCCGGATCAATGATACCGGGATCAATACGGATATCGAGTACGGGATCGCGGTGATCAGGGACCCGGCAAGGAGCGTGGAAGATGCTGTCAAAGAGGCCGCGGAGAGTATGCGCACGAAGAAGCTGATGAACCAGTCTTCCCAGAAGAGCTCCCTTCTGGATTCCCTGACCCAGACGCTGACAGAGAGCGATTATGAGACGGAGGAGCATGTGGAACGGACGAGAGAAATGGCGATCAGGCTGGGAAAGGCGCTGCATCTGACGGACGGGGATCTGGGAAAGCTGGCCCTTCTGGCGGTGCTCCACGATATCGGAAAAATCGCCATTCCGCATTCCATCCTTTTAAAGCCCGGCAAGCTGACGGACGCGGAGTGGGAAATCATGAAGACCCATACGGAGAAGGGATACCGGATCGCCAGCGCCTCCAAGGAGCTTAAGCCCATCGGCGAGTATATCCTGCACCACCATGAGAGGTGGGATGGCGGCGGCTATCCGGGCGGCCTTGCGGGAGATGAGATTCCTCTTTTGTCCCGCATTATCACGGTGGTGGATTCCCATGATGTGATGGTGCACGACAGGCCGTATCACAGGGCCATGAGCGGTGCGGACGCGGAGGCGGAGCTTCGACGATGCTCCGGCAGCCAGTTTGACCCGAAGCTGGTGGAGGTATTTCTGGAGGTGCTGGGGGAGGAAGCGTCGTGAGCTGTGTTTTGTAGTACAGAATATTGTACAAGATATTGACAATACTATCTATTTGAACTAAACTTTATCTAAAGGAGAGTGATAATATGATAGCGACTAATTTTTCAAATGTGAGGAATAATTTTAAAGAAGTCTGCGATCAGGTTGTACATGATTCTGATATTGCGATCATCACTAGAAAAAATGATGAGAATGTTGTGCTTATGTCCCAGGCACAATATGATAATTTGATGGAGAATCTCCACATAAGAAAAAACAAGGCAAATTATGAGTGGCTGAAAGAGTCTGTCATGCAGGCTGAAAATGGTAAATTGGTAGAGTTCGATGCGGAGGAGTAAGGGCCGGATAAATTCTCTGATGAGCAATTTATCTAAATAGGGGATGTCTATGAATGTATCTTTCACGGAAAATGCATGGGAAGACTATCTTTTCTGGCAAAAGATGGATAAGAAAATTACCAGAAGAATCAATGAACTGATTAAGGATATCAAAAGAAATCCATATGACGGGCTTGGTAAGCCAGAACCGTTAAAATATGATCTGGCAGGAAAATGGAGCAGGAGGATCACGGAAGAACACCGCTTGGTTTATCAGGCAGAGGGAGACCATTTAATCGTATATACCTGTAGGTATCATTATTAAAAGAACGAAAACAATTGTGGCTGGCGATTCCGGCTGGCAGAAGAAATGGGAATTGACAAAAGCATTGTAATTGACTATAGTATTAGATAATTGTAAAGGTGATGACGAAGAGGAGTACACAGGCGACGCCGCCAGAGAGAGGGATCACAGGCTGAGAGATCCCTTCGGAAGGGAACCTGTAGAAGGTGGCTTCGGAACCGGGATGCAGAAAAACGTTTCGCGAATGAACTTGCGAAAGCGGCAGTAAGCGTCCACGACTGATCCCCGTTAACGGATCGGAGGCCGGAAGGTTTTCGGCTTCCATGAGTGATAAATGAAGGTGGTACCGCGCATTCAGCGCCCTTTGTCAGGAGACTGGCAGAGGGCGTTTTTGCGCGCATAAGCAGAGTCAGAAGTGACTGGCAGCATGCTCATGCTGGCATGAATGCATGGTGACAGTTGCTTATGACGAGCAACGCGAACGAGAAATGCGTAGCATTTCGAGTCTGCTTATGCGCGTATTCAAAATCAAGGAGGAAAACAATGAGCAGAGAACTTGCGAAAACCTACGATCCGAAAGGCATCGAGGACAGATTATATCAGAAATGGCTGGACAAGAAATATTTTCATGCGGAGGTGGACAGGAGCAAAACCCCCTTCACCATCGTGATTCCGCCGCCGAATATCACGGGGCAGCTCCACATGGGACATGCGCTGGACAATACCATGCAGGATATTCTGATCCGCTACAAGAGGATGCAGGGCTACAATGCCCTCTGGCAGCCGGGGACAGACCACGCGTCCATTGCCACCGAAGTAAAGATTATCGAGAAGCTGAAAGAGGAGGGCATCGACAAGAACGATCTGGGCAGAGAAGGCTTTCTTGAGCGGGCATGGGACTGGAAGAAGGAGTATGGCGGACGTATCGTTTCCCAGCTGAAAAAGCTCGGTTCCTCCTGCGACTGGGACAGGGAACGGTTCACCATGGACGAGGGCTGTAACAGGGCGGTCACGGAAGTATTCTGCAAGATGCATGAGAAAGGCTGGATCTACAAGGGCAGCCGCATCATCAACTGGTGTCCTGTGTGCAACACCTCCATCTCTGACGCGGAAGTGGAGTACGAGGAGCAGAACGGGCATTTCTGGCATATCAAGTATCCGTTGGTTGACCCGGATGGTCAGCCGAGCAGGACAGAGTTTCTTGAGTTTGCGACCACCCGCCCGGAGACGATGCTGGGCGACACGGCTGTGGCGGTGAACCCGAACGATGGGAGATATACTTATTTAAAGGGAAGACAGGTATGGCTGCCCATCGTGAATAAGGCGATTCCTGTGGTGGAGGACGAGTATGTGGATATGGAGTTCGGGACAGGCGTGGTGAAGATTACACCCGCCCATGACCCCAATGACTTCGAAGTGGGCAAACGCCATAATCTGCCGGAAGTAAATATCATGAACGACGACGCCACCATCAATGCAAACGGCGGCAAATATGAGGGGCTGGACCGTTATGAGGCGAGAAAGCAGATTGTGGAGGAGCTGGAAAAAGAGGGGCTTCTTGTGCGGATTGAGGACTACTCCCACAACGTAGGCACCCATGACCGCTGCCACACGACCATCGAGCCCATGATCAAGCAGCAGTGGTTTGTGAAGATGGACGAGCTGATCAAGCCTGCCGTGGAAGCGGTGAAGAAGGGCGAGATCAAACTGATTCCCGAGCGCATGGACAAGATCTATTTTAACTGGACGGACAATATCCGCGACTGGTGTATCAGCCGCCAGCTCTGGTGGGGACACCGCATTCCGGCTTACTACTGTGACAAGTGCGGGGAGATAGTGGTGGCAAAGGAAGCGCCGTCTGTGTGCCCGAAGTGCGGGGAAACCCATTTCACGCAGGATCCCGATACGCTGGATACTTGGTTTTCCTCGGCGCTGTGGCCCTTTTCCACGCTGGGGTGGCCGGAGAAGACGGAGGATCTGGATTATTTTTATCCAACCGACGTGCTGGTGACGGGTTATGATATTATTTTCTTCTGGGTTATCCGTATGGTATTTTCGGGCTATGAGCAGATGGGGGAGAAGCCCTTTAAGACGGTGCTCTTCCACGGCCTTGTGCGGGATTCCCAGGGGCGGAAGATGAGTAAGTCTCTTGGCAATGGCATTGACCCGCTGGAGATTATCGACCAGTACGGCGCGGATGCGCTGCGGCTTACGCTGATTACAGGCAATGCGCCCGGCAACGACATGCGTTTCTACTATGAAAGAGTGGAGGCAAGCCGGAACTTTGCCAATAAGGTCTGGAACGCGTCCCGTTTCATTATGATGAATATGGATCAGGAGGAGGAGAAAACCGGGAAGCGCGGCTGGGAGACTTCCTATGAGGAGATCAAAGACAGCCTGTATCCGGTGGACAAGTGGATTCTCTCCAAACTGAATACCCTTGTGAGGGACGTGACGGACAATATGGACAGCTTCGAGCTGGGTATTGCGGTGCAGAAGGTGTACGACTTTATCTGGGACGAGTTTTGCGACTGGTATATCGAGATGGTGAAGCCCCGTCTTTACAGCACGGAGGCAGGGGAGGAAGAAGGAAAGCGGGCGGCGCTGTGGACATTGCAGAATGTGCTGATCGATGCCCTTAAGCTCCTGCATCCTTATATGCCTTTCATCACGGAGGAGATTTTCTGCACGCTGCAGACAAAGGAGGAATCCATCATGGTTTCCGAATGGCCTCTTTTCCGGGAGGACAGACAGTATACGAAGGAGGAGAATGCCATCGGACTGATGAAGGAGGCGGTGCGCGGCATCCGCAATGTGAGGACGGAGATGAATGTGGCGCCGGGTAAAAAGGCGGCCGTGTATGTGGTCAGTGAAAAGGAGGATGTGCGCGGGATCTTCGAGGAGGGCAGGCAGTTCTTCATGGCTCTGGCGGCGGCGTCCGAGCTGACCGTGCAGGCGGACAAGAGCGGTATTGACGACAGCGCCGTGTCCGTGGTGATCCCGAACGCGACAGTTTATATTCCGTTCGAGGAGCTGGTGGATATCGCGCAGGAGATCGAGCGCCTGAAGAAAGAGCAGAAGCGGCTGGAAGGAGAACTTGCCAGAGTGCAGGGGATGCTCGGCAACGAGAAATTCATGTCCAAAGCGCCTAAACAGAAGGTGGATGAGGAGCGCGCAAAGCTGGAAAAATATGCGCAGATGAAAGCACAGGTGGAGGAGCGGCTTGCACAGCTTAGTTAAAAAATTTCTATATTACCACTGGAAAAGTAAGGCGATATGGTGTAAAGTTATAGTTAAGAAGAGTAATTTGGGAATATATGACGTGCGTGTCATAAGATAAAGGAAGGAGGTGAGTCACGTGGCTGAGGTAAATCTGTCATCGGAACAGCTTAATAAACTGAAAGCGGCAATGGCCAGAGCCAAGGGAATGGATCCTCAGGCGCCGCAACAGCCGGCAGCATCGCAGCAGACGGCTGCCGCGCAATCGGCAGCGGCGGCAGGAAAAGCCAAGAGTGAACCCGAAGGCGCAGCAGAGACGGCTGTGGCAGTTGAGTCGAGAATACCGCCTACAGAGTCGAAGCTGGCAGAGGGCACTTATCTGCGGATAGATGAGGACGAGATGGCGGCGTGGCTTTACCTTGCACCACCGGCAGAGGGTCAGACTTATGCGAAGCGTGATCTGGAGGACTATCTGGAGTTAAACGGTGTGGTAAAAGGGTATCACAGCTCCAACCTGTCGGCCATGGTTAAGAAAAAAGTGTATGACAGGGAGATTCTGGTAGCCAGGGGGGCGGAGAAGAAGCCTGGGACGGACGGTTATTTTGAGTATCTTTTTGCACCGGAGGAACACTGCGGACCTAAGGTGAAAGAGGACGGTTCGGTAGATTATTCCAGTATGAGCGCCCTGCAGAACGTGAAAAAAGGCGATAAGGTAGCGATCTATCACTACGCGGTACAGGGTGAGAACGGCTATACGGTTGTAGGCGGCGAGATGAAGGCCGATCCCGTGAGGGACCTGCCTCCCATGAGGGGTAAGGGAATCACAAGGGAAAACGGCGTTTATTATGCCCAGAGCGACGGTAAGATCGAAGTCAAGGACGGAAAGATCGACATTCAGAACGTGCATGAGATCATGGGTGATGTGGATGCGATCATCGGTAAAGTAGAGTTTTTCGGAGATATCATTATCAACGGCAATGTGGAGGGCGGCATCGTCATCCGTGCCGGACGAAATATTGAGGTTCACGGGACCACGGGCGCAGCTTCACTGTTTGCCGGCGGCGATGTGATGCTTACGCGGGGTATACAGGGCGGCGGCAAGATATCTGCAAGGGGAAATGTCTATGCGGAATTTATTGAGAACACCACGGTAGACGCCGGCGGACTGGTGCAGGCCAATGTGATACTGAATGCGAAAATAACGGCAAAGGATAAAGTGATTGCCATTGGCAAGAGGGGTGCGATTATCGGCGGCTACACCCATGCGCTCAGGTGCATTGAAGCGATGACAGCCGGAAATGATGTAGAGCTTAAGACAGTTCTGCACAGCGGCTATGAGCCGGAGTCTTTTGACAAGCTTCTGGAGGCGAGACGCAGGGAGGCGGAGCTCAAGGAGAAGCTTTCCAAGCTGGTGGACACCATGACGGAGGCGCTGCGCGACAAACGTATGCGGGGTGCGGGTACCGCCAAGAGCACGGAGGCCAGTCTCCTGGAGTGGAACCATCTGAAGGACGAATACTTTGTAGAGCTGGATAAGGTGGGACATGAGAGGGAAGAGCTGGAAACTACTATGGAGGTGGGCAAGGATTCCTACATCAAGGTGGACGGGAATATCTACCGCAATGTGGCTGTTGGCATCAATGCCGAGCAGATGACGCTTGACCGCAACACCTGTTTTATGAAGTATGCCGCCGAGAGGGGCGTGATCGAGGGAACGGTGATTGTGCACAACTGATTCTGACGGGAAACCACGGAGATAAAATGGAAGAAACCTTTGAGACTTATGGGGCGGCGGTGAATTATATCAACGCCACCCCTAAATTTACCACAAAAAACAGCATGGAGGATACCGCGCGTTTCTGGGAACGCCTGGGGTATCCGGCGAAGAACAGTAAGATTTTACACATAGCAGGCACAAACGGAAAAGGCTCCGTTTGTGCTTATTTGTGCTCCGTACTGCGAAATGCGGGTATTTCCTGCGGGATGTTTACGTCCCCGCATCTGGTGAGCATGAGGGAGCGGTTTGTCATAAACGGGAATATGGTGTCTGAGGAGGACTTCCTGGAGGCATTCCGCGTGGTGATGGGTGAGGTGAAGCGCCTTGCCACGGCTTATCATCCTACTTTTTTCGAGCTGCTGTTTTTTATGGCCATGGTGCTGTTTGAGAAACACGGCGTGGAGTACGTGGTGTTGGAGACGGGGCTTGGCGGCCGGCTTGACGCCACCAATGTGGTGGAGGAGAAAAAGCTGTGTGTTATAACATCCATCGGCTATGACCACATGGAGTATCTGGGGGATACGCTGCCGCTCATCGCCGGGGAAAAGGCGGGGATCATGCGGCCCGGCGTGCCGGTGGTATACCCGGACAGGCAGGAGGACGTGACCCGTGTCATAGAAGCGTGCGCGGCGAAAATCGGGGCGGAAACCTTTCCCGTAGGGAAAACTGCGATAAAAGAAATAAAGATTAGGCATAAAACGATTGATTTTTCTCTTCATTTACACTATTATGATTATATTGGTTTTACTGTGTCCACTTCTGCACTTTATCAGGTGGAAAACGCATCGCTCGCCGCAAGAGCCATAGCGCTTCTGAAGGAGGAGCGGGTCACGAATTCCGCTCTGCGGGACGGGATCAGGGCAACGGTCTGGGAGGGCAGAATGGAGGAAATCCTGCCGTCGGTATATCTGGACGGTGCGCACAATGCGGACGGGATTCTGGCTTTCCTGGAGACGGTAAAACGGCATACATGTATCGGAAGAAGGGTTCTTCTCTACTCTACGGTGCGGGACAAGCAGTACAGCCGTGTGGCGGCGCTGCTTGCGCAGTCGGGGCTTTTCGACGAAATATGCCTCGTGCCCCTGCAGGGAGAACGTGCGCTTCCGCTTACAGAGCTTACGGATTCTTTCAGACAATATACCGGATTTGACAGAAAAACTTTTGAGACGCTGGGTGCGGCGCTGTCTGAGCTGCTTACACATAAAAACGACGGGGACGAGGTGTATATTGTCGGTTCATTATATTTGGCGGGCGAAGTAAAAGCCCTTTTGAGGAGATTTTACAATGATTAATTTTGAAGAGGAGCTGAAAAAGTTCCACCCCAGTCTGGAAGTGGAGGACGCGGAGGAAGCGATTTATAATCAGGATCTGACGGATATGGCGGATCTGATGGTGAAAATCATTAAGGAATCGAAGAAAGCAGGAGAATAGGGGATTGGCATAGATGAATTGTTATCAGTGTGGCTGTACGCTCTCTGAACATGATTTTTGCACGAACTGCGGTGCCGATGTAGCCCTTTATAAGAGGATCATATATATCTCCAACCGTTTTTATAACGACGGACTGGAGCGGGCCGGCGTCAGGGACCTGACGGGTGCAATTACGAGTTTGCGGCAGAGCCTAAAATTTGACAAGAATAATGTGGAGGCCAGAAATCTTCTCGGTCTGGTTTACTTTGAGACCGGCGAAGTGGTGGCGGCTTTAAGCGAGTGGGTTATCAGTAAGAACATGCGTCCGAAAAAGAATATTGCGGACGATTATATCAGTATGATCCAGACGAACCAGAACCGTCTGGATACTATCAATCAGACGATCAAGAAATATAATCAGGCGCTCACTTACTGCAATCAGGACAGCCTTGACCTGGCGGTGATCCAGTTGAAGAAGGTGCTGTCCCTGAACCCGAAATTTATCCGCGCGCACCAGCTCCTTGCGCTTTTGTATATCAACAACGAGGAGTGGGAGCGGGCAAAGAGAGAGCTGAGTAAATGTCTGGAGATTGACACGAACAATACGGCGACGCTCCGGTACCTGAAGGAAGTGGACGAGATGCTGCTTCCAGAGGAAGGCGTTAAGAGTTCTCCGAAGAAAAAGAAATCGGAAGGGGTCGTCAAGTATCAGAGCGGTAATGAAACGATTATCCAGCCGGTTAATATAAAGGAGGGCAGAGGCGTTACCTCCCTGCTGAATCTGGGAATCGGACTGGCTATCGGTATCGCCATCGCCTTCTTCCTGATCCTGCCGGCCAGGATACAGACAGCCAGGGCGGGCATAGATGAGGAGCTGCGCAAGGTCAGCGAGCAGTCCGACGCCAAGACAGCCACCATAGATGAACTGCAGCAGCAGCTTGGGGAGCTTCAGCAGCAGAATGAGACGCTGCAGCAGGATCTGACGGCGTATATGGGGAAGGACGGCACGCTGCAGTCCGTGGAAAGTCTGATGAAAGCGGCAGGCGCATACCTGACGAACCCGGAGAACATCACTGAGGTGGCGGACTATCTGACGGAGATAGAGGAAGAGCGGGCCCAGGAGGAAGAACATGAAAGCTCGGAAGCATTCGACGCGCTTTACAATACCCTGTATGCCCTGATCGGGCCGCAGATCGCAAAGTCCTATGACGAGGACGGCCATGCGGCGTTCTGGGCGGGAAATTATGAGGAAGCCATTCCGAATCTGGCAAAGGCATATCAGTATGATGCGACAAACGGGCAGGCGCTCTTTGATCTGGCGAACTCTTACAACCGTCTGGGCGAAAAGCAGAAAGCGAAGGAGCTCTACCAGCAGGTGATCGAGCTGTTCCCCAATACGGAGAAGGCCGACAAATCTGCGGGGTTCCTGGCAGAGATAGAGGGCGCTGGGGAGTAAGCGCGTGGGATAGGATTTTCTGTAGAGGGGGTGGGAAAATGCCTGTCAGTGAGAAGAATCCCCCTGTTTTTAAAGAAGAGTGACGCGGAAAAAGAAAATGCAGGACACGAAAGAGAATGTGATAAATTTGTCATGTTCTCTTTTTTTGCGCGTATAAGCAGAGTCAGAAAGCGGCAGAGTCAGTCTGCATGCTTGCATGCAGGACTGGCAATGACGGTTTATGACGAGCAACGCAAACTCGAAATGCGAAGTATTTCGAGTCTGCTTATAGGCGCAACAGGGAGCAGAGCCAGTCTGTATGCCTGCAGGCGGAGCAAAGGAAAGCCATATAAGAAAAGGAGGTTTACATAATATGGACGAGGATTATAAGGTGATCGACAATTATCTGATGATAAGAATGCCGGCCGAGATTGACCATCATCAATCAGTTGACATAAGTAAGAGGGCGGACAGATACATTGTCTCGAAGCAGGTGGGGAATGTGGTGTTTGACTTTGAGAGGACAACCTTTATGGACAGCTCGGGGGTGGGGATCATTCTGGGGCGTTATCAGAAGATTTCCTGCTTCGGGGGGAAGGTGTACGCGGTGAACGCGGGCAGCAGGATCAGACGGCTGCTTCTTCTGTCGGGGCTGGAAAATATTGTGGAGCTGGTTGAAAATGAAAGCCTTTAACCGCTCGGTATGTGTCTGCGCGCTGCTTGCCGCAAACTCGAAATTAAGGAAGAGTTAAGAAAAGGAGGAAGATATGATAGAGGTTACGGAGAAAAAGGATTACAGGCTGGTGACGAACGAGATGCGTCTGGAATTTGCGGCGGTATCGGACAATGAAGCCTTTGCGAGAATGGCGGTGGCGGCATTTATTGCCCCTCTGAATCCTACGCTGGAAGAGCTTTCCGACGTGAAGACGGCGGTGTCGGAGGCGGTGACCAACGCGATTATACACGGCTACGGAAACAGAGGGCGCGTGACGGACCGGGTGAGGATGAACTGTGAGCTGAAGGGCAGTATTCTGGAGGTGGAAATCATCGACAGGGGCGTGGGAATGGAGGATGTGAACCGCGCCATGGAACCGCTATTTACTACCAGACCCGAGTGGGAGCGCTCCGGCATGGGGTTTGCCTTTATGGAAGCTTTTATGGATGAGCTGGAGGTCTTTTCGGAGCCGGAGCAGGGGACAATTGTGCGTATGTATAAAAAGATCGGGCTTGGCGGCTGGATCGTCAGCGAGGAGTAGCCTATGGAGGAAACTGCCGTATTAATCGAACGGTCACAGGCAGGGGATAAAGAGGCGAGAGAGGTACTGATAGAGGAAAATCTGGGGCTGGTCCGTCATATAGTAAAGCGTTTTACGGGCAGGGGTTACGATGCGGAGGATCTGTTTCAGATCGGGTGTATCGGCCTGATTAAGGCGATCGACAAGTTTGACTTAAATTTCGGCGTGCGCTTTTCCACCTACGCGGTGCCCATGATCCAGGGAGAGATCAAGAGGTTTCTGCGTGACGACGGGATGGTGAAGGTGAGCCGCACACTGAAAGAAAACGGCTGGAAGATCAAGCAGGCGGCGCAGAGGCTGTCCCAGCTTTACGGCAGGGACGCGACCCTGCAGGAGCTTTCTGCGGAGACAGAGCTTACAATAGAAGATATCGTGATGGCTCTGGATGCCAACGTGGAGGTGGAGTCCATCTACAAGTCTGTCTACCAGTCTGACGGCAATGAGATTTATCTCGTGGATCAGGTGGTTGGGGACGGCGCAGGCTGCACAGCCGGACTGAACCGGGCAAGCGAAGATGCGGAGAAAGAAAAAATCTTAAATCATATGCTGTTAGAGCAGCTCATGGGGACACTTTCGGAGACGGAAAGGAGTCTGATTCAAATGCGCTATTTTCAGGATAAAACGCAGGTGGAGGTGGCGAAGTGCCTCGGGATCAGCCAGGTGCAGGTCAGCCGGATGGAGAAGCGGATTCTGCTGCGGCTAAGGAGAGAGGTGGGGTGAGGATGAAAAATGGAGTTATGGGGGTATCTTTTGTAAAAGTTGTAAAAATATCCCCATAACCAAGACTATTCCTTGATTCTGTCCGACTCTGACAGATTGACGCCGGAGGCAGTAAGAATTACTTTCAATTCTGTGTAACGCACTTTCATGTGGATACTGGTATTGGGTTACTGTAAGTTCATTATATAGGATAGGAAAGACAGTGTAAAGATTCCATACCCGTTTCATGCTCTGATTATAATTCGAAATCATTTTATATTTTCAATTTCAGTCGACAAATTTAAATCTTCAAAAAAAGCGTTATAATCAACCTGAAACAGATTTGCCAGGGCAATCAATTCGGAAATACGGATATTGTAGGTGCCACATTCGATTTGGGAGTAACTGCTGCGGGAAATCTCAATGCCCTGCAGTTGTAAGTGCGCAGTTACCTGCTCCTGAGTCATATGAGCCTGCTTGCGGAGTTTTCGGATATTATTACCGATCTGGATGTCCTGTTTCAATTTTTGTGACATAGTGGATTCCTCAATAAATTGCAATAAATGAGTTGCATTTTATTGATTTTAATAGTTATATGAAATATAATTGCAATATATACATTGCAAAGCAAAAGAGTAGTAAATGCAGCGGTATTTCTTGAAGGTGGAGGGAATTTTTATGAGAAAAAGAAGCAGGGGCAGAGTATTGGCAGGTATACTGGCGGCGGTGCTGCTGTGCACGGCATTCCCAGAGACGGCGTATGCGGTTGAAGGGACAGAAGGAACGGAACTGCCTGTGCAGGAACAGGCAGAAACGGGAGACGGGCAGTCGGAAACCACCGGGGAAGATGATAAGAATCCGGGGGAAGGGGAGATTCCTGAAGATGATAAGACACCGGGGAATGAGGAGAATCCGGAAGGGGACAGGACGTCCGGCGATGGTGAGGACTTAGGAGGCGATGGTACGCCCGGTGACGGGGACGCTGTGGAAGGGGATCCTATACCGGGGGATGAGAATGTTTCTGAGGGGGATGCGGTT
>CAMWJF010000046.1 GCA_947174505.1 uncultured Lachnospiraceae bacterium
CCGAATCCTCTAGCCCACTTACCGCTGTGTAGACTACATCTATTTATCCGAAAAATTAATGTATTTATTACCAGATTTAATACTTTTTTTATCTTTATTAAAAATATAGGTGCCGGTTCCCTTTCTCCCGGAAACCGGCACCGCTCTATACGATTTTATTTTTCTTCGACAGCCACCTTGCCAGCATCCGCTGCAGCTGGTCAATATCCAGTGGCTTCGACATATGTTCATTCATGCCGCAGGCTTTCGACTGCTGTATGTCCTCCAAAAAGGCATTCGCCGTCATAGCCACAATGGGAATCTTTCTGGCGTCCTCCCTCTCCATGGCACGCAGCGCTGTCGTCGCCTCATATCCGTTCATCACCGGCATCTGCAAATCCATGAGGATCAAATCATAATAACCGCTCCCAGACGCCTGTACCATATCTACGGCTTCCTTTCCATTTTCGGCAGTCTCGACCATAGCGCCTGTCATAGAGAGAATTTCCGTGGCAATTTCCCGGTTTAAATCATTGTCCTCCACCACTAGAATCCGTTTATCGGAATAATCTGCCTCCTCGATCTGTTCAAGCGTCCCCTCAGACGGCTTTGCATCCTCCCTTGGAATAAAATTGCGAAATGCCGTTAGCAGTCTGCTCTTATCAATCGGTTTTCTGATAAAAGCGTTTACGCCCGCAATCCGCGCTTCCACCTCAATATCCACCCACTCGTGGGCAGAAACGAGAATAATGGGAAATTCCACGCCCTCCTGTTTGCGTATCGCCTTCGCTGTCTCCATACCGTCCATACCCGGCATGATCAGGTCCACCAGAACCGCAAACACGTCTTCCCCTTTCCGTCTCTTCTCCTTCATATAATCCAGCGCTTCTTCCCCAGACTTCACCCACTCGCCATGCATACCCAGATTATTCAGGACGACACTGGTGGTCTCCCCTGCAAAAGGAGAATCATCCACCACCAGTACGGTTCTTCCCAAAAGATCTTCCCTGTTCACTACCCCCGGCACCTGATACTTTAAGGGCACGGTGATGGTCACAATCGTTCCCACGCCCAGTTCACTCTCTATCTGAATGTCCCCGCCCATCATTTGAATGATGTTCCGGCTGATGGTCAGGCCAAGCCCGGTTCCCTGGATCTTACTGATCCGTACATCCTCCGCCCGCTCAAAGGGATCATAGATATGCTGCAGAAACTCCTCCGTCATACCGATGCCATTGTCCTTAAACACAAACTCAAAACATCCTACATGCTCCTGAGGAGACGCCTTTTCCGCGATTTGTATGCTGATCGCTCCGCCCTCTCCCGTATATTTGATGGAATTGCTTATCACGTTCGCGAAAATCTGCTGCAGACGCAGGGCATCCCCCCGCACATTGGTATTCTGCACGCCGTTGGCGTGAAATTCTATCTTCTGCTTCTTATCCCGTGCGGCGGCGGACAGCATACTCACCATATTGTCTATAATATCGAGAAGGTTAAAATCCTCCTCGTCCAAAGTCAGCGCCCCCGACTCGATCCTACTCATGTCGAGCACTTCGTTGATAAGAGAGAGAAGATGCTTGCTCGCAGCAGAAACCTTCCCAAGGCATTCCTCAATCCCGTCAGGATCATGAAGCTTGGTGCCTGCTATGGCTGTCATACCGATAATCGCATTCATGGGGGTCCTGATATCATGGGACATTTTGGAAAGAAAATCCGTCTTGGCGCAGCTCGCCCTGTCCGCCGCCTCGTAAGCGTCTAACAGCGCTTTCTTTGTCTCCTTGTCCTTCCTGCGGATTTCCGTGATATCCTTCGCATTGTTGAGCGCCAGTATATCGCCGCTGATGCCGTCCTTCGTGAGCAGAATGGTGTGCCTTAAAACCACAGGCTGTTCGTCCGCACCCGAGGTCTCAATTTCCATAATCAGCTCGTTTTCTCCCCGCTCGTAGGCCTCCAGCAGATGCCTCGTATTGATGGTCTGCACATAAATCTCCCTGTCCTCCGGGAAAACCCGCTCCTTCCCCCACTTCAGGAAGAAATCATCTGCGTTACAGGGAGCCTGCAGCCCCATCCTGGCCAGCATCGGCTCCATCTCCCCATTTACAATCTCATAGAAATCCTCTTCAATCAGGTTCTGCGTTACATTCACATTAAATACATACACGGCTTCGGAGACGATCGCCTGTCTGTACTGCTCCTCCGCGCTCAATGTACGGCGCAGCATCTGATTGGACTCACGGATTTTTGCATTGGCTTCCTCCAACGCCTTCTTGGCCTGAACCAGCTCCGCGTTTGTCCGCAGCATCTGGTCTGTCATTTCCGTCTCCTTAGCCTTTTCTTCCGTGATATTTTTCACATACCACATGAATCTGGCATTGTCCTCGCTAAAGTTCTCCACCGGCACAAGATCCGTCCGTACCCATTTCCACTCGCCCTCCACCAGACGCGGATAGCTGAAATGAATCGGACCGCCGCCATCCATAAACAACCTTTTCAGATTTTCCGCCGACATGATATTGGCAAAATTAACCCGTTCCTTTTCCTCCACATGATTCTGTGCACAGGAAGCGACGGTCATTCTGTAATCACCGTTCAAACGCTCCACTTCCAGCGCTTCGCTCTCCACAAACTTCAGGTCCACAATGGTATTTTTATTCAGGTTCACCTCGCTGATTCTGAAATAGGTATCCCTAAGCATCCGAAAGGCTTCGTTCGAGAGCTGGATGTCCCGGCGTTCCTCATCGATCAGCCTGACGGCGCAGATCCAGATTTTCCTGCCATCGCCGGCCACAGACTCCGTACGGACCTCACGCACCCAGACAGGTTCACCGGCTCCATTTACAACACGGTATTCGCGGTTTTCTTCCTCCCCCGGCAGAAAAACTCTGGTAAAAACTTTCCGGTCAGGCTCATACACAGCCTCCAGATAACTGCCGCCAGTTTTCTCCATGAACTGCTCATAGGTCATCCCCATGTTGTTGAGTGCAAAGGAACTGATAAAATAAATAGGAAAACCTTCCTCATAAAATCCGCCAACTACGCCGACCGCCACGTTTTTGCCTAACAGTTCTATGATCTTGTCCTGAATTTCATCCTTGAGACATGTCTCTTCCGTAGTAAAAAATAATCCCTCTTTATAAAACCATCGTTTAGACATTGTCCACCTCCCGCAACCAGTTCTGCCATTACAGATTTGATGCCTTACCCTGCCGTCAATTTATTCTACTTCAAATTTGTACCCCATTCCCCAGATCGTTTTGATCAGCTCACCCTTCTCCCCCATCTTACTGCGCAGCTTTTTTACATGGGTATCAATCGTTCTGGCATCCCCGAAATAATCGTAATTCCAGACGCTGTTCAATATCTTTTCCCGGGACAGCGCAATTCCCTTATTTTCCATAAAATAGGCGAGCAGTTCAAATTCCTTGTAGCTTAAATCAATCGAATTTCCTTCCACCGTCACGCTGTGCGCCTGCTTGTCAAGACGGATTCCGCCCGCCTCCACGATCATCTCCGCAGCCGCCTGCCCGGTTCTTCTGAGGATCGCCTCCACCCGCGCCACAAGAATTTTCGGGCTGAAAGGTTTGGAGATATATTCATCCACCCCCAGTTCGAAACCCAGAAGCTCGTCTCTCTCGTCAGATTTGGCCGTGAGCATGATAATAGGAACCTTGGAGTACGCGCGGATTTCCCGGCACACCTGCCATCCGTCCATCTTTGGCATCATCACGTCCAAAATCACCAGATCCATGTCGTTTTTTTCAAAAAAGAGGTCAAGCGCTTCCTCTCCGTCAGCAGCCTCCACAACCTCATAGTTATTCTTTACCAGAAAATCCCGAACCAGCTTACGCATACGGCCCTCATCGTCCACCACCAGGATCTTCGACTTATCCATATACCGTCATGCCTCTCTTTCAGTTACTGTCCGCTTAACTTATCTGATTCCAGCTTGCGCTGCGCCTCCCGAACGGCCTGCTCCCGTCTGGTAAGCTCCTGCTCCCACTCCGAATATTCATTCACCACAGCCTGCCTGTAATTCACAATATTGGGCGTTTCGCTGTTCCATGCAATCACCAGCATCGCCGCTACAAGAATCGCCAGCACCACATTGATCAGCACCGAAGTCACAAACCGCCCCTGATACTCCGGGTGTCTCTTCGCAACGCTCATCCTGACCGAACGGCTGTTCGCCGTCTTGTTGCTGAAAGTTCCACGAAGCGGCACCGGCTGTATCTTATCCGCCGGTACCCCCCACCTCGCCATCTCCTTCTGCATCTTTTGCAGATAGCACAGCCCGATAGGCGTCAGAAACACCCGGTTTTCCACCGCCCGGTTATAGACAAGCAGCACGTTCTGGGGCTTACGGTAATCAAGCCGCTGCTCCAGATTCTCCACCTTCTTTATTTCCATCCTGGCCGTCTCCGCATCCGCTATCGTTGCAAAACGGTAACCGCCCACGACCAGATCATCCTCACGCTTTTCCATAAATACCCCTCAAGGAAGTCCGTCACATTTTAAAGATACTCATACTCTGCTCCAGATGCTCCGCCACCTCTTTGAGCTTCGTCGCATTTTCGGAAATGCTGTACACAATGGTGCTCACCTCCGTAACGGAAGCGGAAGTTTCCTCCGTGCTCGCCGCATTTTCCTCTGCGATGGCAGTCAGGTTCTGCACCACATCCACCACATTCACTCTGGCCTCGTCCAGCCGCCTCGTCTTATCCGCTATCTGGTTCACGCCGTCAAGGGACTGGGTAATACCCTGCCTTACCTGCGTAAAGCGCTCGTTTGTCCGTCCCACGCTCTCGCTCTGGCTCTCCATGATCTTCTTCACGCCTTCCATCGTCGCCACGGATTTCTGGGAATCCTCGATCAGGGAATCGATGATATTCTCAATCTGTCTGGCGGATTCATTGGACTGCTCCGCAAGCTTCTGGATCTGGCTGGCCACCACTGCAAAGCCCCTGCCCTGTTCGCCTGCCCTGGCCGCCTCTATGCTCGCGTTCAGGGATAATAAATTCGTCTCCTCCGCAATGGAAGTAATCAGTGTCGTCGCCTCCCTGATCTTCATGGCGGATTCATTCGTGTTATTGGTCTGCTCGTAAATCACGTCAATGGCTTCCCTGGCCTGATCGTTGATTCTGCCCAGACTCTGCAAAGTTTCAAACGCTTCGTCGCTGGACTTTCTCATATCGTTGGCATTGTCGGTAAGCTCCTCCACCTGTCTGGTCGTCTCCTCCACCATACTGCCCATCAGAATCACATTCTCTGTGGCCCTCTGCGTTTCATCCGCCTGGGATGACGCCCCGTCGGATATTTCCGAAACCGCCTTCTCCACCTGTTCCACCGTGGTCGCCGTCTCGGAGGCGTTGACGTTCAAAATATCGGCGGACTCATACAGCTTTTCGCTCTGCCCGCGCAGATCCGTCACAATCTCCACAAGCTGCCTCCGAAGCTCCGCCACAGCCCGGCTCATCTGCCCCGTCTCATCCGCCCGCGCTGTCAGCTTCTCCTGCCCGTCAATCTCCGAGAAGTCCATATGCGCAAGCTGCCCCACCACATCTGTCACCGTAATGATGGGTTTTATAATCTTACTTATAAAGAAAAATCCGATAATGCTGGCAATGACAACCATAATGACCGTACAGCACGTCCCTGTGAGCGTAACCCGGTGCACCGTACGCATCAGATCGTCCTTGTCCACGGAAACCACAAGAATACAGTGTCCCCGCTCCGTCACATAATAGGCTGCGTACTTCATGGCGCCCTTAAACGCATACTCCACCACAGTCGGCTCGGGAACGACGCCAGTGGCAATCTCCGCCACTACAGCCTGCACCACCTCGTTCTCTACAGGCTGCCCCACTTTATCTTTCGTCGGATGATAGAGCATGGTTCCGTCCGCTGACACCAGATAGGCATAGCTGGAATCCACCCCCTTCAGACCGACACCGCCGATGGAATCATCCAGATTGCTGTAGTAAGTCGCCGTATTGTATCCCTTCACCTCAATCTCCGACTGCAGTTTCCCGCCATAGGCCACCGCCAAATCATAGAGATAACTCTGGTTCAGGTTCATCAGTGGAATGCGCAGATTCCTGATCAGCACCACCGAAAGACATGTCGACATAATGACCATCGCCAGAAACATGGCTCCTACAATCTTTGTCCTCACAGAATGCAGGACATTCCCCTTATTGCTGCTTTTCACACCCCTTTTTTCTTCCGTCATATACGCTCTCTCTCCCCCTGGTAATGTACCCCATATTTCTTCTTATTTTACAGCTAAATGAGAACGCTGTCCAGTGAATTGTGAAAGAGTCTGCATATACCTGTTTTTCGCCCCTTTCATTTCCCGCACAAAAAAAAGTTCTTAAATAGCCATTATAAAGCAATTTAAAAACTTTTCCAAGTGGACCAGACGGGAGTCGAACCCGTGTCCAAAAGCCCATTCCCTGTCCTTCTACTATCATAGTCACTCATTGCGGACTGCTCCTCATTCCCTCCTCCACCGGGAGAGCGACACCCCCGTGGATTCAGTAGCCTCTGATACGCCCGCAGGTAAGAGGCGTCCCCTGCGTCGTTTCCTACATAGTCGATGCCCGGATCTTAATGTGTAGGTGCACTAAGGCGGACAGCTGCCATTAGGCAGCGTATGCTAAATTGTCTTCAGCGTTTGTGTTTAAGTTTGCGATTTGACGCATCAGCCTGCGGATAGCTTCTCCAGCTGCAAGACCCCTGTCGAAACCTTGACTGGCCCGTATTTGTTCTGCTATATAAATTATAGCACATTACCATGCTTCTATGCAATCTACAGATTTTTGATTTTAAATTCCCGCTCATGCTCCCTGCGCAGATCCTTTTTCGCGATATCATGCCGCTTGTCGTAGAGCTTTTTACCTTTGGCAAGACCGATCTCTATTTTCGCCCTGCCGTCCTTAAAGTAAACCTGTAAAGGAACAATCGTATATCCCTGCTCCGCCATCCTCCCCGCGAGCTTTCGGATCTCAACCTTATGCAGCAGAAGTTTCCTTGTGCGCAGCGGGTCTTTATTAAATATATTTCCCTTCTCATAGGGGCTTACATTCATGCCGTAGACAAAGGCCTCCCCGTTCTCAATCCGCACGAAAGCCTCCTTGATGCTGCACTTTCCCATACGCAGGGACTTCACCTCCGTGCCATGGAGCGCAAGCCCCGCCTCGTACTTTTCTTCTATAAAGTAATCATGGTAGGCTTTCTTATTGTTTGCCACCAGCTTCATGGCCTCTTTCGCCATAGCCTCTCCTCCCTTTGATTTGCCTGTCAGATTCGGTCTGGCTGCTGACAGTTCAGCACACGCCCATTCGCAAAATCGCGCCTTCGGCTCTCCCCGCTGCTTCGCAGCTTCTTTTGCTCATAAGCGGGCGTTCCCTCAGCCCTTCATCCGACCGTCAAATTCGTGCAAGCACGATTTGCCTGTCAGATTCGGTCTGGCTGAACTGGAAACACAAAATCCACCGTCCTCGCCAGGTGGTCCACGCCCTTCACCTGAACGGTGACCCGCTGTCCCAGCTTATACGCGACGCCGGTTTCCTTTCCCACCATCTCATAGGCTTCTTCATCGTAATAAAAATAATCGCCTGCAAGCGCGGATACATGGATCAGTCCCTCCACGGTATTCGGCAGTTCCACATAAATCCCCCACTGGGTAATGCCGCAGATCACACCGTCATAAATTTCTCCGATGCGCTCCTCCATATACTCCGCCTTTTTCAGCTTATCCGTCTCCCGCTCCGCCTCCGCGGCACGCCGCTCCATTTTGGAGGCATGCTTCGCCACCTCCGGCAGCTTTTCCTCATAATGTCCGATGCGCTCTTCGGAAAGCTTTCCGCGAAGCTGCTCCTTGATGATGCGGTGGATCTGTAAATCCGGGTAGCGTCTGATGGGCGAGGTAAAATGGCAGTAATACTGACATGCCAGCCCGAAATGCCCCGTGCACCCCACCGTATATTTTGCCTGTTTCATGCTCCGGAGCGTCAGGCGGCTGATCAGCGTCTCCTCATCGGTATCCGCAATTTTATCGAGGAGCTTCTGTAGCTCCTTCGGGTGGATTTCCTCCCCCGTCTGCTTGATATGATAGCCGAAATTTCTGATAAAGGTCGCAAGCTTTTTGATTTTATCCGGATCGGGCTTCTCGTGGGTCCGGTATACAAAGGGCGTTTCCAGCCAGAAAAAGTGCTGTGCCACTGTCTCGTTGGCAAGCAGCATAAAGTCCTCGATCATTCTGGTCGCCACGTTGCGCTCGTAAGGTCTGATCTCCACAGGCCGTCCGTTTTCATCGAGAATAATCTTACTCTCCGCAAAATCGAAGTCAATGGAGCCGCGCTTATGCCTCTTTCTTCTGAGAAGGGCCGCCAGTTCCTCCATCTGTTCAAACATGGGGACAAGCGTCTCATACTCCTTCCGCACCGTCTCGTCCTGATCCTCCAGAATCTTTCTGACGGAAGTGTAGGACATTCTGCGGTTAACCCGGATCACGGTTTCCGCAATCTGATAGTCGGCCACCTCCCCCTTTTCGTTAACCGTCATCAGGCAGCTCAGGGCCAGCCTGTCCACCCCCTGATTCAGGGAACAGATGCCGTTAGAGAGCTTATGGGGCAGCATGGGAATCACCCGGTCCACCAGATAAACGCTGGTGCCCCTCTTAAGAGCCTCCCAGTCAAGGGCCGAATTTTCCTGCACATAGTTGGTCACATCCGCAATGTGCACGCCCAGATGGAAAAGCCCGGCCTCATCCCGGTAGAGACTGACCGCATCGTCCAGATCCTTGGCGTCCTCCCCGTCTATGGTCACCATCTGCAGATCCCGCAGATCCATACGCTCCGCCCGGTCCGCCTCCGACACCGTTTCCGGCGTGCGGCCTGCCTGATTCAAAACCTTTTCCCCAAATTCCACAGGAAGCTCATAACCGCGCACGATAGACATGATATCCACGCCGGGATCGTTGCTGTGCCCGAGGATCTCCACCACCTTGCCCTCCGGCTTATGACGCTCATCCCCGTAGGAGGTCAGCTCCACCACGACCTTGTGCCCTGTAACCGCCCCCTTGGAACGCTCCTTCGGCACAAAAATATCCGTGCCGATCTTACCGTTATCCGGAATCACGAAACCAAAGTTCTGGGACTGTTCGTAAGTACCCACAAGCTGCTTCATCCCCCGCTCCAGAATTCGGACAACCTCCGCCTCCCGTCTCCCACCGCGCCGTCCCGGCAGGAAAGCAATCTGCACCCTGTCCATGTGAAAGGCGCCGTTCGTTTTATCCTCAGGAATGTAAAAGTCTTCCCCGCATCCCTCTACTTCCACAAAACCGAAACCTTTTGCATGGCTGATAAAGGTGCCCACAGGGCGGTTTTCGTCCGGCTTCACATATCTGCCCTGCTTCGTGAGCTGTATTTTCCCCTCTGCCAAAAGGACACGGAGCACTTCCCGGAATGTCTCCCTGTCCGCCGGGGACACCTGCATGAATGCCGCCAGCTCTTTCTCCTTCATCGGCACATACTGGTCGTCTCCCACCAGCTCGCATATTAAGTTTTTGCGTTTTTCAAATTGTGTGTCCATTCGCCTTCCGTTTCTGATGTCTCTGCTTATATGCGCAAGAAAGCACTCTCACCACAACTGTGCAAGAGTGCTTTTCGTTCTTTCCGCTTTAGAATGCTTTAGAACAAAGTCAGGTTCAAAACAACCGCAAGCAGCATGAACCCAACCGCAAGCCCCGTCGTAATCTTGACGAGTTTTCCTTCCATGGAACGGCCCTTGTTCTTGCCCCAGTAGGTTTCAGCCGCGCCGCTGATCGCGCCAAGACCGGCTGCCTTTCCCTCCTGCATCAGCACCAATATCACCAATGCGATACATATTAAAATATAAATTACAGTCAGTATGATTCTCAATACACCCATTTTTATCCTCCATTCCGAAAAAACGAAAACTCTTCCGTAATTCAAGCAGATTTCATAATACCACAGAACCGGGCAGTGTGCAAGCCCAAATTTGCGCAATTCAATCTGCCGCGGGTGCCAGTCAGCTCACAGCGCAAAGGCATCGAAAACGTCCTCCCGCCCGTGCTGTTCCCCGTGATACTTCATCAGATAGGCCTTCATTTCGGTGTGAGCCTGTCCCATATCCTCCATCATCGATTGAAAATTTTCTCTCGTAACGCCGCCGAGTTTCGTCAGAAACTGGTAGTACCGCAGGTCATCCCCGTATTCCTCCAGCACCACCCGCCATGTCTCCTCTGTCCCGCACCCCTTTATATGGGATAAAAGATACTGCTCCAGTTTCTCCCGCACAGCCCGCTTTAGCCCGTAGTCGTGCATCAGCCGCAGCATGGACAGCCTCACCTTTTCCCGCCTGCGCTGCTCCATATAATAGTCCAGATTGTTCTCCCTGCTGCCGTAATCCTCTTCCCCGCAGAGCAGCATTTTAGAAAACCCTTCCGCATCTCCTCTCTCCATCAGCGTCTGCATCCGTCCGTCCCACTGTGCAATCCATTCGGGAGAACCCGCGCTCTCGAAGTCAAACAGGTAAAAAGCGTCAAGCCTGCTCATGACAGCCGCCAGAAGAAAGGCTGTGTCTATGGTTTTCTTCTCTTCCCCGTCCGCGTCCTCATCCACGATCTGTTCCAGCAGAAAGCATTCCCTGAAAATCCCCTGTCCGATCTCCATGCGGTGATAAGGCAAAATAACCCGTCGCAGTTTCGCACAGCAGGCAAAGGCCCAATCGTCGATTCTCTCCACGGATTCGGGCAGGGAAATCTCCTTCAGCAGTTTATTGCTCAAGAAGGCCTTCTTTCCGATACAGGTTACGGCACAGCCGTCAATCTCAGGCGGTACCGCAATCTCCGTATCCTTCCCCCGGTATCCCGTAATTTCCGCCGTCTGTCCGTCCGTCTTATACAACAGGACGCCCTGCGGCATATGCAGTTCCCTGTGCTTTATTTTTTGTCCCATCGTTCCCTTACCACCATTTCACTCTGCGGAATCCGTGCGGAGAATGCCGCATCTCATGCATTCTCCTGCGTGAGACTTAGAACTTCCAAGTAAGCTCTGCTGACTTTGTGTCCCCGTCCAATGGGGAACGTCCCTAAAAGTTCTTCTCACGCGCCTATAGTTCCAGCTCCTCAATCCGGGCGGCCAGCTCCGTCCCCCGCTCCGTGAGCATCAGCTCCTCGTTGTGTCTCTGGTAGTCCTCACATCCGTAAAGACCGATAAACCTCGCGCAGTCCGCCTGCACCGTACACTCCGTCACAAGAATCAGCATCTCATTGCCGGAGCCAAAGGTGTCCTCCACGAACTGAAAGAGGAAATGCATCCGCTCCTTCACCCGCTCCGTATCCTGTTTATATTCGGAAACTTTTGCGTCAAACAGTTCTTTCACCCGCGCAAATCCAGCCCCGCCGTCCTCTGTCTCCGAAAGCCGCAGGGTCTTTTCACAGGAGGCAAGGAATCCTGCTATGGCTCTGTTTAACCGCTTATCCCGCGCTGACAAAGCGCCCGCCTTCTGTAAGGATTCCATGGCCTTCTGCCTGCCCTGCGCCTGTTGTCCGGCAAGCGCCGAAAGCGCCTGCGCCGTCTCTCCTGTCTCCGCTTTCGCCTTCAAAGCCCTGAGAGGATTCATCAGCTCGCTCAAAATCCGGGATTCCAGCATATTTTCCCGGATATCCTGCTGCATCCTGTCGATCAGCATCCCCATCAGGGACAGCCGTTCGTCGAAATCCGCCTTTCTCGCCTTATCCTTTGCCTGTTCGCTGACTCTCCCGGTCAGTATTTCCTCCGCCTTATAGTCGTTCTGGTATTTCCGGTACAGGTCATAATATGCCGTAAACTCCTTGACCACCCGGTCATTTCTCAGATACTGTCCCACAAAGGACTCCTCCACCGGAATCTGTTCCTCCTCATAGAGTTTCAGCATTTCGGACAGGTCTTCCCAGCCTCTGGCAGTCATGTAGCTTCTGCCCTTCACCGTGGTTTCCACCTGATAGAAGTCCTCCTTTTTCATGTCCAGATAGTTCAGGATCGCCGTGTGTACGCCCCGTTCCCTCGCATATTCCCGCCAGACCGCATAATCCGCTTCCACCTTCAGGATCTTTAACCGGTCCAGTGTCACAATGTCGAACTCCCGCACCGACTTATTGTATTCCGGGGGATTGCCCGCCGTCACGATGACCCAGCCCTCCGGCACCTGATGCCTGCCGAAAATCTTATACTGCAGAAACTGCAGCATGGAGGGCGCAAGCGTCTCCGACACACAGTTGATCTCATCCAGAAACAAAATTCCCTCCCGGATGCCACTCTGTGCCATCACATCGTAGACGGAGGCGATAATCTCACTCATGGTATACTCCGACACATCGTAGGTTTTCCCCTCGTACTCCTTATGCACAATAAAGGGGAGCCCCAACGCAGACTGCCTCGTGTGGTGGGTCATGGAATAGGACACCAGCGCAATCCCAAGCTCCTGCGCAATCTGCTCCATAATCGCCGTCTTGCCGATACCCGGTGCGCCAAGCAGAAAAATCGGCCGCTGTCTGACAACGGGGATCCGATACTCTCCCTCTTCGTCCTTCTTCAGGTAAATCCTGACAGAATCCTTGATGTAATTTTTCGCCTCTTTAATGTTCATTTACCCTCGTCCTCCAAATCCTCTTCCTCCAGCACCAGCCGGATCGCCCAGGCTGGCACCTTCGGCGCATTTTCATCGTCGTGGAGAAACACAAACGCCACGTCATAATCCGGCATCTGCTCCGGATAAATTCCGTACCCGTCGGTAAAGTAGAGCAGCCCCTTCAGCCCCGCAAGCTCTCCCTCCTCCCGCAGTTTTTCCACATAGGAAAAGACCGGCCGAAAATCCGTGGAGCCGAAGCCCGTCAGTTTCCCCTGCGCCATAAACTGATCAAACTCCTCCCGCCCCGTAATCTTTACATCCTGCTGCACCTTGCTGTCACACTGGATGATATGCACATTGATCTTCGTAAAAAAGCTTTCCGCATCCTGCATGATATTGTAGGTTTTCTGCAAAAAGGCCTGTACAGTCTCCCCCCGGCAGGAAGCAGAAGTGTCCAGCGCAATCACAAAATCCCGGATCTTATTGCTGTCCTTATACTCCAGTGGCTCCACCAGCGGCATATTGCCGTAACTATCCAGTCCGTAAGTGTAGTAGATATAGTCGAACTCATCGTCATTGACCTGTATGGACTCGCCCATAACCATGAATTTTTTTAAGAAGCCCGCATAGTCATACCGTTCCCTTGTGGCCTCCTTCAAGTTCTGCTCCATGCTCTCCGCATTGTTCTTATCCCGGCTGAAGCTTTTCAGATCTGCCTTAATGCGCTCGCTGACCTTACGCCACTCCTCCTGCGACAGTTCCAGCTCCTCCCGCCTGTCCCAATAGATATGTTCGTCAAAGTGGCACAGCTTATGCCAGTCCTCCACCGCCTTTTCAGAAGGCTCCTCCACCCGGAAATGCCGGTAAATCTTCTCCGCCGTCAGTCCGCCCGCCTGTTTTTTCAAAATCTCCAGGCGGTTCTTAAGCGTATCGTCCGTCTGCAGGCTGGTCAGATGCAGATTGATGTCCAGAATCGTGTTCTCCACGGCGATATCCGTGGCCATATCCCAATACAGCCTGTTCAGCTTATCCGTCCCGCTGCTGTGGAAAAAAATACAGTGCAAAAGCGTGTGCAGATAAAGCCTTGCCGCATAATTCGGCGATACCTTATACTGTCTGAGCAGCCGCACCGGGTCATAATACAGCACACCCCCGTCAAAAAGATGCGCGCCTGTCTGCTCCCTGCACTCCAGCTTAAGCTTTGACAATGCCACATCCAGAAACCGCATGTTGATCAGAAGGCCGTCATGGGCCAGACGCAGAATCTCCTCCGCCAAACCCACTATTTTCTGTTGCCTGTCGGAAGTTTCCTGTGCGCCCACGCCAAACCACCCTTTCTCTTTTTTCCTGTCACATGTGTAAACACGTTATGTACTATCTGTCCGATAAGACGTTATGTAAACTCGTAAATTGCCCGAAGCAGCCAAACCCTACATAGAAATAAAACCATTATATATTATGTAAACTTGTTTTAATCATATACAGCACGAGAAGATGGCCCGGATAAAAAATATAGAAAAACCATTTGGCAAAGTTTCTGCCCTTCTGCGCCCGCTCCCCATTGTAAAAGAACAGCACCACCGCCCCCGCGATAAGGATTCCCAGCCCGGAAAGCGCCGCGTGTCCCACGGCATAGGGTGTCCAGTCCCCCTGTACACCTAACATGTAATTCTGTGTGTTCAGCATTGCAAAGAGAAGGTAAGTTGCGCCAAACCCACAGGCCAGCTTTTTTCTATTCCCCATGCCGTTCGCCAGCATAATCGTAAGAATCGGCGCGACTAACGGCCAGTCGGCAGCCACCGTGGCCATAGTGAGCAGCACACAGAGCGGTATCTGCAGCAGCGGGCTTAAGACCCTCTCCATCACGACCAGAATCAGGAAACAGCACAGCAGCGTAAAAATCATATTCAGGGTCTTATAGCCGAAAGCAAGCTGAAAAGGGATCTGGGACAGCAGTGCAAACAGAAACAGCCGCAGTCCGTACTTAAACTTAGAACGTGTATAGCTGTACCCCTCCACAAGAAAAAAGCACATCACCGGAGCCGTAAAAATCCCGATATCCTCCAGAACCTCATAAGTCGGCGTTCCCCTTGTCAAAAACACATGCGCTATGTGATTTAAAAGCATCGTAACCATAGCGACATACTTGATCACATCCCGGTTCAGAATCCGCAGTCCGCCAGCCGGTTCCTCCGATATCTGTCCTTCCATCTTCCATTCCCCCATTTAACCAATGCGCTGTTTTGCCACATCCTGATTTTGGGCATCCGCCTGTCCGTACCCGCCGCTTTACGTTCGTTACGCCGAAATAGGCGATCCGCAGTCCCTGCAGTCGCCCATCCTTCGTTCCTGTCTCTTTTTTATAAGCCCATCGTCTGGTAATTCCGTCACCCTGACTTCCGTTTCGGTGTATTTACGCCACGGCTGTCAGACGGCAGTATCGGTATTCCTCTTTTCCCGTCACTGTACAAAAGGATTATACGCCTTCTCATGGCCGATGGTCGTGGATTCCCCGTGCCCGGGATAAACCTTTGTCTCGTCCGGCAGCACAAATAGCTTATCTTTGACCGATCTGGTCAGTGCACTCATACTGCCCGTGGCCAGATCTGTCCTGCCCACGGATTCCTGAAAGAGCGTATCCCCAGCAACCAGTATGCCAGCCTCCTCAAAATAATAACAGCAGCTTCCTACCGTATGTCCCGGTGTGGCGATCAGCCTGCAGGTGATGCCCGCGATCGTAATCTCCTCATTCTCCTTCAGATATCTGTCCGGAGTCACCGTATAGGGACGCCCTACCTGATCGGAAACATTGGTCACCGCATCCTCACAGAGCGGCTTTTCCTCCTCGTAGGCATAGACCGGCGCGCCCGAAAGCTCCCGCAGTCTGTTGCAGCCCCAGATATGGTCAAAATGGGCATGGGTCAGAAGAATCCCTTTCACCTGAAAGCCCTTCTCCTGCAATGTCTCATAAATATAGTCGCCCTTGTCCGCCGGATCGAAGAAAATTACGTCCTTCGTCCCCTCCTGATATACAAAATAACAGTTTGTCTGGCAGATGCCAAGCATCAGCCGCCCAATTTTTAAAGCTGCCATTCTCAATCTCCCTTACACTTATGACGGCGAAACGGCCTTTTCCAATTCTCTGCCTGTGCAGTCCCCGAAAGTATCTCCGCCCCGTCAGCCGCTGGTTCTCTCAATATCTATAATGCTCTCGATGGTTCTGATCTTATCAATGATCCGCTGCAGTTCTTCCCTGCTGCCGACCTCAAAGCTAACCATGATGGTCGCCGTCCCCTGCTTGTTCACTCTCGTATTTAGTGCCTGAATATCAATCTCCTTCTCCGTGAGCGCACGGGACACATCCGCCAGAAGGCCGTTTCTGTTATTGGCGTAAATACTGATTTCCACCAGATATTTCTCATTGGCTGCCGCACCTTCCGGCTGCTGCCACTCTGCGTCAATCAGACGGTTTCTGTCTATCTCCGGCAGATTCAACAGGTTTACACAGTCTGTCCGATGAATGGAAATGCCCCTTCCCCTGGTGACAAAGCCCACGATTTCATCCCCCGGCACCGGGCTGCAGCACTTGGAGAAGCGGACCGCCACGTCATGAATGCCCTTCACCACAATGGCGCTGCTGCTCTTCCCCGGTTTCGCGCGGTTGATGCGGACACTCTCCTCAATCTCCGCCAGCACCTCCGCGTCGGTCATTTCCCGTTTATGGTCTTTTTCGTATAGCTCCTGCATCCGGTTGACAATCTGCCCTTCCTTGAGGGCGCCGTGGCCAACCGCCGCCAGCACCGATTCCCAGTTCTGGAAACCGTACTTCTTGATGACCGCTTCCTCATATTGGGGCGTCAGAACATCAGCGGCATTGATCGCTTTCGCCTTACAGTATGCATGGATCAGCTCTCGTCCCTTGACGATATTGTCCTCTTTCAGTTCGTTCTTAAACCACTGGTTGATTTTATTTTTGGCCTGTGTGCTCTTCACCACGTTCAGCCAGTCGCGGCTCGGCCCCTTGGAGTTCTGGGAAGTCATAATCTCCACCCGGTCGCCGTTTTTGATCTCGTAATCTATGGTCACAAGCTTGCCGTTTACTCTTGCGCCGATCATCTTATTTCCCACCGCGCTGTGTACACTGTATGCGAAATCGATGGGCGTGGAGCCCGCAGGCAGACTTTTCACATCCCCTGTGGGGGTAAAGCAGAATACCGTGTCGGCAAAAAGGTTTAAGTCATCCTTAAGGAGATTCATGAATTCCTTATTGTCCGTCAAATCCTGCTGCCACTCCAGAATCTGCCGCAGCCAGACAAGCTTCTCCTCTTCCTGCGTCTCCACTTTCTTCCCGTCAGAGGCCTCCTTATATTTCCAGTGGGCCGCAATACCATACTCCGCTGCCTTATGCATCTCATAGGTGCGGATCTGGATCTCAAAAGGCTGGCCGCTGGCGCCGATCAGCGTAGTGTGGAGGGACTGGTACATATTTGACTTGGGCATGGCAATATAGTCCTTGAAACGGCCGGGAATCGGCTTATACATTTCATGGATCACGCCAAGCGCGGCATAGCAGTCCTTCACCGAATCCACGATGATACGCACCGCAAACAGATCGTAGATCTGGTCTATGGACTTGTTTTGGTTCTTCATCTTTTTGTATATGCTGAAAAAATGCTTGATGCGGCCGTCGATCTGCGCCTTGATACCCGCATTTTTGATATGCACGCTGACCTCGTCCACAATTGTCTGAATGTAACGCTCCCGCTCACTCTTTCTGACGGCAATTTTATCCACCAGATCATAATAAGCCTCGGGCTCCAGATATTTTAATGACAAATCGTCTAATTCCACCTTAATCTTTGATATGCCCAACCGCTGGGCAATGGGAGAATAAATATCCAGCGTCTCCCTCGCTATCTCCTGCTGCTTCTCCGGCCGCATATGCTGCAATGTCCGCATATTGTGCAGACGGTCCGCCAGCTTTATCAGTATGACACGGATATCCCTCGCCATGGCAAGGAACATTTTGCGCAGATTCTCCGCCTGCCGCTCCAGCTTCTCCGTATCCTTATCATAATGTCCATGCTCTCCGTGAAAGTTCAGCTTATCCAGCTTCGTGACGCCGTCCACCAGATGGGCGACTTCCGCACCAAACTCTTCGCTGATCTCCTCGTCCGTCATAATGGTATCTTCCACCACATCGTGCAGAAGCCCCGCAACGATCGTCTCCTTATCCAGCTCCAGATCCGCAAGAATAATGGACACATACAGCGGGTGGATGATATATGGCTCCCCGGACTTTCGCGCCTGACCCTTGTGGGCGTCGGAAGCGATCCGATAGGCTTTTCTGATCAGGCTGATATCCGTCGAAGGGTGATATTTGCGCACACGGGTAATAAGCTCCTCATAAAGCTGCCCCGGAGTCTGAAATTCCTCTATCGATTCTATTCTTCCGTCGTCAAAAACCAGCTCAGTTTTTTCTTCTGTCGCCATACATTCACCAAACCCTTATCGGATTACATAATATTACATATTTGCAATTTTACGCTATTCTCGTATTATTTGCAAGAAAAATCAAAATATTTTACGTATATGCGCAGAATTTCAATCTGTAAAGAACCCCTCCCTCGTCTCCAAATTCTGCTGCCCCCAGCAGCCCAGCTTATCCCCGCTATCAATAAACTCCCTGCGCTCATGCATCCACATTTGAAACCGCACCGCACCGTACAGCTCCGTTCCCGGCTCATGTCCGACCGCCTCCGGGCTGTAGAGGATGAACTGCGCGCCGGCTTTCAATGCCTTCTCGTCGGCGTCCGTAAACCCGTAAGGCTCACTGGCGATATAGTGAATCGTATGGCCGTTTTTCTCCTCGTCCCACTCTTCCCCCACACAGCGTTCCGTATCGCGCTCCAGCGAATCCAACGTCAAAAGCCATGAAGCATCCGTCAGCTTCTCCACCTTTCCGAACCGCCCATAATACGGACAGACATATACCGTATACCCGTTGGTGTCATGATAGTACGCAGCAAAACTGCCGTCCGGCTCCAAGACCATGTAAGTGCTCCACGCTCCCGCGCCGCTGTAAAATGCCAGTTCCAAAGGCTCCGTAATCGGCAGGCCGTCCGGCTCCTCCGGGATCAGCGGCTCCTGCGCCGCTGTCATGCCAGTCTGAAACTCCTCTAAATTCTCCCGCAAAGACTTGTTTTCATCCCTGACAAAATTCGGCTCCCAGCCGTCCAGCCACCACAAGCTGTCATAAAGCCGCCCTTCTCTCTCAAAAGTACCCTGCAATTCTTCTTCGGTATTGAGAAGCTGAACGCTGTAAAAAAGCAAGTCATTGATCTCATCCACAAAAACATCGATAGACTCTGGATCAAAACCAGTATGAACCAATGATCCAAAGTTGATATCAAAATCGATTTCGCTCCACCTGACCACTTTCTCCTTGTTACCCCCAAAGGCAGACAGCACATAGCTATAAGAACCGACGCCCTGATACATTGTCGGATGGTAGCGCAAAAGGTAGTCTTCCCCCTCCAGCGTACATAAGAAAACCGACGTCTGCCCCGCGTGCGCGTAATAACCTGTCTCCCTATGTATCAGCTCCCCGTTTTCCAGGATTTGCAGTTCTTGTCCGTCATCAAGATCGACCAGACGCACTTCTTCCGCTATGCCGTTTTGGTTTAAGTCGGGTGACAGCGGCAGACGCCCCTCGGCATCCGGTTTCATATCCCAATCCTTAACGGCATCTGCCTCCGCCGCTTTCGTTTCACCCGTTCCTACAGCATCCATTTCATCCTCGGTATGCTCCGGCATGACAGGCTCTGTATAATTCCATTAGAGAACATATAGAGAGATACCATATATAAAGAATGAGTGAGAAGCCTTTGACCTCTCACCCAACATCTCATAGAAAACCATACTACATTATTATAAAATTTTTCGTAGCTTCTTACGCAAATGAGCCAATCTCGCATAGACAGACCCTGCCGTCAAATGCACAAGCGGGGCAATCTCTTTTGTGGAATATCCCTGCATTTTCAGAAGGACGATTTGTAACGTACGCCTGTCCACTGTAACTAACGCAAAATACAGCGTTTCGTTCTCAATCTCATCCAGTAAATCCATTACCGACCTTATCTCTGCCTGTTTCTCCCTGCCCGCTATTTCCTCAAGGCATTCTCCGAAGTCGCTTGTCCATCGGTAAAATCGCCTGTTGGAATTAAAATCTGCCCTGTCGTCTGTGCGGATTTGTTCAATGACCGCTTCATCAACGCCGCACTCATGCAGAATCTTTTCCTCGGCTTCTTTCCAGATGCGCCATTTCCTGTCCTCCCGTCCGTGGTTGTATGCCATCCTTATTTCCTCCAATCAGAATTGATTGAGAGGGCAGACAAAAGCCCCCTCATTTTCCCAAAGGAAAAAATGAGGGGACTGAACGCTTTAAATTTTGTTTTCGATTATTTTTCTCAGCTTCGCAAGGATTTTGGCTTTGCGTTTGTTGACAACGCTCTGCGTTATGTCTAACCTTAAACCGACTTCCCTCTCAGAAAGTTCTTCAAAGAAGATTGCTTGTATCAACGCCTGTTCACTGTCCGACAATAAGAGCATGGCTGTTTTCATCCTGTCCACCATCACCGCATGGACAACAGTTTCCGCAATGTCCACCGCTTCATCAACAATGAAATCAAACATATTCCCTTCGCTGTCCGTAAATCCTTCCAATGAGAGCAGCTTGTGGTTCGTGTCCAGTTTTTTCAGATAACGCCACCGCTCTTTATCTTTGTAGAAATCTGCGTACTGTTCCCGCGCGACTTCAAGCAGACAGCCCTGCACGGGGATAAACAGCTTGTCCATGTAACTCTGGTCGGCTTGCCTGCGGCGGCAGAAATCCGTATAGGACAGCTCCACATAGCCGTCATTCTTTTTGATATATACTTTTCTTGGTGCGTATTTCACCGTATTTTCCTCCAATCTGAATTTTTGAAAATGTAAAATCCAGATTGGAAAGGCGGCGAATGACAGCCAACAGAGGAAACAGCCATGCGGCACATTCTGATAAAAAAGGACATAAGAAAAACCGCACAGGCTGTCACACCTTTACGGCTTATGGGGATTATATTTCTATTATGTAGATATTTGACTTCTACTTGCAGGGTGCAAAGTCCCTGTGTGTTAATAAAGATTTTTTTAACAGGCTATCCATCCATTTTCGGAATGATATGTATAAACAGGAAATGCTGCTTGCGGGCAAAAGAAATCCCTCCAAACTTCAAAAAGCGAAGTCGGAGGGTAATGAAAGCATTACAGAGCAATCCACCGAAACATCGTTTTTTTAATTCAGTGGACTTGCCCTGTCTTACTGTTACTGCCTATTGCATAAAGCTAATGCTTAACATTTATATAAATGCATCAGCCGCATAAAGGCTTTACTTTTCCTCTACGGAAAGCCATATTTCAAAATGGAAATTATCGTCATGAATTTCATCACTCGGATAGACCTCAATGCACATCCCGCCTGCTGGCTGATATTTACTGGTCGGGAAAAATTCTGTATAAATCTTTCGATATAAGTCTTGGAATGCCTCTGGCATTTTCCCAGTACAAGGGAACACCGCCCAAGTATTTGCAGGCACTTTCTCAATTGTCAGCCCTGTCGCCACATCACCGCCCGAATAAGCCGCCCCGATTGCATAGTCAAAATCCCCCTCTGTCGGGTTGTCAAAGCATATTCCAACAATTGCCCCTCCGAAGATATTTTCTGGATTGACGTATCTGCACAACGTGTCAATCGTCCCATCCGTTCCGCAAGCCGCCCATGTCGCATGGATATTCTTCTGGCTGATTTCCTGTCCTCCTCCATATCTGGCTCGTTTGGCAATGACCTCAAACTCTTCCCGTTTTTCAATTCTGTAATCCATTGTCGTTCCTCCTTCTAATGTGATTTTTACGGAAACTCTGGAAAAGGATTTGAGTGTAAGTTTTTCGTTTTTCGCTTGGACAGGCGTAATCCCGTGGAACTTTGTGAATGCCCTGCTAAAGCTCTCTGGGCTGTTATATCCGTATTTTAAGGCAATATCTATCACCTTTTCATTTCCAGACGATAAATCCGTTCCTGCCAGCGACAATCGCCTGTTGCGGATATACTCGCCAATAGAATAGCCGCAGATAATATGGAAAACCCTCTGGAAATGGAAACTGGAAGAATATGCCTGTTTCGCAATTTCAGCATAGTCTATATCTTCCGTAATATGGTCTTCAATATAATCTATTGCCTTCTGTAACCCTTTCACCCATTCCATGTTTTTTCCTCCTTCCGTAACCATAGTATAGTAAACTAACAACAGCTTTTCCTGATATTCTATGCTTTGCTTTGTTAAGTTTCAATTATCCCTGCTTACTTAAATTTTAAATCATGCAGCCTGTTATCGCTGATAAACTTCTTCTTTCTTGGGTCGCCCTCTGCACGGTAAATGGATAAACTTTCCAAGTCAAATATGGAACTCCAAACTGTCTCAAAGTCTGGCTCATTGTCATATTGGCACATAAATCCATAATCGCCTTTCAAGAGCTGCTCAGTAGTCTCAATATAATCGTCCCTTATCTTCCCCGAAGAAAAGCTGTCTATGACAACCTTATACCGCTTGCGGGAATCATAATCATTCCCATTTGCATCGTCATAGTGCTTCATTTCATCAGAGATAAAGCTATTGACAGTACAAACAATCCTGTTTCCATGAAAGATTTCCGCTTCACGGACTTTTTTGAGGGTTGGCGTACATTCGATTACTACCATATTGCCGCTTTTATCGGCAAGTAAAATGTTACAGTTAGAAGCTATCGGCAGATTCATAAGTAACGAAACCGCCTGCTCTGTATCATTTGCCTTTTCAAGCAAATACCGTACAATAAAACATGAGTTAAACCCTGCCTTTATCTTTTTAAGTTCGGTCATTACAAACGTCATTGCCACGGCAAGCCCGTGTTCGTTCAGTCCCTCTTCCCCGTTGATGAAAGAGGATGTAGTGATTTGAAATCTGTTTCCATTCCTCGGTGCGTAAATTTCACTTTTACATCCATCACGCAGGTAGGGCGGCAGGTCATTATTTCTGCCATATACCAATCTGCCATTTTGGGAATAGGCAAAAGCCGTACAGCCCCGAACCTCAATAGGGAAGTTATTTTCCAGATTATACATACAGCATCCCATACACAGCATCCACGAAACAAAATGCAGATAGTCTGCTCCTATGGTGTCACTTACCCCTCTTATTTCCTCACACACTTCTGGAAAAATCTTTCTTAATATCTCCTCACTTTGTTTTCCATGTTCCAGTTGAAAATCATCTAACTGAAGCGGAAAAGAGATTTGGCATTTGTTAAAAATTTTTCCACGCTTCACACCCATTTCATAATGATTGCCTTTTAGTCTTAAATGATACATTTCCTATCTGTCCTCCTCTTTGATTGCAATCCATACTTTAGAATGTCCATGTGCCGGCTGGCTGTCACAAATCGGATACACTTCAATATCTGGCAGTTCAGCATATTTATATCCAGAGAACGGCAGCCATTCCATATAAAACCGTCTGAATACACTTTGGACATCTTCTTTAAAACGTCCATCATTCTCAAATATAACCCAAGTTGCCGCAGGAATTTCATACTCGTACATATCCGCAGGGGCAGAAGTATTGGTAGCAACGCCGATATAATAATAGATTTCTTTTGGACTTTCATATACACTGATTCCTAAAATCCCATTTGGCTCTTGATTAGATAATTTGCATATTTCCGAAAATTGGTTTCCTTGCAATGTGGTTTTCCAAAAATCGGGAACTATCCTTAAATTTTTTTCCATATCACAGGTCAAAGGAATGCGGATTCCCACAATATGCAGGGGCTGTTTTTCCGCAATGTGATACACCATAGCACTTCCTCCTGTTATTTCGATTCTAAACTGAATTGACGGATATGCTTGCAGGATACACCCCATAGCTTTTGCGGCTGTTGGCGTAATTCCATGAACATTCTGAAAAGCCCGATTAAAAGAAGTCGGAGAGGAATAGCCATACTTCAAAGCAATATCTATTACTTTCTCGTCTGTCCGCTGCAATTCAAATGCTGCCTGTGTCATTTTTCGGCGGCGTATGTATTCTGCCAATGACACGCCCGAAACATAAGAAAAAATACGCTGAAAATAATATGGAGAACAACACGCAATGCGGGCGGCTTCGTCATATGATATTTCCTTGTCCAGATTATCTTCTATGTAATCAATGGCGGCTCCAAGCTTTTTCAACCATTCCATCTTCTTACCTCCTCGCAAACAAGAATATCTTAATCTGCTTTATATTTCCTCTCTTTTTCTGCTATCTTTTGTAAACTTGCATATAGTGTATCTGAATAAAAAATTCATTTCAATAACTTCCCGAAAAGAAAAACGACAGAGATTTCACCCTCTGCCGCCATGTTGCCTATGCGTATATGATTTCCTCATTCACAATCTCTCTTGCACAAGCCCTTACGTTATTTAAGTGTTGTACCCATTCTAAGGCGTTTTCTTCCTTTAAGCGTTCCGTTATGCCCTGTGCCTGTTTCATGCCCTCTATGAGCCGTTCAAAACGTTCCTGCGCCTGTCTGTCGATGTCTGCAAGATATGTATTCAGCCTGCCACTTGTAAGAAGATTCGTGTACGTAACTTTATGGTACTGCTTCAGATAGTCCAAATGCCGCCGCCCGAATAAGCCAATCGGCTGTTCTTTTTCGGGTGGTAATGCAAGGCTGGGAATAAGGTAATCTCCCTGTCGTTCAAATTCACCGCCATTTTTTTCAAAGATTGTTTTCTCCATTGTGTGTACCTCCTCTGTCATAATTTATTTTGCCACCGCTGTTTTTCGTGGGTAGTCCCTCTTTTTGCGTGGCTTGCGAATCATCTTCGTCTTGACAGTCTGCTCCCCTATGTAACCGCCGAAGCGGTAACAGATTTTGACGGTCTGCTGCATCCCGTCCCCTGTTTCCGTTCGGTCAGACACCTCAATCCGCTCCACTAAGAGGTTAAGGTTCTCGGCGGTCAGTTCCGTTATCCCCACATACCCCGCCATCAGCTCCGCCCACTGTACCGCATTGCTCTGGCTGTCTTTGACTTCCTGCAAGGCATCCTCAAGCGTTGCTATCTGCCCCAATAATTTCTCCTGCTCGGTCTGGTACTTGTCAATCAATCGAGTAAAATTCTCATTGGAGATACGCCCCGAAAGGGAATCCTCATACAGACGGTCAAACAGCCTCGTCACTTCGTCATAGCGTTTCCTCGCCTGTTTCAGCTTCGTTTCGTTGCTTTTCCCCCTGCTCCCGTCCGCTCTGGCGTTCATCTTCACCGCCAGAGCCACCGCTTTCTCCCTATCTTCAAAGGCAATGCGGGCATGGTATTGGATGTCCGCAAGCACGGCATTGTATAAATCCTCATAGTAAATGCGGTGGTCTGTGCAGGCTTTTGTATTGTGGGCGTAGGTGGTGCAGACATAGATACGGTGCCTGTCCCTGCCCCAGTACCGCAGGGCAAGGGCTTTCCCGCAAGCGCCACACTTCACAAGCCCAGAGAAAACCGACACAAAATTATTTGTCGTGTCACGCTTCCTGCTCAGGATTTTTGCGTTCGCCCCGTCAAAGATTTCCTGCGAAACCAATGGTTCGTGGGTGTTGTCCGTCCGTATCCATTCCTCCTCTGGCAGCTTCTTATATTTACCGAGTTTAAAAATGGCTTCCGTCTTGCACATCACGGAATGCCCCAGATACACGGGGTTTCCTATCATGTTTCGGATGATGGTGTGCGACCATTCATACTGGTTCTGGGGGTTCTTGAACCGTTCAGGGTAATGCTTCTCCCCACGGGTATGCTGCCACCACGAGGGGCAGGGCACTTTTTCCTCTCGGAAAACACTCGCTATCTTGTGTGCACCCATGCCTGCATTCGCAAGCTCAAAAATCCGTTTTACAATCCATGATGTTTCCCCATCAACTACCAGCTTATTGTGGTTGTCGGACGATTTGCGGTATCCGAACGGCGCATAGGAGCAGCGGTAAAGCCCCGCTTTCGCCCTCGCCCGAATGGAGGAACGGATTTTCCGTGAATTGTCCCTGCTGTAAAATTCATTCATCACGTTCTTCAGTGCGGCAATGTCGTTGTTTTTGTTGGCGGTGTCCACGCAGTCATTGACGGCAATGTACCTCACGTTTTTCATCGGGAAATAAATCTCCGTGAAATGCCCGACCTTTAAATGGTCACGCCCCAGACGTGACAAGTCCTTTGTGATTACCACGTCAATCTTCCCCGCTTCAATGTCATCCAGCATACGGTTAAAATCTGGCCTGTCGAAATTCAAGCCGCTCCAACCGTCATCCACATAGGTTTCAACGACTAAAAATCCATGCTCCCTTGCATACTGTGCCAGCATCGCTTTTTGCGTTTTTATGCTCTCGCTGTCCCCCCTGCGCCATGTCGTCTTTTGACAGCCTACAGTACAAGGCAGTTCTTAAAATACCCATTCCATGCATCCCCTTTCTTCATTTTCTGTCCCCATTGTATTCTGTATCTTTTATTATCTCAAAGGTGCGGGGAGAAGATTTTCCCCTCCGTACCTCGTTCACAAGCAGGGAAATAAAGGCTTCCCTCATGTGCCTGCCGCCCAGATAGACAGGCTGAACCTCTATTTTCGGGCGTGTAACTGTTTTTGCCATAGGCATATCCTCCCTAAATTTTAGAAAAAGGGAATCCGAAAACGCCCTTAATCCAGATAAAAACATTTATTTTCCAGTTCTTTTTTTCATAGCGCAAGAGATTTTTCTTCCCTTTCACTGTAACGACCAAGCCGCATTTACCATCCGAAAACAAAATATTTGCTGTTACCCCTGTTCCCCTTTCTTCAAAAAGGTCAGTTCCACCGCAGGCGTGAGGTCGGTTTGCCCCTGTCCCCCATCTGCAAAATCGTCCGTCCGCAACTTCGTCCCAAGTTGGGACGAGGTTAAATCCGTGTGGAAACCCTGCCGCTTTATCACTTCCAGTTTCATCTTGCAGGCAAAGGCACACCCCGATGGAAGAATATCTACTATCCATTTTTTTGTGTCTAGCAGAACAGCATTTCCCGACGGCATGACAGCCATGACAGGTATTTGGGGATGCCCCGCCGCTGTCATCCCTTACGGGAGAACACCCCGCAAACGCAAGTGCAGGCGTGGGGTTTCCTCGTCCTTCTTCGGCTCGTAAACCCACCCCTGCGGTCAGAAAAATCAAAAGATTTTTCCGACTGCGTTTACAGGGTGTAACACACTACACTTTGCTCTGCAAAGCCGTGTGCCAGCCGTTCCCTCTGGACTCCCTTCTGGCAGGGCTGCGCCCTGCTTTATCCTCCGATCTGCGCTTCGGATGGAAGATTGGCGGCGTTGCCCGTGTCAGCCATGTCAGCATGAGGGGCGTCCCAAAACTGCCGTCATACCCGTCATGGCTGTCATGCTCCCCGCCGCATCTTGCAAGGATAATCTTCCTTCCGCTATACTTCCTCTGATAGTCATACTGGATGCCGTTCTCATAAAGGAACGTGGAGCGGTACTCGTTGAGCCATTTCGTGATGACCGTGGACAGTTCCCCGCTTTCCCCCATGACTTCCAAAAGCTCCGTAGCCGTGCCAGACCATCCCTGCCTGCCCTGCCTGCCCTGCATGAACGACACCACCCGAAAAAGGACAGGGGGAATTTCTGCCGCCGCAAGCTGCTCCTGTGTCTGCCGTTTTACCAGCTCCCAGCTGCAATCACGGAAACGGAGCGTCAACTCCTGATAGGGCGTGTCCCTGCCAGTGACAAAAAGCTTCGCCGTATCGGATGCGCGGCTTTCCTTTTCCAGCACAAAAGTAGCGTCCGCACTCCCTGTCAAGCCTGTCGTGCCAGACACCTTGTTGAACACGTCGCTGTCATTCTGCTTGCGGATATGGTGTACGACGACAACCGAAAGGGAATGCCTGTCGGCAAAATCTTTCAACAGCGATATATCCCCGTAATCGTTGGCATAAGCGTTGTCTTTGGATGCGGTACGGATTTTTTGCAGCGTGTCTATGACAATCAGCCTACTGTCTGGATACGCTTTAAGATAATCTTCAAGTTGCACAATAAGACCGTCTGATAACTTACAGCTTGCCACGGCAAAGTGCAGCCGCCCGCTCGCTTCGTCCGTCAGACGGAACAGCCTGTCCTGTATGCGGCAGAACGTATCTTCCAGACACAGGTAAAGCACGTCGCCCTCCAATGTCTGCATATCCCATAAGGGGATTCCCTGCGACACGCAAAGGCAGAGCTTCAGCATAAGCCAGCTCTTTCCAATTTTCTGTGAGCCGCAGAACAGTGACAAGCCCGTAGGGATAAGACCGTCCACCACAAAGGACGGTTTTTCAATCGGTTCATAAAGGAGCGTGTCAGCATCCACCGTCTGTAACTGCTGCATGGTATCCCTCCCTCCGTGTTGGATTTTGTTTGTTGCACATAGGCGTTGTCCTCCTTGGATTTATTTACCCCTGCCAGTAAGCAAGGGTATGTAATACAGCCACCCCATACAGTTCCACGCTTTCCTAAAGCGGCGTTTCCTCCGTCTGTGCTTTGCACGGATTAAGCAGTGGGCAGGCTCATATCGTGGCTCTGCTGTCCCCTGCGGCGGGTATCCCTCTGGCGGCTGCTGTGAAGTTTTCAAGGGGCGGCACTCTATGGAATCGTTTTATAACAATAAAATAGGGCGGGAGGATTTGACCTCTCACCCAGTAGCCGATAAGGAAGCGTGATTTTAGACATGGTATTCTGATTTTTTGAAAATATATAAGCACCCGACACGAAACTTTTTCTTTCGGTTAGTGATAAGTAGTCATTTTAATTTAAAATTTCATGAGCACAAACTTAATTTTTTTGGTAAAATGGCAAAGTATAGATTGTATATCGCAAAAAGCAAACAAGAGGGTGAATAAATGATAACCATAGAAAAGTTTCAAGAAATACGTTTGAGCGAACATTTAATCATTTTAGATACAAATGTATTATTGGAATTATATCGTCAGCCAGCTAATATTAGCTTGGATGTAATAAGTGCGCTGAAAAAAACTCAAAACAATATTTATGTACCAAGACAAGTTTATGATGAATATTTAAAGAATTATCATAAAACATGTGGTGATGAAAAGAAGAAATATAAAAAAGTAACCAAAGAACTTTCTGATTCCCTTAAAACCCTGCAAGACGATATTGCTAAGAAAATTGGGGAATACAGAAAGCATAACTATACGGATATTTCCAAACTACAACATAATTTAAATGAAAAAATCAAAGATATCCAAAACATAATAACAAATTTTGAAAAAAGCCATCACGAGGAAATACAGCTAAATATTGATTTTTTAGAAAATGATAAGGTAAAAGAGTTTATTGACTTATTACATAACCAAGGTAATATCGGGAAAAAAATACCATTTTCAAAAAAACTGCTAATATTACAAGAAGGGCAAATACGATATGATAATTTAATCCCACCTGGATTTCGTGATTCCGCAAAAGTTGGAGAAGCAAAATATGGAGATTTATTTGTATGGAAAGATATAATTGCAATAGCAAAAGAGAAAAACACTAACATCATATTTGTATGCAATGATACCAAAGAGGACTGGTGGGAGAAAACCAAAGATACACCGATTGATTTAAGGCAAGAACTAAATGAAGAATTTAAAGAAACCAATCCGTCTTTAAGTGTTCACTTTTTGACTTTAGACAAATTTTTCTCGTATTTGGCAGAGGAATTAAAATTGGGAAAGTCTAAAAGTGCTTTACAATTATCTGCACTAGATGATATTAAAAGCATATTAGACGATTATGAAGATGAAATATACCAAAGCATTGGCGAATATTTGATAACTATAAATGTTAATGAAGAATTGGATGAAGAACTGGAAACTGGTGATGAAAATATATATTGGAGCATAGCGGATGTCTCTGTTGATAAAGAAAATAAAAATATCATATATTATGTAAATTTGGATATTAGTGTCCTTGCAGATTTAATACATCAAGAAACGGATGACTCCCCCTATGCTGTGGAAAAAATTGCTTTGGCACTAATCGGGCATATAAAAGTATCAATGGAAGAATATTCAAAAATCAGTGAATTAAAAACATTGGATGTTGAAAAAAGCGATATTTTACATATTGAACCAGAAGCGTGGAGTATCGTAAAACATATGGAGAACCAAAATACTTGCAAAGATATTATTGCCGCCAGCAAAAATGTCACTAAAATCCAAGAAAATGTAGAGCAATTCAATAATACCATAGACATGAGTAGTTTAAGACAAACATTACAGCAATATGCAGCAGTATATGAGGGGTTAGCTCAATCTATTAAACCAATACAAACAAATGGAGCGTTTGCAGAATTATCAAAGCAAACGGCTGCAACTCAAAAAGCCCTATCAGCAGCAATAATGCCTTTACAAGCTAATAGTGCTTTTTCAGAATTGGCAAAGCAAGCTTCCTTATACCAATCAGCTTTTTCAGCCATTAAGCCTTTACAAGCTAATGGTGCTTTTTCAGAACTGGCAAAGCAAGCTTCCTTATATCAATCAGCTCTTTCAGCCATTAAACCTTTACAAGCTAATGGTGCTTTTCCAGAAATGACAAAGCAATTTTCAGCAAACAAAAAGATAAATAAATCAACAGATGACCAAGAGTAATTTTTATAATATCATAGATGGTTATTCCCATAAAATCGGCGGATAGAAATTGTATCATTTACTGTCCGTTGATTTTTTATGTTCTCAAATGGAATTACACATCTGCGAACGTGCCGCTCTGCTGCTCCGAGATCGTCGATTCCTGCAGCGACTCCTTTTCGGAGCAGGCGCAGACCAGAAACATTATTATTATCATTTGTATTATCAGGAAATATTGTTTCTTTTTACCTGTTTCATTTGCCTGTTTTGTCCTCAACACCAATATAAAAATCTCCACGTCTGTTCGTTATTTTTTATCAAAGCTGATTATGCAATCCGATAACACATAAACTCCATAATTGACTTTACATAGATTGTAACAGGTCAGTTTCGCACAGGCAACTACATCCGCTCCCCTCCTGTTCGGCCAGATTCGTATATCCGTCTGCTGATCGTAATGATTTTTCCCTGCATAATAGCTGCCTCCTTAAATTTTTTTCCAGTATAATTTCAACATGACCAAGGTTGTGATAAACGCCAGCGCATCTGCCAGAGGACCTGCCCACAATGCCCCTTCCACCCCTAATGCCAGCGGCAGTAACAAGGTTGCCGGGAGCAGGTAAACAATCTGTCTGGACAGAGACAGGACGGTTGCCTGAGTAGGTTTCCCGATTGCCTGAAAGAAAATGCCCGTTGCCATCTGTAGTCCATTGATGGGACACGCCAGAAGGAAGATACGGAAACATTTCACCGCAAATTCATTGTACAGCTCTGACTCGGAACCAAACAGCCGGACAATGCTCATAGGCGCAAACTGGAAGACAAAAAATGCCAGAATTAACATGATCGTTGACGCGGTCAATATAATACGGTATGTCTGCTTTACCCTGTCCTTCTGTCCGCTGCCGTAATTGTACCCCCAGATAGGCTGCGCGCCCGTTGCCAGTCCAAGCAGGACCGCAGAGACGATCTGATTCACCTTCATGGTGATGCCTATGGTGGTCAGGGGAATTTCCGCGCCGTATTTCGACTGTGCGCCATAAGACACCAGTATGTTATTGGTAACCGCCATAACCAGCACAATGGCGATCTGTGTGATGAAACTGGATATGCCCAGACTGCTGACCTTCGCCAGAACTTTTCCTGAAATGCGGAAACACCTTTTATCCAGCTTAATGCTCTTAAATTTCCAAATATAAGCAAGATACAGAAGCGCATTCAGTATCTGCCCGATAATGGTCGCCCAGGCCGCTCCTTTTACACCCAGATTGAAAACAAAAATGAAGATTGGGTCAAGAATAATGTTGGTAATACAACCCATCAGAAGCCCTGCCATGCTGTATTTCGGGCTGCCGTCCGCACGGATCATGCCCGCCATGCCGGAATCGATGGAAGAAAACAGGATTCCATAAGAAATGATCCGTCCATAATCCATCGCAAAGGGAAGGATATCTTCCGTGGCGCCAAACAGCCTGCATAAAGGTTCTAAAGTTAAGTTAAACAGGACGCAGAGAACAATGCCAACGATCGCCATGACCGATATGGAACATCCTATGCCATTAGCTGCTGACTTTTCATCCCCCTCGCCCAGCTTCAGGCTTAAATATGCCGCGGCTCCGTCACCGATCAGCAGGCTTAACGCGATCGCGATCACCGTCATGGGCATGACAACATTGGTGGCGCCGTTGCCAAGATACCCTACCCCCTGACCGATAAAAATCTGGTCAACAATGTTATAAAGTGCGTTGACCACCATGGAAATAATACTTGGAACAGCAAATGTAAGGATCAGTTTCCCAACCCGTTCTGTTCCAAGTGGATTTGTTTTTGTTACTGTTGTATCCATTTTTTACCTCCTGACGTTTCCTTTTTCTGTTAATTCCATATTTTCCAGCATTTTTCCAAGCATGCTTGACTGTGTTTTTTCTTCTGTTTCCTGATATTGCAAAATAACTCTGTCACCTAATGGTCTTAATTTCATTCCTGTTATCTGCCTTTCTTTTTTGTTAGCACTCATATTTGTCGAGTGCTAACCTTTGCAATACCTATTAAAACACATTTGCTCTTGAAAGTGAATTGAAAATATGGTATTATCAATGACAAAAACGCAATAATCAAGGTAGACCATGAACACAGACCAGTTAAAGAGTTTTATCCAGGTTGCCGAAAACCTGAATTTTGCAAGGGCTGCTGAAATCTTAAAGATCACCCAGTCAGCCGTATCCCGGCAGATCCACTCGCTGGAAGACGAACTGGGGACCAAACTTCTGCACCGCACCACCCGAACGGTTACCCTTACCCCTGCCGGGATCAGTTTTCTGGAAGATGCAAAAAATGTCATGGGCAGGCTGGATGTGGCCCGGCAGAAAATACAGCGCCACCAACATACGAATATACAGGTTTTAACCATCGGCTGCCAGAACGAAGCCAACCTTGACCTGCTCTGCAAAATACTGAAAACCTGCCGGGAACAGATGCCGCAGCTTTATCCGTTTTTGAAAGTGATTCCCCACAGGTCTATTTTAAATCTCTTTTATCAGGATGAACTGGACCTGCTGTTTGGTTTTCAGGGTGATATCCCAATAAAGAACGACACAATCTATAAAGAGTTATTACGAATACCCCTGTGCTGTATCGTTCCCGCCGCACATCCTTATGCTGCCAGGTCAGAACTTGCCAAAGAGGAACTGTATTTGGAGAATATGGTTGTTTGCAACTCCTATGCGATCCCTTCCAAAGTCGCGGAAATGCAAAATCAGGTTTCACAGCATATTCCACCGGAATCCACCTATATGTGTGAAAACCTACAGGTGCTTCTTACGCTTGTAAGGGCCGGCTACGGCTGCTCTGTCCTTCCGCAGATGAATTTTATAAACTCGGATATCCGTGCAATCCCTTTAACAGGCAGTGAACCTTTGTCCTATGGCGTCTTTTTTAAAAAGAGCTCAGAAAGCCCTCTTCTGAAAAAATTTCTTTCCATTGTGACAAATACTTCCTACAGTTAACAGCAAAAAGCGATATGGATACCGGAAAGCATCCACATCGCTTTTAACCTTCCTGTTTTATTTCAGCTCCTTATCTGAAACCAGATTTTAATATATTCAGCCACCACCGGAACTATCTTTTTGATCTCTATATCAGAGGTATTGATACACAAATGATAATTGGAACGTATATTTCCTTTTGCGCCTGTATAAAATTCCCGGTGCTTTGTACGTTCCCTGTCTACCTCCCGTATCTTACGTTCCAGCTCTGTGCTGCTAAGATCTTCGCCTTTTGGTCCCCGTTCCATACACCGTTTCAATTTTGTATCCATGTCAGCGTAAACAAAAATATTAAAGGGGCTGTCATCCTTTAAGATCACGTCCGCACAGCGTCCAATGATAATATAGTCCCCCTGCTTTGCAAAATTTTCAATGATCTTCTGCTGCTCAACAGCAATCGCAACAGCCTGCTTTGCCACAGGATGCGGCGCCATAGTAAAGCGCCGTCCGATTGTCAGCGGATATGCCGCCTGCAGATTTTTTTCTGATACATGGGAAACATACTGCTCATCAAATCCCTGCTTCTCCGCTATCATCTGAATGATCTCTTTGTCATAACAGGGAATCTCCAATACATCGGACAGGCGTTTGCCCAGTTCACGTCCTCCGCTGCCAAACTCACGACTAATTGTAACAATCATCTTTGTTCCTCCCTATTTAGTCAAGTCATTTTTCCTTATTTTTCAAGGATTTTATAGTTA
>CAMWJF010000047.1 GCA_947174505.1 uncultured Lachnospiraceae bacterium
CACTGCAGGGATTGCGGCACCGAAGCCCGCAGGCGAAGAAATCCGAAGGATTTTCGAGCGTGCACTGCAGGGATTGCGGCACCGAAGCCCGCAGGCGAAGAAATCCGAAGGATTTTCAAGCGTGCGCTGCGGGAATTGCGGCACCGAAGCCCGCGGGCCGCACGGCACTGCAAACAAGCGTATTTTCACCGGAAAGGCATACCAATATGGCAGACACACAAAAATATGACCGAATTTTAGACGCGCTCCAGCAGCTTATGATCGATGAGAGCATTCAGAATATCTCTGTCAGCGACATTGCCTCCAAAGCGGGCATCGGCAAGGGCAGCATCTATTATTATTTTCCGTCAAAAGAAGCAATTTTAGACGCGCTGATCCGAAGAAATTATGAAACGCCCTTGCAGACCGCGAAAAAGCTGGCCGACCAGACGGATATCCCGCCGTTTACAAGGATGGCCATGCTGTTTCAGGCCTGCCGCAGTTCCGCGGCTGCCTTCTTAAAACAGGACAGCGAAAAAAGCAGGGCCATCACGATACAGGAATCCGCCTATCTGCACCAGAAATATTTAAATTATCTGATCTCGGAATTAAAACCCAATCTGGCAAAGATTATCAGGCAGGGCATTGCCGCCGGGGAAATCCATTTCGACTATCCGGAGGCGTTGGCGGAAATCGTACTGATTGTCCTTGGCGTAAAGCTGAACAATACCTTTCTCTCCACTACGCCGGAGGACTGCGAGTACACCATACGGGGGCTGATCTCCCTGCTTGAGCAGGGCACGGGGCTTTCCGAGGGGACGTTAAGCTATCTGAATCTGACAGAATAAACCCGCGTACGCAACAGCCGCAGCGCCTTTTTCATATCGTGTTTGCTTTCTGGCAAAAATATATATAAAATCAGCGCATATAATGAAAGACGAAGCAGAAAAAACGGCTGTAAATATTAAGTATGGACAGTAACAGGAATGCGAAAATATATAACCGATGACAAGAAAACATAAAACAGAAATGGAGAATCTTATGAAAGATGTCACTCTCACCGGGCGGCTGACCCTGCCCACAGACGTGGATATGGTGGAAGAAACCATACAGCTCAAAAATCTTCTGGGCGCGGATGCCCTGCGGGACTGCGACGGGACAGATATGCCGGAGGAGCTGTTATCCCAAGACGCCAAAATCTATGCCACCTACTACACCACCAGAAAGGACAATGCCTGGGCCGAAGCACACCCGGAGGAAATCCAGCAGGAATACCTGATCAGTGACCGTGTGACCGCGAAGGATACCACTCTGCGGATTCGCCTGATGAAGGGTTTCCACACCCAGCAGTTAAAAGTAAACACCCTTGACGACCCGAAACGCTGGTGGGAAGTCATCGACAGAACTACGGGGGAGAACGTTTCCACGGATCACTGGCATTACGACGAGACCGCAGGGGAAGTGGTGATTGACACCATACCCTACCACCAGTACACGGTAAGTTTCCTTGCTTTCCTGATCTGGGATCCCGTGCATATGTACAATTTTATCACCAATGACTGGAAGGACGCCCCGCATCAGCTCACCTACGACGTGCGCCAGCCAAAGACACAGGCCTATGTGAAAGAGAAGCTGCGCCGCTGGTGCGAGGAAAATCCCAGCGTGGACGTGGTGCGTTTCACCACCTTTTTCCATCAGTTCACCCTGACCTTCGACGACCAGAAGCGGGAAAAATATGTGGAGTGGTTCGGCTACAGCGCCAGCGTCAGCCCCTACATTCTGGAACAGTTTGAAAAATGGGCGGGCTATCCTTTCCGCCCGGAATATATCGTGGACGAGGGCTACCACAACTCCATCTTCCGCAGGCCCTCGAAGGAATTTCTGGATTTCGTGGAGTTCCAGCAGATCGAGGTGAGTAAGCTTGCGAAGGAACTGGTGGACATCGTCCACAGCTATGGCAAGGAAGCCATGATGTTTCTTGGCGACCACTGGATCGGCACAGAGCCTTTCGGAAAATATTTTCAGAATATCGGACTGGATGCGGTGGTCGGTTCCGTGGGCGACGGCGTCACCCTGCGCATGATTTCCGACATACAGGGGGTAACGTACACGGAAGGACGGCTGCTGCCCTACTTCTTCCCGGACGTGTTCACCGAGGGCGGCGATCCCATCGGTGAGGCCAAGGATAACTGGTTAAAGGCCCGCCGGGCCATTCTGCGCTCTCCTGTGGACCGGATCGGTTACGGCGGCTATCTGAAACTTGCGAACGAGTGGCCGGGCTTTATTGACCGCATTAGTCAGGTTGTGGACGAGTTCCGCCAGATCCACGCAAATATGCAGGGTTCCAATGCTTATACCGCGCCCTTTAAGGTTGCTGTTCTCAATAGCTGGGGAAATCTGCGCCGCTGGATGGCAAATCAGGTACACCACGCCCTCTGGTACCGCGAAATATATTCCTATGTCGGCGTACTTGAAGCGTTGAGCGGCATGCCCATTGATGTGGAATTTATTACTTTTGAAGAGATGAAGCAGGGAATCGATCCGTCCATCCGGGTTATCATCAACGCCGGGGACGCCTACACCGCTTTCAGCGGCGGCGAGGTTTGGAAGGATCCTGATCTGGTCTGCACCCTGCGCCGTTTCGTGGATGAGGGAGGCGGCTTTATCGGCGTGGGGGAACCCACCGCCTGCCAGTATCAGGGACGTTTCTTCCAGTTAAGCGACGTTCTTGGCGTGGACAGGGAGCTCGGCTTCTCCATGAGCACCGACAAATACAATGAGCTGAACCGAGAACACTTTATTCTGGAAGATGTGGCGGGCGACGTTGATTTCGGCGAGGGAAAAAGCCGCATCTACGCCCAGGGTGAACACTACCAGATCCTTGACATGGATGGTAAATACAGCCGCCTCGTAGTCAACGAGTACGGCAGAGGACGCAGCGTCTACTTCACGGGACTGCCCTACTCCCCGCAGAACTGCCGTATCCTGCTGCGCGCCATCTACTATGCGGCCCACCGCGAAAATGAAATGAAGAAATACTATGTCACCGACGTGGAGACCGAAATCGCTGTCTTTGAAAAGACAGGTATGCTCGCTGTGATCAACAACACACAGCAGAAGAAAGAGACGGATCTATATATGGATGGTAATCTCAAAACACACCTTACTCTTGCACCCATGGAGCTCAAGTGGATTAACTATAAAGAAGAACTGTAAGTTTGCCGGATATATACTAAAATTGCAGGTGATATAAAAACCGAAAGTAACAGAGAAGAAGGAGAACCCGCATGTCACAGCCCATTGCAACTGAAACCATAAACAACGCCGTCACCGCCTTCTCTTTGGCTGGCAGTCCGCGCGATGTGCGTCCCTACGGAAACGGCCACATCAACGATACCTATCTGGTGACCTGCGGTAATGCCGGAGAAGAGAAAAAATATATCCTGCAGCGGATGAACCACTCAATTTTTCAAAATCCACAGGCACTTATGGAGAATATCGCAAATGTTACGGCCTTTCTACAAAAAAGCATTTCGGAAAAAGGCGGCGATCCCGAACGGGAAACCTTATGCGTTATCAGGACAAAAAACGGGGAAAATTATTTCGAGGATAGTTTTCATAATTTCTGGCGCGTTTTTCCTTTTATCGAAGGTACCTTCTGTCTGGAAAAAGTAGAAAACGCAGGGGATTTCTACGACTGCGCAACGGCCTTCGGCAGCTTCCAGCGGCTGCTCGCCGATTATCCCGCAGAAACCCTGCATGAGACGATCCCCCTTTTCCACCACACACCTGCCCGCTTTCGCACTTTTCAGGAGGCAGTTGCTAAAGATCCTCTCGGACGCGCGGAAAGTGTACAGGCGGAAATTGACTTTGCACTTGCCAGAGAAGCCGACACCCATGTCCTCACGGATCTTCTGGAGAAAGGCGAGTTGCCCCTCAGGGTGACCCACAACGACACAAAATTAAATAACATTCTCTTTGACGCTGCTACAAAAAAAGCGCTGTGCATCATTGATCTGGATACAGTGATGCCGGGACTGTCCCTCTACGATTTCGGGGACGCCATCCGAACCGGCGCAAATACAGGGGCGGAGGACGAAACCGATCTGTCTAAAATCGGACTGGATCTGTCCCTGTTCGAAACTTTCACGGAGGGATTCCTGAAAGGATGCGCAGGAAGCCTTACCCCGCTCGAAATCAAGCTGCTGCCCATGGGCGCAAAACTTATGACTTACGAATGTGGCATCCGTTTTCTCGCCGATTATCTGGTGGGCGACATCTACTTTAAGATTCACCGGGAAACCCATAACCTTGACCGCGCCAGAACACAGTTTAAGCTGGTAGCGGATATGGAAAAGAAATGGCCGGAAATGGAGGAGATTGTCACGCGTCTGAGCTGACCGTGGACTGTAAACTGTTGCAACAGCCCCTGTCACTACCGGGAAATAATACCGGAAACAACCTGCTCAATGATGAGGGGATCTTCTTCCAGTTCCTCCGCGATCTCCGGGACTGCTTTTCCTCTGGAAAGTTTTTTCTGCACCAGCTCCCGGAGCTTTTCCTCGCGGCCCTCCTTGCGGCCCCTGTTCAGCCCAAGCTCCATCCCTTCTTTTATACCTTCTTTTATACCCTCTTTTATTCCTTCTTCCTTACCTTCCCGATAGGTATTCCTCAAGTGTTTCTTCTCGTCATACTCCGTCAAAAGCATATGCATTACCTCCGCTTTCTCCCTGATCAGGATATCTTTCAGGATTCCCTTTTCAATACAGACATCCATGGCAGTCTCCACCGCCTCTTTCCTGTCCATGCCGCTTCTTATGTTTTCTTCAATCTCCGAGGAAAATTCGGAGTATTCCCAGAGCCTGCGGCATTTCTCCATAAGAGCACCGTTATAGCCGCGGTTGATGTTTAATACTTCACAGGTACACTCCAGACTTCCGCTTCCCCTCCCTGCCGAAAAGGAATCTGACAGATAAAGCATCAGACTGTCCGTATCCATACCTTTGCCGTTGTAAAAGAGGATATATACCGGTGTGGGAACTTCGATCAGCTTTCCGCCGTAAAGGTCATCCCCGCGGGCGCTGACCAGTCCCTCAAACTGTCGGGCAAAGTAAAAAAGCCCCCGAAGCGGCATGTTCGGATTCCAGCTGCTCTGGTGTTCGTAGAGGTTTAAACTGCTCCCGATGATAAAGGAGAGATCATTTTTCATCTTCATAAAGATCACGTCCTCCAGAGTGACCACTTCCAGTTCCCCGGGATCAGTGTATGTACTGCCGTTTAAGGCATTGTAAAGTTCCAACAGGTCTTTCTTTTCCCAAAAGAGACGTCGGAAAAGAACATCCTTATATCTGCGGTTTAAAAAGAGCCTCTTCCACCATGAGCCGTGTCCAAACCATTTCCCTGTATTTTGTTTTACCATACATTTTCCTCCATTATAACATATTCCTTGCTGCAGTTACAGTAAAATTTTCAGGCTGAATATGAGGAGTTCATAGGATATATGCCAATCTCACAGGAGACACATATAAAATCGGACGACACCGCAGAATCCTTTTTCAGCCCTGTGTCAATAGATAAGGGATTGTTTCCGGCGAACCCGGAAAGAATCTTGAGAAGAGAAATCTTCATAAATATTTCTCTGGCAGACAGAAGACCCGCCTGCATCTGCTATATATCCTGACAATAACATAGATAACAGACGGATGCAAGAAAATTTTTCAAATATCTCAACAAAGAAATTTTGAGAGCTTACCCCTCGCTGCAGTTCATGGGATATTCCCCGTCAAAGCAGGCCCTGCACAAAGGCAGCCCGCCCGCCATTTCCTCCAGATCCTCCAACCGCATATAGCCGAGAGAATCCGCTCCGATCATCTCACAGATTGCCTCCTCGCTGTGATTTGCTGCGATGAGCTGGGAATTGGAGGGCACGTCAGTGCCAAAATAACAGGGATAGAGAAAGGGCGGCGAGCTGATTCTCACATGCACTTGTCTTGCTCCCGCCTCCTTCAACATGCGGATCAGATTGGCAATGGTGGTACCTCTCACAATGGAATCGTCCACCAGCACGATCCGCTTATCTTTTACCACTGATTCCAGCACGCTCAGCTTCATGCGGACGGCGGACTCCCGCTCTTTTTGAGTGGGTTTGATAAAGGTACGGCCTATATAACTGTTTTTATAGAAAGCAAGGGCAAAAGGAATCCCGCTCTCCAATCCGTATCCCTGCGCCGCGGGAAGTCCCGACTCCGGCACACCCGTCACCAGATCCGCCTCCACAGGATGGGATTTTGCAAGCATTCTGCCCGCACGTATCCTTGCGTCGTACACCCGCACCCCGTCCATAACGCTGTCCAGTCTGGCAAAATAAATATATTCAAAAATACAGTGGGCGCACCGCTCCGCTTCCGGGAGCATCTCAGAGTGTATCTCCTTCCCTGTAATTGTAATCACCTCTCCAGGCAAAATGTCCCGCACAAATTCCGCTCCCATGGCCACAAGTGCACAGGACTCCGAAGCAAGCACATAGGCGCTGTCCCGCCTTCCCAGACAGAGCGGTTTTAAGCCATAAGGATCGCGCACCCCGATCAGCTTCCGGGGACTCATAATCACCAAAGCAAAACCGCCTTTTATCTTTAAAGCCGTCTTATAGACCGCCTCCTCCACCGAGGCGGAATGCACCCGTTCTCTAGCGATATGGAATGCGATCACCTCCGAGTCCGTGGTGGTGTGAAAGATGGCGCCATTCTGAATCAGCTCCCACTTGAGCTCCGGCGTATTGATCAGATTGCCATTATGGGCAAGTGCCAGTGTACCCTTAATATAGGATAACACCAACGGCTGGGCGTTCTCCGCCACGGACGCCCCTGTGGTGGAATAGCGGACATGTCCCAGACCAATGTTACCGGCCATCTTTTCCACAACCTCCTTCGAGAGTACCTCGCTTACCAATCCCAGATCCTTGTGGAAGCAGACATTACCCCTCTCCTGATCTGTCTTTGAAACCGCCATACCGCAGGCCTCCTGGCCGCGATGCTGTAAAGCGGTAAGACCATAGTACAGATCCGGTGCCACATTTTCCCCTTCCGGAGCGTAAATCCCCACCACACCACAGGCTTCCTTAATCTCTGACATCCTTATTTCCCTCCGTTCTCCTGCTTCTGAATCTACTGGCTACTTCGTATAAGCAGATTCGAAATGCTCCGCTTTCTGACTCTGCTGTTTGCTTCGTATAAGCAGATTCATCCTTGCATGCAAGCATGCAGTCCGTATCTGCCGCTTTCTGACTCTGCTTATACGCGCAAAAAGGGACAAAGAAATCCCTGAAAGACTTCTTTGTCCCAACGTATTTATTCTACCACACTGCCATTCATTTTTCCACAGTTCTTTTACAATTTTATACCCAGTCTTCCCCAGCCTCTTTAAGTTTCTTTTCCAGCGTTTTTTCCATAACCACGAAAGCAGGTATAAAGCTGTCCCGAATCAGCAGGATCAATTCGTCTATTTTGTTATCATCATATATGTGAACAGAGGTATTACGCCTTTTCAGCATAGTAATCCATACGGCAGAATCCTCTACAAATCCAAACTTATAACCAAGCTGAAAAATCTCTCTAGGTGAACCTGTTTCCGCACCCCCAACGCCGTGCAGTCTCAAAACCGCCTGCAGCGCCTTCCAGGCAAGTTCAAACGTCAGGTTGAACTGCCCGATCACACCTGTCCTGTATATTTCATTATCGTCTGCAAGGTCAAAATCCGCATTCCTCAGCACATGCAGACATTTTACGAAATTATCAAGTTTTTTCATATACTGTAATTCCGTCCTTCTCAATTTCTTCTTTCAGATCCGCAGAAACTCCCATGCTGTCAACAATATCAAAAGACAAAAGCGAATGCGCATTTTCCTTGATATCCCAATAAAAAGCCTCAAAATCTCCCCCGCTGACCGCAAGATCAATATCGCTTTTTTCCGTGTGTGTCCCCCTTGCACGGGAACCGAAAAGGACTACCCTTTGAACATCATGTCTATGCGCAAATACTGTGATATCATTAACCACTCTTTCGGGAAGGTTATACTTCATATCAGTCATCCCAGCCTCTTTCTGATCCCACTCTTCCATATTCCGATTGCAGTATACCGTATTTCGTACATGAAATCAACTGCGAAATACCATTACTCAGAAATTCCCGCGGCAGTGTTTTAGCAGACTTTTGTTGCTGCTTATAGGAGAAAATAACCAATAGCAACCTAAAGTTGCGGAATTGTCAGATCTGAATGATAGACATTTTAAGCCATTATGCTACTATGAGAGAGACAAGGAGGAAAAAATATGACATTCGGAGAAAAGCTGTATAAGCTGCGAAAGTCACAAGGGCTTTCACAGGAAGCATTAGCAGAAAAATTAAATACAAGCAGACAGGCAGTAAGCAAATGGGAAAATAACAATGGTTATCCCGAAACAGAAAAAATAATCTTAATCGGCAAAATATTTCAAGTAAGCTTAGATGATCTGTTGATTGATGACAGGGCAATTGATTCAGATAATGGAAAAAGAGTACATGAAGAAGCTCAAGGGTTTTATGTAAGCAGAGAAACGGCAAATGGTTTCCTCTTATATTACAAAAGAAAGTTTTTGCTTTTGGCTACGGCGTGTGGAATTGCGCTGGGCTGTAATTCAATATCCTATACTTCTACGGAACATTATTTTTTTGCTTCCAGAGTTACGCCAATACTTACAACTATATCTATTATGCTATTTCTTTCTATTGTGATCTACATTGCGCTGAAACAAAATCCTTATAGGGTTCTTCGGAAAAAGGAACTTGTATTTGCGGAGGATGTACGAAAAGAAATACAGGTAGAATTTCTTAAAATGAAGAAAATGTTGGTTGGAGGTATTGCACTTGGTCTTTTGATATTTGTAACTATTGGTAGTGGTTGGGAGCTTCCTGTATTTGAGAGTATGAAGTATATGGATATTCTGTTTTGCATTATTTTCTCCATGATTTTAAGCGGTATTGGCAGCTTTATCACATTTTTCTGTATAGGAATTTACTGGTCTTATTCCATACTGCTCCGAAACCAGCATGAAAAATCGTCGCTCGGCAGCGACGATTCAGAGAATGCTCCGCATTCTCCTTGAATGGTTTACACTGTCGCAATTTCCTATAGAACGAAAAAACATCTGACAAATTTTACAGAGGAAATTTAAGAAAATCCGATATGCAGACTGAAGAAAGGAATAGCAGGATATTATGACGAAAAATCATTTTATTGAGGTTAAAAACCTTGTCAAGAATTATGGCACGGGAAATATAAAAGTGACCGCTGTTGACAATGTAAGTTTCTATGTAGATAAGGGAGCTTTTATTGGAATCATGGGCGCCTCCGGTTCGGGCAAAACGACCCTATTAAATATTTTGTCTACCATAGACAGAATGTCTGACGGGCAGGTTCTTTATGACATGGCTGATATTTCGGGGATGACCGAGGCGGAATTATCAGATTTCCGGCAGGAAAACCTTGGATTTGTCTTTCAGGACTATAACCTGTTAGATACATTGACTATCGAAGAAAATATTATTCTTCCTATGGTTCTTTGCAGACATAAAACGAGCAAAGCTCGTTTGAAAGAAGAAATTGAAAGCAGAGTAAAACGTATATCGGAAACTTTACATATCTGCGATATTTTAAGCAAATTCCCGTATGAAGTATCCGGTGGTCAAAAACAGCGGGCGGCTTGTGCAAGGGCACTTATCAATAATCCCAAACTGATTCTTGCTGATGAACCAACGGGGGCGCTGGATTCAAACTCATCTGCTATGCTTCTCCATACTTTACAGATTATGAACAGGGAATTAGGCGCTACGATTTTAATGGTAACGCATGATGTATTTTCAGCCTGCTATTGTGAAAAAATTTTGTTTCTAAGTGACGGTAAGATATGTTCTGAATTAGAGCGGGGAAATATGGGTAAAAAAGAGTATTTGAACCGTATTCTTGATATGCAGTCCAAAATCGGAGGTGATGATATTTATGCTGAATAAACTTGCATTACGAAATGCCCGCAGGTTATGGAAAGATTATCTGAATTATTTTCTGACCTTGTGTATGGTAACAGCCCTCACTTTTTCCTTTCATTCCTTACTGTTTTCAAAGGATATTTACGAAATGATTCATTTTGAAAACAATGGGGAGCTTTCTACGGCAGGAACGATGTTGATTACTTTTATGGCAGTTTCCACAGTGGCAATCCTTATTATTGTTGCATGGCTGATAAACTATATGACACGTTTCATTTTAGAAAAAAGAAGCCGGGAATTTGCGATTTACTTATTATCGGGAATGAAGAAAAAGCAGATTGCAGCCCTTTACATGAAAGAAAATTTCTATCTTGGAATATCCGCTCTTTTTGTGGGACTTCTTTTGGGGAGCGGGTTACAGCAGATATTATTCTTTGTTTTTTATAAAAGTATCGGGAAAAATTACAGGGTAAATATAGAAATATCAGCAGGAAGCATCTTATTGACAATTATCCTGTATGGGGCGTGTTTTATGATTGCCCTTCTTCAGAATAAGAAAAAATTCTCCAATATGGAAATTATCAGTCTTATTAACATGGATAAGCAAAATGAAACAGTAAATGAGAAAAGAAACGCTATATGGAAATGGTTATTCTTTCTTTCCATAGGAAATGTATTGTTTTTATATTTTCTCATTTTTACCGGAAGGATAACAAAGTGGGCGGCAGTATTTGAAATGATCGGGCTTATCTTTACATTTTACTTTTTCTATTTAGGGCTTGCGGCTTTTTTGATGAAATATATAAAAAGCAAAGGGAGCTTGATTTATAAAAAAGACAGTTTGTTTTTAATGCGCCAGTTTTCCTCTAAAATGCGGAATACGTGTTTTGTGTTGGGAACACTAAGCCTGTTATTTATGTTTGCTTTAGTAGGAAGTTCACTTGCATTTATGCTAAGTGATTATCAAAACAAGCAATTAAATGTGGAATATCCCTTTGATATTATTTTAATCAGTGACAACACAGAAAACGATTTTGCCAAAGAAGAAACACTGATAAATGAAAATACCGTTCCACAGGCGGTACTGAAATATTGTGTCTATCAAAATGGAACAAGTGAAATGGTTGATTATCTGTATCAGAATTTAAGGTTATTTTCCGATAAGGACAGCAATCCGGCTATGGCAGAGGGAAGAAAAGCCGTTGCTTATTACGATTATGATGTATATATGGGAATTACTGATTATAACAGTTTACGGAAAATGCTTGGTTTAACGCCGGTTGCCTTGCAGGACAGCCAATATTTAATCCATATGCCAAACCGTGTATATCAGGAACTGAAAGATATGAGCGAAAAGCCCCAAAACAGTTTACATATGGGGCTGGATTTTGCAGGATTCAGGACGGAAGGGTTTGCACAGAACGGACATAATGGAACGGATTTTTTACTGGTTGTGCCGGATAATAAACTTGCAGGAATGAATAAATATTTTTCTCTTATGGCAGTTATGGCGAGTGGAAACGTGCCGGAAAATTTATCAGAAATTCTGTATGAATCAGCCGGAAAAATAAGAGGGTATGATGAACTTTCTGATTATATAAAAATCGGAAGTGAAGAACTTTTTTTAATGCCCGCCACAATACAAGTTAAGAGCCGGGAAGTCCTGGAACTGAAGTTTTTAATGAGTACCTTGTCATTTCCGTTATTTTACATAGGACTGGTATTTTTATGTGTGGCGTTTACAGTCCTTTCCGTCCAACAGTTAAGCGATTCCAATAAATACAAATTCCGCTACCAGATTTTGAACAAACTGGGAATGGGAAAGAAAAGAATCAGAAACGTAGTGGCAAAACAAATGTTTTTATACTACTTGTGCCCGGTTATCCTTTCGGTCATTATCAGTGCGGTATTTATATTGTATGTAGGACGGCAATTTTTGGCATACACAGGTATACGCACAGAATGGATTTTATATTTTGGTATTTCATTCGTTAGTTTTCTTGGGATATATATCTTGTATTTTACAGTAACGTATCTTCAGTTTATTAAAAACATTGAGCCATAATATAAGGGTATTTATATCATTTTCTCTCCATTTCTGCGCTGGCCGCACCCTACTCCCGCACCACCGAGAGTTCCCCGTCCTTCATGCCGTAAACCACATCCGCTGCCGCGGCCACCGCCTCGTTGTGGGTGACCACAATCACGGCGTATTTTTTCTCATGAGCAAGTTTACAGAGCAGATCCACAATAACCTGCTCATTCTGGCTGTCCAGATTTCCCGTGGGCTCGTCGGCCAGTAGGATCTCCCCGCCGGCAGCCATGGCTCTGGCGATGGCAACTCTCTGCTGCTCCCCGCCGCTGATCATCCCCGGCATCTTTTTGTAAAGCGTCTCCGGCAGATCCACCTGTTTCAGATACTCCTGTGCCCTTACCTTTGCCTCTTTTCTGGCCACATGCTGCAGCTCCATGGGGAACATCACGTTTTCCATCACCGTCAGAAGCGGGAACAGATGAAAGGCCTGATAAATCACGGAAGCCCGGTTCAACCGGTAAGCGTCCCGGTCCATCTTCCGTATGTCCTGCCCCTCGATCGAAAGCGTCCCCTCCGTAGGCACATCAAGGCCTGCAAGGAGCGACAAAAAGGTGCTCTTTCCACTGCCTGACTTGCCGGTGATGGCGTACACTTTCCCCCGCTCGAAGGAACAGCTCACCTCCGAGAGCGCCTTTGTCTTCTGATACTTTGTCTGATAGATATAACTCACATTGACTGCCTCGATCATTTTTTCCATATTTTCCTCCATTCCAGACTTGTTTTTCAATCTTCTCAATCCACCGCCTGCGCGGTATAGCCTCTGTTCCCGTTTTACTTCCCCGCCTCTGAGAGCAGCGCTAACGGCTCCCGTTTCAGATTTCCGCAGACGCCCGCCATGGCCGCCGCGATTGTAAACAGGAAAACACCGCCCCCGCAGACTGCCGACATCCGCCAGTCCGTCTCCGTCAGATAAACACGCTCCGACGCAGCCGCCTCTCCTGTCTCATCCGCACCTGCACTGCCGCTCTCTTCCCCCGCATCTGCACCTGCCCTGTCACTCTCTTCCCTCTCCTGCTCAAGCTGTACCGCCCCGTTACTGAAACGGGTATCGAAAAGCTCCGTCTCTTCCATCCCGGCCGCCGCCCTGCCTGCAAAAACCTGACCGCCAAAGGCGCCCGCCGCGCTGCCCGCCAGGGCGATCACCAGAATGCCGGTGAGCAGGGAACGGACGCACTGTCCCTTCGTCATGCCAAGCCCCCGCTCGATGGCTGTCCGTTTCTTCTGTTTTGTGATAAAGAGATGGCAGAAGAAAATCACGATACAGACCGCGCTGACAATCCCCGTGGCCAGCAGGATCAGGGACATGTTCCGCATACTTTTCAGGCCGCCTTCCAGTCTGGTGTAGCCGCCGTCATAGAAGGTGATCTCCACGTTGTCCACACCCTGCGCCTCCCAGAGTGCCTTGTAATTTTCAATACTTTCGCTGCCGTTGGGAATCCGGAATGCGGTGGTGTAGCCCTTCATGGGGCCATAGGCGGCTATGTTATTTTCATCGCTGTTTTTGATGGAGGCCGTGGGGATGAACACCTCGTTTCTCTCCAGCAGATAACCCCAGTCTCCTTCATCGCTGGCTACTCCCACATCATAAATGCCCTTAATCACATAGTCGCTCTCCTCAAAGACCTGATAGATCTCCCCCTCCGCATTTAAACGGCTTTCTCCGCCTCCTCTGTTCGCGGAGGCCGCATAATTGGCATAGCGAAGCGCCAGGTGCAGGGAATCCCCCACCGTAAGTCCGTTTCGTTTAGCAAAGCGCGCAGGCACCAGACACACTCTGTTTCCCTGTCGGTAGTCTTCCTCCGAAAAGAGCTCTCCCTCCGCAAGATAAGCCTGTTTCCTATAAAATGCCATGATCAGATTCAAGTCCTGCGTGGCCGTCACCGGAAAGGACTCGTACAGCGCCCGCAGTTCATAATCCCTGCAAAGCGTCAGCCACGCCTTTCCTCTCTCTGTCTCATAAAAACCAGGCGTCAGCTCTTCGATCCAATTTCCCGTCAAAGCTGTAGGCAGTCTGTTTCCGTCTGCGTCCGCCTGTGTGGAATACGGTCCCTCCAAGGGCGCATATTCAAAGATGGCAGCGGAGCCCTTCTCTTCCCAGTCATGGGTCCATCCGTCCGCCAGGGCCATCAGATAAGTCTTATCCGCATACAGCATCTGCGGATGTTCCGTATTATGATCGCACAGATAGATGGGAGAGACATTGACCGGGTAAGCACTGTATAATACCCGCTTTACTTCTATCTTTACCGGACCTGCGGGGATACAGTCCTCCAATGGGGATGCTTCTATAATCATAGCCTGTGTCATCCCCTCGTAATCTTCCTTTAGCTCATAGTCCTGTGGCAGCGCCTCATAGTAAGCCCGATGCTCCGGCCCGCTCAGATATCCGGCCCCCTCAAAATCAAGCACACTGTCAGAGACAATATCCCCGTAGACCGATCTGTTGAAATACCGGTACCCCATCTCGTCCGCAAACCACACTGCCTCCTGTTCCGTTCTCTCCGGCGTCTGTTCCACCGTGCCGATGGTGGTAAAGATCTTCTCGAACCGTTCCAGATTGTCCCCGCACAGCTTCCACAGATTCCCGCCCGCACAGACAAGCGACACCGTGAATGCAAGTAACAGGAAAAAGAAAGCCGTCTTCACCGGCGTCCGCAAAAGTCTGACCAAGCTGCTTCTAATTGTTGTCATACACAAATCCTCCCCGTCATAGCAGCCTGCTGCGATGAGAAATCCGCTCAGGCGCTTTCTCATCCGCCAGCAAAGCACATTTGAGACTCTGACTCACGCCATCCATTAATCCTTCCTTGTAAGCACCTGCATCACACTGAGTCTGTGGAAGGCAATCAGCGCCACCGCCGTCCCCAGGAGAAAGGTCAAAAGGAACAACGCCGCCGATAAAACCAGCACCACCGCCTTCGTCCTGAAAAGAAACAGCGCCGCAAAACTGCCAGACACACAGGCGGCAGCCGCCAAAAACGCCGTCTCTCCAAAAAGCAGAAGGAAACTCCTGCCCCTACCTGTTCCAAGGGAGCGCATAAGGGCATATTCCTCCTGTCTGCTCTGCAAAGAGAGATAGCTGCAAAGATACCCGATGAAAATGAGAATGGACACAAGAAAAGGAAACATCCTCCGAAGCAGTTCTATATTTCCCAGAAGGGTCTCAGCGGAACGGATAAAGGCCTCGTCCATGATGGTAAGTGCATTGCCGTCATAGCGCGGCAGCGCCCGCGTAATCACCGGCAGAAATCTCACTTCGTTATACATCTGCGCTTTCAGCGCGTTCAGTTGAAAGGGATCCTTCACCATGAAGGAACCGGAGTCTGCAAAAAATGCAATGCCCTGACTGCGATACGCCTCCCGCACACAGTCGAAGGGAAGGATTACCTCCGGCGGCATCCATTCTCCCCGATAGTCTCCCGTCAACATGCTTCCCACGATTCTGTAAGTATCCGTCACAAGCGGCTCGATAAAAACCTCGCTTCCCTCCGGCGCACAGCGGTAATAATATGTAGTTAACATAACATCATCCCCGCGCCGCAGTCCCCGCGCCTCCATGAGTGCTTCCTCCATCAGGCATACCTTCTGTGACGTCTCCAAAACGCTCTCGTCCACGCCCTCCAAAAAAGTGATCTGTTCCCTGCCCAGCCCAAAGACGTCGGACAGCGCATTCATGCCCCTGCCGTAATGATTCAGATTTTCCTTGTATTCCTCCAGCGTGAACTCACCGAATCCGAATTTCAGTCGGACGGTAAACACCGGGTCCTTTACGTACTCGGATTCCCGAATCCCCATCACCCGGTCCTCTCTGATAGCCAGACACTCCCTCATGGAACCGTTCAGGCTGCTGATTCTGGCAGAAACGGGAAGGGCCTCCGGGAGCCTTGCAAGCTCCTGTTCCGTTCTTTCCATATTTCCCGCATAGATATCCAGAATCAGGACGATGAACACGCCGATCAGAATATGCAGAATGCTTTTATATTTATGCCGTGACACATTTCTTCCGATCAGTCTTATGACAGTCATCTCACTTCTCCCGCTTTTCCCACACACGTTTCAGTTCCGCGTAACATTTCCCATCCTCTTTAGTCAGCTCCAATTCATATCCTCTGATCCGTTCTCTTCTGGCCTTTATAATGTTATCGCTCACAAGCCAGAGCGTCAGCGACCCCTGCCTGACTTTGCCTGCATTCTCCGGCCGATCCGGCGCCACACACCACTCGATTCTGCCTCCTGTTTCCGCGATAAAATCATCCCCAAGTATGACAAAGTCCCTGTCATAGAGACAATCCTCCGGCATTTCCAACCGAAAGGTACATTTATAAGGATAGTAACGGGGATATCCAAGCTCATCAAAACCCTCGATATCCTCGCCCTCATCAATGACCATATACTGCTCCATCTTAAGCAGAATCCGCTCTCCCTCCTCAAGCCGCTGCCAGCCATATTCCTCTGTGGCAGCATAGACCACAAGTTCATCCCTGGTAAGCGCCGGCGTTCCAAGCCACAGAACAAAAAGAACCAGACAGACGGCAACCGCCGCCGCGGGCACCCTCACAGCCAACCGCTTTCTCCTGTATTTACGCGCTTTTATCCCTTCCAGGACGCGGCGCCCTGCCTCCTCATCCATAACGATACGTCCTGTCACTTCCGATAATCTCTGTTGTTCTCTCTGATCCACAGCGCCTTCCTCCTTTCCCGAAAGCTCTTTCCCTTTTCCCAAATGTTTTCCGCTCCCGTCATCTGCTCATACCTCCCCCAGAAGTTCCCGAAGTTTTTTACGCCCTCTCTCCAGCCGCTTTCTGACGGAAGCCTCCGTCAGCTTCAGCATACGGGCGATCTCCTTTCCCTGATATCCCTCCACATAATGGAGCATCAAAACCTCCCTGTATTTTTCCGGCAAAAGCAAAAGACTGTCCATCAGCCGCGTATCTTCCTGCGACTCATAATACCGGGAGAGCTGCTCCATGGAAATCTTCGGGTGGTTTTTATAAAAACGCATCCTGTTCTTGCAGAGGTTGATATTCACCCGGATCAGCCACGCCTTCCTGTATTCTTCTGTCTCGAAGTGTTTGGCACACTCCATATATTTGATCAGCGTATCCTGCACCACATCCTCAGCGTCAAAAGAGTTTTTCATCATCACAAAGGCAATCCGGTAAAGTGTATTGCCGTACTCGAAAAAAACCTGCTCCGCACTCAGATCCTGGCCATCCGTCCCCTTGTCCAATTTATCACCGCCTTTTCTCAGGAGCTCTCCGCCCGCAAAACACCCCTGATACAGACTGCCGCCGTTATCTGTTCCTGTATCTGTCTGATAGTAATACACACGGCCGGCCACAAATGTGACAGGCCGTTTCCATTTTTTCTGCCATTTTCTGTCAGGTGTTTCCACCACCGTTTCTCTTCCGGTATTCTCTGGGCGAACAGCCCACCCTTTTCAAAAACTGCCTGTTAAAGTTGGAAAGATTGCTGTAGCCGCAGGCAAAGGCGATATCTGCGATCTGCTCCCTGCCGTCGTCAAGCGCTTCACAGGCCGCCTGAATCCGAAGCTGGGTCAGATGTTCGATGGCGCCGATCCCCACCGCCTTTCGGAAGCATCGCATAAAATGACTTTTGCTCAGATGTACCAGCTCCGCAAGCTGCTCCACCGTGATATCCTCCCTGAAATTCTGCGCCATATACTCCAGTGCAGGCCGAATTGCCTCCGTTTCTCCCTCCATGCCGTTTTTTTCAAAAACAATGTCGCCACATTCTTCCAGAATCCAGACCAGACGCAGGAGTTCGCTTTTTAACAGCAGATCCGCGCGGGCCGAATTATCATGTACACAAGAAAAAATGCGCTCCACCACAGGCTTTGCCTCCCCATAAGCCGCCGCATCCCTGCGGATACAGACATTCATGCGGATATTGCCCTTTACAATCGGGCGGATACATTCGTTGGCGCCGCGGTCGCCGCCTCCAACGCCAAGCATGGCCGGGCTGAAAACAAGGGCATCGTACCGCAGCGGCTCTATACCTTCCAAAGGGCCGCACTCACATTCCTCCGTCCCTTCCTCCGCCAGAACCGGCTTATGCTCCCTGTATGAATAGGTGGCATGCAGCATGTTTGGCGGTATGAGCAGCATCTCCCCCTCTCCCACCTCCAGCTTCCGGCTGCCGCAGATAAACTCCCCCCTGCCCTGTAAAATATGGATCAGCTCAAACTCACCATGCCAGTGCATGGGCACATTTATAAGCCATTCCGGCAGCCTGCACTCATAATAGCTGTAGGGTATCCATGTGGTGCTGTGCTGTTTCTTCTCCTGCCTCTCTCTGTCCGGCATCCTGTCCTCTCCTCCCTGATTTTCCGTCCATATGATATGATAGTATGATTACGGAGTAGCATTTCAATAGTAATTCTCGTGCCATAATAGTATTATACTACTACAGTCCACATTACTCAATCGTTTAAGTAAGATGGCATTATGTTTTATTCGTATATTGCACAGAATAATGACAGAGAAAAGAAAAGGAGGCAGACTATGACATTTGAAAAGGAAAACGGCGCACTGGTATGCCGCCGTATGGGCGAAACGCTGCGGATCGAGCCTTGGGGAAAGGATTCCTTCCGGGTGCGCGCTTCTATGTTTCCGGAATTCACCGGGAATGACTGGGCGCTGACTGAGACAGTCGGGAAATGCGACGCACAGATCACCATAGAAGAGGAGGACCACTGGGTAGGCGACGGCACCATCGACAAAAAGGAAATTGCCGCCATTGTAAACGGCCGCCTCAAGGCCGTTGTCAATTTTGCGGGCGTTATCTCCTTTTACCGTGACCACAAGCTGATCCTGCGGGAGTATTTCAGAAACTACGACGGCACGCTCTCGAAGGAGAGCCGCTGCTTAAAGCTGGTAAACCGGGAGTGGAAGGGCGTGATCGGCGGCAGCGAATATTCCCTGAACCTGAAATTTGAGAGCGATAAAAAAGAAAAGCTTTACGGCATGGGCCAGTACCAGCAGGACTGTCTGGATTTGAAGGGCTGCGTGCTGGAGCTTGCCCAGCGCAACTCCCAGATCTCCGTACCCTTCGCCGTTTCCTCCCTCGGGTACGGCTTCCTCTGGAACAATCCCGCCGTTGGCCGCGTGAGCTTCGGAAAGAACTACACCGAATGGATTGCCCGCGCCACAAAAGAAATGGATTACTGGATTACTGTGGCGGATACACCGAAGCAGCTCCTTGAAAATTACACCGCTGTCACAGGGCGCGCGGAAATGTTCCCGGAAGATCTGATGGGGCTGTGGCAGTGTAAGCTCCGCTACCGCACACAGGACGAGGTCTTAAGCGTGGCACGCCAGTATCAGAAGGAGGGCATCAAAATTGACCAGATCGTCATCGACTTCTTCCACTGGACGGTGCAGGGCGACTGGAAATTTGACGAAAAATACTGGCCTGACCCCAAAGCCATGGTGGACGAGCTGCATGGAATGGGTATCAAAGTGATCGTGTCAGTGTGGCCCTCCGTGGACCGCAAAAGCGAAAATTTCGGCCCCATGATGGAGCGCGGCCTGCTCATCAGGACAGAGCGCGGCGCGGCGCAGACCTACGACTATCAGGGGGACTGCGTGGAGATCGATCCCTTTAATCCCGAAACCCGCCAATATGTGTGGGACGTGTGCAAAAAGAATTATTACGACTACGGCATCGACGCCTTCTGGCTGGACAACTCCGAACCCGATTACGGCGTGTACGATTTTGAAAATTACCGCTATTTCGCCGGCCCTGCGCTGGCGGTCAGCAACCTCTATCCCCAGCTTTACAGCCGTGCCTTCTACGACGGCATGTGTGGGGAAAAGAAAGGCCCCGTGGTCAATCTGCTGCGCTGTGCATGGGCAGGCTCCCAGAAATACGGCAATGTGGTCTGGTCGGGGGATGTGCCCAGCACCTTTGAAGCTTTTGCCGACCAGCTCCAGTGCGGCCTGAATATGGGCCTTGCGGGCATTCCCTGGTGGACGACGGATATCGGCGGCTTTATGACCGACGATGTGAATGACCCGGATTTTCGGCAGCTCCTGATCCGCTGGTACCAGTTCGCCGTGTACTCTCCCGTGCTGCGTATGCACGGCGACAGAGGCCCCTACAATATCCCTCCCCTTGACGACAGGGATTGGGGCGGCGGCTATCTCCACACCGGGCAGCCCAACGAGCTGTGGAGCTATGGGGAGGACAACTACGCCATTATGAAAAAGTATTACGACGTCCGCATCTCCATGCACGACTATATCAAAGAACTGTACGGGGAGGCACACGAGAACGGTTCCCCGCTGCTGCGCACCATGTTCTACGAGTTCCCTGCGGACGAAAAATGCTGGGAAGCGGAGGATCAGTATATGTTCGGCAGCCGGTTCCTCGTTGCGCCGATCCTGCACCTGAATGAATGGAAGCGTGAGGTCTATCTCCCTGCCGGGAAATGGAAACTGACTTCTACCGGTGAAGTCTTAGAGGGCGGACGAACCGTCAGCGTGGATGCGCCCATCGACTATATGCCAGTGTTTGAGCGCATGGCTTAGATGCCGCACCGGAAAGCTGTCAGCAGCAGACTGACAGATGCCGACAACGCATAAGCAGAGGAGGATGGAACAGACAGGGTACACCCTGCGTTTCATCCTCCCCTGCCATATTTCTATACCCTTCTCTCCATTCCGTCCATTGCCAAAGCATTATTTCCCGATTTTCCGCTTACTGCATATATTTCCGCAGCAGTTCCGCCACTCTGCCCACGTCAATCGGCTTTGGCGTATGGTCGTCCATACCGCAGTCGATGCATCTTTGTATATCGTCCGAAAAAGCATCCGCGCTCACGGCAATGATGGGAATGTGCTTCGCATCATCGCGGTTCAGGGCCCTTATTGCGGAAGCGGCCTCCAGTCCGTTCATAACAGGCATCCTGATGTCCATTAAAATGGCTTTATAAAACCCCTCCGGAGACTGCACAAACATATCCACACAGCATCTGCCGTTCTCCGCATGTTCGGGAGACAGGCCGATGCCGGAAAGCAGCGCACACGCAATTTCCCAGTTCAGGTCATTATCCTCAGCCACCAGAATACGCTCACCGTCAAAGGTAACGGGCCCTTCCTCAATCGCTCCCGCCTCCTCCTTCATTTTATTAAGATTATAGTACAGCGTGGACTTGAACAAGGGTTTGACAATAAAAGCGTCGACGCCCGCCTGCCGCGCCTGCTCCTCTATATCGCTGTTATCGGCAGCGGAAATCATCAGAATACGGGGCGCAGCACCGTATCTGCCCCGGATTTCGCGGGCCACTTCAATGCCATCCATTCCCGGAAGCTTCCAGTCTGTCAGAATGACCTCATAGTCATTGCCCTTTCGGTGCTGCTCTTCCATCATCTCCAATGCACGCTGCCCGCTCAGGGCACGCTGCGCATGAATACCGATGGACTGAAGCGTAGCCAGCGTACAGTCGCAGAATATCTCATCATCATCTATTACCAGCATCCTCCAGGGAGGCATATCCAGTGTCTCCTCCGGCAGAAGCGCCGTCTCCATATCCAGCGACACATGGAATTTGCTGCCCTTTCCCTGCTCGCTCTCCACCAGAATGGAGCCTTCCATCGCATCAATGATATTCTTGGTAATGCTCAGTCCAAGCCCCGCCCCATGAATCTGCTGGACGCGGTCGTTGTCCTCGCGCGCAAAGGCCTCAAAGATTCTCTCCTGGAACGCATCGCTCATACCGATCCCGTTATCGCTGACAATCAGATGTACCCTGACATAGGCCTCTCCCTTTTCCGACGGCGTCTGGTACACATCAAACTGTATGTTACCGCCCTCCGGCGTAAATCTGACTGCGTTTTCCAAAATGTTATGCAGTGCCTGATTCAGCCGCACGCTGTCACCCCACACGCTTTCCGCAATAATATCGTGTACATGTAGGTCAAAACGCTGATTCTTGTCCTGCGTGTTGGGAAGTATGATATTGACCACGCCATGTATCAGCTCCGGCAGCAGAATCTGTTCTACATTCAGGATCAGTTTGCCGTTTTCTATCTTGGACATATCCAGCACATTGTTAATCAGTCCGAGCAGATGTTTCCCAGATGCGGAAATTTTCTGCAGGCAGGATCTCACTTTTCTGGTATTGTCTATATTCGCAATGGCAATTTCCGTCATACCTATGATTCCGTTCATGGGCGTGCGGATGTCGTGGCTCATGTTGGAGAGAAACTCGCTCTTCGCACGGCTGGCTCGCTCGGCGATATCCCTCGTTTCCTTTATCAGCCTGACCTGCCGCCGCATCATTTGAATATAGCAGATAAATACGATGATAAACAGGGAAAGGATGAAAATGCCGTTTTTTAATGCGGTGGCCGCCCATTCCTTTCCAAAGCTGTCAATCGTTTTGTCCAGATCATTGTAGGGCATGGAAAGAATCAGGTACCATTCCGAATGGGGCAGGCTCCTGCAGTACACCTGGCGTCTGCCATCCGGCAAAAAGAGCTCTTTTGCATAGTCCTCGCCATTCACCATAGCCGCCTTCAGCCCCTCCGTATATTCCGTCAGCTCCCGCTTCGCCCCGGCGTTCCCCGCGACACTGTTAAAATGCTTTTCGATTTTTGTGAAATAATTGCTGTCATTCTCCGAATCACTCTGTATGACAATCAGACCGTCCCTTCGGACTATAAAATAGAACATGGCTTCCGACAGTTCCGCTGAAAGCGTTTCTTCTATGTACGCAATCGGAAATCCCGCCACAAGAGAGATACTTTTCCTGCCGTCCGGCAATGCATAAGCCATGGGAACACTCAGCAGAATCACATTGTCACCCGTTTCATTCGTCCCCATCACCATGCGCTCCTCGCCGCTTCGGATCGCATGCATGAAAGTAGCGGAATCGACCGCGGTAATTTCCTCCCCATACAGAAGATCAAAGGTATCGTCCTCCATACAAAAAGCCAGCCGGTCAAAGCCTCTTGCCGCCGCATTGTTGGACAAAAGCCTGCGTACCTCCTCATATCCGTTTTCCTGGTTAGGCACAATGTCATGGACAAGCGCCTGCACCTGAGACAGCCGCAGTTCCATGATCGTTCCGAAGTGGAGCGTCGTCTGCTCGCTCATACCGGCCATATAGATCTCCCCGACCTCGTTCATGATCTTAGCGCTCTTTTCGTTCATATCTTTCACCTGTAAGGCGAAGGTACCGCTGCATAGTAGAATTACAATAACAAGACTGACAGCCAGAAACCGGATTGTTTTATGACGCATATGTCATGTCCTCCCCACACAAATGGATATATAACAGATTAGAGACCCACATGCTATGGATACAGGTACAGGCGGCCCGAAAACCAATTATATATGTATTTGTATATATTATACTACGGCATATGGTATAAAGCAATCCGATCTCCGATAATGTTAAACTTTTATTCCGTGTGCCCCACTTTCCCGGCTGCGCCAGCCGCTTCCCTATTCTTTCTTTTCCTTGTTCTTTTCCTCCATCTTGTCAATTGCCTGCTTTATGGTGTCCAGATTTTTGTCCTTTTCCTTTGTCTTTTCTCCCACTTTTTGGTCCACCGTGCCGGAAAGCCACCTCGACAGGGTGTCCGAATAATTTCCGTTTCGCGTATAGATTCCCTTCGCCCTCGCCGCGGCCGCCGCACTGGATGCGGCGCGGCTGATATTTCCCGCCTTCCGGGAAACCTTATCGGCAAAGGAGCCGTGGCCCGTAAACATTGATTTTAAGGTGTTGATGTTGGCCTTTTTTAAATCGTCCTCATCCAGCTCCAGCTTATTTCCCTTGCCGATATTGATACCTATCTTCGAAAGCAGCTTCTGCGTTTTATTTGTCATTTCCGTCATCCAGGCTGCATTGCGGAGCACATTCTGAGTATCCGAATTTCCTGCCTGTTCCACTACGGAATTGTAATCATCTATAAAGGATTTTACCGCCTTTGTTATGGCATCCCAGTCATAGTCCTCCACCTCGGTTTCCTTCCCGGTTTCTTCATCCTTCCGGATTATCTTCTTCTTTTCCCAGAGGGTGGGATCACTCAGGGCCTCCGCCGATTTTTTGAGGGAATCCGCGCCGGACCCCATCAGCGTCAGCTTCTGTGCGGTATCTCCCGACGCCGAAGCCTTTTCCGCCTCCTGTCTGGCGCAGTAAGCCTTCATCATCTTTCCGTAGCTTCCGTTTTTGATCGAAGCATAGTCCGAGAGCATATTTCCGCCTGCATTAACTGTCCCGCCCAGGAGAGCTGAAACATCATAACCCGAATCCAGATTTACATATTTCATATAATCATTTGCCATATTATCCTGCCTCCTTTTCTTTATCGTCCATTCCATTTCCCTATATGATTTCCGGCTTTTCATTTATTGTTTCGGAGCCCGCTTCCGCAAACTAAACCGAAATGCTGTGGAATACCCTTTTTCTGCTGTAAACAAAAGCGGGAGCAAATCGGTCAAAACAGGCAGAAAAGTCTTGCATCCTACCCATAAAAAATAGTAAAATAAAAATAAGTATACGAACATTTAGAGAAACCACATCATCCTTAAGCGGGGGAAGGAGATGCTTTTATGGGAATTGGCAGCATAACATCAACAGGCAGTATGTCATCTATGCAGATCACTGCGACAGACTTAAAGGATCAGAAAAGCAAAAGCATTCAAAAGGAAATCACCGACGTACAGCAGCAGATGCAGAAGTTATCTTCCGAAGGTGAGCTTTCTGCCACGGAAAAGGAAAATGAAAAAAAGGAACTGAAACGCGAAAAAACCAGCCTTGACACCGAACTGAAACAGCATCAGGAAGAGCTTCTCCGCTCACATAAAAGGGAAATCAAATTAGCAGAGCTGCAGGAAGCGCGGAAGCCGGAGCAGGAAGAGAACGGAGAAAAACCAGAAGGCAGAACGCAGCCGGCTGAATCCGCTTCTAACGAAAAAGAAGAAAAAAAGCTGCCCGTCGATGAGCGGCAGGCGGCACAGCCGGGAACCGTCATCACCCAGAGCAGCGACGGCACCGTTATTCTAAAGGAAATCATAAATCAGGCTGAAAACGCTGCCGCGGATACAGAAAACAGCCCGGCTGATGAAGCCAAAGAAGCGGCTCCTGCCCAAGAGGAGACAGAACCCACGGACGATGATCCGGCTGCAGACACCAGACCGTCTGTAAAAGAGATACAGGCCATGGTATCCGCAGACGCTTCCATGCAGCTTGCAGACCGTCTGGGAACGATTGTCACCAAAACAAACGACGGCATTGCCATTTTAAAGGGAGAGATGAAGCAGGATGCGTACCGTGGCACAGACACGGAAAGAAAACAGGCCGAGCTGGAAAAGATGCAGAAACAGCAGCAGCAGGAAATGGCATTCCAGTTCTCTCTGTTAGGCGAAGCTGCCAACGCTATGCAGTCAGCGACAGATACGAATGCGTCCGTGAAGGTCGATGCAGAAAGAACCTTTCATGTCAGCGGCCTGCAGGTAACGCCGGACGAACAGGCGGCACAGCAGGGATTTCAGGTCGCTATCGCGTAATGAAAAGTTTCCCGCCATACTTTGACTTCATCAAAAATCGAGCGCCCGCGCGCTCGATTCAGAGAATGCTTCGCATTCTCCTTGAATGGTTTACACTGTCGCAATTTCCTATAGAATCAACAAAAGAGTACAAGCGATTTACAGTTCCGGCTTGTACTCTTTTCGTTATTATTACTTTTTATGATACCGTGTCTCTCCCGCCCTTTCCGGCATCCGAAAGCCGGTACTCAATGGGCCGTATCCACAATGGCAATACTGGAATCTCCCTGCATTGCCTGTTCTATGACAGCGGCCTTCAGTTTCTGAAAGGAGTCGTAGGAGGAGGTTGCCCCGGTCAGGGCATCAATCGCTTCCTCTCCCTGCCCCTCCAAAAGCTGACTGGCATAATAGCGGGTGTACTCGTTCGGATACGTACCATCGCTGTGCAGCATCGTCTGCATATATGCGTTATCCCAGCTCTTAATAAAACCGCTGGCATTTTCTGCATTATACTCCACGGAAACAATGTTCCCGCCCTTCACCATAATCGTAATGTATTCCTTCCAGCCAAAATTATAATCAGCCGCCTGCGCGGTGTAATAGCCATCCTGAAGCCCCGTCTGTTCCCCGCAGGCCGTGAACAGCATCATACCCGCCAGAATCAGCGCTATACCAATTATCCGTTTCATCTGTCATATCCCTCCTTCAAAGCGAATTTCCTGACCTGTGCCTGCAGCTGCTCAGCCTCCTTCGCCAGCAGGCCACTGGACTGGCTTGTTCCACCGGCATTCTGCAGATTCCTGTCGGCAATGGCGGAGATGGTCGCGATCCGCTCCTCCATACTGATCAGCGCATTTTCCTGCCCCTGCACTGCCGCCACAAGCTGGCCTGAAATTTCGCTGATCTCGGTGGAAACGCCGCTGATAGACCGCAGGGACTGCGCCGTGCTGGCATTCAGCTCCACACCCGTCTGAATAACAGCCCTGGTATTTGCCACAATTTCCATTGCACTTTGGGCTGCTTTCGCGCTTTTGCCCGCCAGATCCTTCACCTCTTCCGCCACCACGGCAAACCCTTTTCCGGCGCTTCCGGCATGGGCCGCCTCCACAGAAGCATTCAGGGCCAGGATGCTTGTCTGGAATGCAATATCGTCAATCGACTTGGCGATGGTTGTAATCTCCTGCGCCTTTACACTGATATCGTCCATGGCATTGGAAAGGGCTGCCATCTGGGTATTTGCTTCCTCCACCTTGCTTGTAATTTCCAGAGTCATGGTACGCGTCTGGCTGCTGCTCTTAGAAACGTCGACGAGCTGCTCTTTCACATGGGTCACTTCGTCAACCAGCGCCTCCGTTGCCTGATTCTGTTCCAACGACGCTTCATGCAGCTGACCTGACTGTCCGCTCAGTTCGTCCGCCATGCTGGAAAGACGGGACGCCGCCGCACGAAAACCCATAATGGTCTCATTCATGGACTGCAGAATATCGCCAAGGCTGTTCCGGATCTGTGTAAAGTCTCCCCTGTATTCCACATGGGGCTCGATCTGCAGATCACCGTCTGCAACCCCGCTCAGTACCTGACGGATATCCGATATGTAACGGTTTACGCTTTCTACCGTATCAGCCAGCGTTCTTGTCATTACTTCCAGCTCATCCCCGGATCTGACATCCGCAACCTCCGTATGCAGATCGCCCCCGGCAAGAGAAACCATCCGGCTTGTCACATTCTTTACCGGCCTGGAAATGGACCGTGCCATCCGCAGAATAAACATAATGGAGAGCAGCAGCATCGCCAGCGTGCATATGCCTGCCACCATCATTGCCTGGTCAATCAGACTATCATAGTCCGACTTCGGCACCTGAATAACCAGTGCCCACTGCGTACCGCGGATAGGCGAAAACGCTGCCAGCATCTTCTGCCCGTCAATGACAAATTCCGTCGCTCCTGTTTCCCCTGTCGTCACACTCCTAATGGCTTCCTCATGGCCGCCGCTGAGCTCTAACAGTGTGACTCCGGCTTTTACCTTTTCCTGATCCGGATGTCCCGTGACAATCCCTTCCCGGTTGACCATATAAGCCATACCGTTTTTCCCTATGTTAATACTGCTCAACACATCGTTCAGCGCGTCATATTTATAGACGCCCACCACATAAAAGGCTGTCTCACCGTCCTCTTTCACCGGCATACCAATCATAATGCCAAGCTTATCCTGAAAAGTTGTTTCTGTATAGGTAGTCAGATTGTCCGTCTCCTGCAGCAGCGCCAAAAAACCGTCATCCAGACTTTCCGGTGCGCCGTCTATTCCCTGAACCAGACCTCCATTCAGATCATACAGGGCAATCGTGTGAAATTCATAAATCTCGGCTGCCTCTGTCAGAACAGCCTTCCAGCCTTCCATTGTCATGTCCGCATCCGCCGCCGCGTCATCCCCAAAGCCCACTATGCTCATCCTCGAATCGCCGGCAATCATCATCATCCGGTCTGCAAGCATATGAATATTCGCTTCCACTGTCTTAGCTGACTGTCTGGCCATAGGCTGCAGGCTGTCCAGCAAAATGCTGTTCGCCAGTGACTGCATGGAAAGCGCCATAATCACACAACATACTGCCACCAAAATCAAAATATTGAGCGTGGTATTCCTCAATATTCTTCCATTGAGACTCCTCCTCATTTTGTGGCCAGAGCGGGAGTCCGCCATTTTCGTTACCATTTGCACATCGCTCCTTTTCTCAACATTTCTTTATGTACAGACATAACAAAAGCCCACTAAATCCTCCGGCAGTTCCTGCATCAGATCACCATGCCGTTGGTCAACAGACTTTCGAAAATATCATACCACGATCTGTCACTAAAAGGAAGAGCTTTCTGGTACTTTTGACACACGGAAAACAAAGGCTGGAGGCCCTTGGTTTTTACCGATGCTCCTCCAGCCATCGAGCCGCACAGTGCGCCATACAGGCGGAACCGATTGGACAGCCGCCCTCATTGAACCGAACCTTTGGATTGTGGGCGGGAAAGTCCCCAGAAGCGCTGGCTGACATATCAGGAACAGGAGTCAGAGCGGGAACCGGCAGTTCTTCCATATAACCAACCACCTTCTCAGTCATGACAGCATTGCAGACCAGCGGAGAACCAAAAGTTGCAAATTTTTCAATCAGTTCACCATACCTGTTCATTTTGTGTTATCATGTTTCACCTCATTTCTGCGCTGCTTTTTGCGCATAACCGAGTTTGTGGCAAGCAATGCGCAGACACAAATCTCGTGATTGAAAATTTTAATTTTCAATCTTATACTTAAGTTACAATATGCCGGGGAGATGTGGGACGCAGACTTTTTCCAACAAATGGAATTATAAACTTACATGCTGGTAAATACAAAGAAGGGTGAGTAAATGATAGCTATAGAAACTGAACGATTACTTTTGAGAAATTATAGAATGACGGATTTTGAGGATATTATAAAATATTTTTCTGATGAAGAAGTCAGCAAATATGAAGATTTTTATCCAATGTCAGAAGAACAGGTGAGAAACATTATTACTGAGTGGAAAGATATGGATAACCGACTTGTTGCTGAATTAAAATCGAAACATAAAGTTATAGGAAGTGTTGGCTATTGGATCGATGGCGAAGGACATTATTGTATAGATTATGATTTTAATCCCAGATATGGCGGAAAAGGTTATGCAACAGAAGCGAGTACTGCACTTGTCAATTATTTATTTGAGTCAGTGGGTATCAGTGCAATTTACGGAGATTGTGATGTGCAGAATGTATCATCATGGAAACTTTTAGAAAGACTAGGATTTCAGCGTATAAGACAGCTGGATAATCAGTCATATAAAAATGATGAAATTGGAAATCCAATTTTAATCAGTACGTTTTTATATGAGCTGGATAAAGCAGGATATAAAAGCCACAAGAGTACTCGGACACAAACCGTGGGCGGGCGGCATACCTCCATATCATTGGATCAGGGAGCAAATTGCCCCTGACCCCGGATATACTTATGGCAATGAAACACTTCCAATCCACTGTGCACTTTATTTCTTATTCATGAAATCCCAATATGCCTGCATACTGTACTGGTAATATGCCGCCGTCCTTTTCTGGAGCAGCAGCCCCATATCGCCAATCTGCCTCCGGAACATATCCATGAAATCAGTCCTGTCATGCAATCCCATAACGCCGGCTTCCAGCGGAAGGGAAGTAAAACCTCCCAGCTTTTTTACTCCCATATGCGCTTCCAGAGCACGCATTTCCACAACAGTCGCAGACTTGGGATTGATCTGGTTGATATGTATGGTCTTTTCGAATTCATCCCCATTCTCATCAACGCCCTTTGCAATGATTGTCGGATCATCCTCTGTTGAATCCTCCGCATATTTGAGGTAGTAGGACAGACCTGTTCCGTTCCCGCCGGTCCAGATCATATCTTCATCTGTAAAAATATCATAGACCTTTGGTGTACCCGCCACATTGTTTATCTGCGCCGCAAAACTCTTTTCTTCCGTATTCGACTGTGCCTTTCCTGCGCCCCGCCATGCCGGATATCCTGCTGTCCCTATTCCATTTACATTCATTTTCCAAGTCCTCCATTATTGTCAATTACTTCTGATATAAAGATTTCTCTGTCATAAGTTGAGAAAAGCTGTCATTTGTTAATAATACGAACCAGACCACAGAAAAGTTTCATTTCTCCTAAAAAGGTTCAATATAGGATTGCATGAAACGACTATTTTCAGGGAATGAAAAGTATAAATTACTCAGGAACAGATACTCCACCACCGAATATTGTTCCTTTGGATAAAAGTACTGTGTCATCTAAAATAATTTCTATTGCTCTCTTCCCAGTTGTCATCTTCAACAAATTCGGCATCACGGCACGCGTTAAGAACATCCCAGATATACGAATCACTGCCCAACTTGAAATGACCGTTTTGTTCATACCCATCATATTTTGAAAACTGATTTAAAGGCAGCGTTTGTACCAATGCGTTCACCGACAAGCGAGGCGTCAACAGAACCTCCTCTGGAATAGTACTCTTTGTCATTAAGATTTATTGTTGTATATTGTTCTACGATGGTCTTATACTCCCAAGGCCACTCTATGGCAGACCCGGACTGCCTGTGGAAATGACAGACCGCCGCATATGGTTTTACTCCATACACAGCGGCTGTCTTTGGTATAATTTTTCATCCTAAAGATTTCAGGTTCCGGCGATATTCCGCCATTTCCTCCTCACTTACCGTATCCATGATGTGCTGTAGCTCACTGACCACAGAATCCCTCTCCTTTGGCAGCCAAGCAGTGACCGGGTAAAAATTTGAACTGGAATCAGCAAACAGGTGCGTCCGTATCTGTAAGTTTTGAATAAACACCTGCAGTTCCCGCAGGCGCTCCTTCTCCCCGGCGGGAACAAACCTACCCTCCTGCTCCATGCGGTACAGTTCCGTGTCCGGGAACAGCATAAGGGAATCTACCGAGATAAAATAAGGGTTTAACTGGCTGAACAGCTTTGCACTGTTTACCGCATTCCAGTATCCCCTGTCCTTCCCCGCAAGTCCTGTCATGTAGACAAAATAATATTCAATCCCTGCCTCGTCCAGCTTCTGGCACTGCTCTAAAATGTCAGCCGCCGTGTATCCCTTGTCCGCCAGCGCGAGCGTGTCATCATCCCCGCTCTCTGTCCCGATGCTCAGGCCGTTTATCCCCATTGCCCGAAGCTTCTTAAGCTGCCACACCTCCTTGTCCTTAATATCCCTTATGCTTGCGAACATCGCCATCGTCTGGCACTTGATGAGATAATCCCTTACCGTGAGCGCCCGGAGTTTCAGGTTCTCATAGCTCATGGCAAACGGGTTCGCTCCCGTCCAGAAGATGCGCCTTGCATATGGCTGGCAGCTTTTGATTTCCTCCAAGTCTTCCTCAAATTCCTCCATCGGTGACATACGGAAACTCTCACCTTTATATAGACTACAGAAACGGCATTTTTTATATGTACAGCCGGAGGTTGCCTGTATGATGACGGAATGCGCCTCATAAGGCGGCCTCCATGTCCTTCCCGTAAAATGCAACTGAACCACCTCCCTACAGATGATGGACGCTCTCACGGTAACGCCGCAGTTCGACCTCGTCCACATTCTCTATGACATCATCAAGGAAAGCCAGAAGTTTCTTCTTATCTTCCGGTAAAACACCATGAAGCTGAAAGGCATTGGAAGCGCCAAGCGCCGCAAACTCTGTGGGGATTTCCAACCCTTCCACCAATGCCCTGACTTCCCTGTACTTTTCTGTCTCACTTTCCTCTTTCCAGTTCCCCTGCCGGATTTCTTCATACAGTTTTGAATCCGGGTAAATGGTCAGCATATTTGCACCGATCAAAGTCGGGTGGAGCTTATTGCATACAGCGGCGGTGGCCCTTGCCCCATCCTCCCCGCGCCCTGCGCCGGATATGCCCGTCAGATAGAAAAAACTGTAGCGGATGCCAGCCTTATCTAAACGCCCGCACTGCTCCAGAATGTCTGCCGCAAGGTATCCTTTATCCATGAACCGCAGCGCCTCGTCATCCGCCGTCTCGATGCCGATTGTCAGACCGTCATAACCGGCCTCATGCAGGGCTGCAAGCTCCTCATCTGATTTCAGGGTAACATCCGTCACCCTGGCAAAACTGCCGATGGTCTCCATCCCCGGAAAATATTTGTGTACCAGTCCCGCAATCTCCATCAGCCTGTCATATTTCAGCACAAACGGGTTCGCCCCTGTCAGGAAAGTCCGTGACACCTTCCTCCCCATAAAACGGCGGTACGTCTTCTGTGCCTCTTTCAAGTCCGCCTCTATATCTTCCATCGGTGACATCCTGAACTGAAATGGCAGGTCTGCGTAAAGCGTACAGAATTTGCATCTGTGGTGCGTACAGCCTGCGGTGACTTCCAATAACAGGGAAGATGCCTCATAGGGCGGCCTCCATATGGTTCCTGTATAGTGCATCATTCATTCCTCCTCATGTCT
>CAMWJF010000048.1 GCA_947174505.1 uncultured Lachnospiraceae bacterium
GTAGAACAGTGGTCTCCAAAACCATCGATGTGGGTTCGATTCCTACTGCCCCTGTTTTCAGACCCGTGAGTCACCGCTCGCGGGTTTTCTTTTATGCGCACACCCGCATTTGGAATACATATAAATGATTGTCGCGATTTACAAACACAGGAGCCCGCCGCTCCGGAAAGAGGATTCCCATGAAAAAAATCACTGCTCTCCTTATCCTGACTTTTTCCCTCACGTTTCTTCTCAGCGCCTGCGGAGAAGAAAAACCTCTCCTGACCGCCACCGACTACGATCTGGATGCGGAGACGGCGCAGACAATCCGCGGCGTGAAAATCGGCGACAGCCCGGAAACTTTTCTGGCTGCCTACGAGGATTATGATATCCTCTCCAGTGTGGACGGCAGCGACTATCAGTTCCTTCCCCCGGAGGAAATTCCCTTTGACAAAGTCCTGACTACAATCCTGCCCTCCTTCTTTGTGGACGGTACAGCCGTGGAAATCGACAGCTTCTGCGAAAATAACGGTATCGAAGAGGATACGCTTCTTACGTTTTTGACCGATGAAGCATATCTGGAGCATCACGCCGTCGTCTATCAGTATCTGGTTTTTGAATGGGAGAACGGCGTAATCAAGGACATCCGCTCCGAATCCATGGATTACAATAAGGACGGCTCCTACTATAACAGTTCAGCCCTCGGCTTTCCTGTTATAGAATCTGCCCATTCCAAGTCGCCTACGGCGAGGGCAGATTCCCACTTGACTAAATTTACACATTCTTACGGACTTTGCAGCAAGTGCAAAGTCCTGAACTGAACTACACTGCAACTACACCGCGAACTGACTCTCATACAATCCGGCGTAAAATCCCTTCTTCTCAAGCAGCGTCTCATGATTTCCCTGCTCGATGATATTCCCGTCCTTCATAACCAGAATCACATCCGCCTCCCGGATGGTAGAGAGCCTGTGCGCCACGATAAAGCTGGTTCTTCCCTGCATCATAGTGGCGAAAGCCTTCTGGATCCGGATTTCCGTGCGCGTATCTATGGAGGAGGTCGCCTCGTCCAGAATCAGCATGGGCGGCAGGCAGAGCATGACTCTTGTAATACACAGCAGCTGCTTCTGTCCCTGGGAAAGGCTGCCGCCGTCCTCCCCGATCACCGTATCATACCCCTTGGAAAGTCTCTTGATGAAGCTGTGGGCATGGGACGCTTTCGCGGCGGCAATGACCTCCTCCTCTGTGGCGTCGGGCTTGCCCATCACAATATTGTCACGGATCGTCCCGGCTTTTAACCATGTCTCCTGCAATACCATACCGTAATTTTCACGCAGGCTCCTTCTCGTCACTTCACGGATATCCGCGCCGTCCACGCAGATTTTTCCCCCATCCACATCATAAAACCGCATCAGCAGATTGATTACCGTCGTCTTACCGCAGCCCGTAGGCCCGACGATCGCCACCCTCTGTCCCGGCTTCACCGCCAGATTCAGATCCGTAATCAGCTTCTTATCCGGCACATAGGAAAAGTCCACATGGGAAAGCTCCACACGCCCCTCCACACACTTAAGCGTCTTTGCATTCGCCGGCTCCGGCGTCTGGGGCTCTTCCTCGATCAGGGCAAAGATCCGCGCCGCGCAGGCCAGCGCATTCTGCAGTTCCGTAACCACGCCGGAAATTTCATTGAACGGCTTCGTATACTGGTTCGCATAGGAGAGAAAGCAGGACAACTGCCCCACGCTGATCCCTCCGTGAACGGCATAGACCGCGCCGACAACCGCTACGCCCGCATACACCAGATTATTGACAAACCGGGTGGAGGGATTCGTTAAGGAGGAGAAGAAGATCGCCCGCAGGGAACAGTCCTGTAATCTGCCGTTGATCTCGTCAAACTGTTCCAGCGCCTCATCCTCATGGGAAAAGGCCTGCACCACTTTCTGGTTCCCCACCATCTCCTCGATCAGCGCCGTCTGCTCGCCCCTTGTCTCCGACTGTAAATGGAACATAGTAAAGGTTTTCTTTGCGATGAAGCCCGCGACAAAAAACGACAACGGTGTCACCAGAACGACGACGCCCGTGACGGCCACATTGACACTGAGCATAAACCCTAACGTCCCAAGAATCGTAATAACCCCGGTAAAAAACTGGGTAAAGCCCATCAGCAGGCCGTCCGCAAACTGATCCACATCCGCAATCACCCGGCTCACCACCTCGCCGTAGGAATGCGCGTCAATATACTTCAACGGAAGAATCTCTATCCTGCGGAAGGCCTCGTTGCGGATATCCTGCACGATACGGTAGGTCATTTTATTGTTGCATACATTCATAATCCACTGGGCTGCCCCGGTGGCCGCGGCAATCACTGCCATCTGCTTCAGAACCGAGAACACACCGTCAAAATCCACCTGTCCCGCACCGAGCACAAGATCAATGACCCTGCCAGTCAATATTGGGAAGTACAGGGTCAGCGCTACCGTCACGGTCGCCATCACGATGGATGCCACCAGATACAGCCAGTATTTTTTTATATAATGTAAAACCCTGCTGAATGTCTCCTTCTGTCCCATCTTACCCTCCTATATATTACAAGTTCGTTCCTGCGATCACGATAACCTGCAGTTCGATCCTCCGCGGCCAATAGGATACATTTGTCACAAGGACCGTTGGAAAACGCCGGTACTTAGCGAAGTATTTTTGAGCTTAGTACCGCTGCGTTTGGAATCGAGCGAAAGCGCGTCCGCAGGACAAATGTATCCTGTTGGCCACACATGTTCTGTCAGCCACGATCGAACTGTGAATAATAAATCTCCTGATAGACCCCGCAGTCCGCCAGCAGCTCCTCATGCGTGCCGCACCCTGCCATCTCACCGTCCTCCAGCACAATGATCTGGTCTGCGTGCTGAATGGAGGAAGCCCTCTGGGATACGATAAACACCGTTGTCTCCCGGGGCAGCTCCTTAAGCGCCCTGCGCAGCGCCGCATCTGTGGCATAGTCCAATGCCGACGCGCTGTCGTCCAAAATCAATATTTCCGGCTTCGCCACAAGAGCCCTCGCGATGGTCAGCCTCTGCCTCTGTCCGCCAGAAAGATTGCGCCCCTCCTGCGCCACGGGAGCGTCCAGACGTCCTTCTTTCGTCTCCACAAACTCCCCAGCCTGCGCAAGCCGCAGCGCCTCCCACAATTCCTCATCCGTGGCGGCTCCGTTTCCCCACAACAGGTTATCACGGATCGTTCCCCTAAAAAGCACCGCCTTCTGTAAAACAATACCTACCTTCTGTCTCAGTTCTTCCATTCCGTAGGTTTTCACATCCCGTCCGTCCACCCGCACCGTCCCTGCCGTGGCGTCATAAAACCGTGGGATCATATTCACCAGAGAAGACTTGCCCGAACCCGTGCCGCCTATGATGCCGACAGTTTGCCCCCTCGGCACCTGTATATGGATATCGCTCAGGGATTCCGCGCCCGCTCCCCCGTAAGTCAGATGTACATGGTCGAATTCCACGGCAAAATCCACACCTGTGTCTGCTCTATTCTTCCCCGCAGAATTGTCCGTCCCGAAAGCCGTACCGTTTCCTGCCGCCGAACCGTCGACCGCTGTCAGATGTTTCCTTTCCGCCGTCTCCTCTGCCGGCACACCGCCGTTCAAAGCCGCGTCCTGCCACCGCATGGAGGACTCCACCTCGAAAACCGCCTCGATCCGGTTTGCACAGGCAAGCGCTTTGGTAATCGTAATAATCAGATTTGCCAGCTTAATCAGCTCCACCAGAATCTGGGACATGTAGTTGACCAGCGCCACCACCTCGCCCTGGCTAATGCTGCCATTGTCCACGCGCACCGCGCCCGTATAGAGCAGAAGAATGGTAGCCGCATTGATGATAATGTATGTGACCGGATTGGTCAAAGCAGAAATTCGTCCCACGACGAGCTGGAGATGCGTGAGAAATCCGTTTCTCTCCTCAAACCGCTCTGTCTCCTCTTCCTCCTTGTGAAAGGCACGAATCACCCGCGCGCCCGTCAGGTTTTCCCTTGTCGCGGAAAGCACCGCGTCCAGCCCCGCCTGCACCTTCTTGTACATAGGCATGGTAAGGGCCATAATCCCGAAAACCACAACCGCAAGAAGGGGAATCGTCACCACGAAAATCAGGGCCGCCTTCACGTCGATGGTAAAAGCCATAACCATCGCGCCGAACACAATAAAGGGTGAGCGCAGAAACAGGCGCAGCACCATATTGACGCCGTTCTGTACCTGATTCACGTCAGAAGTCATGCGGGTAATCAGGGTCGACGTCCCCAGCGTGTCAATCTCTGTAAAGGAGAGGCTCTGGATATGATCAAACAGCGCATGTTTTAACCCGGTGGAAAAGCCCACCGCCGCCTTGGCCGCAAAATACTGCGCCGTGATGGAGCAGAGCAGCCCGATCAGCCCAAGCGCCACCAGAATAAGCCCCATTTTCAAGACATACCCCGTATCCGCCTGCCCGATGCCCCGGTCAATAATGGCCGCCATCACAAGGGGTACAAACAGCTCAAAGGTAGCCTCCAGCATTTTAAAGAGCGGCGCGAAAACCGTCTCCTTCTTGTAATCCTTCAGATAAATAAACAGTTTTTTCATAGTAACCGTATGCCCTCTCCGCACACAGACAGCAGTCCCACCTGTGAACTGCTGCCCCGTTATTGTATAAACTCACTGGTCTGTTCTATGATTTCCCCATTGATCCGCTGCACCTGGGATGAGGGCCTGTAGCTTTCCTCAGGATATAAAATCTGATGGAGCTGTCTCACATTCTCCTCCAGATCAACCGGGATCACACAACTTCCCTTGCTTCCCACATTGGCCCCGGCTCTGCCCCCCTCAAAGGGAAATCCGTCGCTGGCCGTCATATTGTAACCCGCCACACTTCCCAGCACGCTCAGAATCTCATTCACATTCAGAGAAGTTTCCACCTGCGGCAGAACAGCGTTAACCATATCAGTCAATGTACTGACAGACGCACCGCCCGCCTTGTCCATCATAGCGCTGATCACATCTCTCTGCCTCTCCGCCCGCCTGAAATCATCTCCCCTTGTGTAACGGATCCGGCAGTAGGCCGTGGCCTGCATCCCATTCAAAAGCTGCCTGCCGCTCTGCGTAACCGGCGTATAGTCCACGCCCAGCTCCTCCGCCATACAGAGCTGGTAATTATTCAGATGGGAAATCTCCGAGTCCGTAATCTCGATCTCCACGCCGCCCAGCGCATCCACCGCGTCGATCAGCCCTGAAAAGCCGATGGTCACATAATCCGTGATATCCAGATCCAGATTCATGTTGAGCATATTGATCGCCTGCTCCGGCCCGCCCTGCGCATAGGCTGTATTACATTTGTTGTAAGAATCGTTACTCAGATTCAGATAGGTATCCCGGAACACGGAAATCAGCCTGATTTCCTGTGTATCCTGGTTAATACTGGCAATCATAATGGTGTCGCTCCTGGTGCCTCTCCCCAGCTCGCCGTCTCTGGCGTCCACACCGAAGAGCGCAATGTTGCGGTACCCTTTTTTCTTTTCCTCCTTCTTCGTTTCCGTCTGCTGCACATCGGTTGTCTTTTTCCTGACGATCTCCTCATTCATGCGGATATTTTCCTCGTCAATATCCTTGTGGTTTACCTCACTTGTCATCGTGACCACCACATACATGACACCGATAGCGATAACCAGAACACAGATTTCCACGATCAGAAGAGGTATGCTGCCCCGAAAGCCGTGCTTTCTCTTATCCATACTGACTCCTTTGTCAGAACTTTTCTTCCTTTTGTACGAAATCGCCGCCTGACGGCGAAGATGCAGAGAATGCGCCGCATTCTCCTTTCGCAATTTTCCGTAGCCATAAAATAAGAATAACCTCGGATATCGTATCACATAAGCGGCGCTAAATCAAGTCAATGGCGTCCCGCACCGTCTTAACGCCGATAATCTGAAGCCCCTCTTTTATCCTGATCTGCCCCGCATTGACCGCCGGGAGAACACAAGTGGTAAATCCCAGCTTTGCGGCCTCCGCCACCCGCTGGGAAGCCTGCGAAACGCCCCGCACTTCCCCGCTCAGCCCGATTTCACCGAAAACAATCGTCCGGTCGTCAATCGCCCGGTTCTTAAAACTGGAAGCCGCCGCCATGGCAACCCCCAGATCAATGGCCGGCTCCACGATCCGCATGCCGCCCGCCAGATTCACATAAGCGTCGCAGTCCGACATCTGCAGATTCAGCCGCTTCTCCAAAACCGCCATCAGGAGATTTAATCTGTTAAAATCCATACCCGTAGCCTGCCTTCTCGGTATGCCGAAATTGCTGTGACAGACCAACGCCTGTATTTCCAGTAAAATCGGTCTGGTTCCTTCCATCGAGCAGGACACCACGGAGCCGCTGGCCCCCTCGGGCTTGCCGCTCAACATAAACTCGGAAGCGTTCTCCACTTCCGCAAGCCCCTCCTCCCTCATCTCAAAAACGCCGATCTCGTTCGTGGAGCCGAAACGGTTTTTGACGCCCCGCAGAATTCGGTAGGAGGCATGTCTGTCCCCCTCGAAATAGAGAACCGTGTCCACCATATGCTCCAGGACCCTCGGCCCCGCCACCGTTCCCTCCTTCGTCACATGACCCACAATCAGGATGGAAATGCCCAGACCCTTGGCAAGCTGCATCAGCACATTGGTGGACTCCCTCACCTGAGAGACGCTGCCCGGCGCGGAAGAGATTTCTTCCCGGTACATCGTCTGGATGGAATCGATGACCGCCACCGCAGGCTGCTGTTTCCGTATGGTCTGTTCCACGGTTTCCAGATTTGTCTCACACAGAAGGAGAAGCTGCTCCGAAAACTCCCCCAGCCTGTTGGCGCGCATCTTGATCTGCTGCAGGGATTCCTCGCCTGATATATAGAGGAGCTTACGGCCGTCCGCCGCCATATGCCTGCACACCTGCAGGAGCAGGGTGGATTTACCGATACCGGGATCGCCGCCCACCAGCGTGAGCGATCCGGGCACGATCCCCCCGCCAAGCACCCTGTCAAGCTCAGCGATATGCGTGGTCATGCGCTCTCCCTCCCGCAGATCCACCTGTCTCAGGCTGACCGGCTCCGCCGCCCTTTTCCCGGACGCACTCCCGCCTGCGCCGCCGCTTCCCCTTCCGGCTGCCGGCTCTTCCACCATGGTATTCCACTCCTTACAGCCGGGACACTGTCCCAGCCATTTGGAGGATTCATATCCGCAGCTCTGACAGAAAAACACGGTCGATTTTCCCTTTGCCATTCCTGTTTCCTTTCTTTACACAAATCGAGCGCCCGCGCGCTCGATTCAGAGAATGCTCCGCATTCTCCTTGAATGGTTTACGCTGTCGCAATTTTCTATAGAATAAAATGGGGGCAGCCAAACATGACATACACGTCAGCAACCCCCAGATATCACGCCGACCGCCTACTTGACGATCTTTACTTCCACCGCTCCGACACTTGCAAGCTCCACACTGATGCTCAGCTTCCCGCTCAGGTTGGTCTTCATCTCTCCAACGTTCGCGCCGTTCACATACACCGTATAAACCGTATCTTCCTCCAGTCCCACCGTGATCTGCGCGTCCTCGTCGCCCTCCACCGTGAAGGTGAGGCCGTTCTCCGTCTCCTCGAAGCGGTTCACACTGGTGCCTGGCTCCGACTCATAGGCAAACATGCCGTTTTTCTCAAGCTTCGTCAGCTCCTTAAAGGTCTTTACCTTATAAAGATTACCGCCGTGCTCATAATCCTCCAGCTTTGCCTTTGCCGCCAGCTTGTGATTGCCGAAGCTGATCGTCCTGTCACTCTCTGCACGCAATAACTCCTCTACTACAGCCATCGCTTTTTCCTCCTAATGTCTTTGGTTATTTTTATGCCGTCTGTGTAACATGCCTACACAGGTTTTACCGTGAAGGTTATTTTTTTATTCTTCAGTCCGACAGAAACCCTGTCGCCGCTCTTCACCTTTCCTGCCAGAATTTCCTCCGCCAGCGCATCCTCGATCTCCGACTGGATCGCCCGCTTCATCGGTCTTGCCCCCATCTTGACATCCATGTGCTTCTCGATCAGATACTCCTTCGCTGAAGGCCCGACGCCCAGCTCGATATCCATCTGTTCCTTACAGCGTCTGGAAAGGTTTCTGGAAAGAAGGGTTACAATCTCCTTCATATCCTCCTTGTTCAGGGGATGGAATACCATGATCTCATCAATCCTGTTGATGAACTCCGGCTTGAAGAGGCGCTTCACCTCCTCCATGACATTCCCCTTCATCTTGTCGTAACTCTGCTTCTCCGTCTCCGCCGCGCCAAATCCCAGATTCTTCGGGTCAATGATACGCTGCGCCCCGGCATTCGAGGTCATAATCAGGATGGTATTTTTAAAGCTCACTTTCCGTCCCTTGGAGTCGGTAATGTGCCCGTCATCCAGCACCTGCAGCAGCACGTTAAACACATCCGGATGGGCTTTCTCTATCTCGTCGAAAAGCACCACGGAATACGGATTCCTGCGGATCTTCTCGGAGAGCTGTCCCCCCTCCTCGAATCCCACATATCCTGGCGGCGACCCGATCATCTTGGACACCGAATGGCCTTCCATGTACTCTGACATATCCACACGGATCAGCGCGTTTTCCGAACCGAACATGGCTTCCGCCAACGCTTTGGAAAGCTCGGTTTTTCCTACGCCCGTAGGCCCCAGAAACAGGAACGACCCGATCGGCCGGTTGGGATCCTGCAGTCCTACCCTGCCGCGCCGCATGGCCTTCGCCACCGCCACGACCGCCTCCTCCTGGCCGATCACACGCTTGTGAAGAATGGATTCCAGCTTCAGCAGACGCTCGCTCTCCTTCTCCGCCAGTTTTTTTACGGGAATTTTTGTCCAGAGCGCCACCACTTCCGCGATCTCGTTCTCTCCCACCACATAGGCGCGATTCTTCTCCTCCTGCTCCAGCCGCTTCACCATGCGCTCATATTTTTTAATGCAGCTCTCCTGCTTCTTTTTCAGCTCCGCCGCCTGTGTAAACGCCTCCATACGGATTGACCGCTCAATCTGCAGATCGATCTTATCGATCTCCTCTGACAGCTCCTGCAGCTTATCAGGCTGCTTTGTCACATGCAGCCGCACTGCCGCCGAAGCCTCGTCAATCAGGTCGATGGCTTTATCCGGCAGATTCCTGTCATTGATGTAACGGGCCGACAGGGCCACTGCCGCGCTGATCGCCTCCGGCGTGATGGTAACCCGGTGATGCTCCTCGTACTTGTGTGCAATGCCCCGCAGAATATGCTCTGTCTCCTCAATGCTCGGCTCCTCCACTGTCACCGGATGGAAACGCCGCTCCAGCGCCGCGTCCTTCTCCACATACTTGCGGTACTCCGCAATGGTGGTCGCGCCGATCAGCTGAATTTCCCCCCTTGCGAGGGACGGCTTTAAAATATTGGAAGCGTCGATGGCGCCCTCCGCGCCGCCTGCGCCGATGATGGTATGCATCTCATCCAGAAACAGAATGATATTACCGTCCTCAATGACTTCCTTTATGACTTTTTTGATACGCTCCTCAAACTCGCCGCGGTACTTACTGCCCGCTACCATTCCGGAAAGATCCAGCGTCAGAAGTCTCTTATTCTGTACCGTAAAGGGAACGTCGCCGGTCACGATTCTGGCTGCAAGTCCTTCCACCACAGCCGTCTTACCCACACCCGGCTCTCCCACCAGACAGGGATTGTTCTTCGTGCGGCGGCTTAAGATCTGCACCACTCTGGTGATCTCCTCCTCCCTGCCGATGACCGGATCAAGCTTCCCCTCTCTTGCGAGCGCCGTCAGATCCCTGCTGTAATGGTCAAGCGTGGAGGTATTCCCCTTTTTCTTATTCTGCTTTCTTCCCAAATCTTCTTTATAGAGCGCGCCGTCCTCTCCCATGGCCACCAGCACATCCACATAAAGCTTCTGCACGGAAATGCCCATGGTATTCAAAAGCCTGACCGCTACATTCTCCCCCTCTTTCAGAAGCGCCAGAAGAATGTGCTCCGTCCCCGTCCTGTCACTGCGGAATCTGTCCGCCTGCCTGTGCGCCTCCTCCAGAATTGCCTGCGCACGGGGGGAATACCCGTCCCGCTCCGCAATCAGCACGGAGGACTCCGGCACGATCAGATCCTTTATCATCTCTTTCAGCTTTACCACATCCACGCCGTTATTCAACAGCACGGTCGCCGCAACGCCTGTATTTTCCCGTAAAAGTCCTAACAGGATATGCTCGCTTCCCACATAACTCTGCCGTAAGCTTCTGGCAGCCCTCTCCGCTAAGATCAGGGCAGTCTTCGCCTTATCCGTAAATTGTGGCTGCATTTACTCTCTCATTCCTTTCCCATATTCCTCATAGATCTCGTCTATAAGAGCATGCACTTCTTCTCCGGAAATATTCTTACAGCTTGCCTTTGCCAGAGTGACTAACAGATCCTCCCTGATCTCCTCAATAGCCCGCATCCTGTCAATATCCACGGCCACCATCACACCCCGCCTGCGGTCCACTTTTACATAGCCTTCCTGCTTCAAAACGGTGTATGCCTTGTTTACCGTGTGCATATTGATGCCGATGGTATCCGCAAGCTGCCTGACGGAGGGAAGCATATCTCCCTCCTGAAACCGGGAAGAAGCGATCCCCATAATGATCTGATCCCTAAGCTGCATATAAATCGCCTGATCGCTGTTAAAATCTATCTCGATAAACATAGTTATTTCAGATCCTTATCGTCCATATTTAAAAATTCAAATTCGAACTCGTCGTCGTCCAGAAGGAAGTTCTTAGCCTTGCGCGTCCTTGCAGGTCTGACAGCCGCTTCCGTGTCCGGCTCTTCCCGGTAAATCACTTCCCGCTCACGCCGTCTGCGCTCCTGCCTGTCCGCCCCGGTTCCCGGTTCTTCCCTTCTGCGGGGTCTGCGCGCTTCCTCCGCAGACTCCCTGCGGCTCTGCTCCCTTTCCCGTTCCGCCGACCGCCTTACGGCCGGACGCTCCTCGTCCTCCTCATCCTCCTCCTCGTCGTCGTCATCCTCATAATCCTCATAGTATGCGTCACGCAGCTTGAAGGCCATAATGACCGTCACAATCACAAGAACGGCCAGAAGCACGGCCAGCACGACAATCACGATCCGCTGCTTCACCAGGGATTTCGTCTCATCCCCATCATCCAGCGACTGGGAATAAGAGGCTTCCAGAAGAGGTACCAGCTTCTGCTTCTGTTCGGTAACATTATCATAAATATACCACTCCTCTTCCCCGTCGGAGGTAGTCTCGATTTTCAGTTCATAATCGTTTCTCGGTGCGGCCTCCGGCTCTTCCGGCTCTGCTTCCGGTTCTTCCTCCGGCGTCTCCTCCACTGGCAGCAGCTCGCCAAGCTCCAACAGATCGGAACGGATATAACCCGTTTTCTCCGAACCGTTTGAGGCGGTGAAGGTGACAAAATACCATGTCTTACTGTCGCTGCCCTCGGATTTGCCGCTCACAACGACCTGTGTGCCGGGCGTCAGGGAATCCACCGGATTGCCCGACGTGGAGGGGTCGGGACGCACCTTCGCCTGTACTTTGGTGCTGCCGTACTGGAGATCCATCGCCTCCTGCGCTTCCAGCTGCGCGCCACCGCCCGAACTGCCGGATTCTGCCGGTTCCTGCCCGTCCTCCGACGCCTGTGCCGTCTGGCTTTCCGACGCCACATTAACTGTGGGAATGTCTCCATCCCCCTTTTTTTCTATCATATCGGCGCGTACATAACCTATGTTGTTTGCGTCCACATACACCTGATACCAGGTGACCCCGGAAACGTCTACCTTGCCCCGGATACTGATTTCCTTACCGACAGTGGAGCTGCCGACCACCTCGCTTTCCTGATCGGGCTGTTTCCTGATATTGACTGAGTTGGGCAACACGGTACCTGTGGCCTCCGCCAGACTCACCATCGGATTGCACCACGCAAGGAAAACTGCCACGCCGAAAACGGCCGCTGCCCTCCATACCTGTCCCTGTCTTCCCCTCACCCGTTCAATCTTTCGTATTTTCATCCTGTTCTCCATTTCTGCGGTTTTATCTGTATCCTTCTATTCTCTTGTGAAACGTTTGGAGCCATCCTCCCCCTTGCGCCGCTCGGTGCTGTAACCGAACGTATCGCCATGATGCCTTGCCTTTCTTGCCATCTCCTCCAGATCATGGTGATAGTTCATCTCACACTTAGGGCAATATTTGCCGCTGCGTATTGTCGCACCGCAAATCTCGCATTTTAAGTAAATGACGGAATTCTGCGCAATCTCAAGCTTTCCCTCCTTGAGCATATCCCTGATGGATTTTTGCGTTATCCCGGTAGCCTTGGCTACCTCCGCCGCGTTGGCACCCGAATGCTTCTCCACATAATTGCGCGCCTTTCCGTAATCATCATAATCCAAAAAGCCGCACTTCTCGCACTCGTATTCGCCCAACCCCTTAAAAACCATAACACCCTCGCACTCGGGGCAATATGTAGGTCTGTTATAAGTATTGACCTCGCTAAACTCTTTCCTGAGCATCTCAATTCGTTCTTCCCGGCCCATAATCCCACTCCCTTTTGAATTCTCCCTTTATTATTCACACAATAACGCTTACACCTCGTCAATCGCCTTACCGATATCGTGCCGCATATACTGGTGGTCAAAATGTACCCACTCCGTGGCCGCATAAGCATTCGTCCGCGCCTCTTTCAATGTTGCGCCTTTTGCCGTAACACCAAGCACCCTGCCGCCATTTGTGACAATCTTGTCATCTTTCAGTGCCGTCCCCGCATGGAAACAGTAGTACCCGTCCTTATCCTCAAAGTTTTCCAGTCCCTCGATCGCAAAGCCTTTCCCATAGGAAACAGGGTATCCCTCCGAAGCCAGAATCACGCAGACCGCCGCGTTATCCTCGAAGGAAAGCTCCAACCGGTCAAGCGTCCCGTCAATACACGCCTCCACCACGTCAATCATATCGTTTTTCATACGCGGCAGCACAACCTGCGCTTCGGGGTCGCCGAATCTGGCATTATACTCCAGCACCTTCGGCCCGTCCTCCGTCAGCATCAGCCCGAAGAAAATCACGCCCTTGAAAGGTCTTCCCTCCGCCGCCATGGCGTCCACGGTTGCCTGGTAAATATACTTGTGGCAGAACGCATCCACTTCATCCGTATAGAAAGGGCTCGGTGAGAACGTCCCCATACCGCCGGTGTTCAGTCCCTGATCACCGTCCAGCGCCCGCTTGTGATCCTGCGCGGAGGACATGATCCTGATCGTCTTCCCGTCCACAAAGGAGAGCACGGAGACCTCACGTCCCGTCATAAACTCTTCGATCACCATGCGGTTACCCGCCGCGCCGAACTTTTTATCCTCCATAATGGTGCGGACGCCCTCTTTCGCCTCGTCAAGCGTCTCACAGATCAGCACGCCCTTGCCGAGCGCAAGGCCGTCAGCCTTCAGTACCACCGGCAGCTTCGCAGTCTCCAGATACTGGAGCGCCTTCTGCGGATCGTCGAAATTCTCGTAGGCCGCCGTGGGAATGTTGTATTTTTTCATCAGATCCTTGGAGAAAGCCTTGCTGCCCTCCAGAATCGCCGCATTTTTCCGGGGACCGAACACCTTAAGGCCCGCCGCCTCCATTTCGTCCACCAGGCCGCCCACCAGCGGGTCGTCCATGCCAACAATCGTCAGGTCAATGGCATTTTCCCTGGCAAAGGCCACAAGCTTATCAAACTCCATTGCGCCGATGGGCACGCACTCCGCAATCTGCCCGATTCCCGCGTTTCCGGGCGCACAGAAAATCTTATTCACCCTCGGACTCTTCGCCACAGCCGCCGCGATCGCATGCTCCCTGCCGCCGCTGCCAACGATCAAAATTTTCATATCTCATGTTCCTTTCTTAGTTTCCACTATACGGAGAATGCCTCTTTCCGGTATTCTCTCACGCGAAACTTAGAAGTTCTTGACATCGCGTCCAATGGCGCGATGCCTTTAGAACTTCTTTTCGCGTTGTTACTCTGCGACCGTCACCCGGCCGTTTTCCATTTTGATCTGTCCCGCCGCAATCAGATTGATACACCAGGGCAGAAGCACCCACTCGGCCTCCTCCATCACCCTCTTCTGTAATGTTTCGGGCGTATCGTCCTCATGGACCTTCACCGCCTTCTGCATGATGATAGGGCCGGTATCCATCCCCTCATCCACAAAGTGTACCGTTGCGCCTGTTATCTTCACGCCGCGCTTAAGCGCTTCCTCATGCACCCGCAGTCCGTAGTAACCCGTACCGCAGAAAGCCGGAATCAGGGAAGGATGTACATTGACAATCCGATTTTCGTACTTTCTGATCAGTTCTGACGGCACCTTTACCATAAAGCCCGCCAGCACGATCAGATCCGGCCCGGCTTCCTCCACACAGCGGACCAGGGCCTTCTCAAACTGTTCCCGGTCCCCGTAATCCTTCGGTGACACGCACACGCTCTCAATCCCTGCCGTTTTTGCCCGCTCAAGGGCACGTGCGCCGGGATTGTTGCAAACGACCCGGACAATCTCCGTGTGAAAGATGGCTCCCTGCGCGATGCCGTCAATAATTGCCTGTAAGTTTGTACCGCCTCCCGACACACACACCACTACTCTAAGCATTCCGCACCTCCGATTGCACTCCCCATCCCCTTCTTAATAGCAGTTCAGCACACGCCCATTCGCATCATGTGGTCCGGCTGAACTGTTTAGACAAACATTACCTCGTGGCCGCCTGCCGCAGCCTCGCCCACAACCCATGCCTTCTCTCCGGCTTTCCCAAGCGCGGCAACGGTCTGGTCCGCATCCGCGGCATCCACCGCCAGCACCATGCCAAGTCCCATGTTGTAGGTATTGTACATCATCTTCTCTTCCAGATTGCCGCATCTTTGCATCAGCGCAAAAATGGGGGGAATCTCAAAGCTGCCCTTTTTCACATTTGCCGATATGTTCTCCGGCAGCATTCTGGGAATATTCTCGTAGAAGCCCCCGCCCGTAATATGACTGCAGCCCTTGACGGTAACCCCCGCCTGTTTCACTTCCCGAAGCGCCTTCACATAAATTCTGGTGGGAGTCAGCAGCGTCTCGCCAAGCGTCGCTCCCAGCTCCTCATAATATACGGAAAGCGTCTCCTTATTCACATCAAACACCTTCCTGATCAGGGAAAAGCCGTTGCTGTGCACACCCGAGGATGCAATGCCGATCAGCACGTCACCGGGCTTAACGTCCGCACCCGTAATCAAATCCTTCTCCTCGGCCACGCCCACCGCAAAACCGGCCAGATCGTACTCCTCCTCCGGCATCAGTCCCGGATGCTCCGCCGTCTCACCGCCGACCAGCGCAGCGCCTGCCTGCCTGCAGCCCTCAGCCACACCCTTCACGATGGCCGCAATCTTCTCGGGATAATTTTTGCCGCAGGCTATGTAATCCAGAAAGAACAGCGGCTCCGCGCCCGCGCATACCACATCATTGACACACATCGCCACGCAGTCGATACCCACGGTATCGTGCTTATCCAGCAGATAGGCAAGCTGTATCTTCGTGCCCACGCCGTCCGTGCCCGACAAAAGCACCGGTTTCTCCATATTTTTAATCTTTTCCAGGGAAAAAGCACCGGAAAATCCGCCGATCCCGCCTAACACCTCCGGCCGCATCGTCCCCTTCACATACTGCTTCATCAGCTCCACCGAACGGTAACCCGCCTCGATATCCACGCCCGCTGTCTTGTAGTCCATTTTTTCACCAGACTTATTTTTCAATCTGTTCTCCTTCCTTATGACTTAAGGTATGTTTTGTATCCAACCTCTTCCAGCCTCGCATCCTTCTCCTGCACACTCTCCTTCAGGCTCTCAGAATAGTTTTTCAGCCGCTCCAGAAGCGCTGCGTCCGAGACAGCCAGAATCTTCGCCGCCAGAATACCCGCATTCTGCCCGCCGTTTATGGCCACTGTGGCCACCGGAATGCCCGAGGGCATCTGTACGATGGAATAGAGGGAATCCACTCCGCCCAGATCGGAAGTTTTCATGGGCACGCCGATCACCGGCATGGGAAAAATCGCCGCGCACATACCCGGCAGATGAGCCGCCTTCCCGGCTCCCGCGATAATCACCTTAAAGCCCTTCGCCTCCGCACCCTTCGCATACGCAAAAAACACATCCGGTTCCCTGTGGGCGGAAATAATCGTCATCTCATAGGAAATACCAAGCTCCTCCAAAATATCCGCCGCCTTCGCCATAACGGGCATATCCGAATCGCTGCCCATCACGATGCCTACCTGTGCCATCCGCAATTACCTCCTCAACCACAATATCTTGTGTCAGAACAAAGTTTCTTATTTTACAGTGTACTAGATTTTCTTCTCTTTTTCAACCATCTTTTACTCCGCCAGCGCCCGGTTCAGCTCTTCACAGCCCGGCAGTACAAATTGACCGTTTTGGATAATCACATACTTCTCACCCGACGCAGTCAACACCGAAAGCTCTCCAAGCTCATCGTAAGGGATCGTAATATCCGTGTGGCACTGGAAATATGCCTTACTGACATCCGTGTCACGTAAAACTGACACCTCATTCTCCTTTGCCACAATCTCCTTGCCGTCCGGATTGTAACTTTTCACCTCCTCCTCGTGGGAATAGCAGGTGTCCCCCAGCGCAAAGTGCGGCCCGGTCTTTTCCGCAATCAGAATCGGCAGCTTATCTTCTATCCCGTATTTTCTTGCAACGGAGAACGCCGTCGTGTTCGTGCCGATGGCAAACTCTCCCAGCGGAAGCTTCTCGTGATGATGGAACACATTGTCCCTGATATACTTGCGGTTGTCCTCCTCCGAAGGAAAATTGCCGCAGCCATAGTCCGTCACAAAGCCGTCCTGAAAATGAAGCCGCAGATCCCTGTACTCCAGCTCGTTCAAAAACACCCGCGGCACATGCAGAAGTCCTTCCGTACCCGCAAGGAGCGGCGAGGTGAACACCTCCCCCACGGGAATATTGACATCCGCCACACAGTTCTCAAAATTCGTCTGGGTTTCCGGCTTCTCCAGCCTGTGAAGCTGTACCTTCATGTCCGTTTCATTTCCGTTCATGCCTTTGACCAGCACAGTCACTCCCTTGTCCAGCACATCTATGATCTTCTGCTGGATATCCCGGTAAAGCATGTAATCCAGCGTGTTGATGCGCACCACGTCATCGAAAATCTCCTCATACCGCTCCCCGATCTGTGGCACCGGGAAGGCGATGATCGTAAAGCTGCGCTCCTCCCCTTTGATATACTCATTCTGGATATCGGCTATCCTTCCCGCGTTGGAAACGGAAAGCTTCTGCTGCTTTTCACTCAGGCGGCAGGCCGACTCCTTATTCCCCGGCACGAAAGGCTCCTCCCCGAAGCTCTCCACCACAGCCGGGCCGCCATAAAGGGCTGCAAGCTCCTTATGCCGCTCGAAGACATTCCGCACCGCCTCCACCCTTCTCTCCGCCAGCGCCCCGTCCAGAAATAGCGCCATATCTTCCTTGTGGTCATAGTCGTACTGCTTATTGGGATTCGCGCCACAGTAACCGTTTTTATTCACGCTCCTTCCCTGGAAGATACTGGTGCCCGCCCGGTAGAAAGTTGACTGTAGACCGATTCGGTCAAAATTCAGCACCGCCTGTCTGATCACCTGTTCGAAGCCCAGAAAATAGCGGACTGCCACCGTTTCCTTGATGGAGATGTCCTTGTTTGTCACCTCGAATCCGATGCGGTAGCCTTCCGTGTAAGTATCCGCCATCAGCTTTATTTTTTCCGGGGCCATTCCATTCAGATGTGCCGCCGTTTTCAGCTCGTTCTCCGTGACATACTCGCCGAACCAGTAGAGGTAACGCAGATCCGACAGGTCGCTTTCCATAATGATGCGGCGGGCGTGGTCCCGGTCTGCATCCAGAAGTACCATACTCTTCTCCTCAAACTCCGCCTCATAATAATCGCTCACATACCAGTAAAGGATCTGACGCAGCTCCTCCCCATCCGGCTCTCTCCGCTCCTCGGCCGCACAGACAAAAAGCTGGTAAACCTCCAGCAGAAGCTCCGCCCGCATCGTCATGGAAGCAAGGTTTGTCTCATAAGCCGCCGGAATCATGGCACGCAGCTCCGTATATAAAAAGGACAGACATTTTCCAATTGACTTTCCCAGTCGATCTACTGCGTATTCCGGGTTCGCATAACTATCCCCGTAATGCACCGGCAGAATATCCGCATAGAGCGAATGGTTGTGCGCTTTCAGCTCCTCCAGTCCCATCTGTCTGAGTGTCCCGCCCTCCACCAGCATGTATGTCTGATCCATCATCAGAACAAACTTCGCCATCTGCATAAAATAATCCCGGTAAGCCTCCCCGCAGATTGACTCACTCGGTATCTCTCTGATCCGCGTCAGGGCAAGCCCATAACGCTCTGCAATTAACTCTTCCTGTCTCATGATTCCCTCCTATGCCAGAGCAGTTTACTGCGATGGCGTCAAAACTTTAAGCATACGCCCCCGCGTACAAAATCACGCTGAGCGCCGCCAGCACCAGTACATTTAATACGATACCCAGATAACTGAAAAAATAAAACTTATCCCGCTCAGATTTGGACAGCACCCCCAGCACAATGCCCACAAAAGCGAAAATCATCGTCAGAAACGCCACCGCACCGTACTGTAAGGGAATCTTTCCTGCCTTTGTGTAACTGTCATAAATTATGTAAACCAAAGATACGAGAGAAATCACGCCCAAAATCGTAGCCATAATACCTTTGCGCGTGTGCTCCTTATTGGTAAACATGAAACTGTTTTTCTTCACCCCGTGTCCGCCTCCCGTATAACGAAGAAAGGGCATCTTCGTTTTCCCCGAAAACACCCTCTTTTCTTTAAAATAAAATCTTATTTCTTCCCGCCAGAAGCTTCGCGCCGCTGATTAGCAGAAGCACGCCCCCGGCTATACCTACCACCATAATCACCACCCCGAAGGCAAGATTTAAGGCTCCCGAACCGCCCATGATCTTATAGGTTCTTTCTTCCATATTAATCACCGTTCCTTTCACGGACTGCCGCCCGGCCGCGACACTCCTTACATTACCGCTTTTTCTGACACTATCAAAGTTATTTCGCCCCATAGGTTTCATAGTAAGCGTCGATCCGCCCCTTTATGTCATCGTCAATATATATTTCGCCGCCGACAGGTTTATTGTAAAGACACTCCACCACTTCCTCCATGGTGACGATGGCTCCTGTCTCGAATCCGTACTTCTCTTTGATCTCATCCAGCGCGCTCTTATCGCTGGAAAGCCCCTTCTCCATCCGATTTAAGGACACCATCAGCCCCTGAACGGAAACATCCGCCTGCGCCATGATAATGGGGAACGTCTCCTCGATCGATTTCCCGGAAGTCGTCACATCCTCTATGATGACAACCCTGTCACCGTCCTTCAGTCTGGAGCCAAGCAGAATCCCGGTATCGCCGTGATCCTTCACCTCTTTCCTGTTGGAGCAGTAACGGATCTCTTTTCCGTAAAGCTCGCTGATCGCCATGGTCGTAGCCACTGTGAGGGGAATCCCCTTGTAGGCGGGCCCGAACAGGACATCAAAATCCAGACCGTAATTGTCATGAATCGCCTTCGCATAGTATTCACCCAGCTTTCTTAGCTGCGCGCCGGTCACATATGCGCCCGCGTTCATAAAAAACGGGGATTTCCTGCCGCTCTTTAAAGTAAAATCTCCAAACTGCAACACCCGGCTTTCTATCATAAAGCCGATAAATTCCTGCTTATACTGTTCCATCGCCCTGTCCTCATCTTCCTGCTTGAAACTTAGAAGTTCTTCTCACGCTAACCGCCATGATTCCGCTTTGCGGAATCTCAAATTCATGCGGAGAATGCCGCATTTCAGGCATTCTCTTGTGTGAGACTTAGTACTTCTTAACGAAGCAGCTTTTGCTGCTGAGTTTTAGAAGTACTTCTCACACTACTCACATAACCCACTCTATCACATCTTTGCGCGGTTTTCAATGCGCAATTCGCCGCCTGAATCAGGAAAGCGGCGCAGTTTTGAACCTGCACCGCCCTCCCGCATATGGATTCAGCTTTTGCGTGACACGCTATTCAAATAATTCCATCATGGTTGTCATGATCTCCTCTATTGCATCTGCAAAATTAGTCTGCATGCCTCTCTCCTTGATCGCAAACGTCACGTTCTTCGTGCCTCCGTACTGCCCCTTACCCTGAATGACCAGCGTTGCCTTACCCTTCCTGTCATTCTTGCTGTAGGATATGATATCGTACTCCTCATCCGTTACGGGCGCATTCTTGTATGTTACCGTAAGGTCTTCTTTCCCGGGTCTGGTTCCGTACTGGCTGAAATACTGTACCTTGTCAGGCTTTACCGATACCTTCGCTTTACTGATCAGCTTACCGATAATCCTGAACGTAAAGGTTCTCTTGCTCTCATCCGCAGCTCCTGCGCCGTCTTCGGTCTCAGCAGCTTCCGCTTTCGCTACTGTGTAGTCGGGGCCGGTCAGCGTAATGACTGCCTCTGCCGTATGTCCTGTGTCCGCCAGCACGCCGTCTTCCGTAAGTTCCGTGATGTTCTCCTTCAGATTGGACGCATACGCTACTGTATAATCCTTATTTTTCGTAAGCTTCTTACCGTTGTCATACACAACCGGATTCGGCGTATACTTAGCCTTGTTCTTACTGTATTCCATATCCGGCACTTCCACGGTGATTTCTCCGCTGTCCCAGGACTTTGGCGTGATCGTAAGCTCAACCGCCTTGCTCAGGCTTCCCTTGAAATTACCCTTGCCTGCGATGCTGATATAGGCTTTCTTCGTCTCGGTAGTCGTATTCTTATTGTTTGTATAAGTCAGCCTGTAATCCACATCCTTCACAAGTGTCTTGCCTTCATGAAGGATCTCCACATCCGGCGTTGCACCTGCACGGTTCTGGAGCACGGTCATCTTGTCCTGCTGTACCATATCCGTCGTCAAAGCCGCTTTGTCGATGGTAAATGTCTTCTTGATGGTACCGCTGTACTTCTTAAGGCCGGTGACCGTCATAGTCGCCTTGCCCGCGTTCAGGTTATTCACATAGGTGATCCTGTAGTCCACATTCTTCTCCAGCTCATTGCCGGACGCTTTATCCGTCAGCTTCACCTGCTGGCGTATGTACTTCCCTGTATAAGGCAGCTTCGTCTGGAAGTCCGTGATCTCAACTGTCTTCGTCGAGAACGGCACACCGCTGATGCTGAATGTCTTGCTGCAGCTACCCACGTATTTGCTGTTTTCACCTGCCCGAATCACTACCTTTGCGGTTCCTACTTCCCTGTTGTTCTCATAAGAGATCGTGTAGTTGTCCGTAACGCCGTCTTCCGCCTTCTGCGGAACAACCTTGCCCGCCAGCTTCACGACAATCCCGGACGGATCTGCAAACTCTACCGCCGCGCCGTCCCTGTAATCCAGCGCATTGGCGGGAAGCGTCACTTTTGCCTTGCTCAGAAGCTCTTTGCCGTCTACCACCCTGCACGGTATGGTTACCTCACCGGCATAATTGCCCTTCATGGCAATCCTGATGTTATATGTACCTGCCTCTTTCGCTTTCTCTACTTCCTTGCCCTCCGCTGCTTCTCCGTCCTGTGCCGCCGCATCGGGTATAAAGGTGATCGTCTGGGTATAGTCATTCTTTGCGCTCAGTTTTTTCTTCGCGTCCTTCACGGTAACGGCAATCTTCTGCTCTTTTCCGTTATAAATCAGATAATCGGGCGCGGTAACAGTCAGATCCCCGATCTGCTTCGGCAGGATCGTAAAATGCCCCTCGATCGTCTCGGCGTAATTGCCCTTACCCTTAATTATAATATCCGCCGGGCCTGCTTTGGTATTATTCTTATAAGTTACCGTATAGTCCTTCTTCAACGTCAGCTGCTTCGCATCGTCGTATACCTGAACCTCCGGTTTGATGGCCTTGCCCGTATAAACCTGATTCGGGATCTCCTTGAACCAGATACCTTCTTTAACCGTAGCTTCAATGTCTACCGCAGCCTTATCAGTAGTCACGACCTTAAATTCATCATAGCAGATCGTGGTCTGCAGCGGGAATGTCACACCCTCTTTCGCGATGGCATTACAATACAGCCCGATACTCTCAATCGTCTTAGGGTCAAACTTAGCGTCTTTATTATCCCTGCCCACAAACGCGCTGAAAGGAACCGTAATCTTTACAGGTATTCCGCTTTCCGCATTGGATGTATATTCCGCAAACTCCTGCAGATAAACTTCAAATATCTGGCCGCCGCATTTAACCTGCACCACTACCTTCTGTCCGTATTTCTCAGGAACCGTATAGAACTCCAATGCATTGCCTTCACTCCAGTCAGCTACAAAGTTCTTCTTCGCGCCGACCCACGCGCTGGCGCCCGACAAGGTGATGTCCATCTGCAGGCCGTAGTCTCCGCCAAACACCTTCCCCTCATCATCCGTCAGCGTCAGCCTGATTTCACTGCCGCTCTCCTTTTCTGCCGCCCATGCAATCGTTAACTGCTCGCTTTTGCCGTCATAGCCCTCAAAATCATCGGGTACCATGTCGTTCTGTACCTGTTCGACCATATTAAATCTGGCCGTGATCTCTGAAATCTTTTCTTCGTTTACGCGCAGGGTGATCGTTCCCATCGTCTCACCCAGATCAACCAGCACGCCGTCCTTCAGATAGGCTTCCCAGACGGCTGCCTGCTCATTATATTCCGCCTTCAGAACTACCTCGTCAAACTCAGACGAAACAACAAACTCTACGCTGACGCCTTCTGCCGCTGGGTCAATACCCGCGATCTTAGCCGCAATACGCGTTCTACCCGTATTCCCCTCACTGGGCAGAAGTCTGTCACCCGACTGAGGCGCTATGAAATAGCCGGATACCTGCGTTTTCTGCGTGGTGTTTGTAACACCTTTGACTTCCGTGTAGCCGCTGTTCATATCTGTCGCGAATACGCTTCTCCCATCGTTGTAGAACCTGATAAACTCATCCAGCATTTCGTGTCCGTGAAGGATGCCGTTTTCTTTCTTCTCAATCACATAAGGAAGGTAGAAGCTTCCGTTTTCACTGAAATTAGCCCACACGAGGAAATAGCAGATGCCGCCGTCCTCGCTGATTTCGTCGAGAAGCTGCATGTACCAGTCGGGCACCTTATTTCCACTGCGCTTCAATGCGATATCCCCGCCCGATTCATCCTTGTCAGCCACACCTGTTTCCGTAATGGCATACAGCTTATCATGCTTCTGCGCAAAATCCCTTAATATCGTATTCTGCATTTTGATGCTTGCCAGATAACCCGGCTCACTCTCCGGCGTAGGCTTCTGATGGTACAGATCGTATCCGATCATATCCACATATGCGTCACCCGGATACCTTGCACCGTATTCCGCCACACTGGATGCCTCGCTGCCCGGCCCGTACACATAGAGCATGTTATGTACGCCCTTGGTCTCTTTCAGATAATCCACCGTATAGCGGAACAGGTTGATATAAGCCTGTTCGTCACAGAGGGCCGCACCCCACCAGAACCAGCTTCCCGTGTTCTCATGGAAGGGTCTGAACAGGATCGTAACACCGTCACCCTCTACCTCTTTCGCGTAATCCGCGATCATATCCAGATAATCCGTATACAGATAGTTCAGATCCTGTCCGGGCATGATCCTCTGCACAACATTTCCTGTGAGCGTTCCCGGTGTATACCCGGAGAAGTTGTACTGCTTTTCGCCGTTTACCAGCCAGTAACCTACCTTTTCCCCGTCAGTCTCCGTCCCGTCTGCCTCCCCGAAGGTTTTGACTCTCTCATCGATCAGCGCAAAGTTCGGCATATGCGCGGACAGGGTAACAATCGCTCCTTCTCCCGCCGCTTCCCTGGTGATCTGCGCAACCGTGGCAATCCTCTCCGCTTCCGGCGTATTCCAGGACGACGCCTCATTTCCTGTCAGGGACAGTGTGTCGATACCGACAACACCGGCGATGCTGCCTGTGATATCCTTGGTATCTGAGGATGAGAAGCCTTCGCCCATACTTCCCGCCTTTTTGTGCGTATCATTCTGATGCCCGAAGATCACACTGTCAGACTCACCCACAGCCTTCAAGTACGCGTACAGATTCTTCGTTGTTTCTTTCGCCTCCGCGTCAACCAATGACACATTCTCTGCGATGGCAACCTTCTGCCCGCTTGCTGTCTGAATGCTCCTCCCCCCATCAACAACCTGTATTCCGGGGCCTTTCTTCGGAAGAATCGTAGTATCCACATAGATGTCCGGCTTGGACAGCTGTGTGAACCGCATGTTATCGAAATAAACGTCGCCCACATAATCGGTATTTTTACCTACGATACTGAAGGTCAGATTCTGGAAATCCCCTTCAAACTTCTTTTCCAATACAAATTCTGCTTTATAATAGCCCTCGAGCCCGTCAATCTTCGCCGGTTCTCCGGCAGGCAATGCCGTATCGTCATTGATGGTCTCCTTGCCCGTAGTCGGCGATTTGGCAAACAGTTTATGGCCGAAGCTGCCTGCATTCTTATTTGCCGGTTTGTAATATACATCCGCCGCAAAAGCGTTATATCCCTTTAAACTCGGCACTACTTCGACATGTGTATAATCAAACTTCGGTTCGCTCCATCCTTTACCTGCATCTTTGGAAAAGTCCACCGTAGCCGCCAGAAGCTTCTTACCGCCAACCGTCTTGTTCGCAATCTGGCTTGTTCCAGTATACTGATAAGCTTCCCCAACCTTCCATGCAGATACATCCAGATCCAGAACCAGATCCTCTACTACATCGGGAATCTCCTCTGTCTCGTTCACTGCCCAGACCTCAAGGTTGTCCAGATACAAATCACCCTCATAGGTACTGCCCGATCCTGCAAAACACGGGATCACTGCCTGGATTGGCGTGATATTCTCAAAGGGATATACCTTATTGTCCCCAAGATTATCATCCCAAGTCTGGAAATCTTTCATGTCGATTTCCACATGTGCCTTCTTGAAACCCGGTACATCCGCATCGTCCTGCAGTTCAGCCGCCTTAATCTCCGGCCATGACTTCTGCGTAGCCCAGGCCCATACGCTGCCGCAGGCGATTGTGGCCTGTGCCTTGAACATATCAAAGCTTTCTGCCTTAACGCTGTCCGCCGGGAAATAGATATCATAGCTCATGACTACTTTGCTGCTGATCTTCTTATCATAGGGCTGTGAAAGATTAAACTGCGCTTTGAAAACATCATCCCAGTTTCCACCTGCCAGTTTGATGTCCGAATACTTGACAGCCTTGTTGCCACTTGCCAGCTCTGCAAGCACAGGCGTTCTCCCGCTTACATTCTCTGACAAAACGTTGTCAAGACTTTCCAGTCCATTAAAGTCGTTCTCGTAGATCAGTTCTTTACTGTCCGCCGGCGGTTCCTCTTCACCGTTTTTGCTTACCGCCCTCACTTCCAGGTTGTCCAGATACAAATCGCCCTCATAGGTACTCCCTGATCCCGCAAAGCAGGGAATCACCGCCTGGATCGGCGTGATATTCTCAAAGGGATACTTTACATTAGCCGTACCGTTCCAGGTCTCAAAATCGGTCATATTGACTACGATGTGCGCCTTTTTAAAGCCCGGTACACCTGTATCCTCTGCCAATTTGTCCGCCGTAAATTCCGGGAAGGCTTTTGCAGACACCCATGTCCAGTTTTCGCCGCTCTTTAAGGCTGCCTGCGCTTTCACAGTGCCAAAAGCATCTGCCTTAACACTATCTGACGGGAAATACACATCATAGCTCATGACCACTTTATCCGTAACAGCCTTGTCATAAGATGCCGCCAATGCAAATTCCGCTTTAAAAATTTCGTCCCAGCCAGTCCCGGCAAGCTTGCCGACAGTGTACTTAACGGCCTTGTTGCCGTTCGCAAGCTCTGCAAGCACAGGCGTTCTCCCGCTTACATTCTCCGTCAAAACGCCCTTAAGGTCAGTCAGTGCATTGAAATCCTGCTTATAGACCAAGTCACCTTCCAGAGGCGGTTCCTCCTCGCCGCCTTCATCAACTATGCCGACCGCCCTAACCGTCACATTATCCAGATAAAGGTCTCCCTTGTATGTGCTTGTCTTTCCTGCAAGGCACGGAATCACTGCCCTAATCGGCATGATATCCGGAAAAGGAAAATCCACATCCTTATTTTCTGAATCATTCCATGTCTTAAATTCCTTCATGTCAACATCCACATGGAATGCCTCATAACCTTCTACGGCTGCCTTCGTATTTGACTTACTGATGTCTACGCCATTTTTAGACGTCACCCATGTCCAGTTCTCCCCGCTCTTCAAACCGGGCAGAGCGGTCATTGTACCGAAACCATCCGCCAGGCTGTCCGCCGGAAAATAGATGTCATAGCTCATGACCAATTTTCCGTCGTTTTCATCCAGTTTCTTATCGAACGCTGTGGGAAGGTTCATCTGTACCTTAAAAATATCCTTCCATCCAGTGCTGCCGGTTAAATCGACGGGGAACTTGATCGCCTTATTGCCTGTGTCTGTTCCCAGCTCTACAAGAGAGGCCGTTATCTCACCCTCTTTATCCTTAAGCCCCTCACTACCCGCTACGTCCACTGCATCTTCCAGCTTTTCTACATCATCGAAATTCTGCTCAAAGAAGACTTCTCCTTCCACCAGTTCCTCCGGCGGATTCGGACCGGGATCGGGCTCCCCAGTCTGGGTGGAGGTGTCTTTTAATACGACATTGTCGAGGTAGAGTTTTCCCTTGTATGTACTGCCATTGCCAGCTAAATATGGTACAACCTCTTCAATAGATTCAATATCTGCAATAGTCCAACCGCTTTCACTGCTTATATCAAATTCAACCTGAAACTTGCTGTAATTTTCTATTTCAGCTGAAACCAAATCTGCATCACTTAAATTAAGTATTTTACCTTCATCAGTCCATTGTGAACCATTTGTTTTCAAAACGGCCTTTGCCGCCATAGCACCAATAACATCTGCAGTATCCCCACTTTCCGCATCAATCGGGAAATACACATCAAAACGCATGGTCATTTTTTCCGCGATTGTATCTGTGTATGCCGGAGATATAGAAAAACCATTCTCAAAAACAGATGTCCACTTTCCTTCTGATTGGGATAAATCCACATCATACTCGATAGCCATGTTTCCGTCGGCTAACGCTTTTACAGTTCCACCACCCAACTCTGTGTCTGCCGTCTCATCGTTAAAATCATTCTCATAAATCAGCGTACCCTCAGCTTCATCCTCCCCGGATGCAGCATCATCGGTGGCTTTCGGTTTCTTCTTTACAGTGGGCTTTTCCTCTTCCTTGTCCTTCCCACTTTCCTGATCATCGTCTTTCCCGGCGTCAGTGTCCTCTGTCGAATCATCATCTGTCCCATCTTCTGTCTGATCAGGATCTTCTACATTATCCTCTGTCGTTTCTTCAGGAGATTTTACCCCCCCCCCTTCATTTTTGGCGTCCTCCTCAGTGGAATCCTCTTCCGCCCCACCGTCCTGTGCCGGATCACTGTCCTCGGTTTCCTTGTTTTCGGAATCCCTGTTCTCGGATGTGTCCTTCTGGGGTTGTCCCTCATCTGCGTCATCCGGTCTGGTTACATCCGAAGCTGCCTCTTCCTGTGCCAGAGCCGTGACAGAAAGCTGAGGAGCCGAAGTCGCCATAATAGCCGCCGCCAAAGCTATGGACAGGCTCTTCTTAAGCACTCTTCTTACCCTTCCTACTACCATTTCCTGCTTCCTCCCTTCTACCAAAAGTTACGTTGCACAAATTCTACAACTTAACGTTAACACAAATTTTAATTCATTTATATTGATTTTTTAGCTAAATAGAAAATATATTTTTGTTTACATTTTACAAATTTTACCCGCCTAATATTTACTATTTTTTAGCTAATTTTAGCTAAATTTATTTTTACGCACAATAAAAAGCGCCTCCAGAAGATTCATCTCTTCCGTCAGCGCTCCATTTATCTTACGGTATCATAATGCGACCACATACGCACAACTCTTACCGTTCCCTCATATTTTATTCCATCAATGCCCAGCAGCGGGTAAAGCTTCTCCCGGAAGCTTTGCAGCACATTTTTATCACCTCCACCACCACAAAAATCCTTTTCCCATGATTCTGAACTTAACCTGCTTCACGCCCCCGCAGTCATTTTTGCCTGCTATGGTGACTGTCGCTGTCCCTTTGTTGATATTATCTGCATATCCTGTTATTTCATAGTGATCGCCGCTTAAAATCTGCCCGTTTAATTTCACCTGCATTTCCCCGTCAGGTCTGATCTCCCTGCCTGTATAGGTCTGCGCCGGAACCGTCACCTTCGCTTTTCCGATATCGGCCTTTGCGATCCGATAGCAGCACGACACTTCCCCTGTATAATTATCCCCCTTAGCAGCCGCCGTCACCCGGAGCAATGTCCCCGCAGGTAGGATGTCATTCCCGGACACTTCCTCTCCCGCTCTCCTCAACGTCCCGTCCGGCAGGGTAACCGCAGCGCCATACTCATACCGCAGAAGTTTCTCATAATCCTTCCCGGCGCTCAGGGTCTTCCCGTCCACATCCCGGATCACAACCTTCGTCGGATAAATATTTCCCTTATTCTGCCATACTTTATCGGCCGCCGACATGGTCAGTCCGCCCATATCTTTCGCTGTGATTTTATAGGTCAGCTCGCAGCTGCCGGTAAAGCAGCCCTTGCCTTTCACCCTGACCGCGGGCTGTTTCCCTGCTCTATTCCCGTCATACAGACGCGTATTGTTTTTATAGCTCAGGGTATAGTCCGTCCCCTTTTTCAACACCTTGCCCTGAAAAGTGACCACCGGCTCCGGCTTACAGCCGCCCTTTACATAGGCATAGGCGTCCGCCAGCTCCACGCGAATCTTTCCGTCAGTTCCCACTGTATTTCCCGCGCTTTCCCCGATCTTGTAAGCGCTGATCTTATAAGTCTTTTTCAGAGTGCCCGTATAACCGTTAATCCCCTGAAAAAGAACCGTCGCCGTGCCCGGCCTGATATTGTTTTTATAAGACACGGAAAAGTCTGTCCCTTCCGTCAGCGTTACCACTGCTTTGCTGCCGTCGGTATTCCTTGCGGACACCGTCAGCTTATATCCGGCCGGTTTCACTTCTCCGCCGGTATACACCACAGGACCGTCAAATTTCAGCTCCGCCCTCGCCTGATTCAGGGATGCCTTCTGCACGATCTGAAAGGGTACCCGCTTTGTCCCCGTATAACTTCCCTTACCTGCGATCACTGCGAACGCTGTCCCTACCTTCACATTATTCTGATAGGAGATTTCATAATCCCCGCCCTCTGCCAAAACGCTCCTTCCGTCCTTTACTGTCAGGACGGGCCGTACTTCCTCCCCTGTATAAACCTGGTCCGCAACTTTATCCACTTTCATTACAGATGCCGGTCTGCTCCGGGTAATGGTCAGGCGGATCTTTCTCTCCCCGGCATAATTTCCAACGCCGCACAGGAGGACGGTATATTCCCCCTCTTTCGTATAGGCGCCCGGATTCGCCGCGCCGTCCCGCTCCTCATCCGGGTAGGACAGCGTGTAATCCCTGTTTTTAGACAGTTTCCTGCCGTCCCATGTGATGACGGGAACCGGTTTCTGTGCTTTTCCATTATACTGCAGGGTGATGTCGTCGGCCACCACATCCACGTCCGAAAGACGCTTGGGACGGATCACAAAAGCCTGTGTCTCCTTCCCGGCATAATTCCCCTTCCCCGTCACCGTAATCGCAGGGGAATTTGCCCCGGAAGCAGTGTTTGCCTTCGTATTGTTCGTATAGGATATGGTATAATCCTTCTTTTCCGTCAACAGAGTTTTATAGTCATAAACCCGTACCTCCGGCTTAATGGCCTTACCCGTATAGACCTGCGACGGGACGGCGGACATCCAGAGGCCGTGTGGAATATTTTCCACCTTACCCTGCGGAACGTCCTCCTCCAGTACATCGCCCCTGCCGGAATCATCCTGCTCTCTCAGCAAGTATGTAAAAACTGCCGGATCACTGTCCAGATAGCCCTCCTTCACCGCATACGCTGTGACCACCGTATCCCTCTCTATGACAACAGGTCTGGAATAACAGAGGCTTCCCATCGTCGGATCCGTGCCGTCAAGGGTATAATAAATCGACGCGCCGTTCACGCCGCAGGACAGGCTCACCTCCGTGCCCTTCTCTACTTCCGTGTTTGTCGGGATGCTGGCCGTTGGCGCATTCAGCTTACCCTTCCCCGGCTCTGTATATTCCTTGATCGTGTAGATAAACTCTGCCACATCGCTGCTCTGATAACCGTCCTTCACAGCGAACGCTTTGATCACAAGCGGCTTACCAAGATCAAACACCGCAACTTTACAGCCAAGTATCCGGGTATCGCTCACGCGTGGATCCGTGCCGTCATACGTCCAGTAAACTGCATCCGCAATCCCTCCGTCAAGCCAGATCCATGCACCCGCTTCCACCTCAGATCCGGAAGGTATGGATGCAGTGGGCGGATCGAGTTTGGGTTTTGCGGCCGGCTCAAACCTCCATCTCTGCGCAGCGGCTCCTCCCATCCAGACGGTTGTCCACACATTGGTTCCATCCGCCGTGTTTCCATCGGCAACATCCAGATAATGACCACTGCACCGGGGCTGGATATAATAAGAGCCGCCGCCCGACTCACGAATCGTCCATTGCTGGTTACGACCGCCACCATAACCGCCCGACCAATGACATACATTTGCTCCTCTTGTTGTTTTCCCCTGATACACATCAAGACTCTTGCCTGAATTTTTATTAACAATCCTATAAAAACCATTGGTAAGGTAGCTGACTGTATAGATCTGGCTGTTCTGCCCTGTTTTACGGGCAATTACCGCGTTGTCGTCGCCATCTGCCCTCGCCTCAACATCCAGACACATATTGCCGGCAACATCACTCATGATATAGTAATCGCCGTTTGGAATCGTCTGCGCTCCTGCCGGGATGAAACGCCATTTCTGCGCCGCACCACCATTTCCCTTCCATATCGTCACATTTGTGTTATCTGCCGCAATGGCATCGCTCACATCCAGATAAAATCCGCTTCCCCTTGACTGAATGGTATAATAAGCCCCATTATCCACCTCGTTAATGACCCAATCCTGCGTGTGCTCCGGTGGATTAAAATATTCCCACTGCCAGACATTGGTTCCAGCCGTTATACTTCTGCCCGCCACATCCAGACTCTTCCCCGAGTTTCTGTGTATGATCTTATATCCCTTATCTGCCCCAAGCCATGTGACGGTAAAAACCTGAAGCTCATCTTCCGTACCGTGATATATTTGGACATTGGCTCCGTCTTCCTTAGAGGCTCCTGCTACATCCAGACACATGCTGTCGTCTAGTGCCGTGACGATGTGGTAATCGCCGTCAGCGATAGTGCGGGTACAAGGCTCGGTCATTTCGGAACCAAGTATGGGTTTCGGTGGTTCAGGCTGAATTTCCGACAAATCTTTGATATGTATATATCCAGATGCCGTATTAGCATCTACTGGTCTTCTATTATACACACCTGGATTATTTGGATGTCCCAAGTTATAGTCTTCAATGGTAACCTTATCTCCATTTACAGCCGAGACCCACGCCACATGCCCATATGTCCCCTTATCTACCCAGTATACAGAACCCTTCGCCGGGGTCATGTCCACCTTAATTCCACGGGATATGGCAGCCGCTTTCCAATTTCTTGCGTCTCCCCAGCGTACTCCCCCATACGAATTTCCAAAAGGAACTCCATTTACTTCATTTAAGCGGAAGGCTACGAAAGAAGTACATTGCTTTACCACAAAGTTCCATTTATCTGCAATTGCATTGTTATAGCAGTACCAATAATCCATATTCTTATATTCATCTGGATAGTTGTCTATATCATATACCGAAGAATATAATGCAACAGAATCCAATAAAACATCTGGATTTGTCATCTCTTCATCATCCAGACTCGCAGGCTGCTCCTCCTCCTCAATCCCAACCGTTCCTTCCTTTTCCCCATTCTCCGGCTGTTCCGTTTCCTGCTCCTCTGGAACCGCATCCCCCTCAGAAACATTCTCATCCCCCGGTATAGGATCCCCTTCCACCGCGTCCCCGTCACCGGGCGTCACAGCCCCACCTAAGTACTCCCCATCGCCGGCAGGCCTGTCCCCATACGGATTCTCCTAATTCCCCCG
>CAMWJF010000049.1 GCA_947174505.1 uncultured Lachnospiraceae bacterium
ATGAAATATATAATAACACAAAGTATGCTCTGGTAATAATTTTCTAACATTTCCATCCGTAAAAAATTTAAAACTCTCAAACATCTTAATTGTATCCATTTTAGGAAATACAGCAAAATTTGAATATGGTGCCATTGGAATTTCCGCGGACACTTCTAAATTTCCCCAAAATTCCATTTCCCTTCTAATTGAATTCAAGAAATGTAACGCTTTTGATTGTATTGATTCCAAAAACATCCCTTCATCTCCAATATACTCAGGCTCTCCTAAAACTGGTGCTATCTGATTTTTCTCTAAAGAGTATTTACATACGCTACCTGTCTTATTTAGTAATAATAATTCAAATATTTCTGTTGTAAATCTTAACATTAAATCAAAATTATTATCTCTATTTTTTCCTGCTTCAAATAAATATCCGTTTCTAAAAATGCAATTATAATAGTCGCTTTTCTCCATATTTCTGACACCAAAATAATATCCACGAAGCACCGTATCAGTTTCCTTTACATACTCTTGTAAGGCAATTTGCATAGTTCCTGCCCACCCAATATCAACTATTGCTATATTTCCATTAAAATCATTTTCCTTTAAATATTCTAATACATATCTCTTTTGTTGCTTAAATCTATATCCTCCCATTTTCTGAATAATGCAATAAACCTCTGCCTTCTTTTTGCCTGAAATTTCATATATTTTTGTTTCTTGATCTAAATCGATATGTGTTAATTCCTCGTTGAATTTATCCTGCTCCAGTCCACATAAAACACAAATTGTTTTTAAGTTCGGCACATGTAAAAAAACTTTTAATATCTTAATCATTTCATCAAAGTCATTTGCATCTGCAAGCAAAGGTACAACTAAAGCCTGCCTAGATACAAATAAATATGTCTGTTTGATTTTACTGTAAGGATATAAAATATTAAAAGCTTCCTGAAGAACTTTCCCTTCTCTACTAAGAAAAAATATCTTTTCAATACCTTCCCTTTTGACTCTCTCATTCAACCAAACACAATAACCCAAAAGCATGGGTCCTAACACCTCGTATGCTATATGAACAACGTCATTGCTTTCCTCCTCAATATGATTATTTAAAAAAGAAAATAAACTCCCATAAAGTAATTGATCTTTCACATTTTTATTATCTTTACTCCAGTATCTCAATAAATTCCTTTGTCCATCAATTAGTAATGCTTCTAGCCCCTTACTTTTAGGAACAGCATAATCACTTTTTACATTATCCCCAATATGTAAGATCTTTCCTTGAAAAGAAGGATAATCCTTCTTTATTACCTCATAAAGATTTCCCGTAGCTTTGCATACACCATAGGTCGAAGATAAGTACAATCTTTCAAAATTATCATATCCACATTTTTGTAAAATTTTTTTAACAATCCTTTCATCTAAATACATGTCAGAGGTGATGATAACCCTCTTGCCTTCTTTTAATGCATATTCATAAATTGCCTTCATTCGTAAATCAGGACAGCAAACTGCAATCTCTGTTTCTTCTTCAATTTCTTGAAGTTTCCCTTTTTCACCATCTGGCACTTCTCTTAGGGCATTTAAAATATCCTCTAGGGAAATTTCTTCTATCCCGCTGTACCTTCTTGCTTTCTTTTCTGCATTTACTCTAAGTTTTCGATATTCACATATATCAATTCCTGTTTGCTCAAAATACTTTTTACGTACCAATTCATGCACATCCTCAGGACATTTTATATTTCTTTTTACCAATGTATCAAATATATCAAAAGAAACAATTTCCGCCTCTCTGATTCTTTGTTCCATCCTGATCTTTGCGGCTCCTATTATTTTGCCACAACTATATTTAATAATCTTTTTAACCTGATAGGATTTCAATTGCATTATCTTAGTTCCCGTCTAATTATTGTCCTGTTATCCATGCTTCATACAGTTTTAAAAACATGCCATATTGAGTTGATTTTCGCGAAGTTGCAGTCAAAACAATTGTATTTCTATATTTGTAATAGTCAACACTTACTTTGTCTTTACTATAATCAATAACAGCATATGCAGCTGTTTTAATTATTGCCTCAGGAAAACTTTTCTTTACTATCTTATATACATACTGTAACGTCCACCCAGTGTCTACCGAATCATCCACAATTAGAATTTTTTTATGTGCCCTTCGTTTTTCCTTTTCAAACCTCTCTGACACCTTGATTTTCCTCTCCTTATTTTTATTGTTAAATTTATACGTAAGAGGCATTTTTAAAATTGTAAATATTATACTGTCCGGAATAAACTTAATAAACCATTTTAACTTATCCTTTATTTTACTGGCAGGCCTACTTACCAGAATATCCACCATTGCACAATTGAAATATTCTGCTATAGGTTTTGCAAAAAGAAATCCACTCTTTGCAATAAAAATAATCAAGTCAGCTTGATAAGTCTCGCCAATTTCTTTAGCCCAATTCTCACAATCACTTATTATACTTTCTAAAGATTTTGTGTAAGTTTCCATCATATCATTTACTTCCTATCTCCACTTAAAATTCATAAAAACAATAAAACCCCCGACATAAGCCACATACATACCTTACATCGGGAGTTCTCGTTCCATATCATTTAACTCTACATATTATTTACTACTGATCTGCCTTTTGCCAGTACTTCTCCATTTTCTCCTCTGCCTCTGTTTCATCCAAAGAAAAAATATCCCGAATACTGGTCTTCACTTCCTTACGGTTCCTGCCTGCTGCATATTCTTTGGTGATCAGCCTTTTCACTGCCTCATCAAAGCGCTCCGTATATGTCATAACAATCGGTCTCATAATCCCCTGCACTTCCCTTTTCAATGCCGGCTCATTTCTCAGCAGATGACTACAGGTAATATCCATAAGCTCTATGATTTCTTTTCCTGCGTCTTCTGTCAGCGTTCCGTTTCTTTTTTCACGTTCTATTATCATCATATATTCCCGTATCAATTCTGTCAAATCTTTTCGAACCGTTAAAAGTCAAGCAATTTCCAGTACAATTCACTCCACTACAAGGTATGTAATTGTCAAGGTCCCTATTTTCAAGCTATTACCTAATACGCCCCATCCCCCCGAAAAACCACCGGCACCGTCCTCGCTATGATCTTAAAATCCGTCCACAGCCCCATATCCTCTATATAATCCAGATCCAGCTCCACCCATTCCTCCCATGTCACATCCGCCCTGCCGCCGATCTGCCAGTAACACGTAAGCCCGGGCTGGACGACAAGCCGCTGTCTCTCATAAGGGCTGCACGCCTCCATCTGAAACGTCAGGATGGGTCTTGGCCCCACGATACTCATATCGCCCTTTATGATATTGATAAGCTGCGGTAATTCATCTATAGAAAAGCGTCTTATCACCTTACCCGCCCTTGTAATCCTCGGATCATTTTTTATCTTAAATGCATGGCCCGTCTGCTCATTGTTTTTCATCATTTCATCCATTCTTTTCTCCGCATCCACATACATACTGCGGAATTTATAAATAGAAAAAGGCTTCATATCCTTTCCTGCCCTCTGCTGCACAAAAAATACCGGTCCACGGTCCTCACACTTAATCACAACGGCAGTTATAAGAAACACTGGAGAAAGAATAAGCAGCGCCGCCGCTGACAGCAGTACATCCATGACTCTTTTTATCAGTTTATATATTTTACTTTTTCCCCGGTATATTTCGCGCATATTGCATCTGCCAATCCCCGCGTTCACAATCTCGAACCTTGGCTTTTCTATGCTGCCTGTCACAGTTTTCTCCTGCATCCGCTTATCCTCATAATCTGTTTATGTCAGACGTACCGCCGCTTTGCGCGGCAGTACGCAGACCCCACACTTGTCTATGGAAAATATTAGTCATTTCCCGAATTACGGCATTGCTATAAATGCCAGCGTTCCAAGACCAGTCATATCAACTACGACATGATCCGCCCTGATTTCGGCTACACCTACCTCCAGCCATTGGCCGTTAACCATCTGGAAAACTTTAATATTCTGTCCGGCCGTAACGCCTCTCATGTAAAAATTTACCCGCGCAGTCTGAAAACCGTTTACAGATGCGCTGATCCGCCCTACAGTCAGCACTCTGCCTCCCAGGGCCGCAGCAAATGCCTTCGCCGAATTGACATTTGCCAGAGACGGCTTTAATACCGAGAACACCTGGTTGCTTGGCGCACCATTGATGATCACGTGTCCGCCCTGCCCGATGGGCACCGCATAGTCCAGTCCCGGAACTGTCACGATTACATTGTTCATATACTCACCGACAGTTTTTCCTTCCGCTGCCGCCGCCTGTGTTACTGCTGCCGGTACGGAAGATGCTTCAACCACCTGAACCGGTGTCGTGGCTTCTTCACGCACCGGCTTTTTTTTCGGTTTCGGTTTTACAGTCGATGCACCCGGACTCTTGCTTCCTGTCCCTTCATCTTCACCTACATCTTCCACTACCCCGTCCTCTACGTCTTCCGCCGCCATGACAGGCGTTGCAAGCAGCATAGCCCCTGCCAGCGTAAACGCTAATAGCCTTTTCATTGGAAACCCTCCTTTCATCACTTAAGTGTGGTTTATATTCACGTTAAAAACGCAAATAACATCCAAAGTCTCTATTCTGTCACAACTCTGTTGATTGTACCTGCCGTATCCTGTATCAGTACCGCCAGCACTACAAACTGGTGTTCTTCTCCCTCTTCCTGCGCTGTGAGCGTAATCACATAATTATATTCGTTGACGTTCTCCCATCCTTCCCGCAGGTTCATCCCCATCTCCCTGGTTCCATACAGGTCGTCCAAAAACTGCCGGCATCCCGACAGGTATGTAAAATCATATGTGCGGATCAGGCTTGTGTTTTCTCTTTCATACGCGGCAAAAATCTCATAAACCAGAACGTTTCCATCCAGATACAGATAAACATATTCGTGGTCTGCAAAGAATTCAGAATCTGCAAATCTGTACAAGTCTGCAAACAGACCGTTTCCATCCGCTCCTGCTTTTCCGTGTAATACGGTGTTAAAATCACACATACTCGTTAAATTGGCAAGCTCTATGTAGACTGCTCCTGCATCGTCCTCTTCCCGATAAGCGTTGTGGCTCTCATAATAGGTATCTGACTGTCCGCTCTGTAAAACAGGATAATCGACTGACGTGCCCGGAATATGTATCCATGCAAAAATATCAGGGTTTCTCTCCCTCAAAGCACTAAAATCTATCTGTACATCTTCCGCGGTCTCCTCTGCAGAACCGTTTGTCCGGGCCAGTCCGGAATTGCTTCTTACCTGATCCCCGGGGGCTTCTTCCTTCTCCGCGGATCCTGTCTCATTTTCCGGCTTTTCTGTCCCGCGCCCCTCTATATAAATACCTGCTCCCACACCGGCCACGGCAATAACCAACAACAGCAATAACAAGCCGCCGGCTTTTTTTATATTGCTCCGCATACCCATACCTCATCCTGCAAAAATAGCGCTGTCCTACTCCACCTTTTCATAAAACACATCCAGAATCAGCCCGTATAAAGCGTCCTCGTCCGGGTAAAACTCTTCAAACTCTTCTCCCATAACAGTTTCCCCTTCCATTATGTAGAAATTTTTATCATCAAACCGATAGCCTGGCAGAATGGATGCCAGATAAGCCGCCTCGTCCAGGGAAATATCCGTAACCATCTGTGGCGAAATGGCATTATATAAATCCAAAACTACCGAAATATCTTTTCTGATCTCCTGCTCCGACGTATTAACCCAATTAGTCAAATACTGCTTCTGCCTTACAAGACGCATATCTGCAGAGCCAAAAATATCCGTATCCCTGTACTTCACATACCAAAAAGCGCTGTCTCCGGTCAGATGCACATAATTATCTTTCACAAGACTTTGATCTGCCTTGGTTAAATCCTCCAATACCATTACATTCACGCCGCCAACCGCATCATTGATCATGGGAATGGCGCTCATGTTAACGGCGGCATATCCGTGAATGGGCAGGTTATAAAACAACCTCCTCACCGCTTTCTTCTGGTATTCGCAGCTTTTCTGCATCCCATCACCGAATCCGTGCTGCACGGCGATCTGGGCTGTCGTTGTGGAGATATAGGCGCCCTCCTCGTTGTAGATATCAATGTCCGTCATGGTATTTCGATTAATCCCTATGATTTTAACGCTCCCGTCCTTTGGGTTCATGGCCGTCAGGAACAGCGCGTCCGCCTGTCCGCCATTCGTACCTTCTTCCACCGCTACCGCATCGCTGTTCTTGTCGATACCCATAATAAGAAACGTGAGAATATCCTGATTATACCGGTAAATGGTATCCTGGTATTTGACCCAGCCGTCCTGCCATCTGATTTGCTCCTCCTTCGCCAGTTCACTGGTTCCTATCGCAGCCTGCAGCTCCGGCCGCATACTGTCTGACGCGCTCAGCAGGCTTCTTTTCCCCATAGTCTTAGCAATTTCAAATCCACCCAGGAGCAGTCCACATATAAGCAATATGGCGGCCACTGCTGCCAGAATATATTTTGCCGACTCTATGGCAGCCCGCTTTATCTTCTGCCTCCTTCTTTTCCTCCGCTCCTTCTTTTCCTGTTCCTTTCTCTCCTGCTCCTCCCGTTTCTGATGCTCAAAAAACTCTTTCCGGAGTTCACTGTGCAGTTGTTCGTTCTTCTCTTCTTTCTCTACAGCTTCCGGATCCGCCCCATACTCTCCGTAGTATTTGCTGTAATATTTGCCGTAATATTTTCCGTAATGCCCGTAATACCCCTTGCCGTTCATGTTGACTTTATTCAAAACAACTCCCAAAATACGGCTTCCGGTTTTATCCAGCTGTTCTTTTACCTTTTGGACAAAGCGATAGCTGATCGCATTATTTTCTATCACCAATACGGTCCCGTCACAGTTCCTTGCCACTACGGCGGCGTCTATCACACTACCAAGCGGCGGGGTATCCACAATAATATAAGTAAAAGGCTTACGCATAACTTTTAGCATTTCCGAAAATTTTTTGCTTCCGAGCAGCTCACTTGGATTGGGCGGCACAGGACCCGAAAAAAGCACATACAGCTTCGGAATATCCGTTTCACAGATCGCATCCATAAACTGGGTTTTCCCGGTCAGGCAATGGCTCAGGCCGTATTTTACCGCGCCGGTCTTATACCGCCCCACCAATACAGATTTACGCATATCCGCATCAATAAGCAGTGTTACGTTACCGGCCTCCGCAAATGATTTTGCCAGTTCCATGGCTACACTGGACTTTCCCTCATGTGCCATACAGCTGGTAACTGCAATTACCTTTATATTGTCACCGCAGAATTCTATATTGCTGCGCAATGTCTTAAAAGCCTCTTTTATATAAAAACCATTCTTTTTTTGAAAGTACAGCTTCACCTCCTGCATCATTTTTTCCTCTTAATCTTTCTCCCAGTATTATCTTCTGAAATAACCGGTACCATCGCCAGTGTGCTGAGTCCCAGATACTTTTCAACATCTTCCGAGGACTTGATGGTATCATCCAGCAAAAATATGATTACTATGGCGGCGCAGGCCAGAAAACCTCCTGCCATGCCTCCGATCAGCGTCCATTTCAGGATACTTGGGCCGGACTTCTCCATAGGCATATTGGCTGTTTCCACCACATTGACCGCTTCCAGGTCCATTACATTCTGAATGTGCTCCTCTGCCACTTCCCTGATTCCGTTTGCAATGCTCATGGCAAGCGCCGGGTCTGTATGCTTTACCGTAATAGATACAATACGGGTATCCGCAGGTGCATCCACCGATACCTTTTTCATTAACTCTTCGTACTCGATCCCTTCCAAAGAAAGCAGATCAATCACCTTCTGTATGACATATCTGCTGTTAATCAGCTCCGCATAATCCTTCGTCAGCTGCGTTCCCATCTGCACATCTGTATATGTAACCGCCGTGTTATCCGTTTTATTCAGAATATAGATTTTTGTAGTTGACTCATAAACCGGCGCCAGTACATAAGCGCTGACCACAAAACCGGCAAGCGCGGCAATAACTCCGGCGCACAGAATAATCCAGAATCTGCCAAGCAGTACATGGACAATTTCCAGCAGATCCAGCTCAATTTCATTGTTATTTTCTCTATGGTCTTCCATTTCGTTTTTCCTGCCTATAAGTGTAAATCAATCTCTTTATCCCGGATTACATACAACGGATTATCACAAAACAGTTTTTGGCTGTATTCTTCGCCGTACCTTTTCCTGATAAAATCCGCACAGTCTGAAAGACAGGGCGGCCTTCTTTTTAAATCATGCGCATCTGTCGCCACAAAATGAACCTGTCCGCGCTTTAATATGTTTCTTACAAAGCCTTTGGTTTTCAGTCCGTATTTTCCTGTAACGCTTCCGGCATTCACCTGTATATAGCAGCCCATTTCAATAAAGTCGTCCACTCCGTGTTTTCCGGTGCAGACATTCCGATACCGTTCCGCATGAGCCAGAACAGGATAATAACCGCCCATCAGCAGATCGTAAATCCCATTGCGTATGTAATCATAATCCTCCAGGGGATTGAACTCCACCAGCACATAGCGGGAACCCGCCAGCGTTCCTGCCGCGTCATTTCCGATTTTTTCCAAAACTCCACTTCGGTAGTACACTTCACTTCCCATGTATAATTCTATCTCTATATGCTCCTCCGCCATCGCCTTTCGCAGGTTGTCCATCTTGGAAAGCCATTTTGAAAAATGCATATGCCGGTGTCCAGGTTTATTATGCGGCGTAAGAATCATTGCCGATATGCCATCGTCCGCTGCGCATCTCAGCATCTGCACACTCATTTCATGGTTTGCCGACCCGTCATCCACGCCCGGTAAAATATGAGAATGCATGTCAATCAGATTTTTCATTTGTCACCCTGCACTTCTTATGTTACCTGTATTCACTAAATTTGAACTAACACCGCACTTAATTATAATAGATTAAATCTTTTATGTCAACAAAAACGCCTTATTATATCTAACAAATAAAATACATGTGTAATGTACAATCTATTGAATAAGATCATTACGTTTTGGGAAAGGGTATGGCTATCATTGATGTATGAAAATTTTCTCCCCGACAGATTAGCTGAATTGCGAATGCAAAAGGGTATTTCTGCGCGCGACATGTCTTTGTCCTTAGGACAGGCAAACAATTATATCAATACCATTGAAAACAAAAAATCGCTGCCCTCCATGCAGTCCTTTTTCTATATTTGTGAATTTCTGAACATCACCCCGCAGGAATTTTTTGACGGGGAAAACGAGAATCCGCAAATGCTCAAAGAACTGGTGGATGAAGCGAAAAAACTGGACTACACATCATTAACACATATTCTGGGCGTCATGAAAGCGATTAATCACCATAAATAAAAATCTTCCACAGATCTCATGCTCTTAAACATCCAGTCTCTGTGAAAGATTCCTATTTCTTTCGCCTACTCTTCTCTATTTCAGATACTCCTCCATAAAATCCTCTTCGGACAGGATTCTTACCCCCAGCTCCTTCGCCTTCTTATTTTTGGAGGATTGTGATGCGGTATCATTATTAATCAGACAGATTGTCTTTCCTGTCACACTGCCGGTCACCTTTCCGCCCCGTTTCTCAATTTCTTCCTTCATGGCGTTTCTGTTTTCGAAATGCGTAAGGCTTCCCGAAATGACAAAGCTCATGCCGGAAAGGGTCTGTTCCGTTTCCGCCGCCTCCGGCTTTTCGATTTCCACTTCCCGCAGCAGCTTTTCAAGCTGCTCCATGGCCTTTTCTTTATGGAAGTAGTCGTAAATGCTTAAGGCGATCACACCGCCGACACCGTCAATTTCTGAAAGCTCCTCCACCGAAGCGTCTTTGAGGGCCTGCAGATCATACTGAAAGTACCTGCACAACATTTTGGCGTTCGCCACGCCCACATTCTCAATCCCCAGCCCGTAAAGCAGACGCGGCAGCGTGGTTTTTCTCGCTCTCTCCAGACTTTCCGAAAGATTCTGCCAGGATTTCTCACCAAAGCCTTCCATCTGCGTGATTTCCTCCCGGAACCGTTCCAGCCGGAACAGATCCGCAAACTCATGCAAAAATCCTCTGGCCAGAAACTTCTCCAGTGTTGACTCCGACAGTCCGTCCACATTCAGCGCATCCCGGCTCACCAACAGGGTAAATGCCTTGATTTTCTTCGCATCGCAGTCGGGATTGTCACAGATCAGCGACTGCACATCGTTCATCTGGCTGATCCGTGTGGGCTGTCCGCAGACTGGACAGGTCTCCGGAATTTCCAGCGAATCGCTCTTTGTCAGGTTCTCCGCGATCTGGGGAATGATCATATTCGCCTTATAGACCGTAATCCGGTCCCCAATGCCCAGCTTAAGCCCTCTCACAATGCTGATATTGTGCACGGACGCCCTGCTCACTGTGGTGCCCTCCAGTTCCACCGGCTCAAAAATAGCCACCGGGTTGATCAGGCCGGTACGGCTGGCGCTCCACTCCATCTCAACAAGCGTCGTCTCCCGCAGTTCATCCGCCCACTTAAAGGCGATGGAATCCCGGGGAAATTTCGCCGTCCTGCCAAGAGAGGCGCCGTATGCCATATCCTCATAGGTAAGCACCAGTCCGTCGGAGGGCACATCGTAGGTCTGTATTTTCCCTTCAAAATAACTAATGTTATCCAATATATTTTCCGGCGTCACCTGGCGGTGCTCCACCACATCGAAACCCTGCCTCTTTAGAAAATCAAACTGCTCTGCGCGGGAATTGTGGAAATCCACATCCGCACGCACCAGGGAAAATGCGTAAAAACGCACGCCCCTCTCTGCCGTAATCCGGTTGTCAAGCTGCCTGACGCTGCCGCTGCAAAGATTTCTGGGATTTTTATATTTCGCCTGGTCATCCTCGATTTCCCTGTTGATCTTCTCAAAGCCGCTGTAGGTGATGACCGCCTCTCCCCGCAGAATCAGCTCACCCTGATAGGGAATGGCAAGCGGCAGATTTCGGAACACCCTTGCATTGTTGGTGACCACCTCGCCCACCTCGCCGTTTCCTCTCGTCACCGCCTTCTGTAACACGCCGTCCCTGTAAGTCAGGACAATGGTCAGCCCGTCCAGTTTCCACGAAAGAATCCCTGTTTTCCCGTTCAGCCAGTCCGCAAGCTCCTCCCTGCTCTTTGTTTTCGCCAGAGAAAGCATGGCCGACTCATGCCGCTCCTTCGGCAGCTCCTCCACCGCCTCGTAGCCCACATGCACTGTTGGGCTGTCCGTCAGGGTAACGCCCATCTCCCGCTCCAGCTCCGCCAGCTCATCATAGAGTCTGTCGTACTCAAAATTCGACATGATCTCCTCATCCTTGGCATAATAAGCCTCGGAAGCCCTGTTTAAAAGGGAGACAAGCTCCCGCATACGATCCATTTTATTTTCCGTCATCTCTCAACCTGCCATTCTCCTGTTCCTATTTTCCTCGCAGCAGCTTTTCTATCTCCTGCCGTATTCCGCAGACAGCCCGCAGAGCTGGTACAGCTCTTCCCGTTCCTTCCCTGTCAGCTCCCGGTACTCACCCGGCTTCAGCTTTTCCAGCCTTATATTGATAACACGCGTTCTTTTAAGGCTCTTCACGCGGCAGCCCTGCGCCTCGCACATACGCCTGATCTGTCTGTTCAGTCCCTGGGTAAGCACCATCCGCAAGGTTTTTTCCCCGATCCGCTCAATCTCACAGGGTCTTGTCGTCTGCCCCAGCTCCTCCAGATAGACGCCCTCTCGCATACGCTCTACCGCACTGTCCTCCCACTTTCGGTCCGCTTTGACAATATACTCCTTCTCATGCCCATTCTTTCCCCGCATCATCGCGTCTATCAGATCACCGTCGTTAGTGAGAAGCAGTAGTCCCTCGGAATCCTTATCCAGTCTGCCCGCATAGGTCACACGCTTATGGTAGCCTATCTCTTTCGTCACCAGCCTCCCCGCATGGGCGTCCCGCTCCGAGCAGACCACCCCCACAGGCTTATAATAGGCCAGAACTACCTTCTCATCCGGCTGCGCAATACATTTTCCACGCACTTCCACCCGGTCTTCCGGCCCTGCCTTCATGCCAGCAGCGGCTTTCTCTCCGTTCACAAAAACTTCTCCCGCCTCTATCAGCTTATCCGCATCCCGCCTGGAGCATACGCCGCAGGAGGCAAGATATTTATTCAGACGCACCTTTTCCATCCCTAATCCCATTCTGAAGCGTTTCAAACCTTCCTTAAAAATCTCCCGGCTCTCCCAATTTCTCCGGCACTTTCGTCTGTCCGTTTCTGTCTGCCTGTTGGCCTTCCTCCCGCTCTACCCCGTGTGCAAAGAGAAAATCTCGCCATTTATCATAGTGCTGGGCGTAAAGATGCACACCGTCAAAAGTAAGCTCCGCCTGCAGATATCCTTCCTCATCGGTAAACAGCGGATTACAGTCAAGATAAAAAACGTCTTTCCCGTTGGCCAGTCTGGCGGACGCCACATTCTTGTCATTGATATTGATATTGTTAAATTCCGTCTCCATATCATTCTTTTCCTGACTCACATGGAGATTCGCCATCACATATATAATAACACCCGGTTGCCATTCTTTGATCTGCCGGATCACCTTTAAATACTGTTTTAAGTACATGGGTGTATCGCCGTATCCCAATTCATTCATCCCAAGCATAATATATATTTTGCCGTAATGCTTCTCCTGCAGAATTTCTTTCAGGTCCACCTTCTCGCCCGTCTTCTGGTAAGTCACCCCGTCGTCCCCAAGCAGCTTGTAGATGGTCATGCCGTTATCGCAGAAAAAGTCCGCGCCGCTTAGTCCCGCATAATCCGATATGCCCAAAGTACGGGAATCCCCAAGAAAAGCGGCGTCATTAAAATAACTCTCGTTCTCTAATACATAATCGTATGCCGTAGTCAATGCAACTTTTCCTGCATCGGAGTAGTACCTTGAATCTGTTTCAATCGGCTCGTACTCTACAAACTCTGTAGCCCGCACTTCCGTCTTTTCCGTTTTTTCCTGTCCCTGCAATTTTTCATTATCTGTTTTTCGCTCTGAAAAATTTTCTATTTTGACATTTTCTTCCTTGCGTGCTCCTTCATTCTGTAAGGCGTCGCCTTCCTGTTCTGTCCCTTTTACAGGCTTCCCTTCATCCTTCTTTTCTGTATTGTGTCCATTTCCGGTCCCTATTCCGTTTTCCCTGTGTACCCCCTCCTCTTCTGCACACGCTTGAATCCCTTCTCCCAGCAGTTGTGAAACCGCTATATTATGTTCACTCCCACAGTTTCCAGCCCCGTCAAAAAACAGGGCAAACACAACGCTTGTAAAAACCACAAGCAGAATAAAAGGACAGTTATATAAAATTTCTATACAGATTCTCATCTTGTTTCCGATCATTATATGCCTCGCTCATACGCTAAAATCTAAAATACAAAAACGGATTATTGCTCCCCAAAACGATTTCCCTGACCGACCACCAGAAAATGCCAAGCAGGATCAGTACCGTAAACCAGCGGTCCTTCCATTTCCAATACAGCTTTTCGGGCAGGGGCGTTGCAAAAATAACGCACGCTATCAATAACGGGCCATACTCCCTGAGGTATCTGAGAAGCTGTGTTGTCCCGACCAGAATCTCCTCCCTGTGGTATCCGGCCAGATTGCCCAGATAACCGGCAAGCTGCCCCATATCTGTAATCGCAAAAAACACCCAGGTTGCGGGAAGCAGCAGCACCGTATAGATATGTCCCAGCACACGGCCTTTTTCCAGACTCTTTCCATAGGTTCTCTTCTCCAGGGAAAGCAGCAGAAAAAAGACAATACCCCAGAGAACAAAGTTCCAGTCCGCCCCATGCCACAGGCCGGTAAGCGCCCAGACCACGAATAGATTACAGACCGTCCGCCCGTTTCCTTTCCGGCTCCCGCCCAGCGGAATATAGACATACTCCCTGAACCAGCTTCCAAGCGTCATATGCCACCTTCTCCAGAATTCGGACAGGGAGCGCGAGGTATACGGATGGTCAAAGTTGCGGGGAATGGAAAATCCAAGCATCTTGCCGAGTCCCATGGCCATCACGGAATATCCCCAGAAATCAAAATAGATCTGAAAAGAGTAGGCAAATGCGCCCAGCCATGCCACAAGAAAATGAAGCCTGCCCGCACCCGCCGACATAATCAGATTCCAGAGGGTGCCGATCTGGTTCGCCAGAAGCACCTTAAGCCCCAGACCAAGCGTGAACAGCTTCAGCCCGTTCTCCAGATCCCGAATCCGCACCCGCCTGCACACCATACGTTCCTCTACCTCACTGTAACGCACAATGGGACCGGCTATCAGCTGCGGAAACATACAGACATAGGTGGCAAAGGAAATCAAATCCGCACGCTTCTCTATGGTTCCCCGATAACAGTCTATCTGATAAGAGAGCATCTGAAAGGTATAAAAGCTGATTCCCAGCGGCAGCGCCAGGGAAAGCAGCGGCAAAAAACCTTTCCCGGCAAGCATATTGATGCTGCCTGCGGCAAAATCCCAGTACTTAAACATGAACAATATGCTAAGATCAAGCGTCACAGCCAGTACAAGCGCCCGCTTCCGCCTTCTCGCCGTCTTCACTTTACGGTTCGACTGCGGCGAGCGCGGTTCCCAGAACATATAACAGCTAATGAGATAGTTCATTGACACAGACAAAAGAAGCAGCAGAACGAAATACGGTTCTCCCACTCCATAGAAGATCAGGCTCCCAATCAGAAGTACAATATTACGGTATTTAGGAAACGCCAGATAGATTATTATAAAAATCGGCAGAAACCGAAATAAAAATCCCACGCTGGAAAATAACATCAAAAAAACTCCCTACATTAACATACACAATGAAGTAGTTTATCTCGTGTAAAAGTCTACATCTAGTATATTCCAGCCACAATCATTTGGCAAGCCCATAATCCGGCATCCGGCAAAATTAAGAATTTACAAAGATTTCCGCAGTCCCTTCGGGTAATGGTTCTTGATCTGTCCGCCTGATGCCTTTCCGAATCCAAGCGCATACCCTTCATAAGAAAGAGCGGTCCACCCCCTCTGCTCCCCGCAGGCAATGCTCTCCCCGCGCAGATAAGCCGCCGCCTCCTGCTCCGTAACCCCGTACATGCGGCCACTGTCCCCCGTCAGCAGAGAAAGCGCCAATGCATGGGCCGGCTCGAAACGGTTCTTTTTCTCCGTCGCAAGCTGCAGCCCCGGCCGCAGAACCTTTATCCCTGTCAGGGAAATCATCTCTTCCGGCATAAGATAAATCTGATCCCCAAAGCGAACCAGCCGTCCCGGATGCCGTGCCATCCATGTTTCGCAGATCTCCAGTTCTTCCCTCAGAAAATTTTCTATTAGTTTACATAACTTTTTATCTCCCGTGATCTGCCACAGCCCATTTTCCGGGACACCGTTTTTCCCCTCCGGCGTCCGTACCTCATTCTTCCGTGCGCTTTTCTGCGTGGCTGCTTCCCGCACGCCGTACGCCGACAATGTATCTTCGCAATGTCCGCGCTTTCGCAGTCTGGCAATATAATGCCCCTCTCCCCGGATCAGATGGGGCCAAAGCCGCAGCGTATGGCCGATTCCCGCCGCGGGCTGCCCGGTCCACTCTGCCCGCCCCGGCGAAAGCATGTCCTCCAACGCTGTTTCTTCTATATGATACTCCTCATGCATCCGCAAAAATGCACTGACGGTTCCCTCGTTTTCCTCCGGTGAAAAGGTACAGGTGGAATACACCAGCACACCGCCCGGCTTTACCGTCTTAGCGGCCTCCTCCAAAATCAGCGCCTGTCTTTCGGCGCACATCTGTACCGTTTCCGGGCTCCACTCCCCCCTGGCCGCCTCCTCCTTGCGAAACATTCCTTCCCCGGAGCAGGGCGCATCCACCAGCACCCGGTCAAAAAACGCCGGAAAAAGCGACGCGATACGCTCCGGCTTCTCGCTGCAGACGACGCAGCCTGCCACGCCCATCCGCTCCACATTCTGGGACAGAATACGCGCCCGCTCCCCGATCACCTCGTTTGACACCAGCAGCCCCTGTCCCTGCATCCGCCCGGCAATCTGGGTACTCTTTCCTCCCGGAGCCGCGCACAGGTCCAGAATCCGCTCGCCCGGTTTCGGCGCAAGCGCCTCCACAGCCGCCATGGCGGAAGGCTCCTGAATATAATATGCCCCCGCCTCGTGCAGCACATGACGCCCCGGACAGGCGGCCGCATCATAATAATACCCTTCCCGCGCCCAGGAAATTTTTTCCAGCGGAAAGGGCATCACCCTGATAAACTGTTCTTCTGATCCTTTCAGCATATTACGTCTGAGTCCGTATTGCCGTCCCTGTCCGTAGCTTGCCTCAAAGGCTTCATATTCCCCGCCAAGGAGCCTCTGCATCCTCTCCGCAAAGGCTCCCGGCAGAGCTGCCATATTTTCATTCATGTTACCTACCCCGGTCTGTACACACACCTGTAAACCGCGCTTACGCGCTCCCTGTCCGCCTTCGTCGGATGTTTGCCCGTTCATGGCCGGAAAATAACTGCCGCTCCGCGCCGCCTGTTTTTCCGGGGCTATGACATCAGCGCACCGCCAAAGAACGCCTTCTGCTCCTCCGTCACCAGAACACGCAGAGGCTTATCCTGCTCTTTGCTGTGTCCCAGCTTCGCTATAAATCTTCCGTAAGCCTTGAATCCGCCCTGCGGAATCATCTGGATTTTCACCCGGTCAAGCTCCGCAAGCTCCCTGTCCCTCTTATAGCCAAAGCAGCTCTCCATCAGACACTCGTCCAGAATTTCCTCCGCGTTCTCGGGCAATTCCCCCTCCGCCAGCTCCAGATACAGTATGTATCGCGGCCTCTGCTTCGCGTAATCCCCGTCCACGCAAAATCCTTCCGCGCTGCATTCCGCCCTTTTCTGGAATTTGCGCATCGCGTTCTCCAACTGGCGCACATTCATTTTTTCATCCGCAATGTTGATGACCTGACTCTTTCGGTAGCATACCCGCACAATCGGCGCCTGTCCCTGAAAACCGACTACCTCCACCACATCCCCGATGGCGTAGCGGTACGCGCCCGAAAAGGTCGTAATCAGAAGCTCATACTTGGAACCCACTTCCACATCACGGATCGTATAAATCTTTTCCCCGTCCCCGGTTTCCGAAACAAACTCATAAAAACAGGTATCCGGCAGAAGCGTATAGTAAGCGTCCTCCTCATTGACGCCACCGGCAATGCCAAAGCACCCTTCCGACGCCGCGTATGTAAAATAGTGGATCGGCAGATCGCCCGCATAAGTCCGAAGCTTATCCATATAGGGCTTAAACATACTGCCGCCAATCATCTGACCGTATCTGATTTTCGGCCAGATCTTCTTTACCAGTCCGTTTTCCAGACCCTCCCTCGGAATGGCGCGAAGCTCCGCCGCCCTCTCCGGGTCTGCTGGAAGGTGTTCCTTCAGATAGACCTCCCATTCATGGCTCACCAGAAAACAGTCGCTGATTTCTCCCGTCTCGATATCCGTCAAAAAAGCGTCCCAATTATCCAACACATACCGCAGCATCCCCACCACACGGTTTACATAAACGCCGTGAATTGTCGTCACATCCCTGCATGCAAGCGCAAATCGGAGCTTCACATAGAGCATGTCCTCCAGCGTATTTCTGGGAAGAAGCACCTCCACCGGCGCTGTATAACAGTCAATATTTAATTCGCCCTTTGACTCCAGATAACGGTGCAGCGCCCCCGCCCTCACGCCGCTCATGGTGCCGTCCGGCATAAAATCACGACGGAACTCACCGACTTGGAAAATCCTGCCGAACAGCTCTTCATCTGAGGCGTCAGGCATCTGCCTGCGGATTATCTCCCGGATCAGATCCCGCCAGTAAAATTTCTGTCTCAGGATATCCTTTTCAATAATAGGCACATATTTAGGCGAATCCGTACTGCCGGAGCTGATGCAGTAATACACCGGCCTTTCCATGGTAAGCAGCGCTTCTTCTCCGTTTATCTGCCGTTCGATAATTGTCTCATAATCATAATGAAAGGTAATGGGCAGTTCTTTCTGATACTCCTCTACCGAATGAATATCGTCAAATCCGAACAGTTTTCCGTACTCCGTATCCTTATTTTCCGTAAGCCTGTCCATCAGGAATTTTTCCTGTTCCGCAGCCGCATTGCTGCACAATTCCTCAAAACGGGCTATTGCATCCGACTTCCCTTCTCCTACCCCCATTGCAGCCTCCTTCTCATTACCCACCGTATTTCTTCCGAAAATACAGTGCAGATACTGACATTATATGCGATTTTTCCCATAAAATCAATAGACTCTGCCATCCACACATGTTTTTTCCATACTTTTTATTGCGCATTTTCCGCAAACCCGCTATAATAGCAAAAGATTTAACTGATTAACAGGCTAAAGCGAATGATGAGGAGGAAAATTATGACATCGCAGATTTGTATTATCATTGCCATCATTGCCTATCTCGGCATGATGATTTACATCGGCATCACTTATTCCAAAAAGAATACGCAGGCAGCGGAATTTTATCTGGGCGGCCGCAGACTCGGCCCGCTGGTTACCGCCATGAGCGCGGAAGCCTCCGATATGAGCAGCTATCTTCTGATGGGGCTGCCGGGTCTTGCCTATATCTCCGGCCTTGCCGAAGTGGGCTGGACGGCAATCGGCCTTGCCATCGGCACTTACTTAAACTGGCTTTTCGTATCCAAACGGATCCGCCGCTACTCCAGCCGGATCGGCTCCTTCACCATCCCGGAGTTTTTCGCAAAAAGATACGGCGACGATAAGCATTTCCTGACCTGTATCGCCGCCCTGATCATCGTGGTTTTCTTCGTGCCCTATACCGCCTCCGGCTTTGCTGCCTGCGGTAAGCTTTTCAGCACGCTTTTTGGTATGAACTATATTGCCGCCATGCTCTTAAGCGCGGCTGTCATTGTCATTTACTGCACGCTCGGCGGCTTTCTCGCCGTGAGCACCACCGACCTGATCCAGGGAATCACCATGAGTATCGCCCTGCTTATCGTTGTCGGCTTCGGCGCTGTCGTGACAGGCGGCTTCGGGAGCGTGACAGATGCCGTAAGCAGCCTTCCCGGTTATTTGAGTCTGGTACAGAGCTATTCCGCCGGAACCGGCACGGCTGCTCCCTATACGCCCCTTATGATCGCGTCAACGCTGGCTTGGGGACTGGGCTATTTTGGTATGCCCCACATCCTGCTCCGTTTCATGGCGATCGAGGACGAAAATAAGCTGACGCTTTCCAGAAGAATCGCCACCGTATGGGTCGTTATATCCATGTCCATCGCCGTCCTGATCGGTGTGGTAGGCTACGGTCTTTCCCAGGCCGGTGTCATTCCCATGCTGGAAGGCAGCAATTCCGAGACAGTGATTATCCAGATTGCCTCCGTGCTCAGTACCCACGGTGTGCTTCCCGCATTAATAGCAGGCGTTATTCTTGCAGGCATTCTGGCCGCCACCATGTCAACCGCGGATTCCCAGCTTCTGGCTGCGGCATCCAGTATCTCACAGAATCTGGTGCAGGACTTCGGCAAGAAAAAGCTGGACACGAAAACCTCTCTGCTGATCGCAAGAATTACGGTTATCGCCATTTCCCTGATCGCCGTCTTTATCGCGCAGGATCCCGACAGCTCCATCTTCGGTATCGTATCCTTCGCATGGGCAGGATTCGGCGCCGCTTTCGGCCCGGTGGTGCTTCTGGCGCTGTTCTGGAAACGTTCCAACAGACAGGGCGCGCTTGCCGGGATGATCGCAGGCGGCATCATGGTTTTTGTCTGGAAATACGGGATTGCCAAACTGGGCGGCGCTTTCGCCATCTATGAGCTGCTTCCCGCCTTTGTCATCGCTCTTCTTGTCAACGTGGCGGTCTCCCTGCTGACGCAAGCGCCGGACGAAAATCTGGTGCGCGTCTTTGAGGAGGTAAACGCAAAGTAATCACTGCTTCATCTGCAATATATGCGTATCACGAACACGGTCTCTTCGGATGCCGTGTTCTTTTATTCATTCAAAGTAATTTTACTTTTTTCTGAATTATTTATATAAATCGATTAACATAATTGACTAATTACATCTTTTTAGATATAATTTAACTGTTAAAATAGTATTTTACAAAAACATAAATGTTATTGCATTGTTGGAGGAAACACACTTGCTTCACATCACTTCACTAAACGATGGTTTAGACATTTTTAAAGCGCTCGGCTCCGACGTCAGAATCGAAATCTTAAACATTCTTCTGGATAACAACAGCATGAGCATGAACGAACTGGCCTCCCGCCTGAATATCACAAACGGCGCGCTGACCAGCCATATCAAAAAACTGGAAAGCTGCGGGCTGATCTCCATTTCCAGTGAGTCCGCCGGACACGGCAACCAGAAGATCTGCTCGGTTCATCTGGACAAGATTCTGATTGATTTAGAGCGGCAGGAAGATATTCTGAATGTCTATAGCACGGATATCAAGGTCGGCCACTATTCCGTCTACCGGATCTGCCCCACCTGCGGCCTCGCCTCAGATAAGGCCATCATCGGTGAAGTGGATGATTCCCGTTACTTTGACCATCCCGACCGTTACAGCGCGGATATCCTCTGGTTTACCAAGGGCTTTGTGGAATACAACATTCCCAACTTTATCCCCAGCTTCCAGAAGATCACGCAGCTTACGGTTTCGGCGGAGTTAAGTTCCGAGGCGCCCGGCGTCAACAATGTCTGGCCCTCTGATATCTCCTTTTACTTAAACGACGTGTGTATCGGCAACTGGCTCTCACCGGGAGATTTCGGTGATTCCCGCGGGCTCTTCACCCCCGACTGGTGGTTTCCCAACTGGAACCAGTACGGACTGCTTAAGCTTCTTGTGATCAACCGGAAAGGCACTTTTATTGACGGCCTGAAAATCTCGGACGTGACGATCGACAGCTTCCAGCTGGATTACCGCAGCAGTCTGCGTTTCCGCCTTGCCGTAGACGACGACGCGGAACATATAGGCGGACTGACCATCTTCGGCAAGACCTTTGGTAACTATGGGCAGGATATCAAGGTAAATATCCACTATGCCCCCATGGAGGAGGGCGAGTAAAAATCGCCGCTGCCACAATTTCCTATAAAAACTGCCGCCAACAGCGGCAAGCTATTCTCAGAAGAAACGCCTGCAGGAGCTTTCTCCCACAGGCGTTTTCCTGTCTCTATTATTTCAGACTACAATTCTTCTTTCCATTTCTCTCTTCTGCCACATGCTTTCGGGTGTTCTATTCATACTTCACGCCCCAGACGCTCTCATTGCCGCCCACTGCGCTGAAGATCATAACCTGCGTGCCTGCCTCGTCGTTCATCTGGCAGAATACGCCGCTGTAATCTTTGCCGCCATAGGTCACCTTCATATAACATGTGCCGTCCTTAAGCTCCCAGCTTCCCTCCACGCCGTCGCCGTACACCTTGCCGCTTTCGTCCAGATACAGGATGAAGGGCTGGGCGATCTCGGCGTCTATAGCCGTTCCCTGGTTGATCACATAGTATCTGCCAGCCACTGCGCTCTTGTCATAGCCGCTATCAGACACCGTCTCACCGTCCGTTGCGTAGGGCAGCATACAGGGCCAGCCCTCCTCATTGACGATAAACTGGTGCACTCTCGGCTCATGTTCCTCCGTCTTATTGTCAAAACGGGTGTGGTTCACAATATATTTCTTTCCATCCTCGTCAACAAAGGCAGAGTTGTGGCCAGTCGCCATATATGCCATCTCCAGACTTGGCAGGAAATAATTGCCGGAAAGCTTCAGCCCGTAAGGGTAATGCTCCGGGTTGTTCGTATCCATCGGATATTCCCCGTTCATATCCACATAGTCCCCGTCTATGGTCTCGGAGCGGAATACACGGATCTGGTAGCCGCCCTCCCTCGCCAGACCACCATAGGAGACAAAGAGATAATAATACCCGCTCTCCTCATCGTAAAGAATATAAGGTGCCTCAATCGAGCTGTGATTGCCGCCAAGCAGCCGCTTCCCAAAATAAGGATCCACCCGGTTTGTCTCGTCCTCCTCGGGATGAATCACCTCTCCAGTAGCCTTATCCAGCTCCAGAAGGTACATACCGCCCGACCAGGAACCGTAAACCATCCACAGCCTGCCATCCCCATCGTAGAGCACCGTGGGGTCGATGGCGTTGGGATACTTGTTAAAATTATATTCGTTGCTCTTTTTGATATACCTGTCCTTCGCGGTATCCCTGTCCACATATTCCGTCACATCCGTGGCGTCCAGCGTCTCCGCCGTAAAGCCGGAATAGATTAACGCCCCCTGCCACTCGTAAGGGCCCTCGATGTTTTCACTGGTAGCATAACACAGATTCGACGCGTTCCATGTGGAAGTGGTACAGAAATACAGATAGTAAAGCCCCGTCTCCTCATTGTAAATCACATCCGGCGCCCATACATGCCACGTCCTGTCGTCCGTGGGAATCAGGCTCTTCTTGCTGCCGGAATAAGCAAACGCCTCCTCATTTGCCATCAGCTCATAATAAATCTGATCCTTCACCTTATAACCGTCCCCCAGAGACGTCCAGTTGCGCAGATCCTCTGACACCGCCGTGGACATATGGGAACCGAATATGTAATATTTTCCGTCCGCCTTGTAAATAGAAGGATCATGGACGCTGACGCCAGCCTTGATCCCAGCCGTCTCGATCCCGTCATAGCTTACCGTAAAATCCAAATCTGCAGGCACTCCGCCTTCCTCCTCTGCAGCCGACGCGTTTTCCGTTTCTCCGCTCTCCTGCGTCTGTGCGCCTGTATCCTCCCCTTCCGCTGTCTGCGTACCCTGCGAGGAACCGCACGCTGCAAGGCCAAACGCCAGCAGGAGACTTAATGCGCATACCGAGCCGTTTCTCCTTCTCATCCTTACCCTCCGTTCTGAGACGCCTCTGACAGCTCCTGCCGTCCCCGGCTGTCTCTGCTCCATCTCTCATTACTTCCTATATAAAACTATAACAGAGAGCAGGCTGTTATTCAATATTTAATTTATATTTTTTTAAAATATTTTAGTCTTTTGTGTTATTCTCCGACGGCAATATCAATTTTGCGCAGCTTCTCCAAAAGAATTTCCTCCTCCGTCGGCAAATCTTCCGAGCTTTCAATCTGCTGGCGCACCTGCCACATCTGTTCGTCAATGGCCGCAATCTGCTCCGCACATACAGTCAGATTATTCACGATCTCCGCCTGATTTGGCACTTCCTGCTTATACTTAAGCTGATGCTCCAGACTTGCCCAGAAGTCCATGGCAATGGTGCGGATTTGCACCTCCACTGCCATCTCTCTCGTCTGATCCGAGAAGAACACCGGCACGCTCACGATCATATGATAACTGCGGTAGCCGTTGGGCTTCGGATTCCTGATATAATCCTTCCTGCGGATCACTGTGATGTCGTCCTGCTGTGCCAGCGCCTCCGCCAGCACATAAATATCGTCCACGTAGGAGCAGACTACACGGATCCCGGCCACATCGTGGAGATTCTCTTCCACGTTTTCCACCGTAAAGGGAAGCCCTTTGCGGTTTAATTTCTCCATAATGCTTGCGCTGCTCTTTAGGCGGGAATTGATGGAGGTGATGGGATTGCGCTGATATCTTACATTAAACTCGGAATTTAAGACATCAAACTTCGTCCTTACCTCCTTAATCGCACAGCTGTAACGCATGCGCATCTCCTTATAATCCACCATCGTTCCGGCCAGTTTCCGGCGCTGCTCATAAATGCCCTTATCAACCTTGGGAATAACCATCATCTGATTCTCCTCGGCGTCAAATCCCATCTCATCCAGTGGGAAAAATGGATTTCCACTCATCTGTCTGTCCTCCGTTCATTTCCCTAATATATACCTAACACCTTAGAAAAACAAGGAAAGAATTATTAACTTTTTATTAGAATTTTGGTAAATTCTGAGATAATAACAAGACGATAGCAAGGCACATAATGATTGACTTCTTCTTCGGATTTCCTTTATAATAAGGAAGGGTTTTTGATTCATTTTCAATCATTCAGGAGGCCTCTCGGCGACAGATGACGGCATTACCGCCTCTTTCGCCAATGCTTCGGAACGGAGACTATTATGCAGTACAGAAAAATGAAGGACGGCACCGAGGTATCCATTCTCGGCTATGGCTGTATGCGCTTTACGGGCGCCGGCACCAGAATTAATCTGGAAAAGACCGAAAAGGAAGTGATGCTCGCCATCAAAAATGGTGTAAACTACTTTGATACCGCTTACATATACGGCGGCAGCGAAGAAGCGCTTGGTGCCATTCTGGAACGGAACCATTGCCGGGATCAGGTCTATATCGCCGACAAGCTCCCCTATTATCTTCTGAAAAATGCGGCCTCCGTAGAAAAACTCTTTCAGGAGCAGCTCAGACGCCTGCGGACAGACCACATTGATTTTTACCTGATGCATATGCTTTTTGATACAGAAGTCTGGAATCGTCTGAAGAGCATCGGCATCGAGGAGTGGATCATAGAGAAAAAGAAGACAGGCGCCATACGCAATATCGGTTTTTCTTTTCACGGTGACACAGACACCTTTAAAGCGCTTATCGATGCCTATGACTGGGATTTCTGCCAGATTCAGTATAACTATCTGGACGAACATACGCAGGCCGGACGGGAGGGACTGCATTACGCTGCCGACAAAGGCATTCCCGTGGTCATCATGGAACCTCTGCGGGGCGGCCGGCTGATTAACGCCCTGCCCGATGCCGTCCAGAAAGCGTTCTCGGAATATCCCGTAAAACGAACCCCTGCCCAGTGGGCCTTTCACTGGCTCTGGGACCAGCCCGAGGTAACCTGCGTCCTCTCCGGCATGAATTCCCTGGAAATGGTTCAGGAGAATATAAATACCGCTAATGAATCCGGCATCGGCAGCTTCACACAGGCCGATCACAGCCTGATTGACACGGTGCGCACTAAGATCAACCAAAATCTCAAAGTAGGCTGCACCGGCTGCGGTTACTGTATGCCCTGCCCCCACGGCGTGGACATTCCCACCGCTTTCCGCTGCTACAACCAGAGCGCCATGCACAAAAAATTCAGTGCCATGCTGGAGTATATCCAGATTACATCCCTGAAAAAAAATGCCTCTTCCATGAACAACTGCACCAGGTGCGGCGCCTGTGAGAATCATTGCCCCCAGCACATAGAAATCAGGAAAGAGCTGCAGAACGCAAAAAAGGCCTTACAGCCTTTTTATATACGCGCTACACTCAAGCTTATAAACAAGCTGGTAAAGCGATAATAACTTACTTCTTGCCCAGCATACTATAATTTCCTGTCGCATCATAGGAATCCAGCAGATAATGGTTTTCAGCCTGCATGGAGAGCATCGTCTCCCTGTCGGCCGCCTGCCGGGTTCCCTTTTTTTCTTTCTTCTCCACTTCCTCCTTACGGATCCGTTTAAGCGGCAGCTTTGCCGCCTTTTTCTTCTGCCTCTGGTAAGCCTCCCGCAGACGCGCCGCACTCTCCCGCAGGCGGTTGCGGATATTTCCCCGGCCGGACCCTGAAACCGTGGTATTTTCTTTCTCTGCCTGTTCCTGCTCCCGTTTCTCCCGCGCTGGTCCGTCTGCCGCTACGGCCGTTACCGTATTCTCAGCAGCATGGGTTTGCGCCAAAGCCATGCTCTGCAGCGCCGCCCGTGCCGTCTCTCCCATGCGGTCCTGCCTGTCCATTCCCCGCGCGGACAGGCTCACGCCATCACGGCCATCCTTTCCCCCGGATATATTTCCGGCCAGGGATTCCTCCAGCCCAAAACCCAGCCGCAGCCTTGCGTCTCCGCTGCGCTGTGCCAGACCAAGGCCGATTCCCTCCCCTTCCCTCTGTGTCCCCGACGCAGGCATAGGGGCCGCGCCGCCCTGCTTCACCTTCGCGCCGGTCGACACATGGTTGGAGTATGGCTCGTGGAAATGAGAGGATTTCCATTTGATCACATGATACTTGATATTATAATCCTCATTCTGCTGTACCCAGTTTATATGATTCATTCCAATACCCGTTTCCGCCAGACACATCTACTGTGGGAAAACAAATCCGCAGCGCATACCGGATTTCTGATTCCCGCTATCTTCTGGAGTTAAAATAACTTCCCGAATTTCTGCTGCCATAGAGATTCGCCAAATTAAAGGGACTGTAATTGCTGCTCTTCTCCGCCTCCATGTTCTTCTCCGCCGTAGCCTCCACAGAGCCTGCCTTGGCTGCCGCCTTCGAAGAAAACCCATTTCCGCCCCAAACTTTTTCCAGCGTATCCACGTCCGCCGCTTTCAGTTTCTTCTCATCCACAACAAGCGTGCCATCCGCCTTTCTGGTAACACCCGTCAGCGCCAGATCCCGTTCCGCTGCCCTGGACATGCTGTTTAACTGTGTCAGGAAGTTCTTGTCCGATCTGGTTCCCGACTCCTTCAGATCATCCAGCATATTGTTATACTGGTTGACAAAGCTCTTTACATCCGATACGATCTGATCCGTGCTGCCGCTCTCTCTGGCCTTGTCATACACGGAATCTTTCTCTGTGCTCTTCAAAGCGTCCGCGTACTCGCCTACCTGCTTTGCATGATACTGCATATTGTAGTAGAACTTCTGGGATTTCGCGGCAGAAGTGACAAAGTTTCTGTTTGTCGTGCTGCTCGTACTTGTATTTTTACCGTTTCCCAGAAGGCTCGCCAGCCTGTTGGCGCGGCTGCTCGAACTGTTCCTGCTCAATGCGCTCTGCAGAAGCGATGTGTGCGAGTTCTTATTGCTCTTTCTGAAATTTACCATGCTGTCTCTGTAGTTTCTTGTAACTCTCATGTCAGTTCCCCCTGTTCGTCTTTTTCTGTTACTATCTCATATATCGGTCCGGCACATCTTTCGTTAACCCCATCTGTCACGAACAGCCCCGCATTTGTCTCAAATGGACTTCGGTTTTCCGGAGTGCCATCAACCATTCTCCCTAAAGCTCCTCGTCTATCTCAATACCCTTGATATCCGCCTCAATCAGCTTCATCTTATTCAGGATATCCTTGATCTCCGCCTTCACGGACTCACCGGATCCGGCTACATTCATACCCGCCTCAGCCATATCCTTTAAAAAGGCAGCTTCTTCTCTGGCATCCTTTTCCTGCGCCCTCTGCGCTTCCTCGGCCTCGTGACTCTCCGCACGGGCCTCGTCGATTCTGGCCTCCATCAGCTCTTTCTGCTCCTTGCGAAGCTCGATCTTCTCCTCTTCGGCCTCCTTTTCTTCTGCCTTCTTCTCCGCCTCCTCACGCTTCTCCTCGTAAGTCTCGTCCACGTGATCCTTGGCGTCTCCGATCAGCATACCCTGAATGTCCTTGCTGGCCTGCTCCATCACCTTCTCGGCTTTGTTCTGGGCATCTGCCATCTTATGGAATTTCAGGCGTTCGATTTTCATATCTGTGAGTGAACTCTGCAAATAACCAGCATAGTTTGCCGCACTCCGTTCTCTGCCCTCAAAAATCTGCTGCTCCCAATCGATTTCAAGACACTTCTTCTGATATTCCGTACGCGGCTGCCCCCGCAACACGTCCAGTCTTGCCTTTTCTTCCTCCGTTAGCGGATTATTCGGGTCATAATGCGTCCCCTTCATAAGCAGTTCCAAATCCTGCTGCTCCTGCGAATCCTCATCCACGCCATACTGCTGCCGCAGATTCTCCTTCCTTTCCTTGCACATCTGAACCAGTTCATGATTTTGAAGGGCTTCCTTCCGCTGTTCCTCCTGCAGCGCCCGAATCTGTTCCCGGCTCTCGTCCATCTTTCGGTCCGTGTTCCAGGCGTCCTGCACAAACTTCATGGCCTTTTTCTGCACCTGCTGTCTGCGGAGTGAAATCGGATCCTTATTGATCGGAAGGTCTCCCGCAAAGATCGTCGCCTTTCTCTGCTGCTTCGCCGCCTTACGCCCGCCTGCTCCGGCAACCTTTTCCTGCATCTGTATATTGGCATTTATAGTCTGATTCTCGTTATTCCCTATCTTAATCTGCATATCCTGTCCCCCTTTTTCCGTGATGCCACATTTCTTCGGTCATTAAAACATTATTATATAATAAATATCGGCGTCTTTCCCTATTTTCTTAAGAAGGGAAAGGCGCCGTTCATGCCATAAATCTACCGCTTCATGGCAGACCTATACATCGCGTTCCATTCTGTCACATATGCAGAGATTCCAAAAAGGCCTCACAGCCCTCAAGCACATCTCTGTAAGTCACTTCAAAGTTCCCCGTATACCAGGGATCCGCAATCGCCCTGCCACTCCCCGCGAACTCCAGAAGCTTATAGATCTTATGCTCTGGGTCACCGCCAGCGATCCGCTCCATATTGCGGACATTGGCATCGTCCATGCCGATCAGGTAGTCAAATTCCCTGTAATCCTGTTTTGTCATCTGCCTCGCCCGGTGAGGGACTAACGGGATTCCTTCCTGCCGCAATTTGTTCACTGTGCCGTAGTGGGGCGGGTTACCGATTTCCTCCCGGCTGGTGGCGGCGGAGTCAATGTGGAAGGCGGCGGATTCACCGCGTTCCTTGACCAGGTGGGTGAGAAGGCTTTGGGCCATTGTGCTACGGCAGATGTTGCCGTGGCAAATAAAAAGTACTTTTATCATTGTAGTTCAACTCCTCTAAAATGCTGATTTTCCTTGATTTTACGGGCTTTTCAGGTTTTTCCATTTTCAGCCGTTTTACAATTTTTTCGGTATAACTTGGCATAAAATCGCATATCTTCTGCTTCAAAAGTTGTAAAACGGACCCATTTTTACTACTTTACAACTTTTTACAACTCAGCGGTTACATACCTTTTTCATCTCTTCCTGCACGTCTTCAAAGTCAACATGCGTATACACATTCAATGTAACACCGATATCGCTGTGTCCCATGATCTTCTGTAAAGTCTTCGGATTCATACCAGACTTTGCCATGTTGGAACAAAACGTGTGACGTGCCACATGGGGCGTAATCACAGGAAGCTGTACCTTATAGATGCTGTTATACTTTTCCCTGATATGCTGAAAATACTTCTCCCAATGAAGTAAAAGTTTCCCAGTTTGTCGGACTATAGAAAACTGCCTATAATCCGACAATTGA
>CAMWJF010000050.1 GCA_947174505.1 uncultured Lachnospiraceae bacterium
TTCTCCGGCTGTTCAGGCATCTCTGTTCCCGCCTCCGGATTCTCCGGCTGTTCAGACGCATCCTCCTGCATCTGCGTTACTTCCACAGACGGTTCCGCCGCCCGTGCCGGCAGTGAAACGCTTGAGACAATCATAAGACATGCAAGAAATGCGCTCAACAATCTGCTGCCATTCCATTTCTTTCCTCTGCTCCTCATTTGCCCTTACCCTCCTGTCACCAATGGGATTCATAGTTCTTGTTCATTTAATTCTACCCCCCCCCCTTACAATTTTGTCAATACTCAGCGCCTTCCGTATCGTTTCCATCAAGTCTGTATTGCTTCCCTAATTATTTCTCTCCGCAGGCAGACATGAACCGTCATGATCTAAACCGAATCCGCCCATCGTTTGTTACAAAAAAAAGACGCATGTTTACACTCCTTCAACCATGCGTCTTTATGCTTCCGCTTTCCTTTGAAACAGTTATCTCACCGGCGGCTTTATTCCCGCCTTCATCTCCCGCACATAGGCACCCACATGAGGCGCTGCCTCTCTGCCGTACTTCTCAATGATCTTGATAATGGCCGAGCCGACAATGGCTCCATCCGAAAGGCCCGCCATCTTCCGCGCCTGTTCCGGCGTGGAAATTCCGAAACCGATGGCGCAAGGTATGTCCGTATTCTGCCGGATCACCTCCACTATTGCCGCCAAATCTGTCTTAATCTCGCTTCTGGTGCCGGTAACACCCAGACTGGACACCACATAGAGAAAACCCTCCGCCTCCCTCGCAATCATGGCAATGCGGTTCTCGGAGGTGGGCGCGACCAGAGAGATCAAATCGACACCATGGGTATGGCACACATCCAAAAACTCCCCCTTCTCCTCAAAGGGCAGATCAGGTAAAATCACCCCATCTATGCCAATCTCCCGACAGGTAAAAAAGAAGCGCTCCGCCCCGTAAGAAAAGATCACATTGGCATAGGTCATAAAGACCATAGGCACTTTCACGTCCCGCCGCAGCTTTCTCACCATCCCGAAAATGTCATCTGTTGTGACTCCACCAGTCAATGCCCGCAGATTTGCCCCCTGAATGACAGGTCCTTCCGCCGTCGGGTCAGAAAACGGAATCCCCAGCTCAATCAGGTCCGCCCCGTTTTCCACCGCCGCGCGGACACAGGACATAGTCGTCTCCAGATCCGGGTCCCCACAGGTCACAAAGGCGATAAACGCCTTTCCGTTTTCAAAAGCCTCTCTGATCTTACTCATGGATATCCTCCCCTCTGTAACGCGCAATGGCGGCGCAGTCCTTATCTCCTCTTCCCGAAACCGTGATGACGATAATCTGTTCTTTTCCCATAACGGGTGCAATTTTTCTGGCATATGCCACCGCATGGGCCGACTCGATAGCCGGAATAATGCCCTCCGTCCTTGACAGATACTCAAAGGCCTCTACCGCCTCGTCATCCGTCACCGGCACATATTCCGCCCGGCCAGTATCGTGAAGGTGCGCGTGTTCCGGCCCGATCCCCGGATAGTCAAGTCCGGCGGAAATGGAATAAACCGGCGCGATCTGCCCGTATTCGTCCTGGCAGAAATAGGACTTCATGCCGTGGAAAATTCCAAGCTTCCCTGTATTCACGGTGGCCGCCGTCTCAAAGGTATCGATGCCCCTGCCCGCCGCCTCGCAGCCGATCAGCCGCACATCCTTATCTTCTATAAAATGATAGAAGCTGCCGATGGCATTGGAACCGCCGCCCACACAGGCAATCACTGCATCGGGAAGTTTCCCTTCCTTCTCCAGAATCTGCGCCTTGATCTCTCTGGAAATGACAGCCTGAAAGTCCCTGACGATGGTGGGGAAAGGATGGGGTCCCATCACCGAGCCGAGACAGTAGTGGGTATCCGCAATACGGGAAGTCCACTCCCGCATCGCCTCCGACACCGCGTCCTTCAGGGTGGCCGTTCCTGATTTCACGGGAATGACTTCCGCCCCCAGAAGGCGCATGCGGTAAACATTCAGTGCCTGCCGGACCGTATCCTCTTCCCCCATAAACACCACGCACTCCATTCCCATCAAAGCCGCCGCCGTAGCGGAGGCAACGCCGTGCTGCCCCGCTCCCGTCTCCGCGATCAGACGGGTCTTTCCCATTTTTTTCGCCAAGAGCGCCTGCCCAAGCACATTGTTGATCTTATGGGCGCCGGTATGGTTTAAATCCTCTCTCTTTAAATAAATCTTCGCGCCGCCCAGCTCCTCCGTCATCTTCTTCGCATAGTAAAGCCGGGAAGGCCTGCCCGCATAATCGTTAAAAAGCGCCGTAAGTTCCCTGTTAAAGCTTTCGTCCTCCCTGTAATGGTTATAAGCCTCCTCCAGCTCGATCACCGCGTTCATCAGTGTCTCCGGGATATACTGCCCGCCATGGATTCCGAAGCGTCCGTTTTGATTTGTCATACCAGTCTTCTAACCTCCGTTCTGTCATTTCCACCCTTATTTCTCTTCGTGGGTCAGGCGAACATGCCGCATGTTCCTTTGACCCGTCTCCCCAACATCATGCCGCCATTAATAACATATGCTATTATAGGAAGCTGCATTTTCTCACGTTTTCAGCAAAAGCCCGCATCTTCTCCGCATCCTTGCGTCCGTCCGTCTCAATGCCGGAGCTCACGTCCACCCCATAAGGCCGCCACCGTCCTGCTATCTCCCCCACATTGGAGGGCGTAAGGCCGCCTGCCAGAAAATAGGGACGGTTCATTCCCGTAAGCAGCTCCCTGTCAAAAGCCGTTCCCGTGCCGCCGTCTCCCGCGTCCAAAAGCACGAAGTCCGCAGAGCATTCACAGGCTTTCTCAATATCCGCCGTCCCCCGCACGGAAAAAGCTTTGATCAGCGGCTTCTCTGTTAACGCCCGCAGTCTCCCGATGTATGCCTCGTCCTCTTTCCCGTGAAGCTGGGCCAGATCAATCACACCGGCTGTCAGCAGCGCGGCCACTTCCTCCGGCTCCTCATCCACAAACACCCCCACTGCCAGAATATCGGGATGTAAAAGTTCCTTTAACCCTTTCACCCGCTCCAGGGATACATAACGCCTGCTCTCTTTCGCAAAGACAAAGCCGATGTAATCCGGAGACAGGCTGTTCGCCGCTTCGATATCGCTGGGACGTGTCAATCCACACAGTTTAATCCTGATTTTATTTTCTTCTGTCTGATACATCCGTTCTTCCTCTTGTATATCAATTTTTATTTTTCATTCCAAATAAAATTTCTGTATGTCTAAAAGCGCGGTTTTGTATTATGTTAACCACATTATAGCAAGGCGCACTCCCGAGCCATTTCCGAATTATGTAAACTAATCATGTGCCCCGCAAATTCAATAACATCTGCTTCTTATCCTCTGCCCGCATCAGCGCCTCGCCCACCAGCACTGCGTCCGCGCCGATCTGCGCAAGTTTCACCACATCCTCCGGCCCGCTCACACCGCTCTCAGAGACAAACAGCACCTCGCGGGGAATCTTCTCCCGCAGTCTGCGGCTGTTTTCCGTATCCACCGTAAAGTCTTTCAAATTGCGGTTGTTTACGCCGATCACCCTCGCGCCTGCCGAAAGCGCCATATCCACCTCCTTCTCGTCGTGGGTTTCCACCAGAGCGGATAATCCGAGCACATCGCAGACAGCCAGATACTCCCTGATCTGCGCTTCTTCCAGAATGGAACAGATCAGCAGCACCGCCGACGCGCCAAGCAGCTTTGCCTCGTAAATCATGTATTCATCCACCGTAAAGTCCTTGCGCAGACAGGGGATTGACACCGCCTCCGCGATCTCCCGCAGATATGCATCGCTCCCCAAAAACCACTTCGGCTCCGTCAGCACCGATACCGCATCCGCCCCCGCATCCTCATACTGCCTCGCAATCTCCAGATAGGGAAATGTCGGCGCAATCACCCCTTTTGACGGAGAGGCCTTCTTGCATTCGCAGATGAAGGAAATCCCCGGCTTCCGCAAGGCCTTCTCAAAAGAAAAGTCCCCTTTTTCCATGGATAACACCTGTGCTTTTATTTCTGCAGCAGGCATTTTCTTCTTGGCCTGCTCTGTGCGGTATACCGCGTGCGCCGCCAACTGTTCTAAAATATCTGCCATTGTTCTTTCCCTGCTCTTTCTGCATTAAATTCTGTTTTAATGTTTGTTCATTACAGCAGCTATTCCCTGCTAAGCGCAATAAACTTCTTCAACGTCTCAGCCGCCTTCCCGGAATCGATGATCTCCGCCGCCAGCTTCACACCGTCCGCCATGCTCTCTGCCTTACCTCCCACATAGAGGGCCGCACCCGCATTCATCAGCACGGCGTTTCTTTTATGCCCTTTTTCCCCATTTAATATATCAAGCGTTATTTTAGCATTTTCCTCCGGCGTGCCGCCTTCCAGATCCTTCTTTGTACATCTCTCAAAGCCGAAATCCTCCGGGCAGACGGTGTAGGTCTTAAACCAACCGTCCTTAAATTCGCATATGGTCGTGGGCGCGCTCATGGAAATTTCATCCAGTTTATCCTGCCCGTACACTACCATTCCCCGTTCCACACCCAGACTGATCAGCACCTGTGCCAGCGGCTCAGCCAGATATTCGTCATATACGCCCAAGAGCTGCCGCTTCGGACTGCCCGGATTTGTCAGCGGGCCGAGAATGTTGAACACGGTGCGAAAGCCGAGCTCCTTGCGGATCGCGCCCACATATTTCATGGAAGTGTGGTATTTCTGGGCAAAGAAGAAGCACATGCCAACCTCCTGCAGAAGCTTCACACAAAGCTCCGGGCTCTGCTCGATATTGACGCCCAGCGCCTCCAGACAGTCCGCCGTGCCGCATTTGGAGGACGCCGCGCGGTTGCCGTGCTTTGCCACCTTCATCCCGCCCGCCGCGCACACCAGCGCAGAGGTGGTGGAAATATTGAAGCTGTGGGCATTGTCCCCGCCGGTTCCCACGATCTCGAAGATTTCCATGCCCGTCTCCACCTTTACCGCGTGATCCCTCATGGCCGCCGCGCACCCGGCGATTTCATCCGTCGTTTCCGCCTTGGCGCTTTTGGTGGAGAGCGCCGCCAGAAAGGCCGCGTTCTGGGTGGGACTGGTCTCCCCGCTCATAATCTCATTCATCACGGCATAAGCCTCGTCGTAGGTGAGATCTCCTTTATTTACGATTTTTACGATTGCTTCCTTAATCATCTTCTCACATCCTCCATTCTGATTCCCTTCACTCCTCTTTGTTGAATCACATCATTTTGTATTATGTAAACCACTTAGCCTTCCCAGCTTTTCAGCGCGCTGGGGCATCTGTAGAAATTCCTGCCAAACTACGATTCCAGAAAATTCCGCAGTATCCTCCCGCCCTCCGGCGTCATAATGGACTCCGGGTGAAACTGTACGCCGTAAACCGGATATTCCCGATGCTGTACCGCCATCACTTCCCCGTCCGCCGTGCGCGCCGTCACGTGCAGGCACTCCGGTATCGTCCTTTCATCCGCCGCCAGCGAATGGTATCTGGCCACCGCCATGCCATCCGGGCAGCCCCGGAACAGGGGACTTTCCCCGTTAAACCTAATTTCCGACTGCTTACCGTGCATCAGTTCCTTGGCGTAAGTAATGGTGGCCCCGTAAGCCTGACAGATCGCCTGATGTCCCAGACAGACGCCCAGTATCGGGATTTCCCTTCCTAATGTCGCTGCCGCCTCCACAATGATCCCCGCCTGCTCCGGCCGCCCCGGCCCCGGTGAAAGAATGATCCGCTCAGGCGCAAGCGCCCTGATTTCCTCCACGCTCATCTCATCATTGCGGATTACACGGATATCCGGATTGACCGCGCCGACCATCTGGTAGAGGTTGTAGGAAAAGCTGTCGTAATTGTCAATCAAAAGTATCATGTCTGCCTCCCTTCCGTAACGCCATTCATGCATTGTCCCGATACACCGCTTATTCTCTGTATCAGGGCGTCTCTCATTCCTCTTCCTGCCCAAGCTCCAGCGCCCGAATGACCGCCTTTGCCTTGTTGATGCACTCGTTATACTCCTTTGCGGGATCGGAGTCGGCCACAATCCCCGCCCCGCTTCTTACGAACACGCGCCCGTTTTTCCTGTAGGCAATGCGGATGGCAATACAGGTATCCATGTTGCCGGTAAAATCGATATACCCGATGGCCCCGCCATAGATTCCCCGCTTGTTGTCCTCCAGCTCCCCGATGAGCTGGCAGGCCCTGATCTTCGGCGCGCCCGACAGGGTTCCGGCCGGCAGCACCGCTTCCACGGCGTCCAGCGCGTCAAATTCCTCCCTGATCTCTCCCCGCACCGTGGAACCGATGTGCATCACATGGGAATACCGCTCTATGGAATGGAATTTTTCCACCGCCACCGTGCCGAACTTACTGATCTTCCCCAGATCGTTCCGCCCCAGATCTACCAGCATGTTGTGCTCCGCCAGCTCCTTTTCGTCTGCCAGAAGCTCCGCCTCCAGTCTTTCGTCCTCCTCCTGCGTCCTGCCCCGCGGTCTTGTTCCCGCCAGCGGGAATGTGTGGAGCACGCCGTCCTCCAGTTTCACCAGCGTCTCAGGCGATGCGCCCGCCACCTCCACGTCCGTGCCCGAGAAATAGAACATGTAAGGCGACGGATTCATGGTGCGGAGCACCCGATAAGTATTGAGCAGACTGCCCTCGAAAGGCGCTTCCAGCCTGTTGGAAAGAACGATCTGAAAAATGTCTCCCTCCAGAATATGGCGCTTTGCCTTCTCCACAATGCCGCAGTAAGCTTCCTCATCAAAAAGAGGCGTCACCTCACCGAGAAGCCGTCCGGCAGGCTCCTTTTTCTTCTCTCCGTTACGCAACAGATCGGCAAGCTGCTGCAGCTCCCTGACCGCCTTATGGTAGCCGGTCTCCGCCTCCTTCAAAGACATATTAGCAATCAAAATAATTTTCTGCCTGAAATTATCAAAGGCAATTACCATGTCAAAGAGCATCAGGTCCACATCCTTAAACGCCTCCGTGTCCTGTACCCCCACCCGGATCGAAGGCTCGCTGTAACCCAGAAAATCATACGAAAAATAACCTACCAGCCCCCCTGTGAAGGAGGGCAGATACTCGAAGCGCGGACTTTTATACTCGGAGAGAATCTGCCGCAGCTGCACCGACGGGTTTTCCGTGTGCAGGGTCACATCCCCCACCTTCATTTCTCCGTCCATACAGGTGATCTCCAGCCTGGGATCATACCCAAGAAAGGTGTAACGTCCCCACTTTTCCTTCTCCGCCACCGATTCCAGCAGATAACAGTGGGTGGACACGTTTTTCAGGATTTTAAGCGCCTCGATGGGCGTACAGATATCCGACAGCATTTCACAGCTTATCGGAACCACTTTGTATTCTCCTGTATCCGCGATCCTTTTCACTTCTTCCATAGAGGGTAAAAATTTCATGGGTACTCCTTTCCGGCTCTTACATTTTCCGCGCTTAAGCAGATTTGAAATGCTTCGCATGTTTCGTTTCCAGTCTTCGGTCCGCCCGATGCGCGCATAAGCAAAGCAGGAAGGCTTATGCGCGCAAAAAAATCCCTGACAAAACTTAAGTTTTGTCAAGGACGAATTGATACAATCCGCGGTGCCACCTTGATTCACGGAAAACTCCCGTGCCCTTAGCAGGATACCAGCATATCCCCGGCAACTGACGTATGCCACACGTTGCAGAATACTCTGCGCATCCGCGCATTTGACTGCACCCTCAGCGGTCCATTTGATGACTTGTTTCTTACCTGATCTCAGCTGCACAGGCTCTCTGTAAAGGCATCATCACCTTTATCTCCGCTTCAACGGTTTAACTCGTTAAATTTTCTAATAGAATACCACTTGAAAACGGAACTGTCAAGGGTCTGGAAGTAAAAAGATGCACTCGTTTGGAAAAAGAAAAGAAAAAAGAATTGTAAAGCTTTTTTTCCTGTGGTAGAATACAGATGATAAAAGAAGAGAAACTCATGTACTTCACAAAAAGGAACGAAACCCGACAGATGCTTCACCATCTATCGGGTTTCTCCTTCTTTTACGGAGAAGTCAACCGCTGGACTGGGTTACCGCCTACTCGTCACCATCCAGCCACTTGCATATGTAGTATGCGACTACATTCTGCATTATGGAGACGATAAAAGAAAACAAAGAACTCATGTACTTCACCCCCTTTCCGTTACCAGATTGGGGACGGTAACAATCCTATTTTACCACGCCCGACAAAAGCACACAATCTCAGACACTTTCCGAACGTCCGTAAAACCCGTAAGGCGTGCCCCTCCAGACCACCGCAGAGTAAAAACGACCTTGCATGGGCATCTGCTGCCCATTTCAAGGTCGTCGTAACAACTTTATTCTCTTTTTGGAAGCTGCCCTAAATTACCCTCACAGGATATTCGGGGGGTGCCTCTGGATATCTGCGCGTTATGATCTGAAATATGCAACGCCGCTCTCAAATATCTTCATATCCTGCTCGCCAAAGATATTCACGGCAACGGCCTCGCCCCGTCTCTCGGCGTGCGCCATCTTGCCAAGGCAGCGCCCATCCGGGGAAGTAATGCCCTCGATCGAGGCGTAGGAGCCGTTGATGTTCCACTCCTCATCCATGGACACATTGCCGTCGGCGTCCGCGTACTGGGTCGCCACCTGCCCGTTGGCAAAAAGCCTGTCAATCCACTCCTTCGGCGCCACAAACCGTCCCTCTCCATGGGACGCCGGATTTACATAAGTTTGTCCAAGCTCAGTTCCCGCAAGCCAGGGGGACTTGTTGGAAACCACCTTCAGATAAGCCATCTTGGAAATGTGACGGTTCACTGTATTGAAGGTCAGGGTCGGAGAATCCGCCTCCTGCCCGCGGATCTCTCCGTAAGGCACAAGCCCCAGCTTGATCAGCGCCTGAAAACCGTTGCAGATTCCCAGTGCAAGGCCGTCCCGCTCATGCAAAAGCCGCATAACCGCTTCTTTTATCTTCTCATTCTGGAAAGCAGTGGCAAAGAACTTGGCGGAACCGTCCGGCTCGTCGCCAGCGGAAAAACCGCCCGGGAACATGATGATCTGCGCCTGCCCGATCGCCTTTTCGAAAGCCTCCACGCTCTCCCTGATATCCGCCGCGTTCCGGTTCTTAAACACCTTCACTTCCGCTATTGCTCCGGCATTCTCAAATGCCTTTGCGCTGTCGTACTCACAGTTCGTTCCCGGAAATACCGGAATGAATACCGTGGGCTTGGCCACTTTGTTTTTGCACACATAGACGCTGTCCGCGCGGTACAGCTCCGATGCCACCGGACTCTTATCCTTTCCTGCCGTATAGGGAAATACCCTGTCGAGCTTTGCCCGCCATACCTGTAACGCCTCGGCCCCGTCAATCTTCATGGAACCATAGGTGAACGCGCCGTCCGCCGTTACGGTGCCGACCTCCTCATAGGAAATCCCCAGCGTCTTTAATCGGTGCACCTCTTTTGCCGGCATCTCCGCCACAATGTCACCGAGACCATTGTCAAACAGGGATTCCATCTTATAGGAAGAATCCACCGCCACGCCGAGCCCGTTTCCGAAAGCCATCTTACTCACAGCTGCCGCCACGCCCTTTGCATCCAGCGCGTAGGCCGCCACAATCTTTCTCTTCTTAAATTTAACGGGCATTCCATTTATGATATCTGTGTCAGCATACTCTGACATTAATGTCATAATCTTATCAAAGAGTGTCATAACCCCTTCATAGTCCGGCAGATCATAGGTATCCCTCGGGATACGGAAGCGCACCAGACGATCTCCGGGATATTTTAATTCGGGGGTAACGATATTGCCGCTCTTATTCACATTCACGGCAAAGGAAACCAGCGTGGGCGGCACGTCAATATCGTTGAAGGTGCCGGACATGGAATCCTTGCCGCCGATCGAAGGCAGGCCGTACTTCATCTGTGCGTCATAGGCGCCGAGCAGTGCGGAGAACGGCTGGCTCCAGCGGGACGGTTCCCCGCTCATGCGCCGGAAATACTCCTGGAAAGTAAAGCGGATCGTCCTGTAATCTCCGCCGTTTGCCACAGTCTTTGCCATGGACTCAGTCACTGCATAAACCGCGCCGTGGTACGGGCTCCAGCTTGACAGATACGGGTCAAAGCCATAGCTCATCATGGTTACGGTGTCTGTCTTTCCTTCCAAAACGGGGAGTTTTGCCACCATAGCCTGCGTCTCGGTCAACTGATACTTACCGCCGTAAGGCATATACACGCTGCCTGCGCCGATGGAAGCGTCAAACATCTCCACAAGCCCCTTCTGGGAGCACACATTCAAATCGCCCAGAAGCGAGAGCCACGCCGTCTTCACATCCTTACGGGAAAGTGCCTCCGCCACCGCGGGCGTTGCGATCTTTTTCAGGTAATTTTCCTTCTCGTCAGGAATATCCACATGGACGTCCGTCTCCTGGTGGGCGCCGTTGGTATCCAGAAACGCTCTGGACAGATCCACGATTTTTTGGCCGCGCCACTTGAGCACCAGCCGGGGTTCTTTGGTGACTACCGCCACCGGCACCGCCTCCAGATTCTCCTGACCCGCATAGTCAAGAAAAGTATCTACATCGTCTGGCGATACCACAACAGCCATGCGCTCCTGTGATTCGGAGATCGCCAGCTCCGTTCCGTCCAGACCCGCATACTTTTTCGGCACCTTGTCCAGATCCACGACAAGGCCATCCGCCAGCTCACCGATGGCCACGGACACGCCGCCTGCCCCAAAATCATTACATTTCTTAATCAGACGGCTCACTTCCCCACGCCGGAACAGTCTCTGGATTTTTCTCTCCGTGGGCGCGTTTCCTTTCTGCACTTCCGCACCGCATGTATCAATGGATTGCTCCGTGTGCACCTTGGAGGAACCCGTAGCGCCGCCGCAGCCGTCGCGCCCGGTTCTGCCGCCCAGCAGAATAATGATATCATCCGGGTCGGAATTTTCCCGGATTACATTCTTTCTCGGCGCCGCCCCCATCACCGCGCCGATCTCCATGCGTTTTGCCACATAATTCGGGTGATATATCTCTTTGACCAGCCCGGTCGCCAAACCGATCTGGTTGCCGTAGGAAGAATAGCCGTCGGCCGCGCCCCGTACCAGCTTTTTCTGAGGCAGCTTCCCTTTTAAGGTATCCGCCACAGGCACTGTAGGGTCCGCCGCGCCGGTCACGCGCATGGCCTGATAGACGTACCCTCTGCCTGACAGGGGATCGCGGATCGCGCCGCCCAGACAGGTGGCCGCGCCGCCGAAAGGCTCGATCTCCGTAGGGTGGTTATGCGTCTCGTTCTTGAAAAAGACAAGCCACTCCTCCGTCACCGGGCCGTCGCCATAATCCATCTCCACCGGCACCACCACGGAGCAGGCATTGATTTCATCGGACTCTTCCATATCGTCCAGTTTCCCGTCTTTTTTCAACTTCCGCATCGCCATCAGGGCCAGATCCATCAGACAGACAAACTTGTCTTCCCTGCCCTTAAAAATCTCTTCCCGCACCTGCAGATAATCCTGATAGGTTTTCTCGATCGGCTCCCGATAGCTTCCCTCCCCGAAGCTCACATTCTTAAGCTCCGTGGAAAAGGTCGTATGGCGACAGTGGTCAGACCAGTAAGTATCCAGCACACGGATCTCCGTCATGGTAGGATCCCTGTGCTCCCCGTCCCTGTAATAGTTCTGAATATGCAGAAAATCCTTAAATGTCATGGCCAGCCCCAGGGAATCGTACAGCTTTCTTAATTCTTCTTCCGGCATAGCGGCAAACCCGTCAAAAGCCGCCACATCCGCCGGCTCCTCATAGGTCAGCGCCAGCGTCTCCGGCTTCACCATGCCGGTCTCCCTGGAATCCACCGGATTGATGCAGTAAGCCTTAATCCGTGCCAGTTCCTCATCCGTTATGCTTCCATTGACCAAGTAGGTCACCGCCGTTCGGATCATCGGCTCCTCATCTTCTTTCAAAAACTGCACGCACTGCACGGCGGAATCCGCCCTCTGGTCAAACTGCCCCGGCAGGAACTCCACAGAGAACACCCGTCCGTTTTCCGGGATCTCAATCGTCTCCCGGTATAAAATATCCACGGGCGGTTCCGAAAACACCGTAAGACAGGCTCTCTCAAAAACTTCATCGGAAATATTCTCCACATCATAGCGGATAAAAACCCGCACCTGTTCTACACTTTTTATACCCAGAAAGCTTTCGATCTCTTCCTTGAGCTCTCTGGCCTTCACTGCAAACGGCTCCTTCTTTTCTACATAAATTCGTCTGACATTTCCCATAGTCGTTTTCCCTCCATTGTCATAATCTCCCCTATGATAAAAGATACCCCTTCTTTGGAGTATCTTTCCTGCTTATCAAATCTCCGTAATCAGCCCCTCCATAATATAGAGCAGCTGTTCATCCACCATCTTTTCCGTAATGCCAAAGGTCTGCGCGTTGATCTTCAGTCCCTCCAGCACATACATGATATTCGCCGCAGCCCCCTTCGGGTTCTCGCAGTAAAACTCGCCGCTTGCAATGCCTGCCTCAATCAGCTTTTCAATCACTCTGACACCCGCGTCAAACTGTCTGCGCAGCATGTTATTCTTGTCAGTCGATTTATGGGAAAAAAAATACTCATAGACCGCTACAGTCAAATTATCCTTATTCTGCAGGAGTTCCTTTTTCTGTTCCTTCAAAAAAAGCGTCAGAATATCCGCCGCCGTATCCTCCCTGGCAATCCGCTCCGTGAAAACATCGTCCGTTTCGTCCGCCTCCATCTGCAGCACTTCCATCAATATCTGGTCTGTGCTTTCAAAATACAGATACAGGCCGCCCCGGCTGATCTCACAGGCTTCCACAATGTCCTTCATGGTCACGCTCTTAAATCCTTTTTCCACAAACACCTTTCTGGCCGTATCCAGTATGTACTTCCTTTTCTGTGCTGATTTTTCTCCCATCGTTCCCTTATCTCCCCTAAAAAATGTATCCCGCGGCCAGCTTTCCCCTCTGCCCCTCTGCCGTTATTACTCCTTCTTAAGATTGACCACTCTGGTCTGCACCGGATGATCCCAGAAATCCAGATTTTCCTTCATCTTCTTAATGACATTCAGGAAAATACCGTTTTCCACCGCCTCAGACCATCTTCTTCCCTTTGTCATACCTTCCATCACATATCTGGAAAGAATGCCTTTCAGCGCATCCATGTCCCGGATATCCGACCTCTGGATCGTCCGAAGCTCGTCCTCCAAAACGCGAATCCTGTAACGTGAATAGATATATCTGTAGTTCCGGTCCATCAGCTTCGTCCTCTGGGCTTCCTTGATGAAGCTCATCAGCGTGCTGTCATACACCGGAAATGCAATGGAATGCTCCTCAATCCCGGAGCCGGAATAGCTCTGCTGTACACGCATGCCATTCTTGCTCTCCAGCCAGGGCAGATACCTGGCCAGACGCTCTACATCCGCCCTGTATTCATTAACGATCTGCTGCCTGTAGGCAATATCCTCTTTCTCTATCTGTGTCTTCTCCATGATTTTCACTCACTTCCATTTCTTCCATCACTTTCGGTTCGTACCGGCCTGCAAACAGGCCGCAGAGTCCCGACAAGCCTGTCATGTCCAATTTTAACACAAATTCCCGAAAAGTACAGTACAAAAAAACTGGTTCTTCTTGTGCAATATAACAAAGCGCGGCCCCATCTGTGGTTTTAAGGGTAAATCATATGTCTCCTATCCCCTTCATTGACTTTTCATTTAAAAAAGCATAAGATAGAAACAGGATTTTTGTATTAATTTGTATAAGGGGGTATTCCAATGGCAGTAAAAGAATTTCCTGCAGGCACGCAGTTGATCCAGAGCGGGCAGAACCTGACCGCCCTGCATGTCATCGCTAAGGGAAGTGTCTGCGCCACCTATCCGGGCGGCACATTTTATCTGAAAAAAGGGGATGTCATCGGCGTCTGTGAGATCTTTTTCGGCTCTCACTTTATCACTTACGAAACAGAGGAGCCCACAGGGATTGCCTCCTATCCGTGCACAGCCGCGCAGCTTTCCCTGCTTATGTCGAAAAGCGTGGATCTGGCGAACATGATCGTCTCCTCCCTGTTCCGGCAGTTCCGTGAGATATATGACCAGTATGAGCTGATGCGTTTTGACAGCGAAAATATTTACCATTTTCTGATGGACCGGTACGAAGAGTATAAGTCCTTCTGCGTCAAGCATGAATTTACTCCCAGGGCGTTACCCGCCATGGAGGATTTGACGCCGCTTACGCTGGAGGAAGATCTGGATGGCTGGCTGGACGGCTACTATGAGCAGCTGGCTGCCATGGTCACTGCAAAGTCTTCCAAATTCCACAAGCCTGACTTTCTTGCGGGAGTCGTCACGAAAACGGATCTGGATGTCCACCGAATCATTTCCATATGCCGCGTTTTCTACGATTACAAGGCAGAGATCGCAAGTCTTCTGATGAACGAGAACCGTCTGGACCTCTTCGATCTCTACGCAAGCCTTCTTTATAAAATGGGGGCAAACGATACGGATTCCACTACGGTGAGCGCCGCGATCTCCACAATGATGATCCAGCTTGAAGATCTGCCTTCTATCGACAGGGAAATGTATCAGAACAGGGTTGCAGAGTACCGCAAAAAGCTGGAAAACCTCGGAGAAGGTGGCGGGGAGGAAGCCGCTACGGTGGACGATGTGCCTGATGTGGCAAACTCCTTGGATACGATTCTCTACTACGCTGAGGTTAACGTGGAAGCCGCTGCCGCTTTCCGTGAAACGGTCGATAAGTTTGCAAAGATGACGGATAAGAACGCTTCCGACGACGCCGCCAGAAAGCTGCGTATGACGATTACCAAGCAGTTCTACGACATCTATGAAAAAGCTTTTGTGAAGAGTATGAACGACCCCGCTAACATTCCAAAGGTAGTGAAAATGTTCTTTAACTTCGGCTATGTGGACGAAAATCTGGCCGGCCTTGAGAACGCCGCTTATCTTTACACCCTCGTAGACAAAATACCTTCCGATCCCACGCGCAAGGTTTATACAGCCTATGAATGGTTTACTGCCATCTATAAAGGTGAGAAAGTGCCCAGCCGTAACGAATTTGACTCGGACTTCCCCACTTATCTGCGCGAGCAGAAAATGACCGGCAATATCACTGCGGACGATGAGGCGCGGATGCTGAATGATCCGCTGGAACAGGTGCTCTTTGAGATACGCAACATGTTCCCTACTGTCAATAAAATCAGCTTTGGCCGCGTCTTAAGCTTCTGTCCGGTCTTCTCAGAGCACAATGTCCTGAAAGATCTGGAGGGCACGCTGGTATCCGTGGAGAAGGTGGAAGAAGCCTTCCAGAAAATACGGGATATTGACTTCAGCGCTTACTACCGCGACATCACTTACACCAATCCCGACATCGGCATAGGGAAAGAAACCATCGGCGTGGAAGTGCTCCCCGATATTATCCTGATGCCCAATGTGGGAACCCGCGGTATCGCCTGGCAGGAGATCGAGGGACGTAAGCGTACCACACCGGCCCGCATGATGGTTTCCATCTTCCAGATGGAAGACCTGACCAATATTCTGGTCCGCCTGACCGGCGATTTCCGTTGGGAGATGTGTAAGCGCGTCCAGGGCGCCCGCTGGAACGATGTTTCCGAAGCGTCCCTCACCAGCGAATACTTCGATTACATCCAGTTCTACCGCAAGAACCACGAGCTGTCCGCTGACGCTAAGGACAAGATTAAGCTCAGCATGAAGAAGGCGAAAAACAGTTACAAGGAAATGTTCATTATGGACTACGAAGCGTGGATTATCTACGAGGGCGCCGGTTCACCCAGATTGAATAAGGTGTCCCGCAACATTATTTTCACTTACTGCCCGTTCTCCAAAGCAATCCGCACAAAGCTGATGGCGAACCCGCTCTATAAGGAAACGATGTCCCGCTACGATATTAAGCTTTCGCAGAAGCTGCACCATTATGACAATGTGTTCCAGAAGCTGAAAAATACAGGGATCCCGGTTCCTCAGGAGTTACTGGACCAGCGTGAATATTTGTGTAAATAAGATTCTTCTCGCTAATATAATGTTATTCTTTTGCAATATAATTATAGACCTGTTAAAAGAAATGCGTTATATTGATTACAGACTTGATCACGGAAGTCAAGTCGGCAATAGCAATTCCGAAGAATTCCCCTTTTACACAAGCAAGAACCCCGAAGGCATGGCCTCCGGGGTTCTTGCTTGCAGCTGGAATGTAAATGAAAATCCGCTTACAATATGCATCCACATACGCGCAACGGGCAGGAAATTACTTCCTGCCCGATTGATTACCTGTTTTTCATACGCTTACTTCTTGTCCGTGCTTGCCGGTTTCACAAGGAACAGACTGATTAACAGTGCGATGATATAAAGCACGATCGTGAAGTACAGCACGTTCTGGTATCCCACAGGATTGATCGAATTGCCGTGGCCGTCGTCAAAGAAGCTGCCCGTATTGCTCACGATCAGGGTTGCGATCTGGTTGCCGGTAAGACCAGCAAACGCCCATGCGGAGAGGGTGATACCGTGGATCGCGCTGATGCTGCCCATACCGTAATGGTCGGAAAGCAGGGTCGGCACATTGGAAAAGCCGCCGCCGTATCCGGCATTTACCATGAACAACAGCGCCAGAACCAGAACGACAAGGAAGATGTTACCCTCGCCTCCCTCAATACCTCTGGTGAGAATTACACCTCCGGTAAACACGATGGAAAGAATAAAGATCAGCTTGTAAATGGTATTTCTGTCCTTCATATGATCCGCCCACGCGGAAAAACCCAGACGACCGCCCGCGTTAAAGATTGCGGTTACCGTGGAGATCACACCAACCACACCCGCGAGGCCGATACATTTGACAATCATCTTCTCCTGGGAGATCAGTGCCAGACCACAGGTGATATTGATATAGAACATCAGCCAGATACCGATATAATTGCTGACCGGGCGGGTTTTGATGGTAGCCATGATGCCCTGTCCCTTTTCCTTCTTCTGCGGCTCATGCCAGCCCGCAGGCTTCGCCAGAAGAAGATGGCCCACAAACATCATAACGAAATAAACCGCCGCGAGGATGAAGAACATCTTATAGATGCCGCCCTCACCCAGATTGGCAAGAAGCGCCTGCATGATGGGACTTGCAATCGCCTTCGCGCCGCCAAAGCCCGCTACCGCAAGACCTGTCGCAAGGCCTTTCTTATCCTCAAACCACAGCATCAGGGTCTTAACCGGGGAAAGATAACCCGTTCCGAGTCCGACGCCCATGATAAAGCCGTAACAGATGTAGATGCCGACAAGGGCAAGGACACTTCCCTGATGGGTTCCTCCATAATATATGAAGAAGCCCGTACCCGCCATACCAAGGGCAAAGGTGATCGTAGCGATGAGGGACGACTTATGAATGTCCTTCTCCACCACGTTGCCCAGAAAAGCCGCGGACATGCCGAGGAAGAAAATCGCGAAGCTGAACGCCCACTCCGTAGCGCTCTTGGAAAAGCCTATGTAGTCAGCGATCTCCTGACTGAAAATAGACCAGCAGTACACCGTACCGATACTGAAATGCAGGAGCAATGCCGGGATCGCGGCACGCACCCATTTGTTCTGACAGTTTTTCATGTTAGATACCTGTTATCCTTTCGTTAATTTAGAATCATATAACTTTAATAATTTTATAATATATTCTTTAGAATTTCAAGACTCATTCACGCAGCGCAGCTAACAGGATTTCCACAACTTACTTTAGCACCAGCACCGAAAAACCGGGCATCACTGCCTTCCCGTCCTCAAAACTGATTTTCTCCTCACCCGTAACGAGCGCACCCCGTATCTCCGTATCCGCACCGATGTTTTTTCCGTTTAAGATAATCCCGCTAAGATCCAGCTCCTGCGTATCCTCTCCCGTCACAAAGACAAGCAGCAGCTCCGAATCCCCGTAGGTCTTTTTGATGGCACATACGCTTTCCTTCGTATCCTCCGCCAAAAAATCCCCCGCCGACACGTATGCCGCCTTTCCTCTGGCAATCTCCGGATTCTGGTTGCGGATTTTAATGACCTTCTTATAATACTGGTAAACCGAATCCGAATCCTTTTCCTGCTCCTCCAGACTCTCAAACTTCATTTTCACGTCTTCCATATCCGCCGGACCGTCGCACATGCCCTCCGCGTCGGGATTCATGCTCCAATACATGGGAGCCCGCTTGTTCTCGTCCTTGCCGGAGCCTTTCATACCAAGCTCCTCCCCGTAATAGAGAAAAGCCGAACCGCCCATAAACAGATTCATCGCCCCCGCCAGCTTCGTCTGCGCGGTGGAATGATCCCCCGCATAGTAGCCCGCGCTTCTGCCCATGTCGTGGTTGGTATAAAAGGGCGCGTCGATATAATCCGCATTGTAAGATCCGAACATCTCATCCAGAGAACCGACCGCCTCACCGTATTTCTCCGCGGACGAGCCATTTAACACCTTGGAGATCATACCGTCCTTGTCCGCAAAGGCGAAGTCAAAAACGCTGTCGATGCCGCTCCCATAATACTGTGCGTAGTCCGCCATGGAAAGCCACGCCTCCCCCACAAGATAAGCGTCCTCCTTCTGTGATTTGACCGTGTCAGTCAACCAAGACAGAAAGGCAATGTTCGACTGGGGCGCGCCGGAATAAAACTCCTTCACCGCATCCAGACGGAAACCGCCCACCCCCATATCCAGCCAGTACTGCGTAATTTTGGCGATCTCCTCCCGCAAAGGTTCGCAGTCTAAATTCAGGTCGGGCATCTCCGACCAGAACTGCGCCTCATAATACCAGTCCGTGCCTTCCACCTGATAATAGCCGCCGCCCTGCTCCCTGGAGAAGTGATAATAGTCAAAATAGGGACATTCCGCCGCGCTCGGTTCCGCGCCGCCCAGCCCTTTCAGATACGCGCAGGCCTCCTGAAACCACGGATTCTGCGACGAACTGTGGTTCAGTACCAGATCCATAATGACCTTGATCCCCCGCCTGTCGCATTCGGCAAGCAGCTCTTTAAAATCCTCCAATGTACCATATTCCTCATCTATGGCATAATAATCCGCCACGTCATACTTATGGTAAGTGGGAGAAGGATGCACGGGCATCAGCCAGATGCCGTTACAGCCCAGATCCGTGTCCGTGGCATCATCGCCGTCGTTGATGTAATCCAGCCGGGAAATCAGCCCCTGCAAGTCTCCCACGCCGTCCCCGTCGCTGTCACAGAAGGAGTAGACGAACACCTCATAATAGGTTCGGTAATTGTCGTCAATAATCTGTAAAGGGTAATCCTCCCACGGCTCCGTGACAGATGTTTCCGCCGTCTGTTCCCCTGCATCAATGCCGTCTGCGTAAACGCTCTCCCCCGCAGCATCCGAGCCTGCCACCGTGCCAGCCGCCACGTCTCCCCCATCTGCCGAAGAACCGCCCGAGCCGGATGCCTGCCCCTGCGCTGCCGTGTCGGGCGAGGTCCCGCCGCAGCCCCCAAGCGCCAAAGCTGCCGCCATTATCCCCGCCAGCGTCTTTAAATATCTGCTCCTCATTTCACTACACTCCATTTTGTTTTCTTTCAGATTTAATTTTTATGTAAACCTTTCTTTGCAGACGCAAACAAGCTGCACTATCCAAGTACAGCTTGTTCCTAAGTTGTCCTGCGTGGACGGAGATCTGGATTTCCGTCCACACGCCACAGCCTGTTCTCAATTTATCCTTTCACAGAACCTCCTGTAATACCCTCCACATAGAACTTCTGCATAATCAGGAACAGAATCGAGATCGGCACGGATATCACCACGCCGCCCGCACAAAATACGGAGAAGTATTTCGCGATCATGGATTTGCTAAGCATGTTGAACAGTCCGATTGCCACCGTCCAGTCCGTTGCGATACCGGAGTTGAGCATCAGCTTCGCAAACACGAAATCCCCCCAAGGTATCAGGAAAGAGCTGATAACCGTGTAAACGATGATGGGCTTGGACAGCGGAATAATAATCCGGAAGAAAATCTTCGCCTCGGAAGCGCCCTCCAGTCTGGCCGCCTCGCTTAAGGAGACGGAAATCGTGTCCATGAAACCCTTACAGATCAGGAAGCCCAGTCCCGCGCCCGCAGAGTACACGATGATCATGCCTATATGGCTGTTTGTCAGGTTAAACGTCTTTAAGATAAAGTAAATAGCGATCATGGAAAGCACGCCCGGGAACATATTTAAGATAATGCTGAAGCTCATCAGCGACTTTCTGCCCGGGAAACGCAGCTTACTCATGGTATAACTCACCATCAGCACAAGGATGGTAGATATGATACAGGTAAAGATTGCGATTACCAGCGTGTTTAAAAACCACTTATTGTACTGCACGATGGAATCCGAGCGCAGGAACAGCTGCGCATAGTTGTCAAGCGTCCATGTCTCCGGGAAGAAGTGGGAGGTGTTGATTCCCTTATACCCGCTAAACGAGGTAACAAAGAGCCAGAGAATCGGTATCAGCCACACCACAGCCAGGAGAAGCAGAACAACGTGTCTTAAAATAGAATTGATCGTCTTTTTCATTATTGAAATTCCTCCTCCTTATCTCCCTTGATCGTTCTGGTAAAGGTAACCAGTGTAAACGCCGCGCAGATGATAAATACGATAATACCGATAACGGACGCCATCTTATAGTTATAGTACTCGTTTGTCAGTCGGAACAGCCAGGTAACCAGTAGGTCAATCTCCTTCGCGTTGGAGTTTGCGAGAAGCTGGTCGCTCGTAACGTACACATCCTGCGTCAGCAGATAAATTACGTTAAAGTTATTGATGTTCTTTACAAAGTCCGTAATCAGGCTCGGCCCGGTCACGAAAAGCATGTACGGCATCGTGATCTTCACAAAGATCTGGAGCGGATTCGCACCGTCGATCCTCGCGCTCTCAATCTGATCCTCGGGAATGTTCATCAGAACGCCCGTTGCAATCAGCATCTGATAAGGGATGCCGACCCAGATATTGATAATAACGATCATCACCTTCGCCCAGCCCGGGTTGGTCAAAAACGGGATGTAACTCAGATTGGAAGGGACAAGCCCCACATTCTTGAGGAAATCCGTAAGACCGATGCTGGTGCAGAAGGTATTCACGATACCACTGTCCGCAAAGAAGTTACGCACCAGAAGCAGGGTAACGAACTGCGGCACCGCGATCGCGATGATAAAGAGCGTTCTCCACATCTTCGGCAGCTTTGTCTTCTTATTATTGATAAACTTGGCGAGCAGGATACCACCGATATAAGTCGTAAAGGTAGCAAGCACCGCCCACTCCAGTGTCCAAGTTAATACTTTCCTAAAGGAATACCCAAAAGTCACCGTCACGGAATCCGTAAACAGACTCTTGAAGTTTGACCACCCCACCCAGGTAAACAGCGCGCCGGGCGGCATATGCTGCTGGTCATAGTTGGTAAACGCAACCGCTACCAGCACCAGAATCGGCAGAATATTCATCAGGATAATACCGATCGCCGGCAGCGTCAGCAGCGTAATATGAAATTTTTCGTTAAATAGCGCCTGCACATCTTCCTTAAAGGTATTGATGTGCTCTCCGTTTTCCTTCTGGACCTGCAGTCGGTAAACCGCTTTCATGTTTGCAATCCAGAACATAATAAATACAAGAATGAGAAACAGTGCAATAATGGAATTCAACAGAATCAGGAAAGAATTATCATAGTCATTGACCGTGCTGGTCATAGTCAGCGGATCAAACACCTGCTCAAACTGCACGGTACCGAGCGTTCCGAATTTAGCAAGGTTTGGCGCTGCATAGCCGACACACAGTACGACAAACAACGCTTCCACCAGAAGCATGATAATACCGTTAATTACCTGTTTTCTGGCAAAGTAACCCGCGCCCATCAGAACCGCGGAAAGCTTAACCCACACATCTCCCTTGACAAAGGCAATTCCAATATTCTTAAAATAATTTCCTATCGCATTTAATGCCTTCTTCATATGAACCTCCATGCCAAAGTCGTTTTCTGCAATCAAAACCCCTTCTGAAAAACAACCATCTTCTTTTCAAAAAGAGGGCGAGTGAACGCCACTCACCCTCTATGCTTATCTTATTATCCGAGGCTGCAAAGCAGCTCCCATAAAGTTTCACTTCTTCCCTTAAACCGAGGCTGCGAAGCAGCTCCCGTAAAGTTTCACGTTATCCTTTAGACCGAGTTTGCGAAGCAGTCCCGCTTAACCGAGGCTGCGAAGCAGTCCTCGCAAGTGAGCTTTGCTCACTTTGTTATTCGACAGGCGCCGTGATACCTTCTACCGTGGTATCCAGAAGCTCCTGCAGATCTGTTCCGTCAGGATTGCCGGATGCAAGAATCTGTCCAAGCGTCTCTGCGGGAGACCAGAAGTTACCGCCTACACGCTGAGGCGTAGCGTATGCCGCCTGCTCCGCAAGAGCTGCGATAGCCGGGTTAGCCTGCACCGCATCGGAGCCTGCCGCATTGAGGTTGGAAGGGCCAAGGCCTCTCGCCTCAAATCTAGCCGTCTGTGCTGCCTCGTTGGTCAGAAACTCTGCCAGAAGCATGGACCAGCCTACGTTAGAGGAGTGAGGATTGACACCGATCAGCTTGTAACCGGAGTAGGAAGACATCTGGCAGTCCTTGCCGCCCGCCTTGAAGGTGGGAAGTTTGGTTGCCGCATAGTTTTCGCCCCATGCTTCCGCTGCCGTCTCCGCTCTCCATGTACCGTTTACACATGCAGCCACGTTGCCCTCTGCAATCTGGGTAGCCATATCCTCATCGCCCATATCCACAAGTACATTGGAAGCCGTCAGGTCAATGATTGCCTGCGCTACATCCGTACCGCCCGGAGCGTTCCATGTACAGGTATTGGTCAGACCGTCATCATTCAGTGTCAGCTCAAGGCCTGCACCCTGGAAGAAGGAGTAAATGTACCAACCGTTAGAAATATCCATCGCGATCTTTTTGCCTGCCGCATCCGCTACCTCAATCATCTTTTCCAGGGACTGTACGTCGCTCTCGGAGAAGACGGAAGAATCATAGAACATAAAGTAACCGTTATCAGCCGTCATCGGATAAGCGTATACCTTTCCGTCCACGGCAGCCGCCTCTACAGCGCCGGTTGCATTCTCGTTTACCACGTCAAAGGTGTAGTTCGCCACTACCTCCTGCAGCGCGCCGGCTTTTACCAGCTCGTTGATCTGGTCGTCCGCAAACGCATACACATCCGCAGCCGCCTCCACGTCCGTAAGAACCGTATCCTTCGCGGTAGACTCACTCTCCGCACCGAGGGTAATGTCAAATGTGACATCCGGGTAAGCCGCCTTGAAATCATCCAGCATCTTGGTTGTGAGATCCTGGTCCTCCTCGGAAGCCCATACCTTAAGCGTTACCGTACCTGTCGTTGCCGCAATCAGGTTTGCGACCGGGTCTGTTCCCTCTGCCGCAGTGGCGGGAGCCTCTACCGCAGGCGCCTCCTCCCCTGCCGGAGCTTCTGCCGCAGACTCCTCCGCCGCAGGCGCTTCCGCTGCCGGAGCTTCTGCCGCCGGACTCTCTGCCGCACCGCCGCCGCAGCCTGTCAGACAGCCGACTGTCATTGCTGTTGCCATTAATGTTGCTAATACTTTCTTTTTCATAATGTAACTCTCTCCTTTCGACTTTGTTATAAAAGCCTTTTTTGTTTCTATACAAAACGCACGTTCGCGTTTTATATCACCGTTTCATGCCCTCTCCCGCCGTGGGGACGGGAACGCGCCGTTTTCATGGGCAGTCAGGGTTTTTATATCCTAATCTATTAGGATATAGAGAAAGGGCTAGCCCTTTCTGCGAAAATTTTCGTAAAGTTTCGTATTTATTTAGGTTCAATTTACCACTTTTAAATGCCGTTTGTCAATACGGAAAACGTTTTTTTCACTTTTTTATACAAAAAAGGCGACCTCTCTTGCATTTTTATTCCATTTCTAATATGCTTGTTTCATAATTTCCTTCATCCTGAAAAAACTGTTCTCAGGACAGGGACAGTTGACCAGAAAAAGCACCGGAGGTTATCATGGCTACAATCAAAGATATCGCCGAACGCCTCGGCATTTCCACCAGCACCGTGTCCAAAGGCTTAAATGGTGCAAGCGACATCAGTGAATCCCTGCGTCAGGCCGTGCTCGATACCGCCGTAGAGCTTGGCTACACCACCAGACAGATGCGCGGAAGAGACCGCCGGAAAGTCTGCCTTTTCGTGGAAAACATGGATTACGAAACCCCTGAAGAATTCGGATACGATATTATCCTCGGTTTCCGTCAGGTAGCGTTTCGGGAGAACTTTGACGTCACGGTATTCCCTGTCACGCCGTCCTTCCAGTCCACGGAAAAATACGACACCTTTATGCTCAAGCACGGATTCGTCGGCGGCTTCATGGTCGGCTTCGCACTACAGGATGACTGGATGAGTCAATTCAATGTAACTTCGATTCCGACTGTCCTCTTTGATAACTATATCCGCAAGAATCCTCTCGTAGCCTCCGTCGGCTCCGATAATCTGGAAGGTATTGACGACGCCATCGTCCATCTGATGGAACTGGGGCACCGTCACATCGCCCTGATAAACGGTTCCTGGCGTTCCTGTATCTCGGAGCAGCGCCGACAGGCCTATATTGACAGCATGACAGCCCACAATCTTCCTTTCAGCGAGGGCACCATGCCCTACGGCTACTATGTGGCAGACAGCGCAAAAGACCATATAGACCGCCTGCTTTCCATGGGCATCACCGCTATTCTCTGCGGCAACGACCTTCTCGCCTCCGGCGTGATCGAAGAGTGCCGCAAACGGGGCGTCAGCGTCCCTGAGGAACTCAGTGTGGTCGGTTTCGACGATATCCCGCTTGCCGCCAGACTTGACCCGCCGCTCACCACCATCCGTCAGGATCGGACGGAGCTTGGCAAGTCCGGCTTCTACACGTTACATTCCCTGATCAACCGTATTCCCATCAGCCGTACCATGCTGCGTCCCCAGCTCATGGTCAGGAAATCCACCGCCCAGGTCTTTACTAAGGCATAATCGCCGCTGCAGGCCGATAGTCGCGGATCACTTCCAGTGCGGGCAAAGAGTGACCATTATAGTCAAACAATGCCTGATTTGCCCACTCATTGCCGCCGGGTCCCTTTTCTTCGATATATTTTAAAGCCTCCTCATTGGCCCAGCCCGATCCCGGCACGGGAATCCAGGCCGGTTCCCAATAGAAAAATCCTCTGCACTTCTTCTCCGGCACCTGATCGATCACATCGAACAGTGCCCTCATAAAATCCGCCTGCCCTTCCTTCGACATGGGAAAAGGCAGCTTTTCCACCAGCGCGGGCTTTGTGGCATAACCTTTGCGCGCATTCTCCGCAAGTTTCTCATAAGCGCCGTAGTCCTCCATGGTAAAGCCCATGGAAACCTCCACAATCACCAGCTCCTTGCCGTAACGAACCGTCAGATCGTTCATATTGTTCTGCAAATCCGAAAGACTCCCATGCCAGAACGGATAGTAGGAAAGCCCGATGATCTGGAAATCCTCCCCCCGCTCTATATAATGATCAAACCAGTCACGGTACATCGGCGCATTGCCGCCGTTGTCCAGATGGATCATTACCGGCATATCACTGTCCAGTGAGCGCACCGCACGGATGCCCGCGCTGACAAACTGTGCCAGATTGTCATAATTCCCGCATTCCGCCAGTTTTCCGAGAGGCCAGAGCATACCTTTGGTCAGTTCATTACCGATCTGTATCAGATCCGGGTACGCCCCCTCATCCCGCAGGGCCAGCAGCGTATCCCTCGTAAAAGTATAGACCGCCTCAGTCAATTGTTTCGCATCCATCCCGCGCCATGCCTTGGGCACCCGCTGTTTCCCCGGGTCCGCCCAGAAATCGCTGTAGTGCATACAGAGCAGCACATCCATTCCATGCGCCTTTGCACGCTTCGCCAGCTCTATTGTCGCAGCCAGATCGTTCGTGCCCGCCCCGTAAGGCGTGCCGTCCTCCGAATAGGGATCGTTCCAGAGACGGAGCCTGACCGCATTCGTCCCGTAGCTTTTCAGGATCTCAAATACATCCTTTTCCACACCGTGGTCATAAAATTTTCCACCCAGGCTCTCCACCTCTTTGACCGTGGACAGATCCATGCCCTTATAAAACTTCATATTTTGTCTTCCTTTTCCCTGCCATAAGGCAAACTAATGCGGAGAATGCTGTATTTCAGGCATTCTCCCGAGTGAGACTTAGTACTTCTTGGCATCCCGTCCTATGGCGGGATGTCTCTAGAAGTACTTCTCACTCTAGTCGAAATCAAATTTCGTAAACCGCTTCATCGCATCCTTATACCGGAACCGCACCAGCTCATTCTTTTCGAGCACATCCTCCTCCGTACCCACATACTGGCAGCGGATGCAGTGATACTCCTTCTTTTCCTTATCATAAAACATATCGATATCCAAGTCTCTCATAAAGCAGGAGGGACACCTGTAATTTAATTTGCCTTTGCCAGATTGAGCCATGTCGCAAATACCTCCTTATCTTTTAACTGGGTGGTGTAACCTAAGGTGAACATCGGGGAGAACGCATACCCTTCCCTGATATAGCCGACCGCCTCTTTCTTTTCACAGCTTAAGGATACCCTTGTACCGATTTCAGGAACTACCGCAGCCGCCTCTGTCGCGCCCTGCATCTGCGCCTCGCGGCACTTGTAGGCGTAGTCGATCTTCTCCGTTTTGGAGCCGTCCGTCACGGACAGCTTCACACTGCTCATATCCTCCGAGTATTCCGTCGTGCCGTAACATGCCACCATATACTCGTTGATCTCCACCTCTGCATTCGGATCGCTCATCTCAAGAACCGTTCTCTCGATCTTAATGTTGGAGCTGCCCTCCTCGAAGTACATCTTTGTCTGCAATTTCACCGTCAGGTCATAGAACTCGATATCCACCGGATCAAGTGTCAGGATTCTCGTATTGCCCTCCTGCGAGAAATGCGCCTTCGTCCGGCACAGGCACAGGTCCACTTCCTCGCCGTTGTGGGTCAGCTTCGCGCTTCTGACCGTGCCCTCACCCGCATAGTGGGTAAAATAGCCCGCCCGGTACTTCTCCTGAATCAGGAAAGGATAAGATGCGTCCGTCACATGCTTCGTACCGATACCCACCGGCCACTCCAGCTTCGCCGCATAAGGCCGCAGATCCACGATCGCGCCACCCTGATCCATGTTTGCGCAGACTCTCATGAAAGGATCGCAGTACCAGAAAAGCTGTTTGTCCGATCCGTATAAAATATCCCTCCAGAGCGCACACTCCGGCTCCGTCAGCCTTCTGTTCGCACGGTAAAAGTCCGCGAACTCCGCCATGGTCATGTCGTCTAACTTACCTTCTTTTTTCAGCTTGCCGTAGTATGCCATGCCGTCCTCATAGGACTTCAGCAAAAGCTCGTAAGGCGCTTCCCAGCGGCCCATCTTGTTCATCCAGCCGGGTCCCACAAACATCATGTTGTAGGCATAGCCGTTGTTGTATTTCGCCAGTGCCCGGAACTGGTCGATCAGATTGTACAGATACGGATATTCCCATGTCTTGGAATCATAGCACATACTCCGCAGCACATTTTGCGGATGCGTCCCGAAATTGGAGCCGTTACCGTCATAGCAGGCAATCAGGTCGCGGGACAGGTGGGGAATCGCCACAATGCCAGAATCCTCCGCCTCATTCGCCGCAGGCGCGTGGGTATTCTGCTTGCTCGGAATCCAGGGCGCCCAAGGGCCGCCGTCCATAAACGTATACCAGGAATTGTTACAGGTGTGGTATGCCTTCGGACCTTCCTCCCAGCAGGTAGCCACGGCGCATTTCACCATGGGATATTTCTCTTTGATATAATTGGTCAGGTCAGCGTCCATATAATAGGAACCCGTGGACTCCGGGTAAAAGCCGAACCTTTCATGGAATTTGCCGAACACGTCGTCCACGATCGACTTCTTGTCCTCCATGGAGAACATCCAGATACAGAAATCCTTCGTCCTGTACTTCTCCCGGAACTCCTCGCAGGGGAGCCCCAGCAGGGACAAGGCAATCTCGTCGCCGTACTGTTCATGGTCCGCCTTCGCAAGCGCCACCGCCTCGTCATTAAATAAGGAAGCGTACGTCATCTGGATCGTCGTCTTCAATCCGTTTTTATGTGCAATCGCCTGCTGTGTCTTAAAAATATCGAGAGACTCCGTCAGCAGTTCTTTCCTTCCGATATCCTCCTCTTTGCCGTGTCCGGTCACCTTTTCCGCGTACTCAGGTACCATCTCCGGACGATGGATGATGTTTACAATAAACTTATCCATGTGCCCTGCCCTCCGTTTTTAATAAATTGCCGCTATTTTCTGCGCCTCCGACATCGCTTATCTACACTTTGCTCTCTTACACCGCTATTTGTTTGGTAGATTTCACTTTGCGCAATCGGTTGTTCATACTCAGATGATAACAAATTGCACAGAGCTTGTCAATGCATATTTTTCCAAATTTGAAAAAGTATGTCATTCTGTATCAACAGACTCCGGTATTCCTCATGGTAAATAGCGAAATACCCTGAGGCGCCTGGTCCGCATCCGCCGCGCCCTGCTCCCGGCTCTGCTTATGCACGCAAAACGGACAGCAGTATGGATGCCCATAGTGCTGTCCGCAAGTAATGCCTTTTCCTGACTGATTAACTAAGAATGATGTCTTCCGTGGTGACCGCCGTGATGGCCTCCCGACTGTCGCGCCCCCTGTCCCGTGCCCTGTCTCACACAGGAATTATCACAGTAGCCGTTCGCGTGATTATATCCGCAATAGCTCTGGCTTCCGTGGGTGTGCTGCCCTGTCACCGTGCATCCTTCTACATGGCAGACCCCTACCACGCCGCAGGAGCCGTCACAGTA
>CAMWJF010000051.1 GCA_947174505.1 uncultured Lachnospiraceae bacterium
CACCCCTCATGATTGAGGGGCAGGGGAGTTGATGTGTCGAAGACACTTTTTTATTTCTAATAGGAAATGAATGATTCCCGTTATGCACATGTCTGCATAAGCCTTTTCCGTGAGGCAAAATATAGTAACTGTGCAAAGTGCATAAATGGGCTGTATAGTTTCTATGGAAAATGGCAAAAATGGATATTACTAGAAAAAAACTCTTGTCAGAATGACGGGAGGGTGGTATATTAAGGTCAAGCGAACGGAAACGTTACCGGGGACGATACCGAAACCGTTACCGCAAACGTTTCCAAAACAATCAACTCATAGTTTAATCACTGAAAGGGAGAGGGAAAACAATGAAAAAGAAAATTGTCAGCACTATGCTTTGCGTAGCAATGATTTCCACCATGTTAGCAGGCTGCGGCGGTTCCGGCAACGGCGGCTCTGCGGCGACGGACAATGGGGGCTCTACTGAGGGAGCAGCATCTGCAGGCGACAGCGCAGACGCCGGTGAGGCAGCTCCGGCAGCGGGCGGCGGTTCGGTTTACTGGCTGAACTTCAAGCCCGAGTCCGACGAAGTATTACAGGAAGTTGCTTCTGACTACACGGCAAAGACCGGCGTAGAGGTAAAGGTGGTCACCGCTGCTTCCGGCACGTACTCCACGACACTGTTATCCGAGATGGATAAATCCGCGCCGCCGACACTGTTTGTCATCGGTAACCAGGCGGGTGTGAAGGACTGGAAAGATTACGCGCTGGATCTGAACGGCACGGCGATCGCAAACGAGCTGAACACAGACGCTTACAACCTTTACGATGAGACTGGCAAGCTGGTTTCCATCGGTTACTGCTACGAGTGCTACGGCATCATCGTAAATCCGGATCTGATCGAACAGGCAGGCCACACCATGGATGAGATCAAGAATTTTGAAGGCTTAAAGACGGTGGCGGAGGATATTCACGCACGTGCGGGCGAGCTCGGATTTGACGCGTTCTCCTCCTCCGATATGGATGACTCTTCTTCCTGGCGTTTCACGGGACATATGGCGAACCTTGAGTACTACTACGAGCAGGAGGGCACACCTTGGACAGAGTGTCCGCCCACCATCTCCGGCAAGTATCTGGATAACTTCAAAAACCTGTATGACCTTTGCATCAACAACAGCCTGACAGATCCGAAGGAACTGGCTACCGGCGGACATGATGCAGAGAACGAGTTCAAGACAGGGCAGGCGGCATTTTTCGTAAACGGTTCCTGGGAATATGAAGCGGTGAAGGCTGACGTGCCGAACGCAACGATGATCCCTTACTACTGCGGCGTTGCAGGCGAGGAAAAGGCAGGCTTAAACTGCGGTACGGAAAACTGCTGGGCAATCAACAGCAAGGCTTCCGCAGAGGATCAGCAGGCTACGATGGACTTCATGGTCTGGTGTGTGACCGATCCCGATGCTTCCCGTAAGTTAGTAGATACTTTCGGTGTTATGCCTTATAAGTCCGCGGCAGAGTCCACCAACGGGTTCCTGGCAGCGGCTGACAAGTACACGGCTGATGGATGCTATGTCATGAACTGGGCGACCAACTTCCAGCCTAATGTAGATTCCTACCGTGCGACTCTGGTAAGCGCACTGAATCAGTACAACGCGGACCAGTCCGATGCAAACTGGGAGACGGTACGTACGGCATTTGTGGACGGCTGGGCAGCAGAATACAACGCGGTGAACAACTAAGAAGAAATAACAGTAAAAAACCAATATGTCAAACATGCGGCGGGGCGGTCTTATCCGCCCCGCCGTTTCCGGGTATAGGCAGAGTAAGAAAGGGCTGTGACAGGATGCATGTTTATATGCAAGATTGTCAAAGACGGTTTCTGGCGAGGCGCAGGGCATCCGGGGATGTCTGCTTTGCGCGGACCGGAGTGGAGCGGAGACCGCAAATGAGAAATGCGAAGCATTTTGAGTCTGCTTATACTGCGAGCTCGTGCATTATCACAAAATAAATCAGGGGGTGACACCATGAAAAGCAAGAAAATATCCGCCACGAATTCCCTTCAGAAGGCGACAAGGCGCTGGGGAATTCTCTTTATGGGTCCTGTACTTATTGCATTTATCATTGGATTTGTCTGGCCTTTTATCCAGGGTATCTGGCTGTCCATGTGCCAGTTCCGGTTGATTTCCGATGCGAAATTTATCGGCTTTGGCAATTACGTGAAGACATTTCAGGATGCTTCTTTCCGCCATGCGTTCTGGTATACGGCAATGTTTGCCATCGTATCGCTTGTCATTATCAATGTACTGGCGTTTGTCGTGGCATATATTCTGACGCTGGAGATTAAGGGCAGCAATCTGTACCGTACCGTATTTTTTATGCCGAACCTGATCGGCGGTATCGTACTGGGCTACATCTGGTCGATGATCTTTGACGGTATCCTCGGCCGCTATCAGACTTCCATTCTGTTAGACAGCAAATATGGATTCTGGGGACTGATCATTCTGATGTGCTGGCAGCAGGTCGGTTATATGATGATCATTTATATCGCAGGGCTGCAGAACGTGCCCGGGGACATTCTGGAGGCGGCCCGCATAGACGGCGCAACGTCCATGCAGACACTGTTTAAGGTGACGATTCCAAACGTGATGAGTTCCTTTACGATTTGTATATTCCTCTCCCTGACAAACGGTTTCAAGCTGTTTGACCAGAACCTGGCGCTGACCGGAGGACAGCCTTTTATCATTCAGCCGGGCGGAACGACCATTAAGACGACTGAAATGCTGGCGCTCAATATTTACAATACATTCTACAGCTCCAACACGACTTCCCAGGGTGTGGCACAGGCAAAGGCAGTGGTTTTCTTCATTCTGGTGGCGGGACTCGGACTGCTTCAGTTGGGCTATACGCGTAAGAGGGAGGTGCAGCAGTAATGAAGAAGAGTACAAAAACAATCCTTTCCGTGATATTGGCTGTGGTCAGCATTATCTATGTACTTCCGGTGCTGGCAGTGGTGATCAACTCATTTAAACAGAATACCTTTGTAAAGACGGATACCTTTGCGCTCCCCACTGGGGAAATGAGCGCCGGTTTCAGCAACTTTGTAAAGGGTATGACCTTCGGCAACTACCCATTTGTGAACAGTGTGCTGTACAGCGTTATGATTACACTGCTTTCCACGTTTTTAATTTTACTGTGTACTTCCATGGCGGCATGGTATATCGACAGGGTGAATTCGGTTCTCTGCCGTGCAGTTTACTTCCTGTGTGTGTTTTCCATGGTGGTGCCCTTCCAGATGGTGATGTTTCCGCTTTCCAAAACCGCGGATAAGCTGCGCCTGAATACGCCCTGGACGATCCCGATCGTTTATCTGGGGTTTGGCGCCGGGCTGGCAATTTTTATGTTTGTCGGATTTGTGAAAGCAATTCCGCTGGAGGTGGAAGAGGCAGCCTCCATCGACGGATGCGGGCCGGTGCGGATATTCTTCCAGGTGGTTGTACCTATGCTAAAGCCGACGATGATCTCTGTGGGTATTCTGGAAATCATGTGGGTGTGGAACGATTATCTGCTGCCGGTGCTGGTGCTTGATATCAATAAATACCGCACGATCCCTATTCACATCCAGTACCTGAAGGGGAGCTACGGCACGGTGGATCTGGGTGCGACGATGGCGCTCATCCTGATGAGCATTATTCCGGTTATTATTTTCTATCTGTCATGTCAGAAGTACATTATCAAAGGTGTGGCAGCGGGCGCTGTGAAGGGTTAATGTCAGTCAGACCATGATCAGGGGTGAAAACCCCTGATCATGCTTGCTATTTTCGACAAAATGATGTAAAATTCGAATAGAAATCGATTTCCGAGAAGGGGCGGAGCGATTGACAGGAAAGGATTTGTGGATGTTATGAGAAAGAGCGGTGTTTTGCTGCCTGTATCCGCGATTCCGTCGAAGTACGGGATCGGCGCGTTTTCCAAAGAGGCATATACCTTTATTGACCGGTTAGAAGAAGCGGGGCAGTCTTATTGGCAGATTCTGCCGCTTGGCCCCACGGGCTATGGGGATTCGCCCTACCAGTCTTTCTCCACCTTTGCGGGCAATCCCTATTATATTGATCTGGAGTCGCTAGTTGAGGCCGGGTATCTTACGGAAAAGGACTGTGATCAGTATGATTTCGGGGATGACGACGTTTATGTCGATTATGAAAAGATTTATCTGTCCCGCTTTAAGGTGTTAAAGACGGCATTTCAGAACAGCCATATCGAGAATGACGAGGCATATCAGAAGTTTGTGGAGGAAAATGCCTGGTGGCTTCCGGACTACGCCCTTTACATGGCGGTGAAGAACGCCTTTGGCGGTAAGAGCTGGACGGAATGGGACGAGGACATTAAGCTCCGCAGGCCTGAGGCGATGAAAAAATACGCCGAAATGTATGCGGAGGAAACAGCTTTCTACCAGTTCCAGCAGTATCTCTTTGCAAAGCAGTGGTTTGCGCTGAAAGAGTATGCGAATCAGAAGAAGATTGAGATTATAGGGGATATTCCCATTTACGTGGCATTTGACAGCTCGGATACATGGGCAAACCCGGAACTTTTCCAGTTGGATGAGACATTGACGCCTACCGCTGTGGCTGGCTGTCCGCCGGATGCTTTTTCGTCTACGGGGCAGCTTTGGGGAAATCCGCTTTACCGCTGGGACTACCATAAAAAGACAGATTATGCGTGGTGGATGAAGCGGATCGGCTACTGCTATAAGCTCTACGATGTGGTGCGGATCGACCATTTCAGGGGGTTTGACGAGTATTATTCCATTCCCTTCGGGGATGAGACGGCGGAGTACGGGCACTGGGAAAAGGGACCCGGCTACGATATCTTTAAGACGATGAAAGCGGAGCTTGGGAAGAGAGCGGTTATCGCGGAGGATCTGGGTTTTTTGACTAAATCAGTCATTGATCTGGTGAAAAAGACCGGGTATCCCGGTATGAAGATTTTACAGTTTGCCTTTGATTCCAGGGAGGAGAGCGATTATCTTCCCCATAATTATGTGGCGAACAGCATTGTCTATACAGGAACTCATGACAATGATACAACGCTTGGCTGGTATGAGAAGCTGAACCGCAGAGACAGGGCGTTTGCCAGACGGTATCTGAACATCACCGCCAGAAAGGATATTCAGTGGGCGTTCATCAGGGCGGCCATGGCCAGTGTGTCCGATACATGCGTGATCCCGATGCAGGATTATCTGGGGCTTGGGACAGAGGCCAGAACCAATATGCCCTCCACACTGGGAACGAACTGGAAATGGCGGATGCTTCCCGGCCAGTTTACGGAGGAGCTGGCGAAGCGGATTCTGGAGATGTCAAAGCTCTACGGCAGGGCGAGATAGAAGTGTGAGAAGTACTTCCGGCACACTGGTTTGGGATTCCACAGCATAACGGTAAAATAAGCGGCGGGGGATGCAGATGGCGGAAATTACGATAAAGGACATAGCGAAGCAGTGCGGCGTAGGCGTCAGTACGGTCTCCCGGGCGATCAACAATCATCCGGATATCAACCCGGAAACAAAGAAGATGATTCTGGGGGTGATTGAGGAGACGGGCTTTATCCCCAACAACAGCGCCAGAAATTTGAAACGGACGGACGCAAAGTGCATCGCGGTGCTGGTAAAGGGAATCACGAACCCCCTGTTCAGCAGCATGATTAAGATTATTGAGGAGGAGACGCAGCGGAGCAGATATGCGCTCGTACTCCGGCATGTTGAGGCGCAGGAGGATGAAATTGACGTTGCGTTGGAACTGGAGAAGGAAAAGAGGCTGCGGGGCATTGTCTTTTTGGGAGGTAAATTCGAGCATTCCGAGGAAAAAATAGAAAAGCTGAAGGTGCCCTTTATATTCAGCACCATTGGAGTTACGGTTTCAAATCAGATTCATAAGGTAGAGTTTTCCAATATTGCGGTGGATGACAGGCTGGAAAGCCAGAAGATGACAGAATATCTGCTTGGATTGGGGCATCGGAAAATTGCTTTGATCACGGAGCGGTCGGAGCGTCCTATCGGACGCCTGCGTATGGAGGGATTCAAGCGGGCTTACGCGGCGAAGGGACTCGAAGCGCCGGAAGAACTGATCTGCTATGTGCAGGAGGATATCGACCATTATTCTATGGAGAACGGTTATCTGACGGCGAAAAAGCTGTTGGAGTCCGGGCAGGAAGTGACGGCGATCTATGCGGTGGCGGATTCCCTGGCGATAGGCGCCTGCCGGGCAGTCGTCGAGGCCGGAAAAAGGATTCCCGAGGATATCTCGGTGGCCGGATATGACGGCATCGAGATGGGAGAGTATTATAATCCGAAGCTGACGACCATCAAACAGCCGGTGGAAGAGATTGCCAAAAGGACGATCCGCCTTCTTCTGGATGTGATCGGTGAGCGCAAGGAGCACCAGCAGATCATCTTTCCGGCGGAACTTGTGGTGAGGGATTCTACCGGGCCGTGCTGAAAACAGGAGACCTTCGGCGGCATGAAAGCAGGCAGACGGGATGTTTTTCGGTCTGAACGGATAGAAAAGTGCGTCAAAAGGTTTGGCAGCTCAGATTAGAATTATGGTAGGCGGGATCGTTTGTGACGTCTTGACTAAACCAGTCAAGGGGGAGAAACGTTTCCGCTGTTTCTTTGTCCGGAAACTCGACTTCCGCAATCACCAGAGGGGCGAAAGGCGGCTCAAAGATATCCAGCTCCACAGATAGACTGGCATGGTCAATCCGGGCTCCTGCAGGTGACATGGATGTCGGCTTGAACTGCGGCTCTTCGATGGGAATGACATACCGTTTTTTTGAAATGATATTTCCGTCTGCCTTTTCCCGCAGATGATAGTAGGATTCCTCGTTTAATGGGAGATTATATTCCTCCCTTGCGAGGAGTCCTTTTCCTTTGTAAGTCAGATAGAATGCATCGTCCTCCCGGCGGATTCTGACAACCGGGTCAGTGTTGAGGTAGGCCTGCTCGATGATGTGGCAGGGGTAGGATTCCAGATTGACCGGCAGGGTTTTGACTGTGAATTTGCGTTCGATTTCCATGTGTTGGCTCCTTTTTTCCTGGTTGCTTTGATGTGAAATTATTGTAACAAGTGCAAATACGCATGTCAATTCATTCACGGGTTTGTGCTGTCAGGAAAACAGGGTAATAGGGTTTATGATCAATAGGGTTGCCAGTTTCTGCATGTTCTGTGTTATAATGTCTTAAGAACAAGGGACACCTGAAATGGTTTCAGGCATTTCTTGCGGACCAGTGTTCCAATTTCCCAACAGAAAATATCAGATTGGGGCCGGGATTGATACGCTATATAGGGAGACGTTATGAAAAATATTGAGATTTCGACAAAACGATTATGTTTAAAGCCTTTGGGAAGCGAATACTTGGAAACGGTGAATGCCTACGCCATGGACTATGAAAATACAAAATATATGTGCCGCCTGCCCAATGAGAAAGTGGAGGAAACGGTAAAATTTCTGGCAGGCATAGATGCAGAGTGGGCGAAAGAAAAACCGGAATATTATGAATTTGCGATGCTTTTTCAAAAGGAACATATCGGTGCGGTCGGTATTTACTTTGAAAATGGGGTTGGAGAGATTGGCTGGATCGTAAATAAAAAATATTGGAGAAACGGGTTTGCGTATGAGGCGGCGGACGCGCTTGTTACCTATTTCAGGGACCATATGGGAACGACTCATTTTACCGCCCACTGTGATACGGAAAACGTGGCTTCGTATAAAGTTATGGAAAAACTCGGTATGACTAGAACCGGCGAATATGGCGGAAGAAGGAACCGGGCGGCGGCAGAGGACAGCTTTGAGTATCAGTATGAGTTGATTTACCCAATGAATCATAAAAATGAGGTGTAAAGTCTTATCGTAGCATAAGACTTTACACCTTGGGTTTGTGGTTACATTGCGTTTAGCTTTCTATTCCTTCGTTTACCCGTGCTAAGTCGCGTTCCAGTTTCTTTTCCAATTTCTCATATTCTTTGTTACGCAGCATTTCCAGTTCGTCTTCAATGCGGATGCGTTCTTTTCTGAGTTCATCCTTATATTGTAGATCGGTTGGCATTTCATACATCCTTTCACCCTCCTTACAGACAGTTATGTATAAAGAATCTTTAACTGATCTTATTATAAAGGGATTTAATGGCGGTGTAAAGTCCTATTTGTTTGTCAAGGCACTGATAAACATACGATAAATCGTTTGCTTGGAAACTCTCGGCGAAATGCCGTGACAGATATGGCTTGGAACAGCCATACAGACCAAATGTAAATGACAGATATACAGTAACACGACATCGGATGCCATGTCAAGGGTTTACAGCTTCGCTTACAATTTTAACCGGTATGCTAATTAGGCAGAAAATGGGAAAAAGATATGGAAGGATCATTTGAATAGGGATATAATAAGGTAAAACGGAATCACAGATAAAGATAGAGTTTATTTACCGGGGAAACGGACAGGCATGAACCAGGATCTGACAAAAGGAAATGTGACAAAATCGCTGCTTATGTTTGCAGCGCCGATGATTTTAGGAAATCTGTTACAGCAGTGCTACAACATAGCGGACACTTGGGTGGTGGGGAAATTTGTAGGCGCGGATGCGCTGGCGGCGGCAGGTTCCTCCTATGCGCTGATGACTTTTTTAAACTCTCTGCTGATCGGACTCTGCATGGGCGGCGGCGCTGTTTTTTCCTATTATATAGGGAGGGGAGACAGGGAAAGGGTGCGGGTCTGCGCGCAGACGGCTTTTGTGTTGATCGGCGTGCTGGCGTTGGCGCTCACAGCGTTTTCACAAGTGTTGATGCATCCGATTCTTATGCTGCTTCGCACACCCACAGAGCTTTACGGGCTGACAAGGGATTATCTGGCAGTTGTCTTCTGGGGGATTTTCTTTATCTTCCTATATAATTATTTTGCTTTTCTGCTGCGTGCGCTTGGCAATTCTGTTGCGCCGCTGTACTTTCTGGGAGCGGCTTCGGCGCTCAATATCGGACTGGATTTATTTTTTGTGCGCAGTCTGGGGCGGGGACTTTCCGGCGCGGCGGAGGCCACGGTGATCGCGCAGGCGGTTTCCGGTCTGGGGCTTGGCGTTTACCTGTGGAAGAAGGAGCCGTACTTTCGGTTTTCCCTGAAACGCTTTTGGCAGGAGGAGAAGCCGGTGGGAGAAATTTGCGGATATTCTCTGATGACCGGGGTACAGCAGTCGGTGATGAATTTTGGCATTCTGATGGTGCAGAGTCTGGTCAACAGTTTCGGTCCTGCGGTGATGGCTGCTTTTGCGGCCACCGTCAAGATCGATACCTTTGCCTATATGCCGGCACAGGAATTCGGCAATGCCTACTCCATTTTTATTTCGCAGAATTTCGGCGCGGGAAAGAACGCGCGTGTGAAGCAGGGAACAGGGCGCGCAATGGCAGTTTCCGCCGCCTTTTGTGGTGTAATCTCGGTTCTGGTGTTTGGGTTTGCAAGGTTCCTGATGCTGATTTTTGTGGATGCGGGGGAAACGGAGATTATAGAGATCGGCATGCAGTATCTGCGGATCGAGGGTGCTTTTTATATCGGAATTGGTATTCTGTTTTTGATGTACGGGTATTTCCGGGGAGTCAACAGGCCGGGTGTTTCCCTTGTGCTGACAGTGATTTCTCTGGGAACGCGGGTTGTGCTGGCTTATGCTCTGGCGGCGCAGCCGGGGATTGGTGTTCTCGGCATCTGGTGGGCGATTCCCATCGGCTGGGCACTGGCGGATGGGACGGGCTTTGTGCTGATGCGTCGGGATAGGACATGATATGAAAAAATTTAATTACCTCTATTTTGGATTGATGACACTGGCGTGGTTTGGGATAGACCGGCTGCTTTCCGTATTGACGCGCTATCACCCGGCATGGCTGCTTTTACTGCCTGTGTACTTTAGCTGGTATCTTTTGTCGGCTCCTCTTTTTTACTGTATCAGAAAGCGAAAAGATCTCAGGGAAGGTTTTTACGCTTCTTACTGTATGCAGGCGCAGTGGGCCACATTCTGGATTGACTTATCACGTTACGAACTGGCATATCTTTGTATGCTTAATCCGCTTCGGATACACTATCTGCCGTTAAACGCGTTCAACGACGCCAGGGTGGAGGTGCATTATGCAAAAAATAGAGAGTATATCCATTTTGTAAACTGTAGTTTTGAGATTTACGGGAAACGGAATAAAGTCCGTGTGGATACAGATGGGCGCGGTTATAGATTGCATGCGGAAACAAACGGGAAAAAACTGGTTGACAGGACGCGGCAATTTGTAGATATATTAAATGGAAGAGTTAAGGAAAAAGTATAAGGGGAGAAAGCCCCGGAACGGAGGAAAATATGAGCAAGACAGCAATTTTTTTCGCAACAGGTTATGAGGAGATCGAGGCGCTGACGGTAGTGGATATCCTGCGGCGCGCGGGGGAAGATACTACTATGGTGTCCATCACTGATGAGCGGCGCGTCACAAGCTCCCACGGTGTGGAAGTAACGATGGACAAGACGCTTCCGGAAGTGAATTTTGATGAGGTAGACGTGATTGTCCTTCCGGGCGGTATGCCGGGCACGAAGAATCTGGAGGCATGTGAAGCGCTGATGGGGCAGGTGGACGCCTTCGTGAAGGCGGGCAAAATCGTGGCGGCTGTCTGTGCGGCTCCTTCCATTTTGGGGCACCGCGGTCATTTAAAAGGAAAGAAGGCCTGCTCTTTCCCGGATTTTGAAAGCCATCTGGAGGGCGCGGATGTGAAGCGGGAGCCCGCTGTCATCGACGGCAGTATCATTACGGGACGCGGTATGGGCGCGGCGATTCCCTTCGGGCTTGCCATTCTGGAAAAACTGCAGGGCAAAGAGGCAGCGGAGGCGATAGCTGCGAAGATTATGTATCGGGGGTAACATCCTTCGGAACCATGCGGCATCCGCAAAACCGCATCTACGATGGTTCTGAACTGGAAAAAAATACTATTATAATTTCATTCCATCCGAACATACTAACATCAAGATAAGCGGCAAACGAAGTGTGCTTTAAGCGGACAAAACCGACGGACAGGCGCACGGAGAATGCGCTTGTCTCAAATATAGATAAAGAATCAAAAAAAGATTCAAAGTATTTCGGAGGTGAAAAGAAATGGCAAGCAACAAGACCAATAGAGTAGAAGTTCCTGAGGCAAAGGCAGCTATGGATCGTTTCAAAACTGAGGTTGCGTCTGAGCTCGGTGTAAACCTGAAAGAGGGTTACAACGGCGACCTGACTTCCAAGGAGGCAGGTTCTATCGGCGGTGAGATGGTTCGTAGAATGATCAAGAAGCAGGAAGAGCAGATGAAGTAACAAAAAGCGATACGAAGGCGCCCCGTTTGTGAAGACACAGGCGGGGCGCCTTCATGCTGTAGAGGTACTGTTTTTCGCGAAAAATAGCTGGTATTTTCAGAAACCGTATGCTATAATGTTTGGGTGACTGTAGCTGGAAGCCCGCAGGGGCATTATGATAGATTAGAGAGAGCTGACAGAGGAATTAAAGGAGGAACCCATAACATGAGTTTACAGGTGGAAAAATTAGAGAAGAACATGGCGAAGCTGACGATCGAGACGGGTGTGGAAGAGTTTGAGAAGGCCATCGAGAAGGCTTATCAGAAGCAGAAGAATAAGATCAGCATACCGGGCTTCCGTAAGGGAAAGGTGCCCCGCCAGATGGTAGAGAGGATGTACGGCAAAGAGGTCTTTTTCGAGGATGCGGCGAATATACTGATTCCTGACGCATACGATAAGGCTCTGGACGAGTGCGAGGAGGAGATCGTTTCCTCTCCCCAGATCGAAGTGACCCAGATCGAGGCGGGCAAGCCTTTTGTTTTCACGGCTACGGTTGCGCTCAAGCCGGAAGTAAAGCTTGGCAAATATAAGGGCGTGAAGGTAGACAAGATTGATACGGCGGTGACCGATGAGGAGGTTGACGCGGAGCTTGAGAAGGAGCGGCAGAACAACGCCAGAAATATTACGGTGGAAGACCGTCCCGTGAAGGACGGCGATATGACCACGCTGGATTTCGAGGGCTTTGTGGACGGCGAGGCTTTTGAGGGCGGTAAGGGAGAAAGCTATCCCCTGACCATCGGCTCAGGCGCGTTCATTCCGGGCTTTGAGGAGCAGCTTGTCGGCGCGAAGATCGGTGAGGAGACCGAGGTGAAGGTTACCTTCCCCGAGGATTACCAGGCGGAGCATCTGCAGGGCAAGGAAGCAGTCTTTAAGTGCACTGTGAAAGAGATTAAGGAGAGAGAGCTTCCTGAATTAAACGATGAATTTGCAAGCGATGTTTCAGAGTTCGAGACACTGGCTGAATATCGCGAGGATGTGAAGAAAAATCTGGAAGAGCAGAAGACAAAGGATGCAAAAAGGGCGAAGGAAGACGCGGCGGTGAAGGCTGCGGTGGACGCTGCCGAGATGGAGATACCCGAGGCGATGGTGGAGACCCAGCAGAGGCAGCTGGTGGATGAATTTGCGCAGCGCATTACCATGCAGGGGCTTTCCATGGAGCAGTATCTTCAGATGACCGGCACCAGCTACCAGCAGATGGTGGAGCGGGTAAAGCCGCAGGCGGAGGAGAGAATCCGTTCCAGACTTGTGCTTGAGGCGGTGGCGAAGGCGGAGAAGCTGGATGCGACCGAGGAGGACTATGAGGAAGAGCTAAAGACCATGGCTGAGGTTTACCAGATGGAGATCGATAAGGTCAGGGATCTTATGGGAGAGCGTGAGAAGAAGGGCATCATGCAGGATCTGGCTGTCAGGAAGGCGGCTGAGTTCATTGCGGAGCATGCCAAGGAGAGCAAGGCAAAAAAGGCGGATTGATTAACGGAGGTGTAATACATGGCTTTAATACCTTATGTCATTGAGCAGACGTCCAAGGGAGAACGTTCTTACGATATTTATTCCAGGCTTTTGAAGGAGAGAATCATCTTTTTGGGCGAGGAAGTAAACGATGCGAGCGCAAGCGTGATTGTGGCGCAGCTCCTTTTTCTGGAGTCTGAGGACCCGGAGAAGGATATCAACCTTTACATTAACAGCCCTGGCGGCGTGATTACCGCGGGTATGGCGATTTATGATACGATGCAGTTTATCAAATGCGATGTGTCCACCGTCTGTATCGGTATGGCGGCCAGCATGGGCGCATTCCTTCTGGCAGGCGGCGCGAAGGGCAAGAGAATGGCTCTTCCGAACGCGGAGATTATGATTCACCAGCCGGCGGGCGGTGCGCAGGGGCAGGCTACCGAGATTGAGATTACGGCAAAGCATATCCTTGCAACAAAGGAAAAGATGGCCAGAATCATGGCGGAGAATACGGGGCAGGATTTCGAAGTGATCATGGCGGACACGGAGAGAGATAACTGGAAGAGCGCGGAAGAGGCGCTTGCCTATGGGCTGATTGACCGTATAATCACCAGCCATGCCAGCACGGAAGGTTAGTGTGAAGAGAAGTTCTAAGGCTTCACACCGAGGAATGCCCCAAATACGGGCATTCTTCATCCGGATTTGAGATTCCGCAAAGCGGAATCGTGGAGGTTAGCGTGAAAGATGGCATTCTCCGCACGTTTACTATGATTATTTTAGAATGAGGATTAAGATGGCAGGAAAGATTTCTGAGGAAAAAGTAAGATGCTCTTTTTGTAATAAGACGCAGGATCAGGTCAAGAAAATGATTGCCGGTCCTAGCGGCGTCTATATCTGTGATGAATGTGTGGATATCTGCGCGGATATCATAGAAGAGGAATATGAGGATGAGCCGGAAGTGGAGGAGATGGAGATCAACCTCTTAAAGCCGGTGGAGATCAAGGGATTTCTCGATGAGTATGTGATCGGTCAGGAAGAAGCCAAAAAAGTGATGGCGGTTTCTGTCTACAATCACTATAAGAGAGTGATGGCGCCTAAGGATGACGACGAGGTAGAGCTGCAAAAAAGCAATATCCTGATGGTCGGTCCGACCGGTTCCGGTAAGACATATCTGGCACAGACACTGGCGAAGATCATTAATGTGCCCTTTGCGATTGCGGACGCTACGACCCTGACTGAGGCCGGTTATGTGGGCGAGGATGTGGAGAACATTCTGCTTAAGCTGATTCAGGCGGCGGATTACGATATCGACCGGGCGCAGTACGGCATTATATATATCGACGAGATTGACAAGATTACGAAAAAAGGGGAAAACGTGTCCATTACCAGAGATGTATCGGGTGAGGGTGTCCAGCAGGCGCTTCTCAAGATCATCGAGGGAACGGTTGCCAGCGTGCCGCCGCAGGGAGGCAGAAAACATCCGCATCAGGAGCTTTTGCAGATCGACACGTCAAATATTCTCTTTATCTGCGGTGGCGCTTTTGACGGACTGGATAAGATTGTCGAGGAGCGCCTGGACCGTCATTCGATCGGCTTTAACGCGCAGGTGGCGGAGAAGAGCGGCAAGGAGATCGGCGCGATTTTGAAAGAAGTAACGCCGCAGGATCTCATGAAGTTCGGGCTGATCCCTGAGTTTATCGGCCGCGTACCTGTGACGGTAGCGCTGGATGGGCTGGACCAGGAGGCGCTGGTACGCATCTTAAAAGAGCCGAAGAATGCGCTGATCAAGCAGTATAAGAAGCTCTTCGCATTCGACGAGGTGAAGCTTTCCGTGGAGGACGATGCGGCGGTTGAAATCGCCAAGCTCGCCCATGAGAGAAAGACAGGCGCGAGGGGACTGCGGTCTATCGTAGAGAAAGTGATGATGGATGTGATGTATGAGATCCCTTCGGATGACAGCATCGCGGAATGCATCCTGACGAAAAAGGCGGTGGACGGCGAGGAGAAACCGCGTCTCAGATACCGCGACAGATTATTGCAGGCTAAATAACAGATTGAGTAAGCTCAATCGCGGAGACTGCTTCGCAGCCTCGGTCGGATGAGTAGAAACAGATGAGCGTCGCCAGAATTTTGGCGGCGTTTCTAACTCGAGAGGGATGTTTTTATGGATAACTGGAATCAAATGGAGAACGGTAAGGGAAACACGGATGCGATTTCCCTTCTGCAGGAGGGTACCCTACCAGCGGTGATTCTCAGGGGTCTTACGATTCTGCCGGGAATGGTGATTCATTTTGATCTCAGCCGGGAGATGTCCATGGCCTCCGTGGAGCAGGCCATGCTGGGAGACCAGAGACTGCTTGTAGTCACCCAGAAAGACCCGGGTAAGGATAATCCCGGGATGGAAGATGTTTATGATGTGGGAACCGTTACATTGATCAGACAGGTCAGTAAACTTCCGGAACACATTTTGCGCGTATTGGTGGAAGGGGTTTCCAGAGCGCGCATTTGCGGGCTTTCTGAGACGCCAAACGGAATAGTGACACAGGTGTCGTATGAAAGGGACGACAGAATAGACATCGACGAGACAGCGGCAGAAGCAATGACCAGAACAGTCAAAGAAGCGCTGGAAGCATACGGCGCCTGTTTTCCCAAGGTGGGGAAGGCGGTACAGGATCAGATCGAAGAGGGAATGGAGCTGGGAAAGCTCTTAGACAGCGTTACCATCAATTTGCCGCTTTCAGTGGCTGATAAGCAGAAGATTCTGAGTGCCATATCGGTGCGGGAGCGGTTTTTGATTCTGACGGGGATACTCACCCGGGAAGTGGAAGTAATCCGCATTAAGAATGATTTGGCGAAGGATATCAGGCAGCGGATTGATAAGAACCAGCGGGACTATATTCTGCGGGAGCAGATGCAATATATTAAGGGAGAGCTGGGAGAAAATAACATGGACTCCGATGTGGAACAGTTTCTGGCGGAGGCTGAGAAGCTGAAGGCGAAGCCGGAGGTCAAAGAAAAAATCCGCAAGGAGATCAAACGCTATAAAAATGTGGCGGGCAGCGGCTCGGAGAGCGCGGTGGAACGCGCTTATATCGAAACGCTTCTGGAACTTCCCTGGGATAAGGCGTCCAAGGACAGCAGGGATCTGGAAGGGGCGGAAAAAATTTTAAACGACCAGCATTACGGTCTGGAGAAGGTGAAGGAACGGGTGCTGGAATTTCTTGCCGTCAGGATGCTGACCGGCAAAGCGGGAAGCCAGATTATCTGTCTGGTGGGGCCTCCCGGTACGGGAAAGACCTCCGTGGCAAAGAGTGTGGCGGAGGCGCTTAAGAAGAAATATGTGAGAATATGTCTCGGCGGCGTGCGCGATGAAGCGGAGATCAGGGGCCACCGCAAAACCTATGTGGGAGCCATGCCGGGGCGTGTTGTGGCGGCGATAAAGCAGGCGGGGGTCAAAAATCCGCTGTTGCTGTTAGACGAGATCGACAAGCTGGGCAGCGATTATAAGGGGGATCCGGCATCCGCGCTTCTTGAGGTGCTGGACAGCGAGCAGAATTATGCGTTCAGGGATCATTACGTGGAGATTCCTATCGACTTGTCGGAGGTGCTGTTCATTGCAACGGCAAACAGCCGCGACGGCATTCCGCGCCCGCTTCTGGACCGTATGGAGATGATAGAAGTAAACAGTTATACTGCCAACGAAAAGTTTCATATCGCCAGAGAGCATCTGGTGGCGAAGGCGTTTCAGAAGAACGGGATCAGGGAGGGTGAGATTGCCTTTTCCGACGAGGCGATCCGCGATATTGTGCGGTTTTATACGAGAGAGGCCGGAGTCAGAGGGCTGGAGCGTCAGATCAGCGCCGTCTGCCGGAAAGAGGCAAGGGCGATTGTTGACCGCCGAAAACAGAAATTGACCGAGGAGGTTAATGTTACGCCTGAAAAGCTGGAGTATTATTTGGGGAAACCGAAATACAGGCAGGATAAGATCAACGAGAAGCCGGAGGTCGGTATTGTCCGGGGGCTTGCATGGACCAGCGTGGGAGGAGACACCCTCCAGATCGAGGTTAACGTTATGCCCGGGGAAGGAAAGATTGACTTGACTGGTCAGATGGGTGATGTGATGAAGGAGTCCGCGCGGACGGCGTTAAGCTATGTGCGCTCTGTCAGCGGAACGTATAAGGTGGCGGAGAACTTCTATAAAAAGAAAGATTTTCATATCCATATTCCGGAAGGAGCAGTGCCGAAGGACGGCCCTTCCGCGGGAATTACCATGGCGACGGCGCTTTTGTCGGCGGTGACGCATACGCCTGTGCGTGCGGATCTGGCAATGACCGGTGAAGTCACTCTGCGGGGCAGGGTTCTTCCCATCGGCGGACTGAAAGAAAAGATACTGGCGGCAAAGATGGCGGAGGTAAAAACCGTCCTTGTGCCGAAGGAAAACGGGAAGGATATCGAGGAGATTTCGGAAGAGATTAAGGAAGGGCTGGAGATCGTCTTTGTGGAGACGATGGAGGAGGTGGCTGGCCACGCGCTGCTGAGGCAGGCAGGAGTAGGGTGAAGCGCCACGACAGGGCTGGATGCAAACGGCATCCGGGATTCGATGTGTGCATTCCCGTGCATAGCGTTTAGAAAGGGTGCAAAGTATGGTTATCAGAAACGTAAATTTAGAGACGGTGTGCGGTGTTACCAGTAAACTTCCCGAAAATGTCCTGCCGGAGTTTGCCTTTGCCGGAAAGAGCAATGTGGGGAAGTCATCCCTGATTAACGGGCTGATGAACCGCAAGTCGCTGGCCCGCACCAGCTCTTCGCCGGGAAAGACGCAGACCATCAATTACTATAATATCAACAATGAGATGTATTTTGTGGATCTGCCCGGCTACGGCTACGCCACTGCCAATGAAAAGGTAAAGGCGACGTGGGGGAAGATGATTGAGGACTATCTGCACCAGTCAAAGCAGATCCGTGCAGTGTTTCTTCTGGTGGATATCAGACATGCGCCCTCGGAGAATGACAGGATTATGTACGACTGGATTCTGGACCGTGGGTACCAGCCGGTTATCATCGCAACAAAACTGGATAAGATTAAGAGAAGTCAGGTGGCAAAGCAGTTGAAGCTAATTTGTGACACACTTGACGTAGTAGATGACACGATTGTCATACCCTATTCCGCGCTGAATAAGCAGGGAAGGGAAGAGATATACGAGCTGTTAGACGGGATGAAAGGAGACACCCCGGAGGATAGTTTATGAGAAGAGCCATAAAAATCTATTTGAAGGTAACCATGAATCTGTTTACTGCGCTGGCAGTAGTGCTTTTGTGTATTTTTCTCCTTCCCAGGTGTATCTGGTTTTTTATGCCTTTTATTCTGGGATGGTTCATTTCGCTGATTGCGTCTCCCGTGGTGCGTTTTTTTGAGGAGAAGCTGAAGGTGAAGCGAAAAGCCATGACGGCGGTGGTGATTGTGGCCGTACTGGCAGCGGTGGTGCTTCTGGTTTATCTGCTGATTACCAAGCTGGTCAGGGAGGGTGTTAGCTTTATCAATGAGCTGCCTGACATCTGGAACGCCATTCTGGCGGAGTTTAACAAAGTAGGGGCAAACCTGCAGGGCGTCTATGACAGGATGCCGGCGGATATGCAGGATACGATTGATCATATAATTCTGGAAATGGGGAACTATATGAGCAGTACCTTGGGAAAAACTGAACTGCCTTCCTTTGAGGCGGTGGGAAATGCGGCGAAGCAGATCCCAGATATTTTTCTCGGTGTGGTAATGTGCCTGCTCTCGGCGTACTTTTTTGTGGCGGATAAGGGATATATGGCGGCAGCGGCGGAAAAATTCATACCGGCTTCGGTGCGGTATCATCTGGACCTGATCCGCAGAAGCTTCCGAAACGCGGTCGGGGGGTATTTCCGGGCGCAGTTTAAGATCGAGTGCTGGATTTATATTCTTCTGGTGATCGGCCTGATGATTCTGGGAGTGGACTATGCCTTTCTGGTTGCTTTCGGCATCGCTGTTTTGGATTTTCTCCCGGTATTCGGAACGGGGACGGTGATGGTTCCATGGGCAATTATAGAACTGCTGTCGGAAAATTACAGGATGATGTTTGGGCTGATTGCCATCTGGCTGATCGGGCAGCTTGTGCGTCAGGTAATCCAGCCGAAGATCGTGGGAGATTCCATTGGAATGGATGCTATACCGACCCTGTTTCTGCTCTATATCGGCTACCGCGTGGCTGGCGTGCTGGGAATGATTCTGGCAGTGCCCATTGGGATTATTGTCGTCAATCTTTATGAGGAGGGCGCCTTTGACACGACCAGACAAAGTCTGCGGATTCTGGTGGCGGGCTTTAACCATTTCCGTAAGATCCGGCCCGAGGATATGACGGTGGTGGAGGAATACGAGAAGGAGACAAAGGATATTTACAGACAGGAGACAGAGGAGGAGAAGGCGGCAAGGGAGCAGCTCCATGAGGCCTCCCGGATTAAGCTGGAGGAGCCGCTGATTATCAAGAAGCTTAAGGACAAGAAATATCATAAGTAGACAGCGGGGAGAACACGCTTGCAAAAAAGAAACTGGTGGAAACTCTTTTTTGCTATCTACATTTTAGTTGTCATAAAGGTTATCATCTTCAAATATCCCTATGAGGAGCTGCTGGAGATTGCGGCTACGTGGCGCAGGGGTGTTATATTTGAAGGATTGGGTACGGCGAATTTTACGCCCTTTAAAACAATAAAAATGTATATAGATTATTCTTATAAACTGAACAGTGTGGAGAATCTGGCGGGCAATGTGCTGGTGTTTGTGCCTCTTGGATTTCTCTTTCCTTTCGTTGCGAAGGAGGGAGACAGATTTTTTGTGATGCTCTTAAATGCCTTTGTGTTTGTTCTGGGGATTGAGGTGTTTCAGCTTTTCAGCGCCTTTGGCGCTTTTGATGTGGATGATATTCTGTTAAATTGTGTCGGTGCGTCTCTCGGCTTTGGCGTTTACCGTCTGATGCAGTTCTGGAGAGGACAACACAAAAAAATTTTTTAAGGCGTCAAAGAACGTTGCCTGACAAAATCTAAGTTTTGTGTGAAAGGAGGCTTTGTAATGGAAGGTTTGCTGAAAAAGATTAAGACGAATGTGGTGGTATCCTCCGCCCTGTGCGTGATTCTGGGTCTGGTGCTTGTGTTCCGGCCGGGACTGTCCATGCGCATTGTCTGCACGGCTGTCGGCGTGGTGCTGATTATATCAGGCGTCATGCGGATGATCGATTACTTTACTGCAAGGGACGGCAGCCTGTATTCGCAGGCAAATTTGGTTTTCGGTATCGTGTTGGCGGTAGTGGGCGTCTGGATTGTGATGAAACCGGATAAGGTGATGGCGATTATTCCGATTATTGTTGGAATTGTAATCGCGATACATGGTTTACATAATCTACAGCAGGCGGCAGAACTCTGGCGGGATAAGTATGACAGATGGTGGGTGGCCCTTATTTTGGGTGTACTCACGGTGGGATTCGGCGTACTGCTGGTATGCAGGCCCTTTGCCGCCATAGATACGGTGGTTATGCTGATCGGCCTTTTCCTGATTTATGACGGTCTTTCCAATGTCTGGATTGTTTCAAGGATCAGTAAAAACGCGAAAGCGCTCAGGCAGGAGATGGAGGCGGTAGATGTGGAGATTGTGGATCGGGAGAGGTGACAGCCGCGGGACTTACGACATGAGGCGTTGGTTTTGGAATATTTTGCCTGCCATTCCATGTGAATTTTGTAAATTCGGGCTTGTATATTTCAGCAGGAAGTTTTATGATAAATCTTAGGAAACAGGAGTGATCCCGGATGGGTAGCAACAAAGATTTACCGTACTTTTCATGGGCATTTGTGTCCGGGAAGACATGGAGGTGCAAGTATGACAATCGGAGCAATCAGTTTTCAACCTTATGTGTATAATGTAAATGCCATCAGCCCGGCCAGCATGAATAAGCTGTCCAGAATTTCGGATAATGTGCTGGACAAAAAGACAGATTTCAGTGAACTGGTAGAAAATGAAAATCCGCTGAAAAGGGGACAGACCCTGAACTTTCAGGATATGCTGGAGATGCAGATGCAGCGGGGCAGAAGCAATGCGGCAAGAATTATGAAGCCTGCCGGGGAAGTGCAGGAGGAGACTGGCGCAGCGCAGGAGACGGAGCAGACGGTAAACGCGGCGGTAAAGTTTGGACGGGAGAACGCGGCGGATGCGGTACAGCCTGAGAAAGAGGCTGCGGAGAATGCGCAGAGTGTGCAGACGGCGGCATTTGACGGAAACGGTATCAGCAATTTCCGCATGCAGCAGGCGATCAGTGCATACGAAATGTTCATGACGGCGTAGAGGGGTTCCGGGAATGGGATGATCCCGCCGCGGAGGACAAAGGGAAGAAGGCTTCTCTGTCCGATTGGATGATGGAAATTGGAACATATGAAAACAGGAGCCCCTACCGGTCTGACAGGTGGGGGCTCGTTCATACCCAAAGGCATGCAGATGGCATATCAATGTTATGTTAGTGCCATTTTTTTGACGGTGGCGATGCCGTTGCTCACGGCGGGCACGAGGAGAACCGCTGCGGTGAGCGCTCCTTCCGCAAAGATGTAAATGCCGTTATATACCAGAGAGTAGGGCAGTACAGGCCAGCCCTCCCAGGCGTACTCTGCGAAGAAAATCCAGCCTGAGAGCACCGCGAATACATATCTGCCCAGAATACCCACCAGATAGCCTTTGAGCAGCCCTTTTTTTGCGGTTGAGAACAGACCTGACAGACCGAGTGCGCCGAAGGCCAGAAAATAGTCCATCACAAGCTGCGTGGGGAAAAGGACATAGGGATCCACCAGAAGCTGCAGGACGCCATAGGCGACGCCGGTCAACAGTCCTGCGCCCAAGCCGAAGAAATAGCCCGGAAGACAGATGACGAGCATGGAAAGCAGCGTGGCGGAACCGCCCCAGGGGAAATCTATGATTTTAATTTCCGAGAGTACGGTGCCAAGTGCAATTGACATGGCGCAGAAGACGAGCTGCTTGACTGTCAGCTTACCGCCTTTTTTGGCAGTTTCCCTGTTTTCCTGATTCTGTTTTGCCGCATACCGTCTTGCGAATATTACGGCTAAGACAAGCAGAACCGCCAGAAGGGCAAACAGCAGCACATTGCCCAGGGTGGTGGGGACATAGGTGGCTGCCCCCCAGTCATCGACAACAACATTGTAGAACATAAAAAAATCCTCCTTTGTCTTGGAATAAGCAAGGAGGGGAGAATGGTAAGTACGGCATGCCGCACAAATGCTGTGACAGGCAGTAGTTACATGTGCTTCCCTACGACGGTATTAACCGCATCAGGTAATGAGGGTTAGAGTCCCGGTGTATCTGTATACGCGGGCTCAATCTCAGCAAAAGCTCCCCTAGCAAGTTATTCGGTTATGCGGCTTATGCCGCGGCGGATAAAATCCGCTTTCTATCAGTTAACGACATTAAAAATTTCGCTTTCGGTCTTGCAAAAGCTTTCATATATGGTTTTTGCAAGAGACGGGAGCAGAAATTTGCTATGTCGTTTACTATGACTATAGGGGTATGCGGGGAAAATGTCAAGGGGATTTTGGTGATATGAAAAACATTTTAAAAAATGGTATAATTTCATAGCGCGCAGATATGGTTAAAAGTGGGAGGAATAGAAGATCATGTATCAGCACATTTTATTTGATTTGGACGGAACTAGGAAAAAGAAAAAGGCAGTTGTGGGAGAGGCGCTGCGGCGTCTTCTGACGGGAGAACCTTCCGCTACGGGCGCGGATGTGGTTGTAGAGACATTGGATGCGCTTGGGGAGGCTTTGAAATGAACGGGAAGAGCTCTCTGAGAAAGGCGTGGGAGGTACTGTTTCCTTACCTTTTGTATTATCTTGTCTACAACGCGGCGTATCTGATCCTTGCTTTTGCTTACCAGACATCTGTGCAAGTGCTTGGGGAAGCGTACGGGCAGTTCATGACGGCACATGCCGCCACCGTCACGGGCGTGATGGGGGGAATGTGTATGCTGGCAGGTATTTTACCCGTTGTGCCGATGCTGAAAGCGGAATTGCAGGGGCGCAGGGAAACGTTTTGTTCTGCGGCGCCAAAAGAGAGTGGGGCGGAGATTTCTTCCGCGATGGCCGAGGCAGCAGGAAGAGCTGACTCTGTACCGGGTTTGACTGAAATAGTCAAAAGGAAATCGTGCACCATGACAGTGCATACAGTCGTTCTCGCGTGCAGCATTTCGCTGGGTCTCAATGCGCTTCTGACACTGACCGGTTTTGCGGACAGCTCCCAGACCTACAGGGAGGTGGCTGACAGGCAGTATGGTGTGGTCTTTGCGGTGGGGCTGGTGCTCTATGGCCTGCTGTCTCCATTGGCGGAGGAAGTGGTGTTCCGCGGCGTGATTTACAACCGGCTGCGCCGATTATATAATCCGGCTGTAGGGATTGTCGCATCGGGGATCCTCTTCGGGGCTTTTCACGGCAATCTGGTGCAGGGCGTGTACGGGGCGTGTCTGGGAATGCTGATGGCGTATCTGTATGAGAGAAGCGGAAGATTTCTGATTCCCCTGCTTTTTCATGCCGTGGCGAATCTGGCGGTGTATACCACGGCCCGCTTTGCAGGCGTACAGGAGATTCTGTTTACCCCGGCAGGCTGTGCGGTTCTGCTGGCGGTTTCGGCGGGCTGTGTCTGGGTGGAATGGATAAAATAAATTACTTGCAAAATAGGCCGATTCCGTTTTATAATATATAACATATTGACGGATTTTCAATCTGTCGTTAGGAAACCCTTACTGAAAAGGATTTCTGTCTTAAGATTCTTTCCGGCTATCGGAAACAATCCCTTACTTGAAAACGGGCTGGATCAGAGAAAGACCGTATTCCTCTTGTATTCAGTCTCAAAAAACTGTATAATGGAGGAAAATATATGGCAAAACGAAATGTGAAGAAGTGGTTCAGACGCGGTAACTGGTGGAGAAGGCTGAGAAACAACCGTAAGTACAGGGATGTGCTTTTCAGATATCTTTTCCGCGACAAACAGGATCTTTTGGAGCTTTACAATGCCCTAAACGGCAGTACATACCAAAACCCGGAAGAACTTGAGGTAGTTACCATGGAGGACGTGATCTTTATGAAAATGAAGAACGATCTGTCCTTTATGATCGGGAATACAATAAACCTTTATGAACACCAGAGCACTTGGAATCCAAACATGCCCTTGAGAGGGCTGCTTTACTTTGCCCAGCAATTTGAGGGACTGCTGGCTTCACGGGATGATGATATTTACGGTACGAACCGGGTTAAGCTGCCAACGCCCGTATACATTGTCTTTTATAACGGCGGCGGAATGCGGACTGACAATCTGATGCTGTATCTGTCGGATTCGTTTTCTACAGGCCGGGGAAGCGGCTGCCTGGAATGTACCTGTGAGGTATTAAACATCAACCGTGGCTACAATCAGGCGCTTATGGAAAAGTGCCACAGATTATGGGAGTATTCAGAATTTTCCTCTGAGATAGAAGAAAACATAAAAAAAGGTATGCGACGGGAGGAAGCCGTCCACACGGCCATTGACATCTGCATTGAAAAGGGGATACTTAAGGACATCCTTATAAAGCAAAAAGCGGAGGTGCTGCATATGATCTTGACAGAATATGATGAGAAAAAGCATTTTAGGACGCTCTATCGCGAAGGAATGGAGAGAGGCAGGGAAGAAGGTAGAGAAGAAGGTAGAGAAGAAGGTAGAGAAGAACTCCTCCGGGAACTGGTAAAAAAGAAATTGGATAGGGGCAAGAGTATCCCGGAAATTGCAGAAGATCTGGAGGAGGAGATTCCTGTAATCCAGTGGTTTGTCGACAATCCGGTGTCTGACATTCCTGATTATCCGAAAGATTATTTATCCGACCCGCATTAGGGTCAGAAGTGCAGATACAGGTAAAACATAGCAGGAGCAAAGAAATCCATGAATATCACAGACAAAAATATAGATGGCGGCAAGGCCTTTGACTGGGGAAAAACCTCGGTCGATTATGCCAGATTCCGTGACATCTATCCGCAGGAATTTTATGACAGGATTATCGGACGGAAGCTGTGCGTGGCAGGACAGCGTGTCCTTGATCTGGGGACGGGGACAGGCGTACTTCCCAGAAATATGTACCGTCATGGGGCAAAATGGGTAGGAACGGACATTTCCGAAGAGCAGATTGTGCAGGCGCGGATTCTGTCAGAGGGCATGGACATTGCCTATTATGCGGTGTCTGCGGAGAAAATTGATTTTTCGGACAATTCCTTCGATGTTGTCACAGCCTGTCAGTGTTTCTGGTATTTCAACCACAAAAAGCTTGCACCGGAACTTGTGCGTATCTTAAAACCAGGCGGACGCATTCTTCTTCTATATATGGCATGGCTGCCGAATGAGGACAGGATCGCGGGAGCCAGCGAGGCACTTGCCCTGCAATATAATCCGGCGTGGAGCGGCGCGGGCGAGACGGTACATCCGATTATTGTGCCGGAGATTTACAGGAAGAATTTCGAACTGACCTTCCATGAGGAGTATCTTTTGCGGGTGCCGTTCACCAGAGAGAGCTGGCATGGCAGAATGAAAACCTGCCGGGGAATCGGCGCGTCCCTTACGGAGACAGAAATTTTATCGTGGGAGCAGGAGCATATCAGGCTGCTTGCAGAAATCGCCCCGGAAGAGTTTACTGTTTTGCACTATGGAGCGATGGCGGAGCTTACGGCCTACGGCCATCAGGCTGGCTGAATTTCCATCACAGAGCAGACGGTCAGCTTTTCTTATTCTATAGAAATTGCGACAGCGTAAACCATTCAAGGAGAATGCGGAGCATTCTCTGAATCGAGCGCGCGGGCGCTCGATTTTTTATATAATAGGATTAGGGTGTCAAAAGGTTACTGACCTTTGATACAAATTTGTACCTTGAA
>CAMWJF010000052.1 GCA_947174505.1 uncultured Lachnospiraceae bacterium
TTGCATGACTGCATAATAGATTCTGAAATTGTACAAGGTCTTTCCAAATTTGCTGTTACGCTCATTACTTGTTCCTCCTCCACTACTTTATTTTTACCTGCTTTGTTAGTATGGTTTTTCCGTTGCAATTCATACTTTTCTATCTCAATTTTATTATTTTATATCGGTTAACGCAACAAATCTTTTATGAATTTTTTATAACTTATTTTTCCTACTTGCTTACTCCCAAATTCAGAGTTAAGATACGACACCAGGTCAGGTGGGATTGGATTGGTGTTAATAATCAATAAACATTCTCTTAAACTTCATACCCATGATTTTTCATAGCTGTCCTCATTGCTGAATGGCTTCTTCTGCTTCGCCGTTGATTTCAATCAAGTAAATTTCGCAAGGCGATAATCTCATATTTTCAGTGGATAAGCTATTTGCAAGTTCAGCGGACTTGTCTATGAGCATTTCTTTGATATTGCTGCCCACAATTTCTGTTTCGCTTAGACCATTCAAGTAATTCTGCATTTCTTCTTTATAGGTCAGCAGCACCTTATCTCTCTCTGCTACCGATACAAGTTTCGGATTGTCGATGGAGTAAGCGACATTAGACTCAACAAAACAGTTAAATTCATATACGGGTTCCCCAGCCTCGTCCAAATAGTCACAAAGCCTACTCTGTTTTGACATTGGTACAAAGAAAGTAAATTCTTCTCCCATATGCTCACAGTATAATTCATGGGACGAAAAGGTTATTGTGGTTGTGAAAAATTCATAGTTTTCGTCATCGGAGGATATGGTGTTGCTCACATCAGCTACTGCGGCAAGGAACTCTGTTAATTCATCGGGTGTGGAAGCAAGTGCCGCATTAAAATCAGCTACGCTCTGCTGCTCATAGCCCTCGGCCTTGTATGCAATCAGCTTTTCATATGCAGCAGACGCATTAGGGGAAACGGTCGGGCTTGAAGCCCCATTTGTTGACAGTACAGTTTGGATAATGGCAGATTCGCTACTTTGCATGGCAGCATTGTTTTGTTCGGACGAAGGATTCCGTCCTGCGCACCCTGTCAGCGAACTTACTGTTATGAGGGCGGCAAAGATAATTGGTAAACATTTTTTCATAGTAAAATTTCCTTTCTGTTACCCTTTTCCGGGTACAATGAAAGAATACCATTCTAACTTGAATCTACTTTGAATTGAATATGTTTTTTATGTGGAGAAACGCAAATATTGCGTTAGAAAAATACGGCAGGCCAAAAAACTCGCCGCATTCCCGATATTCCTAAAACTGTACGGAAACGATAACGCCCTGAACAGTATTAGCAATTTTGATTTCTGCTCCATGCAGGTCAAGAATTGTTTTCACAATATACAATCCTAATCCAGTGCCGCCAGTCTGTCGGTTTCGTGACTGGTCTACCCTGTAAAACGCCTCAAACAGTTTGGGAATATCCTCGTCCGGGATATGTGCGCCTGTATTCTCAATCGTGAGGCTGGCGTTTTCAGCTTCTTTCCACAAGTCCACGATTATATGATTTCCGGCTTCAGAATATGCAGCCGCATTTCCCAAAAGATTATCCAATACTTTTTGCAGTAACTGTATATCCCCTAAAATAAAAATTTCCGGGGATATAGAGTGTTCAACGGTTAAATCCTTTTGTATAAATAGATCTTCATATGCAGTAAGTCGGTCACTTATGAGTTTGCTGAGATTAAGTCTGCACTTTTTGCAGGTATAGCCCGGAGTATCCAACCGGGATATCGCCAAAAGCTCCTGCACCATTTTTTCCAGAGTGTCTGTAACTTCCAAAGACTGTGCAAGGTATGTTTCCCTGTCTTTATAGCGTCCCACTTGATAGAGCATACCTTGAAGCTGTCCCTTGATAATGGTAATTGGCGTTTTCAGTTCATGGGAAGCCGCCGAAAAGAACTCAACCCGCCGGCGTTCAAGCTGCCTTTCCATATCAATATCTGCCTGCAGCTTTTGGTTAGCTTCCTGCAATTCCGAAAGGGTTGTCGCCAATTTCCGGGAAAGTGTATTTAAGCTGTCAGATAACACTCCTATTTCATCAGTGCGTCCAACGGGACAAAAACCTCCAAAATCCATATCCGCCATTTTCTTTGAAAGTTTACTCACTTTTTTAATAGGCGCAGTCATATACCATGAATAGAAAAAGGCTGAAATGATAGAACCTAACAATATGACAAGGCAAAGCACTGGGAGCGTCCCTTGTATCGCTTCTTCTGTCTGGGTATGTTTTGCAGTATTCCTTGTTACCAATAACGTATAAATCGAATCGCTATCAGCAAATGAAGCGGTGTAGGGTTTTGTTTTTTCAACATTTTCATAATCCATAATCTGTCCATCGACAAGTTGGTCAATATCATGTAAGCTTACTTCCTTCCCGTCAGATTGAAAAAAGTGCAGTTCAAATTCATTGTCATATATTTCATCCATCCATTCAGACGTAGATTCAAGCCAAATATAAGCATATTCCTTTTCAACCCCCAATAAATCATTTGGCAAAAAGCTAAGCTCCAAATCGACATCTTCTATGCCATACTGATAGTTTTTAGGGGCAGCCTGTAAAATGAAACTATATGTTGTAAAACAGCACACCGCTATCAACAACAATGTCAGCAAAAAAACTTTAACGGATAACCGGCTCTTAATCTTCCTTATCAATTCTATACCCCACCCCTCTGATCGTTTCTATATAGTCAGCCGTTCCGAGTTTTTTCCGCAGGTTCTTTATATGCGTGTCAATGATCCGTTCCTCTCCAAAAAACTCATACTTCCAGATTGTCTGCAAAAGGTTCTGCCGCGTCAGAATCCTGCCCCTGTTGGTCAGCAGCTCCCTCAGTATTTCAAATTCACGCGGGGTAAGGTCAATGCCTTCTCCTCCTACATAGACCTTGTACCCGTCTAAGTCCAGTGTCAGATTCTTATAGCTCTTAGTCTGCGGCACATCACTTTGTTTTGATGAGCGTCGCAGGACAGCGGCTATTTTCCGGAGCAGGACGGGCATGGAAAAAGGCTTTGTGATATAATCATCAGCCTGCAAGTCCAATCCTCTTATCTGGTTTTCTTCCCCATCCAGAGCCGTGAGCATGATAATAGGCACATCTGATTTCTGCCGGATAACCTCGCAGACGCCATAACCGTCAATTTTAGGAAGCATAATGTCGAGCAGTACCAGATCAAAATCCTGCTCGGAATATTTCGCAAGAGCCTCTACCCCGTCAGTCGCCAGTACAACGCTATGCCCCGCCTCCTGTATAAAATCATGCAGTAATGCCTGTATGGATAAATCGTCCTCAACAATTAAGATTTTACTCATAGCGCACCTCCTGTATATAATAGAAAACCGGCTACGCATGTTTTCTATTATCAAGAATTATAACAGGGTAATTTGAATCTATTGTGTAGATTTGAAATTTTTATATTTTTTTCTTTCCACTCATCACTCCATCTCCCTGAACGTGCCAGCCATTCCTCCCACAAGGCTCCACTGGCGCTGCATATAGGATTTCAGTTTTTCCGTGCTTTGCCGATATGCCACACAAGCCATTGACGAATTCTGCTGTTTCCTATTACTTCGGCACAAAACCATTCCCGCTAAAGTAAACGCACCCATTGATTATACCACAGAAAATTTCCCTCTTTGCCGGATGGCACGAAACGACTATTTTCAGTGAATGAAAAGCACAAAGCGACCAAAAAAAGAGCTGCTTATCATTTCCCCATTTCTTTTTTACCGTTTTAACCATACACTATTTGGCAAAACTACCGACTTTTGCCAAATTGTATCAATCGCCCCTCTATCAGCGGTAGCAAAAATCCAAAAAAAGAGAGGCCCACCAACTACCCCGGTGAACCCCCTTACGCCCAAAATCCATACCAGCCTTCACCTCCTCTCGCTGCTCCCTGATTCCCCGATCTGCCGGAACGCCGGGGATGCCTGCCCTGTCTACCCTCTGTAACTTATTGGGGATATGAGGCGCAGGACTATTGAATACTTTTCTTAATTCCGTCCGTCTGCCATATAGTCATAAAACTTTTTGAACGACAGATATCCTGCCAGATTATTGTTGTCATACTGCATTTGCATGAAATCCCTGACCATATTCATAAAATTCTTTTTCACATTAACGCTACTCTCATTGTAGGTTATATCTCCATTCACACCACCCGCAGCCGAAAGAAAATTGCCGACTGCGTCAGAAGTGTATCCCTGGACATCGCTGTATGTAGCATAGGCAAGCATTTCAAGATAGCTGCCATTTTCCGGGTTAACATCATTGATTCTCACATTGGCGTCAGTATAGTCACCCGACTTTCCCCAATGCCTTACCCTGTACTCTGGGTCAGCATAATTATAATTTTCCGCCTTGTAGACGGATGCGCTGGTGCCGTCTGGGAACCCAACTGCTGTCAGCGCCTTATCACCATTCTCTCCTGTATAATGAAGTGTTATGTTAGAGGTCTGGGTGTTTCCCACATTTCCCATTGCGGGTTTCTGCCTGTTCCTCATCTGTACCGCCCGGTTCATCCCGATATAATTACTGCTATAATTGTAACTTCCAATTCCATTTACGCTCATTTTCAAATCCTCCATTATTGTCAATTATTTGGATACAACGGTTCCTCTGTCATTCGGAGCCGCAACTGCTCCCTCAATATAAGTCCGAGCAGTTTATTACTTCATAAAGCCTAACTTTCCCTGCCAAGCACCTCCCTTCGTTTTTTTTCCATCGCCGCCTTCGCATTAGCTTCTTCCCGCATCCTTTTCTTTTCCTGATCTTTTTTTATCTGCGCCTCAGTCCGTTTTTTCTGTTCTGTCCTGCGCTCCCAGAAACTGTCTTTTACCCTGCCGTCAAACAGGCTTTTCCCGCTTCCGTTCTGGTATCCTGCGCTCCACATTTCCGCATGGCACTCTTCCTTTGCTGCCCCGTAATAGATGGTGGAATAAGCCCCTCCACAGACGCCCGACCATCTGTCCGGCTGCGCCCATCCTGTCCGCAGGTCATTCAGCACCCACGCCTCATACTCCGGGTCATTCTTCATCGCCTCAAACCCCGCTTCTGAAATATGGATGGAAATGCTCTCCGACATACGGGTCGGGTGCATGGGGATCTGTGAAATCTTTTCATGGATATACTGCTTATATTCATCCATTGTCATATCCTTTGCTGAAACAGTTCCTGCCCTTCCTGTTTCTGATACATTCTGGCTCTTTTCCGCCACCCTGTCACAAAAAGACGGGCTTTTAGATGCGCTTCCCTTTTCCTCATTGTTTTTCAAAAAATTGCTGTACATTCTTGTCATGTAATTTACATTGATCGCGTTATTCATGGTTGCTCCTTTCCTGTAACAGCACTGTTACGCTGAACTCGTTTTTCCTGACATTAAAATCTACATTTCCCAGGTATTTCGCCGCCTCATGCCTGACATTCGATAAGCCTATGCCGTGGAGCGGAGCCGGGCCTCCCGATATCTCCGGCGCTTTCGTGGAAACCGGGAGATTCGTGCTTTTATCAAATACCACCTCACCGCCAAAGGAATTCTTTACGGATATGAGAAAAAACCTGTTTTTCCTGCTGCCGGAAAGGGAAATATACCTTTCCCCCGATGTCATCCTCCCACAGGCTTTCAGCGCATTCTGCAGCAGGTTATTTACAATGATCGCAATGTCATACGCATTATACCTGTCTGTTGCCGGATACACGAAATCAGACCTGAACCGTATGCCCAGCTTTTCTGCGGCTTTCTGCTTGTCATTCACGATTACATCCGTAACAGCGTTCCCTGTCCTGACGGACATCTCAAACACGTCCATACTCTCGTCCATCCGGGCTATACTGTTCCATTTCCTCATAACTGCCGCTCCCTGCCAGTCCCTTTATATTTGTGAGATGGTTTTTCATCTCATGCTTCATCCGGCGTATCCTGTCATAGAACTGCTCCACTTCCCCTATCCGTTCCCTTATGGCCGCAAGCTGCTGCTGTTCCACGAAATACTTCTTTTTTTCCTCCTGCAGCCCTACCATCTCCTGCCATGATGCCACCGCTACCACCACGCCTGCATAAAACAGGGCTGCTATCAGTGGCACCAGCCCGGTAAACGCAGGGTACTGGTCATAAAGCGAGAAAAACACATTTTCCTTAATGGTAAAGAGCAGGCGGAAAATGATATTCCCAAACATGATGCCCACAACAGGCGTCAGGCACAGATAGCATAGTTCTTTTGTATGCAGCTCCGGCGGCCCCTTCTTTAGTTTTTTACTTAAGAAAAGCAGCATGACAGACAGCAGTATGATCCTCAATACCATAAATGTGGAATACACTGCTACGACATTACGGTATATCATATTTTCATCGTCCAGCCCCTGCACAATTTTCCCATTGGAAAGATAATACAGGCTTTCCGTTATCAGCCTGCCCATATCCCTGGTACAAAAGAAAAATATGCCATACAAAAAACCTGTTTTCTTTCTATATACAACCATCTGCTGCCTGCCATCAAAAGAAGGATCACACTCACCATGCACAGCCAGCCGGAAACGGAAAGCGCTTCCCCAGCCAGATACACTGTCCCATAGACCAGAAATACCGCAATGGTTTTTTGCAGCTTGTTTTGCCGCCCTGCCATATATGGGCAGAAAAAAGCCGCCATACAGAACGCACATAAAACCGTTTCAACTCCTGACGCTATATGCTGAAACAGCACAAATCCCATTTCGCTCAATTTCCCCTCCCCCTTACTGCACAAACTGCAGGTATGCAGCCGCAAAATCCTCATATCTTTTTGATAGGGGCAGCCTGATGCCATTAGTCAGCGTCACCTCTGTTTTATCATACCCCTCGACATAGGCGAGGTTGACGAGATACCCCCTGTGTATCCGGAAAAACTGCCCCTGCAGTTCTTCCTCCAGCCTCCCGATCTTCTCGTAATATTCCAGTTCCCCATCCTTGAGGTACAGCGCCACCTTATGGTTGCGACTCTCAATATAATAAATCTCGTGAATTGGTACAGCCCTGCTTTCACTCCCGTACTGGATGACCAGCGTTTTCTTTTTCCGTTCCACCTCAAACATGATCTGCCCCACCGCCCGTCCAAAAATCTCGGCAAATCTCTGTTCATCAATAGGTTTCAGGAGGTATTGGAATGCCCCTACGTCAAAAGCGTCATAGACATATTTTTCATATCCCGTAACAAAAATAATGACCGGCTGTCTCTCCAGTTCCATGCCCCTTATCTGCCTTGCCAGTTCCATCCCGTCCATACTGGAGCCATCTCCATCCAGCTCTATATCTAAGAACAGCAGGTCATTCTCCGTTTTATCCGACAGGTATTCGTCCGCAGACACATACTCTGCAATTTCACACTCCACCCCCTGTTTCCTGACCAGAGAGAATAAATAAGCCCTTATATTCTTTTCATCATCACAGATTGCAATTTTTATAAAATACACCTCCTCTGGATCTCACTTTTTATATCGTAAAAAACGGGAAATAGTCTAACGCCGATAGCGTGAATAGCGGATTTGACAGCGTGAATTCTTTTCCAGCAGTCATATCAAAAATACAATTCATCCATTCCATTCATCCGATATGGGGCGGATGCCCCGCAAGACGGCACAATCGCAAACCGCCGTGTAAGCATATTACCTCTAACTTCCCCGCTTTCCAAGTAATTTTCGTTATCCGGCCGCCCGGCCTGCCTGCGGAAAAGGCAGACCGCCGCATATGGCGGATGATGGCCATAGTGCGGCGGTTATCTTTGCACAGCCTCTGAAATTGGTGTTGCGTTTTTATGAAATGAAAATTACAATAGGGCGATGCACCAAAATTTTAATATCAACTTCTTTCATCACATCAGCTTTGACTACTGCCATCTAAGACATAAAAAATCGTCGCTCGGCTGTAAATTGCTTATTTATCAAATTAAGCTTTCAAAATATTGGCTTCATATCGTTCAATGAATCTGCCTGCATTTTGTTCCTTTGACAAAACGCTTTTTTTCAGCAACTCTTCTTTCATTTCTTTTTCTTCCAGTTGATCTTTCAGATACTCTTTCTCCGCCAACCGTTCCTCAAACTGCTCTCTTAAGAGCTTTCTCTTTTCATAATGGTTCTGCGGTAAAGCCTTTTTCCCCTGCCCTTTCTTTATCGGTGCCTCATTCTGTACACTATTGCCTGATGAAGATTTACTGTTCGTAACGTATGTATTAAAGCTACCACAACAATTCCCGTTTTCGTCAAAAATCAATTCATCATTCACAACTCTTGCTCCCTGTGCACTCCAAAATGCTTTCGCCATCTGTTTACTAATCGGTATATGTGCCAAATTCTTTTCCAATAGTTCCGCTTCTTTGGGATCTTTGATGCATTTCTCCAAATATGCCGGTGATATCGTCACCTTATAATCAGACGCAGATAAACAAGTATACGTATCCTTTAGGTAAGCCTCATACACTGATACACTGGCGTATTTGTCCTCTGTCTTTTTCTCCGCCTTTTTATTGCCTGCTCTCTCTGCCACATTGTTATTACTAATCTGGTAATTATTTAATCCTACCTGCATCATACTTTCTCCTCTCTCTTAATAAAAATTATCTCTTAAAACCAAATAAATGTCGCACCTTGCAAATTTAACGTCTGTTGACGTAAACGTATCATCCGCCGAAATATGGATATGTCCGCTCTAAAACAAGAGAATTATTGGCAGCGTGAATTCCCGGCAAAGAGCCCACACTCATTTTAGGAACAGCATAATTGGGTATGACCTGCCTGCTCCCGTTACATTCAAAACGCACAACACCGTAATCCTTAAACACAGGATTGTATCCGCAGGAAACTTTCTCACCAAAATTGATCGCATCCAGGATTGCCTTGCCATAATGTACCAATGGCTGACGAAGTCCATCTGCACCTACAAAAGCTGTTTTTATCATCTTGCCCTCCTTCTAAAAAATATTCTTACTTTCTTTATCGCCGGACTGCAAAAAATTTTTCATAGATCTGGCGCGAACTGCTCCGTTTTAGGCGTGAAATTTCTGGTGCGCTGTCAGGTTACCGCCTCCGTTTTTCCATTCATCATCACTGTAAGGCTGAATTTCTTCCTGCCGTCCGTATCGGAGACCACGATATCAATATCCCCCATATACTTCTTCGCACATCTTTGCATATTGGAAATCCCAATCCCATGCAGTTTCCCGTTTTCCTTACTGCTGACCGGCATCCCGCTTTCTCTGTCAATGGCAATCGTCCCTGAAAAATCGTTTTCAACCTCTATGAAAAAAAGGCTTCCTTTCACATAAGAACGCAGCTTGATCTGTGTTTCGCCCTCTGCCCCGTTACACGCTTCTATGGCGTTCTCCAATGCATTGTTTAGGATAACCGCAATGTCATACGCATCTATCTGCAGCTTGCATGGATAGACAAAATCAATCTGAAATGGTATCTGTTTCTTCTCTGCTTCCTGCCCTTTCTGGTGGATGATAATATCCGTGATTGGATTCCCCGTCTGGCAGGTAAAATCCAGCTTGCTGACCGTTTCCTCCATTTTCCCGATATAGCTTTCCAGTTCTTCATCCACTGAACCTGCCGCACCTTTGACAAGCAGAGAGATATTGGCTAAATGGCTTCTCATATCATGCCGGAGACCCCTCATATCGGTATAGATATCCTGTATTTCCACAAGCTCCTTCTGCATCTGCCGCACCTGATTTTCCAGCATGGCCCGCTTCCCGGTTTCTTCATGGTACTGTACCAGTTTCTGAAACAATATGACGCTGGCAATCATGGATGAAAACAGAAGTACACCGATAACCGGTAACCAGAATTTTGTCGATGGGACGGCATCATAAATAAATATGCCCATTCCCTTTTCAAGCGAACTGATTATCTGGCTTATTATGACAGAAATACACAATGCAACAGTACAGGGTAACATCAGAAAAATATTCTCATGTGTCTGTAGATGATAATCCCTTTTTACATATTTCCTGCTTATGAAAAACAGATACACAGACAATAAAAACGTATAAAATACTATACTCAAAATCACGATAACGGCATTACAGACTTTTATCCCGGTTGCAGCTTTCCCTACCGTATTTATGATTTCCTTTGCAAGCAAATAATCTAAAACCTTGCCGCCAGCTTCGCTTAATGCACAATTGAGCGTAACAAACATATACTTCGTCGTTTCTGTCCCTGCCACAAAGCTAAAAGAAGTAAAAAACTGTTTTTGGATATCTTTCTGGAAGCAAACCGACTGTAGAAACAGCAGAATACAGATATTTAGAATCAGCCCCACAAACTTACCCACTGGGAATTTGTCGTCCCATATGCCAAATACCAGAAGCTGAATCAGAAAACAGACGATAACCCATACTGCCGAAACTATCCTTTTCCCATACTTTTCTTTCAAAAAACTGCGTGTATAAATAACACTCAATGTACTGTTAATAAAGTACATAATAATTGGAGACAACAGATCAAACATTAACAGTTCCTCCATTTTTTACATACCGCATATAGGTTTTGATGAAATCAGAGTATTTCGTCCTTGCAAGGAGCAGGTTATCCCCATTTGTGACCTGTATGTTATCTGCACTGTAAGCGGCAATCTTTTCCATATTTACAAGATAGCATCTGTGACAGCGGTAAAAGGTACTGCCCAATCGGTTTTCCAGTTCTTCCATCTTTCCATAAATTGCCAGTGTTCCGCCCGTTGTATGGATAATGGCTTTTTTATTACCACTCTCTATATAGTAAATACTCTTCAATAGTAATTTCTGCCGTGTGCCAAGGCTTTTCACCATGATGTATTTCTTCTCCTGTTCGTAGGAGACAGATGTCTCTTTCCACGCGCGGCCGAAAACCTCTGAAAATTTTTCTTCGTCTATGGGCTTTAGCAGATAGTGGAATGCATTGACATCAAACGCCTCTTCCATGTATTCCCGATAGCCTGTCACAAAAATAATGATGCTCCTCTTTCTGTTTTCTTCCTGTTCCCTGATATGTCTTGCCAGATCCATGCCGGACACCGAATCCATTTCAATATCAAGAAAATAAATGTCAAAATTTCCTCCGGCATTTATCAATGCTTCCCCCGACTGATACTCCGCGATATCCACATCAGATATCTGCTTTCGGATCAGCCGGATCAGTTCTTCCCGAATTGGCTGGTCATCATCACAGACTGCAATCTTCATAAGTCCTTTTCTTCCTTTCAAAGCCTGAGAAATAGAAATATATACCCAAATCACTTATTATATCGGCGCCGGCATTTTACCAGCTGATTATAGGGCGCGAATTGCTTCATTTTTGGTGTGAATTGATTCCAAGTCTGCTGTATTTCACTCTTCCACCCTCGGTATTTCCAGCTCCTTTGGCTCTATCGTATTGGATAAATACCTGAATGTCCCGTCCGCAAATGGCTGAACCACAATCCGGTTTGTAAAGGCATAATCCGAATCATAATCCGGCCATACGCCATCCACATAGAGCGTAAGCGTCCCATCGTTATTCCGTGTATAATCCACCACCTCCCCAAAAGGCGGAAACTGTCTCGGAAAGATCATCTCATATTCATAGCTGTCCGTATTCGCGTAGTAGCCGCAGTGTTCTCTTAACTGCTCCGCCGATACCGGAAAACAGGTAGTCATGACACACTCATAAACCTCCGCAGAGATCATCCCCTTTTCCGGTTCGAGAGATTCACCTGTATATACACGATAGATATCCTCAAACATACAGGGCATTAAAATATCTTCCACATTACCGGCATCCCAATTGGTCACAAGCATATTATAATTTACGAAGCTCAATCCATATATGTATTTTTCTGTCAGTTCCCTGCATTCCCCTGACAGCGGCTTTACCCTGTAATACTCCTGCACATTTCCATGTGCGACCACTTCCGCATTTCTATAAATAAAATATCCCTTCTCGGTCAGTCTTATCTTTTCCAGGTCACTGCATCCAAAGTCTTTTATTTCCGGTATGCCGCCTTCCTGCCAGCCGACCGTAACATAGTAAGTCTGTATTTTCCCGTTTCTGTGGATAAATGTCAATGCACCTATATTTCCATCTTTGCGTACATCAAATACGGTAACCATTGCATCACTGCCGGACAAATAAACAGAATAAAATTCCTCCACCTTCTGATAATTTTCCATATTGATATCATCCGAAACACTTACAAGCCCCTGTTCTCCCAGACATTTCACTACCCTTTTTCTTTGTTCATCAGTAAAATTTTCAATATAGGAATAGTTTGTTTGTGGATAAGAAATCCTGACATCTTTATATAGTTCTCCGGACTGCTTTGCCGCTGACAATGCCTCGTCCTGTAACCGCTGTTCTTCTTCCGCAGTCAGAACGCATACCGGCTCTGAGCTTTCCCATAGAGACATTTCCTCAGTACTATCCATGAGATCTTCCGCAACGCTTTCCACCATGGTTTCATTCTCCGCCCCAAAATCTTTACTTCCAACTATGACTGGCGGCTCCCACACTTCCTCTGCGTTCCTTTCAGGACTCCTTTCCCCAAAAACAATACTGCATATGATAACAACAATTATCATTGACACAATAAGGAAAACATACTTTCTTAAAAACCATTTCATATCTTCCATTATTCTATTCCCCCATATACCTCAAGCCACTCTTCTTGCGTCAGGCGGCCTGAATGCCACCAAAGATCATGATCATTTTCTAAAGAAACGATCTGATTCGATACATACTGAAAACAATCCTCATTCAATGGACGGATCACTGTCCTATGTGAATATAACCTGGAAGTATTACTATTCGGATATACTGCATTGACAATGAGCGTAATTGTTCCATCCTGATTTTCCATATAGTCTACCACCTCCGGATATGGAATATCAGGATATTCAGCCTCATAAAATCCCCGTGGTCTGTACTCATAGGCTGACTTTTCAGGAATATATGTCGTCTCCCGACGAAGCGATTCCCTGTCTATCTCAAAATAAGTCATAATAACATTCTCAAATATTTCCTCAGGTATCTGATAGACCGCCCCGACTCCCAGATTTTCGTCTGCAGCATAGGGAACCGGCTGCTTATACAAGACCGGATAAAAAATGTCAAATATATCATAAAAATCCAGCCCGCCAAAATCTTCTTCTCCCCAATCAGAGAGAAAAATATTATTCCGTCCATAGCCAACTGATAAAATATATCTCCGGTTCAATTCCCTGCACGTTTCATCTAACGGTAATAGCCGCAGTGCCGCATGCTCTGATCCTTCACTTAGCGTAAGTACCAAATTTTCTTCCGAAAAATATCTCCCCTCAAAGATTAAATATCCTTCCTCTGTATATTGCCACAGCTCTGCCGGATAGCTTACCATACTTTTATTCTGTGGGCATCCGTTCTGGTCATATTGGTAATACCCTCTGACAACATTTACATTGCCGTCCTCTGTCTCCAGATCAAATTTCCGAAATCCCAACTCATGAACCACTATCATTGTAAGTGCGCTATTTTTCTTCTCATCTACCGCCTTGCAAAATGCTATTACCTGTTCTGCTCCCACCATGTCAACCTGATTTCCGCTGTCAACAGCCACATAACCATTCTCACCAAGCCTTGTAACAATACGCCGCACCGTTTCCAGACTTCCTAATGTGTTTGCTTCTACCCCTTCATCATAGATGTCATGGTAAGCTGCCGCTATACTCTCTGCATCATCAAACTCCTCTTTCTTTGACGGATATACTTCATGATCCGCCATCGTTTCCCCAGACTCTGATACCTCTGGTAATCCATCACCGCATCCAGTCATCATAAAGGCAACAAGACTAATCATTACGAATAAAAGCAGTAATTTGTTCCTTTTTGCCAAAACAGCCTTCCAAAACATTTTTATATTTCTCCATAACATAACTGCTGTTTCCTCCTCATGATAAAGTCTCTAAATTGAAGTGGTTACGAAACCGCACCCAAAAGAGTGAATGCCTGTCTTTCTTGCCATAGATATTTTTACTTCAAACGAAAGCCCCCTGTTTAAAATTATCTGTTTACGAAAAAAGGGGAAAACTCTCAAATGAATTTTCCCCTAATCGTTAAAGATAGATTTTACAAACGAAATCCTCAAAGCGGTTCGCCTTTGTGTACTCCGAACGATTACAAAAAAACGTGTATCATATAGCAAAAAAAAGAACGACATAGCAAAGCAACTGCTGCTCCATTACATTCATGACCTTTGTATAAAGCTTCATTTCCCTTTCGCAGAAGGGATGGTATTGCTTCCACTCCGTTTCGAAAACAAGCGTACTGACTGAATTCCTCAGTTTTCATATATGGGTAACCTTTTGACACCCTAATCCTATATGAAAAGAAAAATATCAAAGAAATAAACGCCGCTTAGATTTTCCCAATGCCTATGGAACATCCAGCCGGTGATACGGTAATCGCCAATCCCATTATAAATCCAGCGCGGCAGGGTTTAGCAGGAACTCATAAAGTCCCAGATGCAGAATCCCCTCCTCATCAATCCATGGCTTCATCCCGCTCTTCGTAACAATGACCTTTCGGAAGAAGTCTCTCACGCCAAGCAGCGGCCGAAGCTCTGTCTTTTCCTTCCGGGCATCACCAAGACTCAGGGCAGACTGGATATAATATTTTTTGACACCCTTATTAACGACAAAATCAATCTCACAGCTGATTTTCTTCCTTTTTCCTTCCTCATCCGTCTCAAAAACATCGACTACGCCTACATCCACCGAATATCCCCTGCAAACCAGCTCGTTGTACATGATATTTTCCATAATATGCGTTTCCTCCTGCTGTCGCAGGTTCAGCCGCACATTCCTGAGTCCGATATCACTGCAGTAATATTTTGACGGGTAGGAAAAATATTTCTTTCCCTTTACATCGTAGCGTTTCGCCTGGCGGAAAAGGAAAGACTCGGAAAGATAAGTCAGGTAGCTTGCAATCGTTCCACTGTCCACCCTGATCCCCTTCACCGTCTGCAGGGTATTCGCTATTTTTGTGGCATTGGTAAGGGAACCCACGGAAGAACACAGATCATCTGTTAATTCACTTAAAACCTCCTGAAGTCCGATCTGGTAACGCTCTATGATATCCTTAAAATATACCTCCTCAAAAAGCGAGAACAGGTATTTGAATTTATCATCCTCCGTCTTTCGGAACAAAACCAAAGGCATTCCGCCGTACAGGGCATATTCCTCATAGGCCCCTGCCTTGTCCCCTCCTACATAGTCATAATATTCCCTGAAGGACAGCGGATGGACTTCAACCGAATCCCCCCGCCCCCGAAAGGCGGTCATTACATCCTTGGAAAGCATTTTGGAGTTGCTGCCGGTCACATAGATATCTACGTTGCGAAGCCTCAGCAGACCGTTGAGGACATTGTACAGGCGGATGCTCTCCGGATTCTTAAGCTCTTCACGGGAGATCGCATACTGCACCTCATCAATGAAAATATAGAACATGCCTTCCTGATCCGTAACTCTGCTACGGATATACCCGGACAGCTCAGCCGGATCGCGGCAGGCAATATTCAGGTCATCATCCAGGGCAATTGTTATGATATGATCCTTTGAAACCCCTTCTCCAAGCAGATAATCATAAAAGATGTTAAAGAGCAGAAAACTTTTGCCACAGCGGCGGATTCCCGTAATAACCTTAATGAGTCCGTTCTCCTTCCGGTTGATCAGCTGCTCCAGGTAGCTGTCCCTCCTAATATAATTTCCCATAGGCGCCTCCTGTCCATTCGGAAATACGGTGCACTGCACCAAAGTTCTGATTTAATTATGCCCGATTTCCTTTCAAAAATCAATTTCCATCATAACTTTTTTGTTTTGCACCGCATTTCGGAACGTTCTGCCCAGACACGTGGCACTACGAATTATGCTGATCGATTGCTCATGCCTTTATCTGCCCGGCGCAGTACGCAAATATATCCTCTGGTCTAGGTTTCCCGTATGGAAAGGGCACTTTTCCCCAAGCAATCCATCGTAGATGAATATGAAAACCTTGACCTGTTCGGCAATGCGGGAGCTGATTCTGTCCTGTATGACCTGCCGCCAGCTCCCACCGAGAAAAAGGGCAGGCCTGCAAAGCATGGCCGCCGCCTGTCAATAGACAGCGACTTTACCCTTTCCAGAGAAAAGGTGGGGATTACTATACGGGGTGCCATCTTGTACTGACCAATATTTTCGGAACCCGTGAAGTCACGGCCTATGTAACCTCCAGCGGAAAAGAGAATGGTACAAAGAGGCAGATATTTTATGTAAACTTGGTACAAAACATCGAAGCTCACATAAAATCAAAGGTTGTTATTAAAGCCTTTTGTCCTCGTCGCCGCACTGGAACGCATTAACGTTAGCGTTTTGGAGGAATCCCCTGTCTGCGACAGCTTATCCGCATCCTGCTTTGCAAGTTTTGTTTATGGTGACTGTCTGTGTTATCATACGATAGCCACTACCCGGAAAAAGAAAAAGGCAGGAGCCCATCAAGCAACCCCGTTTCCCAAAAATCTTATGATTATGCTATGGACCAGTTCGATCCTTTCAACCTGCCCTGTAACTGCGGATGCTCAGGCTCCCTCATCCGCTATGGCTCCTACCGCCGCCATGTCAAGGCAGACGGCACAAAGTTTCCGCTTATCATCCGGCGTGTCCTGTGTCAAAACTGCGGCCGCTCCCATGCCCTCATTCCCTCTGACCTGGTTCCCTACTCCCAGATATCCCTGAAAGACCTGGTTTCCCTGATCGAAGTCTTTGAAGAAGGAATCGGCCCGGAGGCTGTACTTGATGCAAACCCTGAGATTGAATTACTATCCCGCTACATTTACAGGGTTACAATTATACATCTTTCTCCAATAAATTAATGATTATTCGCATTCTTTAACAGCATATCTATCTCTTCCAAACTCATATCCGGCTGTTCCTGTTTTTCCTTTGTATAATCCCCATACCCCATATCATACTGCTGCATAAATTTCACCATCCCAACAGGCCCCAGTGCCTCCTGTAACGCCTTCATTCCTGCATTTCTCACATCAATCGGGCTGCTCAAATTAACATCTAACATTCAGATCACCTCCCATGCAAATCTTAACGGAAATATCACTGTCTCCCTTTCTTCGTCCTCAGACTTGCTTATGCGTTTTATGGTAGCATAAAACAGCCATTCTTACAATGAGATTCCTCCGCACTGAATGATGCAGTATATATCATACCGCCTATTTATCTTTCTCATGCCCCACCGCAATTATCTTCTGTCACGCAACAATCTTCAGCGTCTCCTCATCCCTGCTATACACATGCACATAATCCGATAATCATATATTTTTATATGGCATCTTTATATTTCAATACATCTACTTCCTGCTTCCAGCTATTCTAAAAATATATGTACTATAATCTTTTGTTTTATCATAAAGCTCCTTTAGAATCGTCACTTTCCCTTTCTGTTCAAAAATCTCCATATACACAGGGTTATGATATATGACAGTAACCGGATTTCTTTCTGAAATATCTAATAGTTTACCTACCACTTTTTCCATAACTGTATCTGAAAATGGATTAAACAGGAAGAAAATATTATAATCCCCATATCCTTTAAATTCTGCTGCATCCGCTTGGAAACATTGTACCCGGCCTTCCATCTTAAGAATACGGAAATTATTTACAGCAATGCCCAGTAATCTCTCATCGATCTCAATCCCTGCCACTTTTTCAAACGGATAACCTGATGCTATCCGAAGTACGACTCCCTTTCCACAGCCTATATCCAGTAATCTTTCGCTACCATCAAATGTAAGACTACTAAAAATTTTTTTCAAATGTTTTTCTGCTGTTTTACTGTAGCCATGGCATAATCCATTACTACTCTTGAACAGAGAGGTATCCCGCATAGTAAAATCTAATCCTCTTGGTTTCTCCCATAGGAAGTACTCTATCCCAAACATCAAGTATCTTTTCAATCTCGTCATCATATCCTACACCCTTCATTGCCCAAATTGGCTATGTGCATCACTATTCTTTTAAACAGCGCCCCGTGAAAATGGGTAAACAGTTTATATTGTTAAAATCAATATTGATCGCCTTATCATCTCCGATTTGCCAAATTATACCAATATTTTATGTCATAAATCCAACCATAAAACGATTGTTTTTATTCGTAATAAGGTGTAAACATCTTTTGCCGCACAAATTGCATACATTTTATGGAATATAATATGTATGCCGTCTTACACAATGCAAAAAGGTTGCATTCCTGCTGATAACACGGCACATCAGTAGTCAGCGTCCCCAAGAATTAACGCTGATTTTATACAGGCAAAAGCAACACATCCGTCACAGTTGCTATTTCCTTCTCCCATCACAGCAACGCCTCATATTTTTCCAAATGATACATTCTCCTTTTATAACATATTGTTGAAAACCGGTAATCTACGTAAGCCTGACACCAGAACATTTCCCAATAAAAACACTGCCAGAAGCCAGACACAGCATGCCGGTACTGCACCGATATACGGCGCGCTCCGTTCCCATATAAAAGCCGTTGCATTACGCAGATAATCTTCAATCAGATAGATTCCAAACACATTACTTCCACACCACAATATAAAACAGCGCAGTGCCGTATTATCCCATATACCTTTTTCATCCATATAGCGGTTCAGATCATAGACAGCCATTGTCAGCAGCATGGTCAGACTTCCCAATTCCTCCAATCCGTGTTGCCCGCATCCCCATCTGTATAGGACTGCCATCGTAAATACTGCCAGACCTATATCAAATCTCACTCCACCTTTCCCTCTCTGCCTCAACATCCTGCAGTTCTCCATTAAGTATCCCAACATAAAATAAGATATAGCGCTTTGGAAATGTAGATTGAGCACAAAACCAACTCCCAGATAAGTATGGGAAATATCATTTAAAATATTCCATCCTATCACTAAGACAAACAGCAGCCTCTTTTCCTGTTCTGTCAGGTTCTGTATCAATTTTCTCAGAAATGGCAAAACAAGTAGTACTCCCAGATATTCATAGAGAAACCAATATGGAAGAAAGATTTCCTGTGTATAAAAACGCCAGAAAAACTCTCCTGCATGGCCATCACATCCCTCCACCATACATAGATAAAAGTATCTGATCACAGAAAATATGATCAGGACGCCGGTAAAACGAGGGATTCTCTTTCCATACACCTTCCGCCACGACTCCCTTTTGGGCAGTAAAAGCGCACCGGAAACCATCCAGAACAGGGGTACTCCGATACTGCCAATAATCGTTCCGATCAAAGACGTTACATACACCCAGGCGCTTTCTGTATACACCCACGCATCCGCTCCCCGTCCGCCCGTGTGCTGGTACATAATACAGAAAACCGCTATGATACGGCAGATCTCTAAATATACAATTTTTTCTTTGCTCCGTCCTGTCTCATGATCAGACATATTCTCTTTTGCTTTCCTAACCCTAATCCCTTATTCTGAAATCACTTTACAAGCTCTTAGTAATCTGGTTATTTACAGCCCCAGCCACCCGCGAAAGAAAAATTCACCGGATCAGTATCCCGTCACTGTTAAAGCTGACAACATCCGCCACTTCATCAAGCATCCTGTTATAAACTAAGATCGTAACATCATTGTAGTTATTATTCATCACAGTATTATTGACCTGTATCTGCATAGTGCCGCCATAGGATCTGCTGACTGCGATATCAGACAGTTCTGTCTCCATATACCATAAATATTCCGGTTCATCAGGTGTCTGGTATAAGATCATCCGGTCTTCCATAACGACTGACGCAGAACTCCCCAGTATATACGGATCGATTCCGGTCAGCCCTTCCAAAAGCCGCACATACGGATTCTTCTTATAATTATCATCCAGAGATACGATTACGAGATAATCGTCCCGCTCCTGCAATTTTTCAAGATAAGTCTCCAAATCCATGCACTGCGTCAGTTCCCGGTCTTTCTGGCGGGATTCATGGCAGTCACTGTACTTTTGCCAGGAATCCCATCTGTCATCCCCTCTGTGGTCCGCCAGATCACAATGCTCCGTAAGCCAGCTTCCCAGATATGCCGTAAACTTACATGCTCCGCTGTGGTTAAGATGGGACGCTTCTGCATAATCACCCGCCGGGTCAAACTCCATTTCTTCCAGACTGGTATTCCCGTTTAAAAATAGAATCCCGTTTTCCTGTGCATACTCTTCGGCCCATTGATACAGCATCTGGTCTTCCCCATCAATCCCTTCATAGGGAACAACAATAAAAGCCAATTGGATCTGATTCTCTCCTGCAAGCCGGACCATGTTATCCAGATACTTTCTGTTTTTCCAGGAAGGCAGCCTTTTCTCTGCTCCTGCACTCACCTGCGGCAGCGTATCATACCGGGTGACAGCATAGGAAGGCTTATATCCTTTATACCAGTCCCCTCCGACATTATTGACCCCTTCATCAAAATTTCCCCTTCCCAGTTCTTTATAACTGTCATGCGTCAGCGGATATGACAGCAGATAGGATAAGAATTCCTCATGCGGTACACTGTTCCAGACATTCCTGATCTTATTGAGGGAAAACCGCATACTGCTCACATTTTTGATAACATTCGTGGAACCATAGTACTCCTCTTCTATCCGTATTCCATAAAGATCCACCACCATCAGCCGGGGTGACTGGTATTTCAGCGTTTCTTCCATATTGTAGTAAGAATTCCAGAGCGTCTGCATGGTTCCGGCCATATCATATCCCGCAATACCGTAATCGTCCCACAGGGCGGCCACATTCACCCCCGAATATACATGACTGCTGCCGTAAAAAACAACGTCCACGCTATCCCTGTCCAACTGATAGAATCCGTCCATTGACTGGTTCCCGTCATAGTTAGCAGCTAAAACATGTCCCAATCTCATAAAGACCAGCACCGCCACGATGACACTGACCAAAACCTTTACACCTCTACCCACCTCATGGCCTCCATTTTTCTACTGCAGCATCGCAGTTCATATCGCTTTCCTGTCACATTCATCCTTACAGACCATAACCTGTTTCTTCAAAAATTAAAGTACAGAAATTCGACCGGATTAAATCCCGGCCCGTAGATTCCAAACAGATACCATACCACCAGTGCACCAAGAATAACCAGCATCCGGCAAACCCAGCTCTGTGAACAGAAAATCCGGTGCAGATCCTTATCATCCGCCGTGCGCGAGACCCATCCGACGCACAATGCGCCCACAAGCAGGATCAGGAAATCCCATCGGTCCAGTCCGGCCTGGTATAATGTCCCATCCGAAAGAATCCATGGATTCCACCCCGTGAACATACGCCTCAGCATGACAAAGGCTTCTTCAAAACCATCTGCCCGAAAAAACAGCCATGTAGATTCTATCAAAACGGCAGTGGCCACTCTCTTTCGTAACATTGCTCCATGACTGTGCCCGTCCAGTCCTGCAGCCTGACACAGCCTCTCCCTGAGCCTAACCGTCATACTGCCAGCTACCTGATACGCCCCGTTCAAAAACCCCCAGATCAAAAAGGTAATGCCTGCGCCATGCCACATCCCACAAAACAGAAAAACGATCATAATATTAAGATACCTTCGCGCCGCCCCTTTCCTGTTGCCGCCAAGCGGGATATACAGGTAATCCCGGAACCATGATGTCAGGGACATGTGCCATCTCCTCCAGAAGTCTGCCATGGTGACCGCACCGTAAGGCGCACGGAAATTCTCCGCCATCTCTATCCCGAAAAGCTTCGATACACCCAGAACGATATCCATACAGCCGCTGAAATCCATATAGAGCTGCAGTGAGAACAAAAGTACGGCAAATACAATAAAAAATCCCCGGTACATATAGTAATGTCCGAAAACCTCGTCAACGAAGATTGCTGCCCTGTCAGCGATCACCATCTTCTTGATATATCCCCAGAGGATCCGCAGCATACCCTGATAAAAAGCATCCCTGTCAAAAGAATGTCCCGCAAAAAACTGTGCTCCCATTTTTTCATACCGGTTGACCGGTCCTGATACAATATAAGGAAAATAAGACGCATACAACAGATAATGCCAGAAATTCCTTTCCGCCGGGATCTTTCCCCTGTATACATCCACTAAATAAGATACATTCTGAAATGTAAAAAACGACATTCCCATGGGCAGGACAACCCGCCATCCCAGATCTGTTCCAAAAATCCTGTTTATAAGCGCCAGCTCCATGCCGCTCCATTTGAGAAGGAACAATACACCGATGTTCATGCAGATCAGCACTGCCAGAACCACTTTTCTTCCCGCCTTACTTTCCTCTATTTTTCCCGCGCCATACGATGTAAGAAAAGTAAAGGATAAAAGCCAGATTAAAAAAACAGGGCCTGAGCATATATAAAAGATAATGCTGGAAAGCAGGAGTACCATCCACTGTCGTTTTTTATGTACTGTATAATAGATACCTGTTGTTATAAATGTAAAAATTACAAATGCATAGGATGTGTATGTCATTTTATTGCCACACCCCACTCAATGGCATTGATGTCGTTTTCCATTTTATTATTCTGCCTCATTTTCTTTTCGCCGCTTGCTCAATACACCCTCTATTACCCTTGCCGAATATCCGCCTGCCCTTGCGATCTTCGCCCTTTCACGCCTGTCCGTTTCATTTTTCGCAAGGTCAGCAATAAACTCTGCACGGTACAGTCGCATGGGACAATCGATCTTATCCCCATGAAAATGGGTAAACAGTTTCAGCATAGCATCCCGTCCGATTAGTTCAAACAGTTCCAGATAGCTGTCATTCAGTGCCTCTGCTTCATTCCCATCCACATGAAATGCCTCATAGACAATCTCATCGTTTATATTGTTAAAATCAATATTGATCACCTTATCACCTCCGATTTGCCAAATTATACCAATATTTTATGTCATAAATCCAATCATAAAACGATTACTTTTATTCACTATAAAATGCTTTTTCATAAAATACATAAACTGTATACATTTTATGAAACATAATATGTATTCAGTTTTTCATCGTGGATTATACAAATGGATATTGAGTTTCTGCTTACATCAACACATACCTGTCGCCTATTCCTACAGCCACACAAAATCTCCTTCATACAGCTGTCCTTTGGCTTATCCCTTGCGCCCCTGTTCCCCAAAATGGATGGTAGTTTCATTGCCGCCTCCTAAAATAATGCAAAATAAAAGCATCTCCGAAGAGATGCCGCCTAAAACAAAAATTCGTTTTATAATTTCCTTTTCTTAAATTTCTCCTTCGCATATTCATATGATTCCTGAATATGCGGCTTTAATTCCTCAAATAACTGCTCCGTGGGATTCAGCGCACATATCCATCCCATCCATGCATACACCGGATGCGGAAGGATTTCTCCTGTCGAGGAAAAATCATAATCCATATCAACAATCCCGCCTTTACATGGACGCTCTGGTATCTTACCGAACAGCTTAATGAAAGTATCTTTCCTTACCCCAATATTTACCCGGTAAACATCCTCCCTGTCTAACCTGGAACCCTTATCATTGTCCCCATCCTTCTCCTTTACTGTCAGGACATAAACACCGCGTTTCAGAAGATTGCCGGGATTATAGAATATCCCTTTTTCTCCCCAACTGCTGACTAAGACTGTCCCTTCCAAATTATCAAGGCAGTACTGCAAAATTTCATCTGGTTTCATCATCCTATACCTCACTGGCTCCTTTTTTCCGTGTCCAGTATAGCATAAATCCTGCCATTCTAAAAGGACAAAATCCCCCTCTCGTCATACACACTGCCCGTGCTTCCCTCATTCCGTATTGCCCGGTCTAATCCCATGATCGTGGCGACTGCGCCGTCAATCTTCTCCGTGGATTTTTCCTTGTTGCACATCTCTCAATCCCTCCCACAGCCATTTCTGGATTTCTAACCATGATCAGCGGAACGGTTCCGTGCAGGTGTCCTTACAGTGGTAATTCCCATAAATTACCCGCCCACACTTCGGGTTCGGACATCTAATCCTTTCCACTGCCAACCGCCTCCCCGCACCGACATGTAACAAGGGAACCAGGCAGTACCCCGCCGCCTCAATGCCGTTCATGCCATCCATCTGTATGTCGAGGAAAACAATGTCA
>CAMWJF010000053.1 GCA_947174505.1 uncultured Lachnospiraceae bacterium
TTTCCAAAATCCTGAATCCCGATTCCTACCGTTCTCGCCATAACACCCTCCCGAATCCTGCGTCTATATCATATTATATCTGCCGTTCAAAAACGCGTCAATCTTTTAATGGATATTCATATTTCACATGTTTATGAAAATTTCACACAAACAAAAGATTCCTCTCATTGACATCCACTTCCATACTATTTATCATTATAACATATAAGTAGAAAATCAGGCACGAACTTAATGAGCATACGATTTTACCCGACATGCTATCAAAAGATAATTTATTATAACATAATAAACGGAAAAGACGAAAGCCGGCGTGAATGGGAATGATCACGTAAACAAAATAATAACACATGCGATGTTACGCAGGCAAAGAAAGGACTAAGATATGTCTTCTCAAAACTCGGTTATTGAAGAAATCAGGGAGCAGCAGAAAAAAGCCTTTGCCACCATGAGTCCCAAGGAAAAACTCGCCTATTTCTGGGATTACTATAAAGTGCACACAATCGCGGCAATTGCCGTAATTGCCTTTGTCATTGCCTTCATCAGCTCCTACCGCTCCAACAAGCCCATCGCTTTCTATGCGGTTCTGTTGAATGCGAACGCCATGGAGGACAATGCTGCCACCGCCGCTGCATGGAATGAAGGGTTCATGGAATACGCAGGCATTGACCCGGAGGCCTGGCAGGTAAATATTGACACCTCCATCACCCTGTCCGCCGACGGCGGCGACCAGTACGAAGTGGCCAACAGGCAGAAAATGGCAGCCATGATGCATGCCGGCGATATCCACGCAATCGTGGCGGACACGGAAACCTTTGAAGGCTATGCCCGCCTCGAATACTTCTACGATCTGACCGATACCTTTACCGGGGACGAGCTGGCTCCCTACGCCGATCTGCTCTACTATACGGACGGTGCCGCCTTTGATGCGGAAACGGGCGACACGCTGGAAGAAATGGAAGCCGCACAGGAAGCCGTTTACAGCCAGGTAATCGACCACAGCGATCCCTCCTTCATGGAAAAGCCCGTGGCAGTGGGCATCCGCATACCGCAGACAGGGAACCGGCTTGCCGATTCCGGCTACTACGACTACGTTTTCGAAAACGGGTACGCCTTTCAGGGGTATCCGTCCGAAATTGTGATCGGGATTCCGCTGTCGGTGGAGAACCCGGAGTTGACATTACAGTTTTTAGATTATCTATGCGGAAATCATGCCTGAGCTGATATCTTTACATCATGCGCAGATCTGTATGGCACATTTGCTGCCTTGGCCGCAATGCTTTCCTCTGTACAAGGTAGTTGCAGCCTTCGTTTACTGCCTTCTGTATCGGAATGCCGGCTTCTACAACAGCTCCTTCAGCATCCGATTCACCGCCCCCGGATCTGCCTTTCCCTTCATGGCCTTCATGGTCTGCCCAACCAGAAAACCGATGGCTTTCTCCTTGCCGTTACGGTAATCCTCCACCGACTGGGGATTCGCCGCAATCACTTCCTCCACGGTCTTCTTTAAGGCGCCCTCGTCACCCGCGATCTTTAATCCTTTCTCCTCCACATACTGTTCGGGATCCACATTCTCCTCAAACATCACCTCGAAAACTTCCTTTGCCACCGAGCTGTTAATCTGTCTGGTGTCCGTAAGGGCAATCAGCTTCGTCAGATTCTCCGGCGAAAAGCGAAGGTCGGAGGCGTCCACGTCCCGCTCCTTCATCAGTCGCAGGGTTTCTCCCATAATCCAGTTGGACGCTTTCTTGGGCTGCGCCCCAAGCGCCACCGCGGCCTCGAACAGATCCGCCAGCGGCTTCTCCCCTGTGATAATCTCGATGTCATAGTCAGGAATAGCAAACGCTTCCCGGTAACGGGCCATTTTCTCCGTGCGAAACTCCGGCTGTCTTGCGCGGATTTCCTGCAGCATCTTTTCACTGACACGGATCGGGGTCAGGTCAGGGTCAGGAAAATAGCGGTAATCCTGGGCATCCTCCTTGCTTCGCATGGCATAGGACTCTCCCTTCGCATCATCCCATCTTCTGGTTTCCTGCACCACGCTCTTTCCCGCCTCAATCAGATCAATCTGCCGCTCCGTCTCCCCTTCGATCGCTCTTGTAATGGCCTTGAAGCTGTTCAGGTTCTTCATCTCCGTCCGGGTGCCAAACTCCTTCGCTCCCACCTCCCTGACGGAAAGGTTTACATCCGCGCGCATGGAGCCTTCCTGCAGTTTACAGTCCGAAGCGCCCAGATACTGAATCACCAGACGGAGTTTCTCCAGATAGGCGATAACCTCCGCGGCGCTTCGCATATCAGGCTCGGACACAATCTCGATCAGCGGCACGCCGGAACGGTTATAATCCACCAGACTGCAGTCCTCCCACTCGTCATGGATCAGCTTGCCCGCATCCTCCTCCATATGGATCTCATGGATGCCCACGACCTTTTTACCGCCCTGCTCCGTCTCAATCTCCACGCCGCCGTTTCGGCAGATTGGAAGATAGAGCTGGGAAATCTGGTAATTCTGCGGATTGTCCGGGTAAAAGTAATTTTTTCTGTCGAATTTCGCATAACGTGTGATATCGCAATTCGTGGCAAGTCCCACAGCTATGGCATATTCCAGAACCTGTTTATTCAAGACAGGCAGGGAACCGGGCATTCCCGTGCAGACAGGGCAGGTCTGGGTGTTCGGCTCTGCCCCGAAGGCGGTGGAACAGCCGCAGAATATCTTTGTTTTGGTGGCCAGCTCCACATGGACTTCAAGGCCGATTACCGTTTCGTATTGTTTACTCATAATCTCCTCCATTTACTCGGGAAATGACGTATTTCAGCCATTCTCTTACACGGGACGTAGATGTTCTTTACGTGCGAAGCAGCCTCCGCCGCGTGTATTAGAACTTCTTCCCGTGCTGTTCGTAAGTATACGCCACCCGTAACAGCTTTTTCTCCTGAAAGCAGTCCCCGATCAACTGTAAGCCGATGGGCAGTCCCCTGTCATCCTGCCCGCAGGGAACGCTGATTCCCGGCAGTCCCGCCAGATTCACGGCTATCGTATAAATATCGCCCAGGTACATCTGTATCGGATCAGACAGACTCTCTCCCAGCTTCGGCGCGGTAGTGGGCGCCACAGGCCCCAGAATCAGGTCATACTTAGCGAAAGCTTCATCAAATGCCTTCTTTATCAGCGCCTTCACCTTCAAAGCCTTCAGATAATAAGCGTCATAGTAGCCTGAGCTTAGGACAAAGGAGCCAAGCATAATGCGGCGTTTAACCTCCTCACCAAAGCCCTCGGAGCGGGATTTCTTATACATGTTATGGAGTCCTGCATACGCTTCCGTGCGGTAGCCGTACTTGATGCCGTCAAACCGCTCCAGATTGGAGCTGGCCTCCGCCGCCGCGATGGTGTAGTAAGCCGGAATCGCGTATTCCACCAGACTCAGGTCAAACCGCTCCACCACTGCTCCCTTTTCCTTCAAAACGTCCGCCGCCTGCAAAACAGCCGTCCGCACCTCGTCGTTAAGTCCCTCTCCCAGATAATCGTTGGGAATACCGATGCGCAGCCCCTTCACATCCTCCGTAAGAGCTGTGGAAAAGTCCGTATCCTCTCTGGAAACAGAGGTGGAATCCTTCGGATCATGGGAGGCCAGCGCCGCAAGCACCGCCGCGCAGTCCGTCACATCCTTTGTCAGCGGTCCGATCTGATCCAGGGAGGAGCCGTAGGCAATCAGCCCGTAGCGGGAAACCGTGCCGTAGGTGGGTTTCATGCCGACGACCCCACAGTAGGAAGCCGGCTGTCTGATGGAACCGCCCGTATCGGAACCGATGGCATAAATACATTCGCCTGCCGCCACCGCAGCCGCGGAGCCGCCCGAAGAGCCGCCCGGCACATGCGCCGTATTTCTGGGATTTTTGGTGGGCCCGTAGGCAGATGTTTCTGTGGTAGAGCCCATGGCAAACTCGTCCATATTGGTTTTGCCGAGAATCACCGCTCCCGCCTTATGCAGATTTTTCACGGCCTCCGCCGTATATGTCGGCACAAAATTGTGCAGAATTCTGGAAGAACAGGTGGTGAGCAGCCCTTCCGTGCAGATATTATCTTTCACCGCCACCGGCACGCCCGCCAGTGGCCCCGTCAGATCTCCCGTCTCGATCTGCGCCTGCACTTTTTTCGCCTGCGCCAGCGCGCCGTCCCGGTCCACAGTAACATAACAGTTGTATTTTTTATCTTCTTCCTCAATCCTCGCAAGCACAGCCTCTGTGGCTTCTACCGCAGTGGTTTCTCCCGTCCGTATCGCAGCCGCAAGCTGTGTCGCAGTCATTTCTACTATATTCATATAGTTCTTTTCCTCGTCTTTCCCGTTCATATCGTGCGTGCCGCCATATTTTTGCACAGCTTTGATTATGGCTTATTAAATCAATCTTTACTCAAAGGTCCGCGGCACCACAAACATCCCGTCCTTCTCCTGCGGCGCGTTGGATAACAGCCGTTCTTTTTCATCCCCGTTGGTCACAATGTCCTCCCGGAACACGTTCTCCACAGGAAATACATGGGACATGGGCTCTACGTCCGTGGTGTCAAGCTCTCCCAGCTTGTCGATATAGTCAAGCATCCGTCCCATATCCGACTTGGCTTTCTCCTTCTCCTCATCCGACAGCTCCAGCTTAGCCAGAATCCCTACATATTCTATTGTTTCATCGCTTATAATATTGGCCATGTTTTTCTCCATTTCTGCGCTGCTTTCTGCGCATAAACGAGTTTGTGGCAAGCAACGCGCAGACACAAATCTCGCGATTGAAAATTTTCATTTTCAATCTTTTTCCTTTCCTACCCGCATTTTCCAAGTGACCGTTACTTCAAAGCATCTCATGCGGATGGAGGTTGATTTCTCAAGGAGCCCCTCAAAAAGCGTCGGCACTTAGTCAGCTCACACTCACAAATCCGCGCTTACACGCTTTACATCTTAGAAAAGCTATGCCCTCACCTTAATATGCACTTCTCTCAGCTGCTGCTCCGTCACATCCCCGGGCGCGCCGCACATCAGATCCTGCGCGGAACCGCTCATGGGGAAGGCGATCACTTCCCGGATGTTCTCCTCATTCCGCAGCAGCATAATCATGCGGTCAACTCCCGGCGCCATGCCCGCGTGGGGCGGCGCCCCGAACTGGAACGCGTTGTACAGCGCGCCGAACTTTGTTTTTAGCGTTTCCTCGTCATAGCCCGCGATGGCAAAGGCCTTCTCCATAATCTCCATGTCATGGTTACGCACCGCGCCGGAGGAAAGCTCCACGCCGTTGCAGACGATATCGTACTGGTAAGCCAGCACCTCCAGCGGATCCATGGTGTTCAGCGCCTCCAGACCGCCCTGCGGCATGGAGAAGGGGTTGTGGGTAAAGCCGATCTGCTTTGTCTCCGGGTCGCGCTCAAACATGGGGAAATCGTTGATATAACAGAACCGGTATGCGTTCTTCTCCAGCAGATCCAGCTTCTGCCCCAGTTCCGTGCGCAGCTGCCCCGCATAGTAGACTGCCCGCTCCTCTTTATCCGCGATAAAGAAGATGGTGTCACCCGCGGTAAGGTGCGCCAGTTCACGGAGCTCTCCCTTTTTCTCCTCCGGGATAAACTTGTCGATCGGCCCCTTGTAGCTTAAATCCTCCTCCACCTCCAGATAGCCGAGACCGCCCATGCCCATATCCGTGGCAAACTTTAAGAGTTTCTCATGGAAGCCCTTCGACATCTCCGCGTGCACCTTGATGGCACGGACGGTCCTGCCCTGAAAAGGCTTGAACGTACAAGTCTGGAAAAAGTCGGTCAGGTCGATGATCCGCAGCGGGTTCCTTAAATCCGGCTTATCCGTGCCATACTCCAGCATGGCCTGTTTATAACTGATAATCGGATAAGGCGCTTTCGTCACCGCAAAGCCTTCCGGCGCGAACTTCTCGAAAGTGGCCGAAAGCACTTCCTCCCCCACCTGGAACACATCCTCCTGCGTCGCAAAGCTCATCTCGAAATCCAGCTGGTAAAATTCGCCGGGCGAGCGGTCCGCTCTCGCGTCCTCATCCCGGAAGCAGGGCGCGATCTGAAAATATTTGTCAAATCCCGATACCATCAGAAGCTGTTTAAACTGCTGGGGCGCCTGCGGCAAAGCATAAAACTTGCCTTTATATTTTCTCGAAGGCACAATGTAGTCTCTTGCCCCCTCCGGGGAAGACGCGCACAGGATCGGTGTCTGAATCTCCAGAAAGCCCAGCTCCGTCATCTTTTCCCGCAGATAGGCAATCACTTGGGAACGGAAAACAATATTGTCCTTGACCTTCTGGTTTCGCAGATCGAGATAACGGTATTTCAGGCGCACGTCCTCTCTGGTTTCCCTGGAAGTCATAATCTCAAAGGGGAGCTGCTTATAGACTTTGCCGAGCACATCCACCTTATGCGCCTCCAGCTCGATGGTGCCTGTGGGAATCCGGGGATTGTAGGTCTCCTCGTCCCGCTTCTCGATCACCCCCTCAACGGAAACGCTCATCTCCTTGGAAAGTCCGTCCAAAAGGGAGGTGTCCCGCATCACCACCTGCAGCACGCCGTACATATCCCGCAGATCCACAAACGACACGCCGCCGTGGTCCCTGATATTCTCAATCCAGCCCGCCACACGTAAGGTTTTGCCGATGTCGCTCTCACTGATTTCCTGTAAAGTTACGTCCCTGTAAATGTTTTTGTTTGTCATGACTGCCTCCTTGAATGGTTTACACTGTCGCAATTTACTACAGAAGAACAAACGTTTGTTTGCGAACTCTCGCGCCGCTGAAGCATCGCGCAAGCGACATTTTCTTCTGCTTCAGCATGTGCACTCTATGACGTATAAGCAGACTCGAAATGCTTCGCATTTCTCATTCGCGTTGCTCATCGTAAATCATCGCAGCCAGTCTTACATGCAAGCATGTATCCTGTCTGTGCTGCTTTCCGACTCTGCTTATACGCGCAAAACGCCCCGGAACACATTGCTGTATTCCGGGACGGATATTTTTGATTATCCGCGGTACCACCCGCATTGATAAGCCGCCAGCCCCACAAACAAGGTGGGCTTCGCCTTACCCTCTCAAACACTTAACGCGTGTCACGTACTGCCCTAGCTCCATTCATGACATATGTGTCATTTATCCGCATCCGACTTGCTTCCCGCGCCGTTACCATGCCATAGAGTTCAGACAATCTGCTCCGGAGTGTTCCCTTCCCTGTCTTTCACAAACAGCGCTCTCAGTCGGTGACGCCGTATTCCTGTCGCTTCCCTCAGGGTGAGTCTCCTTCATTGCATTTGTTCTGTAAAGTCGTTTTTCATCTTTTCGGAATCATCTTTACATCCTTGTATACATGTATAACATAATTCTTTCCAATATGCAAGCGGTTTATTACAAAAACAGGCTGTGTACACTAAAAAATACAACATTCATTCCCGCAAAGAAGTAACAGGAACTACATACACGCCATCCTCTCTCCTGTATGCCGCATTAGACAGGCCACAGATCACACACAGTATTCTCGGTCTTTTTCCGGCTTCTGCCTCAATTTCACGGTCTATTTTCAGAAGATTCGCCGCCGCCTCATCAATCTGATTTGCTCCCAGCTTGATTTCAAAAGCGCACCACTCGCCATCCTTAAGCTCTAATACCGCATCAATCTCCCTGTTTCGATAATCCTGATAATGGTACAGGGATGCCCCGAAAGATTCCCCATAAATCTTCAGATCACGTTCACATAACGATTCAAACAAAAAGCCCAGCGTCTCCAAATCCCTAAGCAGCTTTTCCGGCGTCGCCTTCATAAGGGCGCATGCCAGAGAAGGGTCGCAGAAATGTCTCTTTTCCGCCTGCTTTACCCGCACCGAGGATCGTATCCTTGCCGCAAAAGGCGGCTGATTATCCAGCAGAAAAAGCCTCTTAAAGATATCCAGATAAACCGCAACCGTCTCCTGATCAATATCCTCCTGATCCACTTCCTTCACATCATTTTTAAGGGATTTATTGGTAACCGTAGTGCTCTCATTTCTTGCAAGGGAGCGAAGTAAAAGCCGCATTTTTGAAGTATCTCTCTTAATTCCGTCCATTCGGTAAATGTCATCCTCCAGCACCGCGTCCAAATATTCCGCCGGAAGATACAGCGCCTGCTCCACAGGCATCTCGACGCCGGCCGGCCACCCGCCTCTCAGAATGTATTCTATGATTTTTTTTAGATCCACCTCTCCTGTCATCACGGGCTTCAGCTCTCCCGCACAAAGCTTTTTCAGGGAAATCCTGCCGTCGGAATATCCGGACTCAAACAGGGACATAGGACGCATCCGAAGTCTGGCAATCCGCCCGGCGCCGCTATGCAGTATTCCTTTGTGTATCGGTGTGGCGGAACCAGTCAGTATAAACTGTCCCTTCCCCGTCCGCTGATCTACCTGATGGCGCACTGCATCCCAGAGAGCCGGAACCTCCTGCCACTCGTCAATCAGGCGTGGTATGTCTCCCTCCAAAACGACAGAAGGCGACAGTTCCGCCAGCCGTCTGTTCTGAAAATTCCCCTCCGGGTCCCCCAAATAGATCTCACTCTTACTGTGAAACGAGGAAGTCCATGTCTTTCCGCACCACTTTGGTCCCTCGATACAAACCGCGCCGAATATGCCCAGATACTCCTCGATTTTATCATCTATAATCCGCCGCCTATATTCCTCTTTTTTCAAAAATAGCCCCTCCCTGTCAAAACAAATGGCCCTTCTGCATTCAGCATACACCACCCAGACAGATTCAGCAAGAACAATCCGATGGATTTCGTTTTGCCAACCCTATTAATTTTCAATTGTTAGCCAGCCGTTTTTTATAACATTAACCCGCTAAATTTCAAACAGCCAGCCCGATAATTTTTCTCTATTGTTCCTATTATTACCATGCTCACAAGTATATTTTCGCCGACCGTCCGATCCCAGCCGCATCCATCTCCGTAAATCCGCCTGTTTTTTCGTCATACCCGGCAAAGGAAACCCTGTCGCCTTCCTTACGAATCCGATAGAGACTCCCCTGCGTGATACAGGCCGCACGCCCTTCATAAGGAATCGGCTCCCCAGAAACCGCCTCTAACAGCGCAAACAGAACCGCACCGTGTGCCGCCAGAAGAATCTGCTCCGCATCGCAAAAAACAGTCGTTATTTTTTGGAATGCCTGTCCTGCACGCTTTACCAGCCCATCCCCGGACTCCATACCCGGACAGTCGCTGTCGGGATAGCTTTCCTTCATGCCGTCCAGCGACATGCCTTCTGCCACGCCAAACCCGCGCTCAATAAGAAGCTCTTCCACAACGATCTTCTCTTTCGGATATTCCAGCCTGTGCGCCGCAATCTCCGCAGTTTCGCGCGCTCTCTTTAAGGGGCTTGAAACGATGGCGTCCATCCGCACGCCAAGCGCACGCAGCTTACACACCGTATCGTCCACCTGCGCCCTTCCCCTTTCATTCAGCGGGATGTCCGTATGTCCCTGTAAGAGCCGCTTTTTATTCCAGTCCGTCTCTCCATGACGGAGTAGGTAAATATCCATAAAACCTCCATGCTTCCAATATCTCCCGCATGAAACTTAGTGTTTCCAAGTCAGCTCTGCTGACTTTGCGCCCTCGTCCAATGGCGGGACGTCCTTAGAAGCACTTTTCACGCCAGCTTCTTAATCCGGTCCACCGCCTCCACGGTATTTTCATAGCTTCCAAAGGCCGTCAGCCTGAAATACGTCTCGCCGCTCGGCCCAAAGCCCGATCCGGGCGTGCCCACTACGTTGGCAGTTTCCAGCAGATAATCAAAAAATTCCCAGCTCGACATACCCTTCGGCGCCTTCAGCCAGATATAAGGCGCGTTCACACCGCCGGAAACGGTATAGCCTGCGCTCTTAAGACCATCCAGAATATAGGCCGCATTCTTCATATAGTAGGCAACCAGCTCCTGCGTCTCCTTTTTGCCGGCCTCGCTGTATACCGCCTCGCCCGCCTTCTGGATGATGTAGGGCGCGCCGTTGTACTTGGTGCCATGTCTTCTTGCCCAAAGCCCGTGGAGAGCCACGCCTCCCGCCTCAAGCTCCTTGGGAACCACGGTAAAGCCCAGACGCACACCGGTGAAGCCCGCATTTTTGGAGAACGAGCGAAGCTCAATGGCGCAGGTTTTCGCCCCCTCGCACTCGTAAATGCTGTGAGGCACGTCCGCCTCGGAAATATATGCCTCGTAGGCTGCGTCGTAAATAATGACAGAGCCGTTTTTATTGGCATAGTCCACCCACTCCTGCAGCTGCGCTTTCGTGACGGTGGAGCCGGTGGGATTGTTCGGGAAGCACAGATAAATCAGATCCGGCACCGTCTTTGGCAGCTCCGGCGCAAAGCCGTTCTCCGCCGTGCAGGGCATGTAGATCACATCGCTCCAGTTACCCGTACTTTCATTATAGGTGCCTGTCCTGCCCGCCATCACATTGGTGTCCACATACACCGGATAGACCGGATCGCAGACCGCAATCTTATTGTCCACTGCAAAAATTTCCTGAATGTTTCCGGAATCGCACTTCGCCCCGTCAGAGACAAAAATTTCGTCCGCATCAATCTGACAGCCTCTGGCTTTATAATCGTTCTCAGCAATGGCGCTTCTCAAAAACTCGTAGCCTAGGTCGGGTGCATAACCGCGGAACGTTTTCTCATCCGCCATCTCGTCCACCGCCCCGTGCAGGGCGTTTATGATCGCAGGGGTAAGGGGCCTTGTCACGTCGCCGATCCCCAGCCTGATGATTTTTTTGTCCGGGTTTGCCTCCGCATAGGCGTTCACCTTTTTCCCAATGGTGGAAAAAAGATAGCTCCCGGGTAATTTCAGATAGTTGTCATTTACCTTCACCATAATTGTCTGATCCTTTCCTGTTTCAATTATATGTAAATCTCCCGTCCTCTATCTCACCCTCAAAAACCGTCTCCGCAGGACCCGTCATATAAATCAGATCCGCCTCCCGGTCCCAAGTGATGGTGAGATCGCCGCCAAGGAGCTTTACCGTAACGGTTTCTTCCGTCAACCCGTTCAGGACACAGGCCACCGCCACCGCGCAGGCTCCTGTGCCGCAGGCAAGGGTTTCTCCCGTGCCGCGCTCCCAGACCCGCATGCGCACGGTATTTCTGTCGATCACCTCCACAAACTCGGTGTTCGTCCGTCTGGGAAACCGTTCATGATTCTCAAAAAATGGCCCGATCTCCTCTATGGCGAGGGTATCCACCCCATCCATAAAGACCACCGCATGGGGATTTCCCATTGACACACATGTCATTTTGTAGTCCCGCCCCTGCACACGAACCGGTTCGTCAATCACCCTCTCGTTCTCACTGACTACCGGCACAAGCGCCGCCTTAAGCACCGGCGCGCCCATATTGACCTTTACCTGATCCACCTTTCCCTCTTTTACCAAAAGTGTCAGATACTTTACGCTCCCCGCGCTTATGACAGTTATGTCAGTTCTATCCGTCAGCCTTTTATCATAGACAAATTTCCCCACACAGCGGACGCCGTTGCCGCACATCTCCGCCCGGGTGCCGTCCGCATTGTACATCTCCATTTCAAAATCCGCCTCGTCGGAAGGGTTGATAAAAATCACACCGTCCCCGCCGATGCCGAAATGCCTGTCACTTAAACGGCGCACCAGCGCCGGCTTCTCCTCCTGCGGTATCCGCTCGCGGTTTCCGTCGACATAGACATAATCGTTGCCGCAGCCCTGCATTTTTGTAAATTTCATATTCTTCTCCATTCCGGAGCATTTATGCGACGACAGCGCGAATCTCAAATACCGCACCGCGCGGACACGTTTGTGCGCCATCAGGGCCTGCTTGTGATGCTCCTGCACAAATTGCCACCCTCTTCTGTTTCCTGTCAGAGCGTTTTGCCATAACGCCACGCACCGCAATCGCAGTCTTCCATTCAGTATACATCCATCCGCACAAAAATGCTACACCGCCATGCAAAGCTGCCGGAACCAGAGCGGGTATACAGGCCGCACGGCCTCGCGGCTGTCACGTCCGCATCATGGCGAGAACCATCTGTGCCTCCTCCACCAGATTGGTGCCGCTGTCCATGCTGCATTTCTGGAGATAGCGGTGCGCCTCCGCCTCCGTCATATGATTCCGGCTCATCAGGAGCGCTTTCGCTTCCTTAATCAATCCTTCCTCCTGCGTGCTGCGCTCTCTGGGGCGCTGCCTCTCCCGCTTCTTTCGCCGCTCGATGGCCTGCCCCATCATATCCACCGTATTAATCAGGTCATGCACCTTAAGCGGCATGGCAAGGCTCATAATACCGCGAAGATCACACTCCTGCAAGACATTGGCGGAGGCTAACAGCAGCATCTCGAATCCTTTCGGAAGGCAGGCGTGCAGTTCACTGTACATCATATCGGACATCCTGTAGCTGCAAATCACCAGACCGCCATTTAGGTCGTCCATTCTGCTAAGGGCCTGTGAGCCTGTCGTGCACACGCTGTCTACCCGGAACCCGTTTTTCATTAACAGGCTGCGGATGCCTTTGGCGTCCTCGGCCTTTGGCAGAGCCACTATGATGTGAAACACACGCTCACCCCCTTCCTGTCATTTAAAAACATGTGCTATTTTATTCTCGTCGGCTTTTAGAACCGGTTCAGGTATTCGTTGATCTCCCAATCCGTAACCTGGCTGCGGTAGCGGTTCCACTCCTCCTTTTTCAGTGTAATATATTTCCCGAAAACATACGCTCCCAGCGTCTCTTTCATAAACGCATCCTTCTCCATACAGGAAACCGCCTCTGCAAGCGTGCCCGGCAGCTCTTCCAGCTTCCGCTCCCTCCGCTCCTGCCCGCTCATGTGGAAGATATTGCAGTCCACGCTCTCAGGCGGAGCCACCTGTCGCCTGATCCCGTCCAGTCCGGCCCGCAAAATGGCCGCCAGCGCCAGATAGGGGTTGGCCGTCGGATCGGGGCTGCGAAGCTCCATCCGCACCGCTTCCCCCCTGGCTGCAGGAATACGGATCAGTGTGCTTCTGTTGGTTGCGCTCCAGGCAATATATGCCGGCGCTTCGTAACCGGGCACAAGCCTCTTATAAGAATTCACAATCGGGTTTGTGACGGCTGTCATCCCCCGCATATGTTCCATGATACCGCCCAGGAAAGCGTAAGCGTCGCGGCTTAACCCCCGTGCATCCTTCCCATCCGCAAAAATGTTTTTCCCGTCTCTTAAGAGAGACATGTTGATATGCATGCCGGAACCGTTTACACCGTATCTGGGCTTCGGCATAAACGTGGCGTGAAGGCCGTGTCTTTTGGCAATGGTCCTGACAGCCAGCCGGAAAGTCATAATATTGTCTGCCGTAGCCAGCGCCTCATCATAGTGGAAGCTGATTTCATGCTGGGCCGGGGCCACATCATGGTGGGAAGCCTCCACCACAAAGCCCATGTCCTCCAGCGTAAGCACCATATCACGTCTCGCATTCTCCCCGAAGTCCACCGGGCCGACGTCAAAATAGCCCGCCTTTTCATGGGTCAATGTAGTCGGCATACCATTGTCATCCAGATGGAACAGGAAAAACTCGCACTCCGCTCCCACCCGAAAAGTAAATCCCATCTCTTCCGCCTCCTGAACCGCCCGCTTCAGGACATAGCGCGGGTCTCCCGCGAAGGGGGTTCTGTCCGGGCGGTACACATCACAGATCAGTCTGGCCACCTTTCCCTGCTGGGGTCTCCATGGAAAAATTTCCAGTGTGCTGTAATCGGGGTGCAGATACATGTCCGACTCCTCCACACCGGCAAAACCCTCAATCGAGGAGCCGTCAAACATACAGTCATTGTCGAGCGCCTTCTCAAGCTGTCCCGCCGTAATCGCCAGATTTTTCAGGTTGCCGAAAATGTCTGTAAACTGGAGTCGGATAAACTCCACGTCTTCCTCCTCTACCAGCTTTATGATATCTTCCCTGCTATAGTTTTTTCTCATGCGAAACCTGCCTTTCCTTCTTTGCCGCCTGGGGGTCTTCCAAAACATTCGTTCATGCAAGCACGACTCATGTTTTGTAAGTCTTCTGACTCTGCTTATACGCGCAAAAAGGGCGTTCTATCCCTGTAAGAACGCCCTTGTTCGGTACCATCATATCAGTTTTGTGATTCTTTTGTCAAGTCTGCCGACATAGAAATCCCCACGCATAAACCCGCCCCCTGTCACATAAACTATAAAAAAAGAATCACTGTGGGGATTATCTGAATGAGTTCTAAAACCAAAATTGTCGTACTTCATGTAAAAGAGTTAATATATACCGGCATCTTTGCTGCTCTCGGTATTCTTTTTATTATCCTGCTCATCATAATGTTTCTGCCAAAAGACAAGAAGCAGGAGACCATGTCCACCGTGACGCAGCCGGTGAACGACACCTATGTGCCCGGCGTATATACAACCTCTCTGATCTTAAATGACAATGTCGTGGAAATCGAAGTGACCGTGGACGAAAAGAATATTAACGCCATCCGGCTGGTCAATCTGGATGAGGCTGTCACAACCATGTATCCTCTGATCCAGCCCTCCTTCGAGGATCTCGCCGACCAGATCATCAAAAGCCAGAGTCTGGAAGGAATTACATACCCTGACGACAGCAAATACACCTCCATGATCCTCTTGGACGCCATCACCAGCTCTCTCAACAAAGCGCTGGAAAACCAGGGGGAGACAGATAGCGAGTAGGGATATCTGCCTCTTCCGGGCCTTCGGGAAACAGTGAACACAGCATAAAAACAGCAGGCGGTCAGGGAACACTTCTTTCCCTAACCGCCTAATCGCATCCTCACGCCACCTCCCCAAAGTCAAGAAAGAAATCTTCATAGATCCCCACCTTCACCAGATCAGAAAAAGCATACTGCTTCGAAGTGCCCTGCACAAAGCCATACACCATCACGCTCTTCTCCTGCGGGTCGACGATCCAATACTCCCTCACGCCCGCCTCCTCATACAGCGCACATTTTCTGATATAATCCACTGTCCTGCTCGACGGCGAGACGATCTCGACCACCCAGTCCGGCGCCCCATGGCAGCCTTTCTCATCCAGTTTGTCAGGATCGCAGATCACCGAAATATCCGGCTCCACATAATTGCGGTCGTCATCCTTGATATAGACAGCAAAAGGTGACAGGATTACCCTGCATGGTCCCCCTTTTTCCATAATGTACAATCGAATTTTGAAATAGAGCCATCCCAGAAGTTCCTGATGCGTCAGCGCAGGCGACGCCATCATATACATTTTTCCGTCAATCAGCTCCGCCCGCTCCCCCTCCGGCAGCGCCTCAATGTCCCTGACTGTGTAAAGCCTGTCCTCCGGCATTCTCTCCGCCTCCTTCGAATCACGGGCCTTTCCTCCCTCAATCATCCTGAAAACATCCTCTCTCTCCAGCTTTCTGTGTTCCATAAGCCTTCTCCTCCTTTTTCGTCCAGCAGAAGACGGGCTATGGTCTGACACATAAAAACAGAAACGCATTCCGCTCTGGCCTCTGCCGCTATTTGATTTACAGTGTCTGAGTAAGCGGCAGAATTTGCCTGAATGTGCGAATACACGGTTCATTGATTACTCTTGTTGGATTTATCATACACAACTTCTTTGCCCGTGTCAAGGCAAAGTCACAAAAAACTTGTATGGATATCCCTTTGCGTTTCAGTCAAACATTTTTTTATGATTGCACGCAAATTATTGTCCAAAAAAACACAGCGGCCCAGCATCTCCAACCCGCCTCACGCCACCTCCCCAAAGTCAAGAAAGAAATCCTCATAGATTCCCACCTTCACCGGCTCAGAAAAAGCATACTGCTTCGAAGTGCCCTGCACAAAGCCATACACCATCACGCTCTTCTCCTGCGGGTCGACGATCCAATACTCCCTCACGCCCGCCTCCTCATACAGCGCACATTTTCTGATATAATCCACTGTCCTGCTCGACGGCGAGACGATCTCGACCACCCAGTCCGGCGCCCCATGGCAGCCTTTCTCATCCAGTTTGTCAGGATCGCAGATCACCGAAATATCCGGCTCCACATAATTGCGGTCGTCATCCTTGATATAGACAGCAAAAGGTGACAGGATTACCCTGCATGGTCCCCCTTTTTCCATAATGTACAATCGAATTTTGAAATAGAGCCATCCCAGAAGTTCCTGATGCGTCAGCGCAGGCGACGCCATCATATACATTTTTCCGTCAATCAGCTCCGCCCGCTCCCCCTCCGGCAGCGCCTCAATGTCCCTGACTGTGTAAAGCCTGTCCTCCGGCATTCTCTCCGCCTCCTTCGAATCACGGGCCTTTCCTCCCTCAATCATCCTGAAAACATCCTCTCTCTCCAGCTTTCTGTGTTCCATAAGCCTTCTCCTCCTTTTTCGTCCAGCAGAAGACGGGCTATGGTCTGACACATAAAAACAGAAACGCATTCCGCTCTGGCCTCTGCCGCTATTTGATTTACAGTGTCTGAGTAAGCGGCAGAATTTGCCTGAATGTGCGAATGCACGGTTCATTGATTACTCTTGTATGTCTTATGATACATCTTTCTTTCGCCCGTGTCAAGCGCAAAATGCAAATATCCGCGGCGGAACCCGACACGGGCGAAGTGGTGCGTTCTGGAAGAAAAGCGTGGAGCGATGTCGGCACGAAAGCCTACCGCGACCTGACCGTGGAATAACCCCGGCAGGCCAAGCGCATCCGACGCGTTTCATCAACAAAATCTGCGTACAAAATCCCCGCAGCCTACAGCTCCTCCAGCTGTGCCAGCCAGGCCGCCGCGCTGGCGTCCGAAGGCATCCGCAGATCCCCTCTGGGCGAAAGCGCCACACTTCCCACCTTGGGGCCGTCTGGCAGACAGGAACGCTTAAACTGCTGGGCAAAAAACCTCTGATAGAAAACCTTTAACCACTTCAATATGACATCATCGTCATAAATACCCGCAAAGGCCATGCAGGCCACCCGGTAAACCTTCGCAGGCTCAAACCCGCAGCGCAGCATATAATATAAGAAGAAATCATGCAGTTCATAAGGCCCCACCAGATCCTCCGTCTTCTGGGAAATCACACCGTCCACAGGCGGCAGAAGCTCAGGACTCACAGGCGTGTCCAAAATATCCAGCAAAAGTGTCTTAAGCGCCTCATCCCCACAGGTATCCGCATAGTAACGCACCAGATGCCGCACAAGCGTCTTAGGCACACCCGCATTCACACCGTACATGGACATGTGATCCCCGTTGTAGGTAGCCCAGCCAAGCGCAAGCTCCGACATGTCTCCCGTGCCGATGACCAGACCGCCCGTCTGGTTGGCAATATCCATCAGCACCTGTGTCCGCTCTCTGGCCTGCCCGTTCTCATAAGTCACGTCATGACATTCGCCACTCTGGCCAATATCCCGGAAATGCACATTTACCGCCTCTTTGATATCTACCTCACGCAAAGTCGTTCCAAGCAGGCGGGCCAGCCTGCAGGCGTTTTCGTAGGTTCTGTCCGTGGTGCCGAAGCAAGGCATTGTAACAGATGTTATTTTACCTCGCCCCAGTCCGAGCAGATCAAAAGCGCGCACTGTCACCAACAGCGCAAGCGTGGAATCCAAACCGCCGGAAATCCCCAGCACCGCCGACTGGCAGCCCGTATGCTCATACCGTTTTTTCAAGCCATAGGACTGGATAGCCAAAATCTCGTCACAGCGTTTTTCCCGCTCCTGCGCCTGATCCGGCACAAAAGGTCTGGCCGAAAACCGCCGTTCCACAAGCGTCTCTTCCTCCTCCATATGCACAGGTAAGATTCTGTGTTCCCGCAGATTCTCCCCCTGATACGTGCTCATTCTGCGCCGCTCATGGGAAAGTCTGTGAATATCCAGATCCGCGTAAACCGCGCCCGTTTCAAATCGTTTTGCCTGCGCCAGCACCTTGCCGTTTTCCGCAATGATATTGTGACCGCCAAAAACCAGATCCTGCGTGGACTCTCCCTCACCCGCGGAACTGTAAATGTAAGCCGCGATCTGTCTGGCGCTGGCGGATTTCACCAGCATTTCCCGGTAAACATCCTTCCCCACCGTCTCATTGGAGGCGGAAAGGTTGACGATCACCGTGGCTCCCGCCAGCGTGTGCGCTGTCGCCGGGGACTCCGGCGCCCAGATATCCTCGCAGATCTCACAGCCCACAGTCAGCCCCCGCACCGCATCCACCTGAAAAAGAATGTCGGTTCCGAAGGGAATTTCCTTTTCTTCATATAAAAAGGACCCCGGCACAAGATTTCCCGGCGCAAAATGACGTCCCTCATAAAACTCAGCGTAAGCGGGAATATGCCGCTTTGGGATAAATGCGAGAATTTCCCCGTCCTGCAAAACAGCCGCCACATTGTACAGCTTGTGCTGTCTGACCAGAGGCAGTCCCACAAAAACAAGAGCATCGCTGTCCTCCGTGGCAGCCCTCACCTCCGCCAGCGCCTCCCTGGCCTGCGTCAGCAGAATCTCCTGCAAAAACAGATCGCCGCAAGTATAACCAGTAAGACAAAGCTCCGGGAAAGCGATCAGCTTAGCCCCCCGCCGCACCGCCTCCTCGATTCCTTTACTGATTTCCTTCGCATTGTAATGAGGGTCCGCCACCTTGATTTTCGGCGTTACTGCCGCCGCTTTTATAAATCCCTGTTTCATATCCCGTAAGCCCTTTCTTAATTTTGTTTTTAATCCCTTTCATGCGGTTGTTTCCCGGTTACGCTCACAGAAAAATCATAATCTCTGTTATATAAGATCCGTTATTTTTATAATAACACGCGCTTTTCATTTGGCGTTTCCCTTATAAACAGGGACTTTCTGCATCGCATCCCATTTGTTATAAAATCGCTCCAAAATGCGAAATAGCAATACAATCTCTATGTTAAATCCTGTTTTAGTTTTGTCGCGTCTACTCTTTTTTTTAAGTGCCTGTAGGCAACTACATGTTACTCCCTAATAACTGTTTCCGAATCTCTCCTCATTCATATGGCGCAGCGGGGTTGTTTCCGCCCTCCCTTTTCCTCTTCTCCCGCCATTCCATATATCCCGTTATTTTTCATTCGTTCCATTTCCTTTTTCCGCTCTCCCAGTTTTTATCCAACACACTTACTTTTCCCGTTTTACAAGGGTTCTATCCGCGTATCACATAAAATTACATATGGTTTTTATCTCTGTCCGCCCTGCGTTTTCCTTTGTTGCATATTCTTTTATCCGCTCTGTTCTGTTTTTATTTTCAAACATTATATCCTGTTATAACTTTCACCCCGTGCGGCCTATTCGGCGTTTCCTGCTTTCATAAGACATGCCACTTCCTCCACAGAGAACGTGTAGCTTTTGTTACAGAAGTGGCAGTGCAGTTCCACCTCTTTCCCCTCGTCCACCAGTTCCCGCAAATCCTTTTCCCCGAGACTTAAGAGCACCTTCTCCACCCGTTCCCGGCTGCAGTCGCACCGAAAACCCACCGGCATCCTGTCCGTGATCTCCAGCCCGAACTCCCCAAGCACGCTCTCCAGTATCTCCTCCGGCGTCTTTCCCGCCTCCAGCAATTCCGTCACGGATGTTATGTTTTTCAATTTCTCCTCCAGACGGCTGATTACCTCCTCCGGGGTAAAAGGCATAAGCTGTACGATAAAGCCGCCCGCCTGCCGCACCGTATTATCCCGGTTCATCAAAACGCCCAGCGCCACAACGGAAGGAATCTGCTCGGACACAGCGAAATAGTAGGTCAGATCATCCCCGATTTCTCCCGTCTGTAGGGTAACCGTGGAGGCATAAGGCTCCTTTAATCCCATATCCTTCATCACATGCAGGACGCCCGCGCCGATCACGCCGCCCACATCCAGCTTTCCCGCACTGTTCGGCGGCATCATGGCCGAAGGATTGTCCGCATAGCCCTTCACATGGCCCGCCGCATCCACCGTTGCCGTAATGCCGTGCACAGGGCCTGCGCCCCGTATCTGTAGGGTGAGCATGTCCTTCTCTCCTTTGAGCATACCGCCCATCATCAGCGCGCCCGTCATAAGTCTCCCCAACGCCGCCGTCACCACGGGGCTTGTATTATGAGCCGCCCTCGATCTTTCCGCCAACTCCCTTGACGTCACCGCAAAAGCGCGTATCTGCGCGTCCGCCGCCGTTGCCCTGACCATGTAATCTCCCTGATAAACTTCCATCTTTTCCTCCATGCCTTATTTTTCAACCTTTCCCCTATTCCGAAGCATTCTTAGCATTTATTCAGCCTTCTTCCTCACTTTTATATAATAACGCTCGATATTTACATCTCTGTATCCTGCATGACCGTCTGATTCGCCTTAGTACCGGCTCCCTTTCTTGCCACCACATAAATCCGCTCGCTTTCCGCCCTTACTTCTCCATGGGTATCCGCATCCAGCGCTTCCAAAAATTCCAGTCCCGCCTGCAAAAGAAGCGCTTTCATCTGCTCCAGACGGTAGCCCCGCTGGTAGTGCACCTCCTGAAACCGCCGGAACAGCGGCCGCTCTTCTGCCTCCCGGTTTTCCCGGCCGTTCTCCTTCTGCCATACCGTCTCCCCGGCATCTCTCCCCGACGCAGTTCTCCCCTCAGCCACAAAAACTGTCAGATCGTACTCGTTGATCTCCTCTTCCTCATGATAATAATTTTCCCAGATAAAGCTGCAGTCTTCCCGGTTTTCCGCTATGGTAGCGTCCCCGATCACAGCGGCGTATTTATAAACGGTATTGAAATCAAAGATAAAAATCCCCTGCGGGTACAGATAATTGTTGACCCGCGCAAAGGTCTGCACAATATCTGCCTCCTCCAGCAGATAGTTCAGGCTGTCGCAGACACTGACGACCGTCCCCACCGTACCGTAAAGCTCCAGCTCCCGCATATCCTGTAAAAGATACAGAATATCAAGCCCCGACCGCTCCCGCTTCTCCATGGCGATCTGCAGCATCTCCTGCGCGTTGTCCACACCGATCATATCGTAGCCTTTCCTCGCCAAAAGCTCTGTCAGTGTGCCCGTCCCGCAGCCAAGGTCGAGAATTGTATTGCGCTCCTGCCTGAGATTTTTGTCCGTCGGCTCCGAAGCCGCGTCCAGGCTGACTTCCGATGTCTCTGTCGCCCCTTCGGTATCCGCCACTTTTTCCCCGTTCTCAAATATGACACCATTGTCATTACTGATACTTTTTCCGCGCTTAGACACATCATCCACACCGTACCGGCAAAAGACTCCCAGCAGAAAATCACACCACGCCTCATAGGGCGTGTCATCCATCAATTCATCATATACTCTCGCAAAGTCCGTGTATGCTTCCATCTGTACCCCGCTCCGATCCTTCGTATTCCGCCCTGTGTCATTTGCAAACGGAAACACTTTTCTTTACTGTATAACAACGCAAACGCTTTCGCAACACCCAAAATGGAAATGCGGCTGAAACAGCGGAGCTATGAATCTGTATGGTTTTCATTTTAGGAATTGATTTATGTGCGGCATCTCCCTAAAATTAGATTATCCTGTGACAAAAAAACTTCCGTGAGATTTCTGTGACATTTTCAGGTTACCCCATAAGGGAAAGGGAGAGAACCTATGAGACTTTTGGTGGTTGAAGATGACCGTCTTTTAAACAATACGCTCTGCTACAATCTTTCAGCGGCGGGTTACACTGTGGACGCTGCCATGACAAAATCAGCAGCCGTCAATTTCTGCGAAGCGCAGGACTATGATCTGATCGTGCTTGATGTCAATCTGCCTGACGGAAACGGCTTTGACTTCTGCCGGGAAATCAAAGAGCGCCGTCCGGATACCGCTGTGATTTTCCTGACCGCAAACGATATGGAGCGCGATATGCTGAAAGGTTTTGAACTGGGAGCGGACGACTATGTTACAAAGCCGTTTCATATCAGCGTTTTCCGAAAAAAGGTTTCGGCTTTGCTGGACCGTATTCGGAAGCAGACAGGCGGCGACTGCTACACAGACGGCACATTATCCATCAATTTTTCGGAACTGACCGCCGCCCTCGCCGGGGAACCGGTTAACTTCACACCGATGGAATATCGTTTGCTGAAAGTGTTTGTAAGAAATCCGCACATTGTTCTGACCAGACAGGGTCTTCTTGAAAAACTGTGGGACGCAGATGAAAATTTTGTGGATGAACACGCACTGACAGTAGCGATCAGCCGCATCCGGGGAAAAATTGAAGCAAACGGCCTGCAATATATCAAGACCGTCTACGGTATGGGCTATATGTGGATTGGAGGGATAAAAAAGTGAAGGAGGACAAACTTTCCATCAACCGTGTCTGTGCGGCAGGCGCAGCTTTTTTAGGTGTGATCTCTGCCGCTGCCATCGTTGCGGCTGTCCTCCTTACCAAGAATCCGGCAGTCGTGTGGCTGGGATTGCTGTTTGTTGGGCTGGTGCTTGCCTGTGCCGCCGCTTTTGTGGCCTTTCTCCGCCACAGACTGGTTTTGTTTTCGGACAGCCTGTGCCGGACGATAGAAGATATGCTGGATGGGGAAGCGCCACCGCCAGAAATCTATGAGGCAGAAAATCTATTTTACAAAATCAATCATCGGCTGACGCGCCTATATGAAGTCCTGCGGGAGAACCGGGAGAGCATAGCAAAAGAACGGGCCGACTTGCAGGAACTGATCTCTGATATTTCCCATCAGGTAAAAACACCGATTGCAAATCTACAGATGGTAAACGCCACTTTGCTGGAACAGCCTTTGACAGAAGAACAGCGTCATGAGTTTTTGCAGGCAGCAGGCGGCCAGCTTGACAAGCTGGATTTTCTTATGCAGGCCCTGATAAAGACCTCCCGTCTGGAAACCGGCGTGATTTCTCTTGACAGAAAGATACAGCCGCTCTATGACACACTTGCGGCGGCGTTGGGCGGTATTCTGCTGAATGCCGAAAAGAAAAGCATTCATGTCAGTGTAGATTGTCCACCGGATATACTGCTGTCCCATGATAAGAACTGGACAGGCGAAGCCCTGTTTAATATTTTGGACAATGCAGTGAAGTACACGCCCGCGGGCGGCGCTATCCAGGTGTCCGTTCAAAGCTGGGAGCTGTATGTGAAAATTGATATTACGGACAGCGGTAAGGGGATTGCGGAGAGCCGGCAGGGGATGATCTTCAAACACTTTTACCGGGAAGAAGAAGTACATGATGTTGAGGGGATCGGCATCGGACTATATCTGTCCCGCGAGATCGTCACCATGCAGGACGGCTATATCAGGGTAACTTCGGCGGCAGGCAGCGGCTCTACATTTTCTGTGTTTCTGCCTCATGGATAAATTTGGGGAAAACCTACGGCCTGTAACATTTCTGTAACAATCAGCTGGTATAATAGCGGTGTCACAGACAAATTTCAGTTTGTAGATTTTAAGGAGGAAAACAGTATGGGACTATTTTCAAAAAAGCCAAAGGAACCTGAGTACGATGCAGTGGACTGTGGGAGAAAGAAAAAAAGAATGAGGGAGGTTTTTAACGAAGCGGTCAAAGATGGAGACACCTACGAAGTCATGTATGCTTATATGTCAACGTCAAAATTTGAAAGGGGTTTTGTATTTGATTGGAATACGACTACGTTTTTCTGTTACATCGTCGGATTCCGGCGAAGCGATTTTAGCTTAGTCCTTGTGCAGATAGACGCAGCCTTAGAGAAACATTCAGACCCGTTTTATGTTGATATGGACAACGTAGGCAATGTATCTTATGAACCAAAGGTGCGCCAATTATGTTTCGAGTATAAAAAAGGCTCGGAAGATTTTGGGGAATTGCTGAATATCGGCGGAACAAGTTCTAAAACTTTGTATGGGCCAAAAAACATACACCAGCCGGACGAAATCGAAAAAATCCTTAATTTTGCGGAAGCGTTTCGTGCAAAGCTGGAGCAGAAAGGATATAAGCTGGATAAGTGGAAAAGGTAAACCGTGTCTGCCATAAAAAAGTGTCTTCGACACATCAACTCCCCTGCCCCTCAATCATGAGGGGTGG
>CAMWJF010000054.1 GCA_947174505.1 uncultured Lachnospiraceae bacterium
GTCTCCCACAACACAATTTATACCACATTTTAGTTATGAGTCACCCGAAAATTGTAAATTTATTCTATTTTGTATTACAACATTCGTTTTCTTTTGACTTTTCTATTTTAATAACGATAGCTATCCTACGGTCATACCCGTCTGATAGCTATCGTTATTTTATGGTCTGATTTTTTTCGATAAAGGCCGATGTTCAAGCTGGTCTTCCAACACTTTCGCACACGCATTGACTGCCTTGCCCATGCCTGCCGGGTTCTTTCCGCCCGCCTGCGCCATATTGGGACGTCCGCCGCCACCGCCGCCCACAAAAACCGCAATTTCCTTAATCAGGTTGCCCGCATGGGCACCCGCTGCAATCGCGCCGTCGGTTGCCATGGCAATCAGGTTAACCTTTCCTTCCTTCTCGGAAACCAGCACAACTACGCCTTCGCCCAGTTTCTCCTTGAGCTGGTCGCCAAGTTCGCGCAGACCGTTCATATCCACACCCGACACCCTGGAAGCCAGAAGCTGTACACCGTTTACCTCCTGCACCTGGTTCATCACGTCTCCCAGCGCGTCCCTGGCCGCTTTGCTCTTGAGCGATTCGTTCTCGCTCTGTAACGCCTTCATCTCCGCCATCAGATGCTCGCACCGCTCCACCAGGCTGGCCGGATTGGTCTTTAATGTCCTGGCCGCCGCGTTAAGCTGCTCCTCCAGCTTCTGATAGTAAGCCGTCACATTGCCGCCCGTCACCGCCTCGATACGGCGCACGCCCGCCGCCACGCCGGACTCTGACAGGATCTTAAAGGAACCGATGGTTCCCGTGGACTTCACATGGGTGCCGCCGCACAGCTCCTTGGAGAAATCGCCCATCTCTACGACACGCACCGTCTCCCCGTACTTTTCCCCAAAAAGCGCCATGGCGCCGGACTGCTTGGCCTCCTCTATGGTCATCACCTTCGTCTCGACAGGCAGGTTCTCCGCAATCTTTTCATTGACGATCTGCTCTACCTTCTTAAGCTCCTCCGCAGTCATCGCCGCGGAATGGGAGAAGTCGAAACGGGTTCTCTCGCCGTCCTGATAGGAACCGGCCTGCTCCACATGGCTGCCCAGCACTTCACGCAGGGCCTTCTGCAGAAGATGGGTGGCGCTATGGTTCTTACAGGTATTGCCTCTTCTTGCGGGGTCCACCGATAAAATTACGGTATCTCCCACCTGAATCCTGCCCTTCGTCACCCTGCCGATATGACCCACCTTGCCGCCCAGCAGCTTTATGGTGTTCTCCACCTGAAAATCCCCGTCCCCCGTGGAGATCACGCCGATATCACCCTCCTGGCCGCCCATGGTGGCATAGAAAGGGGTCTGTTCCACAATCACCGTACCGACCTCATCTTCCGCCAGTTCCTCCACCAGCTCCGTCTCGGTGGTAAGCACTGTGATTTTAGAATCACATGTCAGCTTGTCATAGCCCACAAACTCTGTGGTAACAGCCGGATCAATGGACTCGTACACAGTCACGTCCGCGCCCATGTAATTGGTCACTTTGCGGGCTGCCCTGGCTTTCTCCTTCTGCTCCTGCATACATGCCGTAAAGCCTTCCTCATCCACCGTAAATCCCTTTTCTTCCAGAATCTCTCTGGTCAGATCCAGGGGGAACCCAAATGTATCATAGAGCTTAAAGGCATCCGCGCCCCCAAGCTGCTTCTCTCCATCCTTCTCTACCGCTTCGGCCATCTCGTTCAGGATGCTAAGGCCCTGATCTATGGTCTTATTGAATTTGCTCTCCTCCTGCTTTAACACATTGAAGATAAATTCTTTCTTTTCTTCCAGCTCAGGATAGCCGTCCTTGGAGCCTTCGATCACCGTCCCTGCCAGATCGGCGAGGAACATGTCCTGAATGCCCAGCTTTCTGCCCTGTCTCGCCGCGCGGCGGATGATCCGGCGGAGCACATAACCGCGTCCCTCGTTGGAGGGCATAATGCCGTCCGAAATCATAAAGGTTGCGGAACGGATGTGGTCTGTGATAATGCGGATGGATACATCCGTGTCGTAATCCTTTTTGTATTCCACGCCCGCAATTTCACACACGGTTGTGCGCAGCGCAAACACTGTGTCCACGTCGAAAATAGAATCCACATCCTGCACCACGGAAGCCAGTCTCTCCAGCCCCATGCCGGTGTCGATGTTCTTCTGCTCAAGCTCCGTGTAATTGCCCTTGCCGTCGTTGTCAAACTGGGTGAACACGTTGTTCCAGATTTCCATGTAACGGTCACAGTCACAGCCCACCGTACAGCCAGGCTTGCCGCAGCCATATTTTTCACCCCGGTCGTAATAAATTTCGGAACAGGGACCGCAGGGGCCGGAGCCGTGCTCCCAGAAATTATCCTCCTTGCCGAAACGGAAAATCCGCTCCGGGGCAATACCGATTTCGTGGTTCCAGATGTCAAAAGCTTCGTCATCGTTCTCATAGACGGAAGGATACAGCCGGTCCGCAGGCAGTCCCACCACTCTGGTCAGAAACTCCCAGCTCCACGCGATGGCTTCCCGCTTAAAATAATCCCCGAAAGAGAAATTGCCCAGCATCTCAAAAAAAGTGCCGTGTCTCGCCGTCTTTCCCACATTCTCCAGATCCCCGGTGCGGATGCACTTCTGGCAGGTCGTGACACGCCTTTTGGGCGGAATTTCCTGCCCTGTAAAATAGGGCTTTAAAGGCGCCATGCCGGAGTTAATCAGAAGCAGACTGTTGTCATTGTGTGGCACCAGCGAAAAACTCTTCATTTTCAAATGTCCCTTGCTCTCGAAAAAGTCAAGAAACATCCTTCGCAATTCATTTACACCATAAGGTTTCATCTTAGTCATATCCTTTCTTCCCGTTTCGTTTTGAAAATTGATTGCTCCGTCCTGGGTTTTTAAAAGGTAAATTTATCCGCAAAGTAAGCGTCCAGCTCCGCTATCGCGATGCGCTCCTGCTCCATGGAATCGCGGAAACGCACGGTCACACAGCCGTCCGTCTCGGAATCGAAATCGTAAGTCACGCAGAACGGCGTGCCGATCTCGTCCTGCCGACGGTACCGCTTGCCGATATTGCCCCTGTCGTCAAACTCGCAGTTGTACTTCCTGGATAACTGTGCAAAGATCTTTTCCGCACCCTCGTTCAGCTTCTTGGAAAGAGGCAGCACGCCGATTTTGACAGGCGCCAGAGCCGGGTGGAAATGCAGCACGGTACGCACATCGCCCTCGCCGATCTCCTCCTCGTCATATGCGCCGCAGAGCACCGCAAGGAACAGTCTCTCCACGCCAAGGGAAGGCTCGATCACATAAGGGATATATTTTTCATTCTTCGTATCGTCAAAGTAAGTCAGATCCTGACCGGAGGTATTCTGATGCTGGGTCAGGTCATAGTCCGTCCTGTCCGCAATACCCCACAGCTCACCCCACCCGAAGGGGAACAGGAACTCGATATCCGTGGTGGCCTTGGAGTAGAAGGACAGCTCCTCCGGGTCATGGTCACGGACCCTCATCTCCTCCTCCTTCATACCCAGACTCTTTAAGAAGTCGATACAATACTTTTTCCAGTATGCAAACCACTCCAGATCGGTGTCTGGCTCACAGAAAAACTCCATCTCCATCTGCTCAAACTCACGCACACGGAAAATAAAGTTACCGGGGGTAATCTCATTACGGAAGGACTTACCCACCTGACAGATGCCGAAAGGAATCTTCTTACGGGAAGTCCGCTGTACGTTCTTAAAGTTCACAAAGATACCCTGTGCCGTCTCGGGACGCAGATACACCGTGTTCTTGGCGTCCTCGGTAACGCCCTGGAACGTCTTGAACATAAGGTTAAACTGTCTGATATCGGTAAAATTATGTTTGCCACAGGTGGGGCAGGGAATGTTATGTTCCTCGATAAAGTCCTTCATCTGCTGCTGGCTCCAGCCGTCCACGGAGGATTCCAGCGTCATGCCGTTCTCCGCCACGTAGTCCTCGATGATCTTATCCGCGCGGAACCTTTCATGACACTCCTTACAGTCCATGAGGGGATCGGAAAAGCTGCCGAGATGGCCGCTGGCTACCCATGTCTGGGGATTCATCAGAATCGCGCAGTCCACGCCTACATTATAGGGGCTTTCCATGACAAACTTCTGCCACCACGCCTTCTTAATGTTATTTTTCAGCTCCACGCCCAGATTACCGAAATCCCATGTATTCGCAAGTCCCCCGTAAATCTCAGAACCGGGATATACAAATCCTCTCGCCTTCGATAACGCTACAATTTTTTCCATTGTTTTTTCCATTTTTCACTGCCTCCGTTTTCTTTCCTCTTTATGTATTATGACTATGCGGAGAATGCCGTTTTTGGCATTCTCCTGCGTGAGGCTTAGAACTTCTTCACGAAACAGCCTCTGCTGTGAGTGATTAGAAGTTCTTCTCACGCTATTCGTATATGATATAGGAGAGTGACATGGTACCCTCCGCCTCCTGATTACTGATCTTCACGCTCTTTTTTCCCACAAGGGTAAGTTCCTGCCCGCTATGCGCGCTCTGGTTTACATAAAGTATTCTCCCCGGCAGATTCACAAGCATCTCTTCCCCGCTCTTCGTCTCCAGAATAAGCATCTGCTTTTTATCCCAGTCTTCGATATAGCCGACCTCCGACGCTTTTCCCTCTATCGACACAAGCGGCACGGCTTCCAGCTCATATCCCTCATCCGCCGCGCCGGAAAGCGTCCCCACATACAGCACTCTGTGGTTAAATTCGCTGTAATCCTCCGGCGAGGCGTATTTAAAGTCCATCACGATACTGCCGCCCTTTTTTTCCACCGCCTCCAGCGCCACTTTCTTTTCGCCGTTTTCCGCACAGTATTCCTCCACACGCGAGACAGCGAATTCCTCCAGGGCCGCCGTCTCGATCTGGTAATAATCCTGATCTGCCTTCCCGACGATCTGATGTATGATCTCTCCGTCTTTCCCAAAAGACATCGAACTTAATTCCGGCGCCTGAGCCTCCCCGCATCCGGCAAGACCCAGAAGCAGTATTGTCAGACAAAATATTCCAGCTACCCTTCGCATCTTTTCCCCTCTATGCCTAATTCTTACTTTGCACCGCCACCCGCACTGTGCGGCTTACTACGCCGTGCCACTCGCAATACGCTGCTTCGCAGCTGCCTGCTCGTGTCGGGCTTTCGCCCTATAAATTTCAGCCATCACATGCATCCCAAAGCAAGCTTTCGTCTGTCTGTGCTGGCAGAAATTTGCACGGCTCAATCATGTTCCATCATACAAGATATTTTCCACAATTTCAAGACTTTTAAACGGGCGGTCGATATATCGGCGGCGGTAATCGTCGGCGATTGTCTTAAGCTGCGCGAGAACCTGCGGCGTCACGGTGAAGGTATAGAGTTTCTCAACCGTGCTTTCCGTGATGTAATTGACCGCGTAGCGTGTGGATTCCTCCCAGTCTCCCTCCTTTGGCATGCCTGGGAACTCCCCACTCAGCACCATGGCCTTCATCTCGAATATGTACCGCACCAGCACATTGGAAAGTCCCCCGTGCATAAGCGCACGCAGGGACTGGTAAAGGAGCTTTAGCATCTCCTTCTCGTCGTTATTCTCCCTCGTATAGTAATCCATGACCTCCAGAAAATACATGCCATAAAAGGCTCCCTCATAATCATCCCGAAGGCCCTCAAAATAGTTCGTAACCTCAGTCTCCATTACATTGTATGAGGTTCTTCCTTCATATAACTTAAAGGTTCCGAAACAAAACGGATTGGTGGCCGCCAGCAGCTTGCTGTTCTGTTTCCTCGCCCCTCTGGCAAAGGCCGATATCTTTCCCCGTTCTTTTGTCAAAAGTACCACTCTTCTGTCATAATCATTTATCGGTTCAGCCTTTAAAACCATCCCCGTAATCTCTGTAATCCCCTGCATGAGAATGCTCCTCTGACTGCTCGTTCACTATCCGTTCCTCTTGTCTTGCCGCATCTTTATAGGCCAGAAAATCCTCGATTTTCCCCGTCGCCATAAACTGCTCCCAGTAATTTAATCCCTTCATCTTACGCCCCCTGATACTTTATCACTCACAACACTTAGGGTTCGCAGATTTCTATGATTCTATTCTGTATCGCCGGGATTATAACCAAAATTTTTAAGCAGGAAATCGCTGTCCCGCCAGTCCTTTTTCACCCGCACCCAGAGCTTTAAGTTCACCTGTTTTTCCACCAGCTCCTCAATATCCCTGCGCGCCATGGAACCGATCTTTTTCAGCATCGCTCCCTGTTTCCCGATGATAATTCCCTTGTGGGAATCCTTCTCACAGACGATGGTTGCCTCAATGTCCACAAGCTTCTTTTTAAATTTCATCTGCTCAATGGTAACGGCGATGCCGTGGGGAATCTCCTCCTCCAGACACCGCAGCGCCTTCTCACGGATCAGCTCCGCCACAATCTGCCGCACCGGCTGGTCCGTCACCGTATCCTCATCGTAAAAGGGCTCGCCGTAAGGCAGATACTTCATGATACAGTCGAGCAAAATCTGCATCCCGTCCTTCTTCAGCGCGGACACAGGCACGATCTCCGCAAAATCCAGTTCCTTTCTGTAGGCGTCGATATAAGTAAGAAGCAGCTCCTTCTTCACCGTGTCAATCTTGTTTATCACTAAAATAACAGGCGTTTTTGTTTTCCTCAGTTCCTCAATGATATGCCGCTCCCCTGCGCCTATGTAGTCCGACGGCTCCACCAGCCAGAGAATCACGTCCACTTCGGAAAGTGTGCTCTCCGCCGCATCCACCATATAATCGCCCAGCTTGTTCTTCGCCTTATGGATGCCGGGCGTATCCAGAAACACGATCTGTCCCTCCTTGCAGGTATATACGGTGCGAATGCGGTTTCTGGTGGTCTGGGGCTTCTTTGAGGTAATGGCAATCTTCTGCCCGATCAGCGCGTTCATCAGGGTGGATTTCCCCACGTTCGGCCTGCCGATCAGCGTGGCAAAGCCTGATTTCAACTGCCGGTTATCCCGGCTGTCGCTCTGCGGCCCGCCATCCAGACGCCCTTCTGTTATGTTTGCACCGTTATTTTGAATATCATCCGTCATTCTATTTATCCTGTCCTCTTTCCCTTATTCTCTGCCCGTTTCCGGATTCTGTCTATTCTTCCTCTGTTTTATGTCCGGCACCTGTTTCCTGTGACACCGATTCTTCTTCCTTTTCCCGGTCCGTCTGCTCTTTCTCCACAGGCTGTCCCGTGCCCGCCGCCGCTTCTTCCATACCCGGCTCCTTCGCGGACATATCCTGCGCCCCGTGTCTGTGCCATACTTCCCGGCCCCACGCAGCCAGTCTGCCGTGCCTCTCCCGCAGTCTGCGCGCGTAACGGCTCTTTTTAAACCGTCTGAGCAGGGCACGCAGAATGAAAAAGATCACCACAATCGCCAGCAGCCCCAGAACAAAATAGGGAATGTCAATCACAAGGCCGATGGCAAAATTCTGAATACTGAGGCCGATATCCTCCAGACTCTTCATAAAGCCGCGCGCAATCCGCTGCCATACGGTGGCCGTCTGAGGCGCCGAATATTTACGCACCTCCTCGATGGAAAGGTAAACCGTGCTGTAGTCTATCTGGTTATCGTAAGTGCGGAGCTGGGATTCCATGCTCTCGAGCTGGTAACGCACCTCGGAAAGCCTTCCCTCGATGGCAATGATATCCTCCACGCTCTCCGCCTTCCCCATCAGTTCAAGCAGTCTCTCCTGCTCCGTGAGAAGCGCCTTTTTGCGGCTCTCCAGATCCACATACTGTAACGTGACGTCCTCCACGTTCTCGGACCGGCTCGTCACGTTGGTCTGCTCCCCCACCTGGGCAAGAAAACCGTCCAGCTTCTCCTTGGGAACGCGGGCCGTCAGGTTGGCGCAGCGCTGCTTTACCCTCTGATCCTCCACATAATAGCTGTTCACGTCATAGACGGAAATACTTTCTATGTAGCCGCCAAGCGTTTCCACCTGTTTCTGCAGTTTTGGCACAAGCGTGTCAAAGTCCTCCGTCTCCGCGGAAATATTCACGGTCTTAATCAGCTTGCGCGCGGTTTCCGGCACTGCCGCCGCGCCCTGCCCGCCACCTTCCTGCACATATTCCTCCGCAGCGGCGGCCTCATCCGCCATGTCATATTCATAAGCCTCCGCAGCAGGCGTCGCCTCGTTTCTCAAGACCACACCGCCGTCATATGCCGCCGTGTCGTAAGCATATTCTTCCGCGGCGGCGGCAGGCGCGCCGGCTGCCATCTCTGTATATGTGGATTTAGAACTGCCGCAGGCACACATAACAACCGTTATTGCCAAAATCGCCGGAATAATCCGCAGCCTGCCTTTCCTGTTCCTGTTCACACTGTCCATATACTTCCCACTTTTCCTGTCCATCGTTTTTCCTCCCTTTCCTGAAAACGGCTGTTCCCATGCTGTCTCTATCAGAAATACCTTTCCGGGAAAGCAAAAGTTGCATTAAAAATAAATATCATTCGTTTTTTAATGCGTCAGATATTCCACGGAACCGAAGATATCCTTCTGCTCCTTTATCCTCTCCTCATTTCCCACCACGCACAGACAATCGTCCTCCATAAACGCGCGGATGTGCGCCGCCAGTTTCCGAATGGTCCCAGCGTCCGCCGAAAGCAGCTCGTCACGTTCCCGCTGTGCCCTCTCAAAGGTAAAGCCCGTCATATAGCCGGCCAACGAATAATTCCCTCTCGCCGCCGGTGTGAGCGGCATATCCAGCGCGCTGACCGCCCCGATAATATACTGGGTCATGGTGCGCTCGTCAGCCTCAAAGGACTCCACAAAATCTGCGGCCTTCTCGTAAACCTCTATGGTCTTTTCCAGATTCGGGTCCCTGTAAGAGACAAAATAGCTCTCCCCGGTCTTTCCGAACTGGCACATACAGCCGTAAGCGCCGCCTTTGACACGCACCTGTGTCCACAGGTACTCATAACTCATCACAACCTTAAGAACGCGGAGCGCTCCCGTATAGGAAAGTCCCTTTGCCGCATAGTTGCCCGCCCGGCAGACATACTGGATCTGGGCGGAGCTCATCAGCCCCTCATTTTTCTTCGCAGGCTCCGGCACATAAGGTTTCCCCTCTACCGGCTCCCTGTAAAGCTTCGCTTTTAAGCCTTCAACCAGCGGCTCGATCCCGGCAAGTGCGCTTCTCTCCGCCGTGTAATCCACCATCAGGTTTTCCGGCCGGAAAATACAGCGCACCAGCCGTTCCATATTGTCGGAAAGCGCTTCTTTCTTCCCTTCAAAATCCTTCTCAAGCCCCTCCAGCAGACGGTAAAACGCAAGACCGTTCACCTGATCCATCAGATACGCCTGCTTCGACAGATAAGATAACGCCTGTCCCGCCGCAAGGGAATGCCCCGCGGACATCATCTGCGCCTGCTTGTCGGAGCGGTTCTCCGCCACCAGCTCAAAAAGTCTTTTGGCATCTGTATAGACCGATTCAGTCAACACCTCTGCCGCCAGCTCAAAGGCTTTGGGAAGGTTCTCATACAACGTCTTGACCTTCAGGTCAAAAGTCAGCTTATAATCGGACAGATTGTCCGCATTCGTGTATACGTTGACCGCCGGCGCGATTCCGCCTGTCTGCAGATGAATCTCGTTGTACAGTTCACTGTAGGAGCGTTTCTCGGTGTCCACCAGACCAAGCATCACCTGCAAAAGCCCCACATAGGGGAACAGCTCCTCCGGCACCTGCCGCAGATCAAAGAGAAAACGCAGATACCCGATCCCGTTCGTATAAATCTCATGGTACAGAAGCGTCGTATCTCCTGCCCGAAGTTCCTCATTGCAGTAAGGACGCGCTTTTTTCCCGATATCCTCTCTGGCCAGGAGCGGAATCTTTTTCAGATCCTCCTCCCTGTCGGGCGTCTCCTGATACAGGGCAAGCGCCTCCGTCTCCTCCACGATTCGCGCAATTTCCTCCTGTGTCATCGCCGCTTTCTTTGCCGCAAGGCTGTCTGCCAGAGCCTTCTCGCGCTTTCCCGTAAGTCCCTTCACAGGGCGCACCACAACGACGCTCTTATGTGTATTTTCCAGCAAAAGCGTCTTTAACAGCTTCTCATAGTAACCGGTCGAAACCTCACCTTTCAGTGCCTTATAAGTCTCATCCAGTTCCAGATAGTCAAAAGGCTTATGATCATCATAAAGCCACGTCTCAAACATCTGCAGGCCGTACATCAGCCCCTTCGGGTAGGAACCGTAATCCGCCTCCCGATACTTAAATTCATCGTGGTTCAAAGCCGCCCTCAGCGCCTTCTTCTCCACGCCGTCCTCAGAAAGACTCTTAAGCGTCTCCTCGATAATCTTTACAAAAGTTTCCCGCTGGCTGCCCTCCGCATTCTTTGCCACAATGGAAAAATAGGGCTGCTTCACATCCGCCTCGTAAAAGCTGCTGATATCCGTACCAATCCCGGCATCCAGAAGCGCTTTTCTCACAGGCGCGCCGGGCGCACCCACCACCGCGTCCGCAAGCGCCTGAAAGCCCACGCACACCTTGCGGTCCAGATTTTCTCCAAGAGAGACGTTGTAAGAAAGATAGGTATTTCCCTCCTCCGGCTCGCTCTCCATGATCGGGTACTCCTTCTCCACCGTTACGCATTTTGCGAAGGGAGGCTCTGACAAAAGCGCGGAATCCACGGAAAGAGCCTCGTATTTGGACAGATATTCTCTGTCAAGATAAGAAAGCCGCTCCTCCATATCCATATCCCCATAAAGATAGATATAGCTGTTGGAGGGATGATAGTATCTCTGATGAAAAGCCAGAAAATCCTCATAAGTCAGCTCCGGGATCACGTCCGGGTCGCCGCCCGACTCTACTCCATAAGATGTGTTGGGATACAGAGAGTTCATAATCTCTCTGTAAAGCACGTCGTCCGGGGAGGAAAACGCCCCCTTCATCTCGTTGTAGACCACGCCGTTGATGGTCAGCTCATCCTCCGCGCTCTCCAGCTCGTAGTGCCACCCCTCCTGTCTGAAAATCTTCTCTTCCCGGTAAATGTTCGGATGGAACACCGCGTCCAGATACACGTCCATCAGGTTCTTAAAATCCTTGTCATTACAGCTCGCCACCGGGTAAACCGTCTTGTCAGGATAGGTCATGGCATTTAAGAATGTATTTAAAGAACCCTTCGCCAATTCGATAAAGGGATCTTTGATCGGATATTTCTCAGATCCGCACAGCACCGTGTGCTCGATAATGTGCGCCACCCCTGTGCTGTCCTTGGGCGGCGTACGGAATCCGATATAAAACACCTTGTTCTCGTCGTCGTTAGAAAGAAGCGCCACCCGCGCCCCTGTTCTGTTATGTTTCAAAAGCCAGCCGTCCGACTGTAGTTCTTCGATCCGCTGTCTGGAAATGACGGTATATGCCTGCAAGTTTTCTAAATTCATGGATACTCCTCTCTTTACTTTTTGCTAAACTACGGAGAATGCATGTTCCTGGCATTCTCCTATGCGAGACTTAGAAATTCTTTACAAAGCAGCCACTGCTGCGAGTAATTAGAATTTCTTCTCGCATTAGTATACCACCCTCTGGAAAATTTATCTATCTACATTTTCCCGAAAACACCGACTTCCACGCGGTCCTTCCCCTTCCTGCTCACGCCTGTCTGTCCGTAAAAAATAAATTTCCCGAATCCGCGCACGGTGACGGCATCCCCCTCCTTCAACTGACAGGATGCGTTTACCGTCTGTATGCCGTTTATAAAAATACGACCGTTATTAAATAATTCCCGGCTTCCCTCCCTGGAAAGATTGTACACCTTGGAAATCACGCCGTCCGCCCTGGGAGAAGAGACCGTCACCGATATCCGCTCCGGCTCCGCGCTTTCCAACGCAATCTCGCCCTCCGCCCGCTTGCAGGCCACATTGGTATGCCTTACCCTGTCCAGATTTTCCACGATATAGTCCGCAATGTTTTCGTGGCAGAAAAGCAGCGCGCTCTTCTCCCTCACAAAGAAATCTCCCACCACATCCCGCTCAATCCCCAGGTTCATCACCGCGCCGAGAAAATCTCTGTGTGTGAGGTTCTCCGCAAACTTGGGCGTTTTCGGCAAAATCTCCACCCGCACGATGGGAAACGCTTCCTCATAGCCCGGATCGCCGAAACGGATGATCTTCCGCTCGCACAGTGGCGCGCCGCCCTCCATCCTGACCCCTGCATAGGACACCTCCCGCTCCACCGCGTAATAGGCCTGCTGTTCGGCAAGCCCCAGAAAGGGCGTGTATGTGTATATATTGCGGCTGTACGCCTTATCTGCAAGCTCGATCAGCCTCTTTTTTAACTGCTGCAGGTCTTTTTCATCCGTGACAGCCATACGTTTCCCTCCCTGCCATTTCCTCCAAAGTCAATCCACATGCAGCCGGTAAACCCTTGACGGTTCCCCTTCCATGTCCGTCATCATCTGAAAAAATTCACACCCGTATTTCTCATATAACCCTTCGTGGTTTGTAGATATATAAATATCCTGCACCCGCTCCGTTTCCGCAAGCCTTACCGTCTCCTCAAACAGCTTCCCGACATAGCGGTGTCCCCTGTACGCCGGGAAGGTATACACAAAACCGATCCACGGAGTCAGCTCTGTCGGCTGAATATCGTCTTTTTCCGCATAGCTGCAAAAAGAAACAAGCGCGTCCCCGTCCGTAAGCATCAGCACTTTCGACTTTTCCCCCACAGCTTCCTGAAACCTGTTTTCACGCAACAGTTGATACAGATACTGTCCGGCTCCCCACTCGCACTTTTTGATCTGTTCCAGCCAGTGTGCCTTTCTGTCACATGTAAAGTATTCTACTATCTGCATAATTACCTCCGTAATAACATCATAACAGTTATTTTTTATATTACAATCCGGAATCATTCATACCGCTACGACCCGCTGGACTGATAATGTCTGACACCGAACCGCCAAAGCGCATAGGACGGCAGCAAAAACCAGACCGCCAGCAACGGGACAAAGATCAAAAACGGGCGGCTGTCCTTTTCCAGCAGATATAAGAGCGGATAATACTGCACCAGCGCATAGGGAATCAGAAAAGTGGTCACAAGCAGCATCTTTTTCCCGTAAATACTGACCGGGTATCTCCCGTACTCCCTCGCCCCGTCTGTGAGGACATTCATAAATTCCAGTCCCTCCAGCGTAAAAAAACACAGGGCCGCATAAATCAGAAACAGCCCTGAAAAAACGGCGCATCCTCCAACCAACATAAATATAACAGTTGCTATTTTTGGCGGATTCCAGTCTACGCTACAATGGGATACCCCATACCAGAACATGACAACCGCCTGCAGTATTCTGCCGATTCTTGTCATATCAAACTTACTGCCCAGCACCTGCAATATCTCATTCCGTGGGCGAACCAGCACCTGATCGAAACTGCCTGTGCGCACCATTTCCGGGAAAAGATCAAAACCTCTGGCAAACATCTCCGCCATGGAAAACTCCAGAAGCACCACGGAAAAGCAGAGCAGCACTTCGTTGTAGGTAAACCCTTCCACCGCTGAAAACCGCCGGAACATAAAATAAATGCCGAGAAATACATTAAAAGAAACAAGAAACTGCCCCAAAGCCGTCAGGAAAAAGGACATTTTATACTGCATGGCGCTTCTGATATTGACCGACAGATAATGCCCGTACAGCCTGACAGCCTGCTTTATCTTTAAGAGCATCGCCTCATCCTCCCTGTATCGTTACTTTCTTTTCCGCCATTCTGCTAAGCCAGCTCCCAAACGTGACCAGTACAGCCAGCCAGACAAGCTGCATCACAACCGCCTTTTCCATCTCCGCCCCCGACATGCTGCCGCTGTAAATCCGCAAAGGCACGTTCTGCATGGACGCGAAAGGTAACAGTTCCAGCACCCTCTGCCAGTCTGCCGGAAAAAACGGCAGGGGAATGACCGCGCCCGCAAAAAAATCCACCATCGAGGTAAACACAATCCGCACCCCCTGCGGCGAAACAGTAAAAAAGGTGAACACATATATAAGCATGGAAAAGGCAACTGTCACAAGCAGCCCCAGGACCAATGTGATAACAAACCATCCGAAATGCCATGGGGACGCCGGTTTTGCCATCCTGTAGTTTTCCGGGAGAAAGACCGCGACGATCAGGATGGGGAAACACCGCAGCACAGCCCGGGAAACTCTGGTCGCCGTGCTCTGGGAAAACCACATATTGTAAATCCTGACCGGCCTGCACAGCGAGTAGGCAATATTGCCGGATACAATCGTGTCAAAGATATTATTTTCCATCATCCATGTGGCGAACAACGCCAAAAATGCCTGCTGCATCCATATGTAGGAAGCCGTCGCGGACATGGTCATGGGAAACGCCTCCGGCTCCGCCTTATAAAACGCCTGAAATACCATAATCTCCAAGAATCCCCACGCAAACTGCGTCACCATTCCGGCCAGCGCGGCGGTGCGGTACTGTAAACCCATGGTAAAGCGCAGGCGAAAAAAAGACAGATATTTTTTCATCTCAATCTCCTTCCGAAAAATGCCGCGTTTCACTCGATTTCATAGGCACGGTAAAGTTCTGCTACCGTCTCATCAATGCCCGCGTCGCCCCTCCTGATATCCTCCAGCGTCCCTTCCAGCAATATTTTCCCTTTCCCGATCAGAATAATACGCTTTGAGAGGGCCTCGATATCCTGCATATCGTGCGTCGTCAGAATCACCGTCGTCTTATGTATTTCATTCTGCTTTTGGATAAATTCCCGGACGGCGATTTTGGAAACCGCATCCAGTCCGATGGTCGGCTCGTCCAGAAAAAGAATCCGCGGGCTGTGCAGCAGGGAAGCCGCAATCTCGCACCGCATCCTCTGCCCCAGAGACAACTGTCTTACCGGGGAGCGCAGCAGTTCCGAAAGATGTAACAGCTCCGTCAGCTCTTCCAGATTGTTACGGTAAATTTCTCCGGGAATCGAATAAATATCTTTTAACAGTTCAAAGGAGTCGATGACCGGGACGTCCCACCAGAGCTGCGACCGCTGCCCGAACACAACGCCGATTTCCTTCACATGCTCCATCCGATTTTTGTACGGGATTCTGCCATCCACCGTCACAACACCGCTGTCAGGCGTCAGGATGCCGCTCAGGATTTTGATGGTAGAACTTTTTCCGGCGCCGTTTGGCCCGATATAGCCCACCATCTCCCCGTCACGGATCGTAAAGGAAACGTCAGAAAGAGCGTGAACCACCTCATACTCCCGGTGGAACAGCGCCTTAAAAGCCTCGCCGAATCCCGCGTTTCTCTTTGCAATTTTATAGGATTTGCACACATGCTCCATGGTAATCATTGGGTTTTCCTCCGAATATCCATATTACCACACAGTAAAAAACCCGGCAAGGGATCCTGTCGGGCCCTCTAATAAACTCCTCCTTTGACATTTCCGCGACACTGGCACAATATCCGATATTACAAGAAATGAAACACAAAGCAAACCTATTTTAGCAGATAAACAGCCACAGGCAGCACAATCGACGTCAGGCTGTCATACAGGCCGTGCGCAATCACCAGCGGCACGATTGTCCCCTCCTTTTTGCGGAAAAGATAGATGCATAAAATCACCACATTCGTCGCAAGATTGTAAAATTCCCCGAAGGTATGCTGCATGGTAAACCAGTGAATCAGATAAAAAAGAAGGATATTTATAGCCACACAAATCCATCTTTGAGAGAAAATATCCTGCGTCTTTTTCAGCAAAAAACCGCGGAATATGAGTTCTTCCGCGAAACCCACACACAGAAAGCAGTACAACAGCATCACCACAATATACACTGGATCCGGCGCCATTGCATAGGCCGAATAATCCATTTTCATGAGCAGAAGCGGTATCTGCTGTACAATAAACATACAGATTCCCAGCCCAATCCCTTCCCAGATATGCCTCGCATAAACAAATTTCAGTCCCAAATAAGGTAACGACTGTTTTTCTACTTTAAGGACATAAAAGATCAGTACCGCACAGGGAATCCAATAAGCCAGTACACCAGCCAAAAGTCCGGCTCCAGCGCCAAATGCAGCCATCAGAACGATCAGTGCCGCCATCACCCCAACGCATACGGCCAGCTCTGTCGCCGCCCTTCTCTTTTTGTTCTTTTCCACTTTACTGTTTTCCATTGTCACACCTCCCACTTATTTTCCTACATGTATCTTACAACATCTGCATATGATTTTTCTTAATGCAGCCTTTCTGTTACCTTAAATCGGTTTCCTCCACTTTCCTTTTTTCTGCGTCCCACTTTTCCTTGGGATGAAAATAATAAAAAATATTTGACAATCTGTCACAAAAGTATTATTGTGTAATAAATTAATTGCAAAAGCACATATCCGAAACCTTTGAGAAAGAGTAGTAAGTATGGGTTACCCATTACAGAGAGCCGTCGGCTGGTGAAAGACGGCATGGCACTTATACCGAATGGACTTTCGAGGCCGGGTGGAAATGTCAGTGCATACCGACAAAGTAATCCCCGGCGGGAACCGCACCCGTTACCAAGGCGGCATATATGATTGTATATGGAAAAAGCGGATTGGGGATTATATGCCCCATCAATTTGAGTGGTACCGCGATAATAAACCTGTTTATTACCGTCTCAGACTTTTGTCTGGGGCGGTTTTTTTTACCACTCAGAGCCATGCAAATTTAGGATAAAACAGATTTTGAGAGCTTGCTCTCAAAAAGCTGTTTCAGCATAAATTTATATGGCGAGAGCCATAAATAAGCAAAAGGAAAGCTACGAAGCAGCGATTTTGCGAATTGGCTCTGAGTGGAAAAACATCAAAAAGGGGGACCCCATTATGAAAAAGAAATCTATGACTCTGTTACTGGCAGGCGCGGCTCTTACCGCCGCTCTCACAGGCTGCGGCGCATCCGGCGGCAATGTGAACGCAGTCGTTTCCGCCAGCGGTGCATCCGTTACCGGCAAAGCCCCGGAAACCACAGCCGGAGACGATACGGCAGACAACGGTGCAGGCGGCACGGATTCCGAAGAAGACGGAGCCGCTTCCACCGGCAGAACCTACAAGGTCGGCATCGTACAGTATGTGGACGACGCGTCCTTAAACCAGATCGTGGCTGCCATCCAGACGGAGCTGGACAAAAAGAGCGAAGAACTTGACATTCTCTTTGACTACAAAAATTTCACCTATAACGGGCAGGCTGACGCCACCACCATGAATCAGATCGCCACAGACCTGATCGCCTCGGATGTAGACCTGATCATCCCTGTAGCCACGCCGGTTGCCATGGTGATGCAGAATGCCACGGCGGAAAATACGCGGGAGGACGGCAGTCTGATCCCAGTGGTCTTCTCCGCCGTATCCGATCCTGTGGGCGCAGGGCTTGTAGCCTCCATGGACGCCCCCGGCTCCAACATCACTGGCACCTCGGACGCCCTGAACACGGATGCTGTCTTTGACCTGATGCTGGCCGCAGATCCCGGTATCCGGACTGTAGGACTGCTCTACGACAAGAGTCAGGACTCTTCCACCGCAGCCATCGCAGCCGCCAAAGCATACTGCGAGGCAAAAGGACTCACAGTCGTGGAAAAAACAGGAACCAACAACGGGGAAATCTCCCTTGCGGCGGACGCCCTGCTCTCCTCCGGCGCAGAGGCGGTCTTCACCCCCACCGACAACAATGTGATGACGGCGGAGCTTGCCATCTATGAGAAATTCATCGACGCAAAAGTGCCCCACTACGGCGGCGCAGACTCTTTCGCCCTAAACGGCGCATTTCTCGGCTACGGTGTGAATTATGTAGAACTTGGCACCGCCACCGCCGACATGGCTGTGGATATTCTGGCAAACGGCAAAGCTCCCGCATCTATGGCCGTACAGACCATGGATAACGGAATCGCCACAGTAAATACCGAGACCGCCGAAGCCATCGGTCTTGACTACAGTATGTTCGCAGACAAATGCTCCAGTCTGGTGGAAATCCAGACAGCCGAAGAATTTAATTAAGCGCCCCTGCAAACCTGCTTACAGGTTGTGACTTTACAATTAAATACCATATGCTATTTAATTAATTCAGTAAAAAGAGGTATCCTATGAGTTCAATCATCACACTTTCCATTGTACAGAGCGCACTGGAATTAGGCTGTATTTATTCCCTTGTGGCGCTGGCGCTGTTTTTTTCGTTCAGTATCCTGAATATCGCGGATCTGTCCACCGACGGCTGCTTTACGCTAGGCTGTGCGGTTGGCGCAATGGTGACGCTTTCCGGCCACCCTTATCTGGCGCTCTTCGCCGCCGTGGGGGCGGGCGTCTGCTCCGGCTTTGTCACCGCCTTTCTACAGACCAGAATGGGGGTTCCCTCCATTCTGGCCGGCATTATCGTCAATACAGGGCTTTATACGGTCAACATCGCCGTGATGGGCTTTTCCTCCAACGTAAATCTGTTTGCCAGCGACACCATCTTCAGTCTGGCAAAGAAAAAACTCCCCTATAGCTGGTACGCAGACTGGTATAAGCTGTTACTCGTACTTGTCATCATACTGGTAATCGGCATCCTGCTCTCCCTGTTTTTAAGCACAAGGCTTGGACTCTCCATCCGCGCCACAGGCGACAACGAGCATATGGTGCGGGCATCCGGCATCAGTCCCCTGTTCATGATCACCGTAGGGCTTTGTATGGCAAACGCACTGACTGCGCTCTCAGGCGCCCTCCTCGGCCAGTACCAGAAATCCTGCGACATCAATCTGGGCACCGGCATGGTAACTATCGCCCTGGCAAGCCTGATCATAGGCGAAACACTGGTTGGCAAAGGCAGCATGTTCAGAAGGATAGCGGGTGTTATTTTAGGAAGCTGCCTCTACCGCATCATCGTGGCGCTGGCGCTGCGCATGAATGTGCCCGCGGAAGCCCTCAAGCTGGTCTCCGCCGTCATCGTCGCCATTGCCATCTCTTTCCCTTATTTGAAGGACAAATACTCTTTTTATAGGCTGCGAAAAAATAACCGGAATCTGTTCGTAAAGGAGGGCGGCACAAATGTTGGTCATTGACTCAGTTTCCAAAACCTTTCACCCCGGAACCGTCAACGAGAAAAAGGCCCTTGACAAAATAAGTCTCACCCTTGCGGACGGCGATTTTGCTACCATTGTGGGCAGCAACGGCGCGGGCAAGTCCACGCTCTTCAACGCCATCACGGGAAGCTTTTATGTGGATGAGGGACGGATTGTCCTTGGCGGCGAGGATATCACCTACTGTAAAGAGCATGTGCGCAGCCGGGTGATCGGCCATCTGTTTCAAGATCCTTTAAAGGGAACCGCTCCCCACATGACTATTGAGGAAAATATGGCATTGGCCTATCTGCGGGCATCTACCAGACGTCATGCCTATTTCAGCCGGATCAGCACGAAGGAGAAAAAGAAATTCAGGGAGCAGCTCGCCCTTCTGGACATGGGGCTGGAGGATCGGATGAAACAGCCCGTGGGACTTCTCTCCGGCGGCCAGAGACAGGCGCTCACGCTCCTGATGGCAACGATTGTGACGCCCCGCATCCTCCTGCTGGATGAGCATACCGCCGCCCTTGATCCCGCCACAGCGGACAAAGTGCTGGCCCTCACGGAAAAAATCATCGCCGAGCGGCACATCACCTGTCTGATGGTCACGCACAACATGCATCAGGCCCTCTCTCTGGGAAACCGGACGCTTATGATGGACGGCGGCCGTATCGTATTTCATGTATCGGGGGAGGAACGGAAGAAACTCACCATAGACGATCTGCTGGAACAGTTCAAGGTATGCGCAGGGAAGCGGTTGGACAATGACCGGATTTTATTGATTTCCTAATAAAATAAAAGAACAGGCGAAGGGCTATAAGTCTTTCACCTGTCCAGTGTAAAAGGGGAATTTTACAAAAAGAATTGTATCAAAAAATTTTGTCAAAATCAAGCCCTATTCGAAAATTTACGCGAAAAATTATGTGTAAGTTATCGCGCAGCGTAACTTACGGTTATCGCGTAGCGTAACTTACGGTTATCGCGCAGCGTATTCAGACACTAAAGGCCATCAGTCCCAGCTTCGACAGCGCCAGCTCCTGAATCACCACGCCTTTCGCCTTTTTCTGCGCCAGATTCAAGTCCGCAAGCGCCGCAAGGGGCATGAGCTTCGTGGCATAGCCTGTCTTCTTTTTACCAAAAAATGTCTTTTTGTCCTCCAGAATGCTGACTTTCACCTTCGCCCTGAGCTGTTCGTAAGTCCGATAGGAAAACTGCTCTTTCGTCATGTAGTAGAGATGACTCTCCAGCGTGGTCTCCGGATCGGTATCCTTGAAAATATAATGCTCCACGATGCTCTTGTATTTAAAATTCACCATTTCATCCCGCAGAATCTCCGCATAGCTGAGCTTCGCACCCAGATAGACGGAACCCGTATCCTGCATAAAGTATTTATAGTCCCTGTTTTCTGTCTCCATCGGTTTCCCTTCCACCATCTGCCAAAAATCGCCGCCGGACAGCGACGATTCGCAGAATACTTACCTTCTCTTTCTTCAAACTTATTTTTCAATCTATAGCCTCGATCTTACCGCCGCTTATGCGCACGGCGTCCTCAATGGCCTTTCTGGAAAGCCCGGATTCCTCCATCAGCTCCTCCACCGTCACTTTCCTGCGCAGTTCCTCCCGCAGGGCATTCGCCGCATCCGCCACTTTGTTTACCTTATCCGCGATTTTCCGGTCGCTCTTTTCTTCCGCCTCATTTACCGCGATACAGTCCTCCATGGCGTCCATCATCATTTTGGCCAGCATTCCCTGCGCTTCCTGTGCATGTTCCAGCGCCCCTAACATGGTAACGCCCAAAGAAAGCGCCACATTGCCCTCGCCGATCAGATCCTCCAGACTGACGCCCTGCCCCGTATAGAGTTTGGCAATCTGGGGCACCTCGGGAAGCATAAGCTCCGTCAGCCGTTTGACCGCGTCAGCATCCCCCGCCATGGCGGATAGGGTAATGGCTTCCCGCTCCCCCTCCGTAACCGCCGGGATTGCCTGAAGCTCCTCCAGATAGGAATCCAGATAATTGCGCTCTTCCTCATCCAGATACGCATCCGCATCAGCAGGCTCGTCCACACCGATTTTATTCTGCCGCAGATAGTCATATACCAGCTCCATCTGCTCTACAGAAAGGGAAAGCGCCGCAAACGCTTCCTCCACCTCTGTTTTTGTAATAAAATTCTGCTGCGCCCTGGCCCTTTTCCTGACTTCCTCCAATGTTTTGCTGAATTGGACTTCCTGATTCATCCCGCCCTCCATTGTCTGCATACACTGGCAGAAGGACGCCCCTTCTGCCAGCCTTTCCATAACAACCGTCACGGTTTACTTTGTTTTCAATAACTGGCGATATTTATATATTCCCCAAGACACATCCATGCCGCGCCCACGTTCTCACAATCATGACCGTTTGATATGCGTATGGGTGTACAGATGCTCCTCGCAGTATTCATAGTTCCCGTCGCACTTGGAGCAGAAACGGAACTGCATCTGCGGACTGTCCACCTCTGTCCTGCCGCAGATCGCGCACTTGTGCTTGGTAATCCCCGTATTCCTTCTCACGTCCCGCTTAAACTCCTGCCGCCTGTGAATCTGCTTCGGATTCAGATGCATCATATTCCGCGAAGTCAGGAAGAAAACCACGAAATTCAGCAGGGAAGCGCCGATGGCAAACTTGCCGTATACGGTACTGCCGAGGAACTGGAACACCAGCATCACCGCATAGATTATCCCCAGCCACTTCACCCGGATCGGAATGATGAACATGAGCAGCACCTGCGCGTCCGGGAAGGTCGCCGCATACGCAAGGAAAATCGACATATTGATGTAGTAAGTGCTGAACATCATCGCGATCACAGTAAAATACTCACGGGGCGAATTGATTGTCAGAGCCGCGCCCAGCAGGGATATTTCCGGCTTAAAAAGATAACAGTACCCCATCAGCAGGAAACTGCCCGCAATGGTAAACAGCATCCCCTGAAAAAGATAGACATTATAGCGGTAGGTGCCCCACGTCCGTTCCAGCGAGGTGCCTATGGAACAGTAAAAATATAACATGAGTAATGTAAAGAAAAGTCCCCCGCTGCTCGGCGGAATCAGCACCCATGTCACAAGCCGCCAGACCTGTCCGTGCAAAATCGCGTAAGGATTTAAGGTAAGGTAGGAAATAAGCAGGCCGCTTCTGTCAAACAGCTCCAGCAGATACCCCACGGCGTAGCACATGACCAGTACAAAAGAAAGATTCTGTATTGCATATTTTCCAAATTTTCGCTCAAAAGGACTCATGTTCCACTCTCCCATAAAAATATATAATAGAATCCAAAAAAGGATTCTATTATCAAAATTCTATTATATAATATAGCAT
>CAMWJF010000055.1 GCA_947174505.1 uncultured Lachnospiraceae bacterium
GCTTCACCGAACCTCTGGAAGTGCACAACCTCTCTTGCCCGCAGGAACTTAATCGGTTCGTATACATCGGGTTCATCCCTTACAAGACGTAAGATGTTGTCATAAGTGGAACGGGCCTTCTGTTCTGCTGCAATCATATAAGAACAACTTCGGGTTAATAGGTTTATGGAATAAGGGAAGCACTAATTTAATCAGTGCTTTCCTTAGAAATTCCAGTGTATTTCAATCGGAACGTCCTTTGTTCCCGGTATACGTTTTCCAACGGACACATAATCAATCAGGGTTTCCACCATTTCACGGGTAAGATGTTCCAAGTTGGTGTATTGCTCGATCAGTTCGCGGCGGTTATCGCCAGCCGCAATTTTTTCTTCGATTTCGGATAACTGCTTTTTCTCTTCCGTGACTACACGCTCTAAACGATCGCGCTCTGTGGTAAAATCTTTTGACATTTCCAGATAATCGCTTTCGGACAACAAGCCCTTTACCTTGTCCATGTATAGCTCCCGAATACCTTTTGAATATTCCGCAACCTTTTTTTCATAGACTGCTATATCAGAAAGCAGACGTTTCTTTTGTTCCTGCAAGTTATCACAGAATTCTATGTTTTGCTCTAACTCGTCCTTGTCAAGGTATTCCTCTGCTAAATGGTTAAGCTCGTTGATTACAAGCTGCTCCAATTTATCAACGGAGATAAAGGAACCGATACAGGCATCTTTGGCCACATGGCGGTTTGAACATTTCAGATAATGCCTGTCATGGTTTTTGGATGAGCGCATTGTGTAACCACAGTTAGCACACCGGGCTTTTCTTGCGAACAGACCTATTGTGCCAGTTGTAAAGGGTTTTGCGTTCAGTGAGACTAGCGACTGTACTCTGTCCCATAGTTCACGGTCAATAATCGGCTCGTGTGTTCCCTCGACAATATACCATTCGCTTTTAGGGCGGGGCTTGTTTTGCTTTGTTTTATACGATACGCTGCCGTATTTGCCTTGTACCATATTCCCGATATAGATTTCGTTTATCAGCATATCGGAGATCGCAAAGTATTTCCAGAGAGTGCTGTTTTTTGTTTTGGGCTGCTGGTAGCGCATGCCATGTAGACGCTTGTATTCAGTTGGATTAGGTATGCCCCTGTCGTTGAGAATACGGGCGATTGCAGTTTTTCCGTAACCTTGTGAAAACAGGGTAAAAACTTCACGGACAACTGTGGCGGCTTCTTCGTCAATGATCAAGTGTCCCTTTTGATCGGGGTCTTTCTTGTAACCGTAGAGAGCAAATGCGCCAATGTGAAAGCCGTTTATCCGTCTGTTTGTTAAAACGCTGCGAATATTTTCGGACATATCCTCTAAGTACCATTCATTGACAAGCCCGTTGATCTGGCGGGATTTTTTGTTTCCTCTGTTTGCGGTGTCCGCGTTGTCAACAATACTGATAAAGCGAATGCCCCAGACCGGGAAAAGTCCATGTATGTATTTTTCTACAAGCTCAAGCTCCCGGGTAAATCGTGACTGTGTTTTGCAGAGGATAATATCAAATTTGTGCTGCTCCGCATCGTTTAGCAGACGGTTAAATTCCGGGCGGCGTCTGTCAGCCCCCGCATAGTCATCATCGCTGTATATATTATAAAGTTCCCATCCCTGTTCCATAGCATATTGCAGTAACATTGATTTCTGGTTTTGGATGCTGCCGGAGTCATCGGTTTCAGATTGCTTGTTTTTGTCTTCCTCGGATAAGCGGCAGTAAATAGCTACTTTCATACTCATTCGTTTTTATCCCTCCTCAAGAGATAAAAACAAGCCTGCTCCATATATCTATATATGGCAACATATAACTTGTAAATTATCGTTTTTCTTCAACTGATTTATTGTTAAACACGGGGATGGCAGGTAAAGCCTGGCATCCGTTGTTTCTTTCAAGCTGATTGATAAGGTGGATCCATGCTTTGGTAAAATTATCTTTAGAAGTTGTGCTCTCACCATTTTTAAAAATGTTTTTGCAAATGATTTTTGAATTTGTATCGGACAAGATATCACCTTCCTTTGGTTATATGACAACGTATGTAGAATTACTTGTACGTTATGCTGAGCTTATGAAAATAAAAGTTGCTGAAAGGTTTTTTAAATTTTTAGTTCATGTAAAATTTTTACCTTTCACTAATAGCAGACGGGAGAGGGTAAAAAATAAACGGTTTATAGAAAGTTTATAATTTTATTAGATTTTTTTAAGCTTTACAGGCAAGAAATCTTTTATTGCTGATTGGCTGGATTGTTGGTATTATAGATGATAATGACAAGCAGTATAGCAAGAAGGAGATACCATGCGTGATGAATTTGGGGAGGGAAGCAGTTTTTGTAAGAAAATTACTTATACAGTGGAAAACTCTGAATCTGTACTAAGTTTCTTTAGAAATGAATATAATCCACGTATTGCAATAACGGTAGATATGATTGCAACGGCCGTCAGGATTTTTGGACAAATTTTCAGTCGAAGAAATACTCGAAAGAGATAAAACCGGTCTGGATATTTTCTGGATTAAAGATAAGTCTCTTGCTAATTTGGATAATTTGCCAGCGCCAGAAGAATTAACAACATTGTTTTTATTAGGAGGCAACGAAAATGACAACAGAATTAATGCGTCAATTGCTTTCAAAGGATGAAAAGATAACGATAGAATATAAAGAATGCCAGAATGGAATTTATAATGATGTATATGAAACAGTGTGTTCATTTTCCAATCGTTATGGCGGGTACATCATTATGGGAGTAAAAGATGGCGGAATCCCAATAGGTCTTAACCGGAACATGATCAAAGACATGAAGAAAAATTTTGTAAATCAATTAAACAATCCGGATAAGATGTCGCCAACTTTATATTTGTCGATAGAAGAGTTTGAATATGACGGAATGATGTTGTTATGGGTGTATGTGCCGTCCACATCTACTGTAGAAAAATGTGCGAACAGAATATATGACCGAAATGAAGATGGTGATATGGATATCACAGATTCACCCATTCAGCTTCAAAATATGTACAATAGAAAAAGCAACACCTATGTGGAGCATAAAATTTTCCCGTATGTTTCACTGGATGATTTGCGTATGGATTTGATGAATAAGGTACGGAATCTTGCCAAAAGCCGAAAACCGGATCATGACTGGCTGCAAATGTCTGATCAGGATATTTTGAAAAGTGCCGGATTGTGGGAAAAGGATTTTTCATCGGGAGTACAGGGATACAATTTGGCAGGAGTCCTGCTGTTTGGGAAAGATGAAGTGATACGTTCCTGCTGTCCGGGTTATATAACAGATGCGATTTGCCGCATTGAAAATTTAGACCGCTATGATGACAGATTGCAGGTTGCAACTAATTTGATTGAGTCATACGAGCTTCTTATGGAATTTGTTGCCAAGCATACTTCCGACAAATTTTTCCTTGTAAATAATGTAAATACAAGTATAAGAGACCTGATCGCAAGAGAGGTTATTGGCAATATATTAGTCCATAGAGATTTTTCCAGCGCTTATCCGGCAAAGCTGATTATTGAAAAAGACTGGTTAAAAACAGAGAATTGGTGCGTTCCCAGACGGCATGGAAATATCATGAGCAATGAATTTACGCCATATCCTAAAAACCCATTAATACAGCATTTTTTTGCAAACATTGGACGAACTGATACGATTGGCTCCGGTGTCAGAAATCTTTATAAATATACGCCAATCTATTCTGAAGGCGGAAAGCCGGAACTGTTTGAAGATGATGTTTTTAAAATTTCTATTCCTTTGAATAAAATAGCGGTAGAGTCAGCAAAGGAAAGTAAGACATTATCTAAAAGAGAACAGAAAATTTATGATATGATTTGTGAAAATATTCATCTGTCAGTGGAACAGGTTATGGCAGAACTGGATATTTCGAGAGCAACTGTATTTAGAGATTACGCAAAAATTAAAAGGATTACAGGTGCATCTTATGATAAAAATACATCAACATGGACTTTATAAAATCTCAGTCTCAAGTCAGTCTCATGTAGTCTCAAACAGTCTGGAAACGCTTTGAGACTGACTTGAGACTGAAGGAATTGATTTGCTGATGGATTAATTATGAAATGAAGCAGACTTGTTTTTACAATATTTTTTCATGTTGTTCTTACAAAATTGCCCCATCTGCGGCCATATCCTCCATCAGATCCGTAATAATATCGCCCTTGGACTGGAACTCGCAGGCATTAAAGGGAACGCCGCCCGCCGCCTGGGGCCAGATACCGATGATGTGATCCACATAGTAATTGCGGAATCCGCTTTCTTCAATCTGCTCCATGGAGAGATTCTTTGTAAGCTGGTGTACGATGGCGGCTACCATTTCGAGGTGGGCTAATTCCTCCGTGCCGATATCTGTATCGAAATTGCACATTAGAAAAGTATTGTAAAATGGGCACATCACCATAATTTTTGCATTCCTAAAGGGACGAATCATATCTGAACTACGCAAAATGATTGTATTTTGAGATACTGCATACTATAATCGAGATAAGTGAAGTGATAAGATGGATGGGAAGGAGTGTCACAAAATGGGGGTAATAAACATTGTCAGAAGTAAATATTCTGATTACCGTATACCGAAATATATTGAAGAGGATATTGATAAATATGTGTCACAGCGAAGCGATTATCAGGCTAACCCGGTGCAGGAGAAATTGGTGCTGTTGAAAATGGCGTTTGACGAAGCATATACATCCATCAAACATGGGGCAGTGAATGGATTCTACCCGGATTGTGAGATGCAGCGTTTGTGGGCCAAACTGAGGGAGTATTGAGATGGAAGATTTTAATCAATATCAGGAACTGCCAAATAAATATCTGGGATCAGACAGGAAGAAAACGTTGTTGATTGATGGAGAAAAATATCTTTTGAAATTTCCGGATCCGGTTAGGAATAAGAGGCATGTATCGTCTTACATCAACAATGCTGTTTCAGAATATCTTGGCTGCCATATTTATGAGAGCGTTGGAATACCTGTTCAGGAAACACGTCTTGGATTTTACAAAGAAAAGAATGGGAAAACAAAGATTGCTTGTGCATGTAAAGACTTTTGTAGAAACAAATTTGAATTATATGAGGTGAAAGCGTTATCTCTGGCAAATACGGAGAGTGAAAAAGAAGAAAAAGGCGATATTTTTGACACACTGTCTGTAATAAGAGGATTACCCATAGGAGAGAAACTTGAAAAGCATTTCTGGGATATGTTTGTGGTTGATGCCTTAATCTGCAATACAGACCGACATGAAGGCAACTGGGGCGTGTTGATTCAAATCGGGTCGAATGATATGTCAATTGCCCCGGTTTACGACTGTGGATCATCGTTAGTACCTTTGCTTGCAGATGAAGAGCTTTCATTAGACGTAGCTAAGAATTATGCAGTGAATGCAAGATCGGCGAGTGTTTTGGATGGCAGAAGGATTTGCTTTTCACAGTATATTTTATCTATGAAAAACCCGGCTCTTAATGAAGCGGTGAAAAGAATATTTCCACGGATAGATTTGAAAGCAATTGAGAAAATAATAGAGTCAATAGATTGCATCTCAGAAAAGAGAAAAGCTTTTTATAAAGATTTAATAAGGATCACTTTCGAGCAGACGCTTAAGCCTGTGTATAAGGCGGTAAGCTATGAAAGCAATATATAAAAAAGTATGGATTATACATTGGGATCAAATGAAAGTATTAGCCGAAAATTGACTGATGCTTTCATTTTTCATTTCAGTTAATTCAGTACTGAGATATGTTTATAGTATTGGTTTCAGTTTGATGTAATGATGAAGATTTGCGGAGTAAAAACATGGGGATTACGTCAAAATGTGGATTTTTTTAGAGACAAGTGTAATCGCAATGCATTTTATGTACGAAATATAGAAGAGACACTTATGAGGAGGCAGGATGATTATGATTACTAGCTTGAAAAGAAAAATGGGCAAAAAAGTAGTGTGTGTGATGTTGGCTCTGACGATGGCCCTGTCGAGTACGGATTTTGCGGTACTTGCGGCAGAAGGGCAGGCGGAGCTTGAGGCTGCTGCAACTGAAAATGCGGAAGATGGTGTAGCGACGAAGGAAGAAAAATCGGAGAGTGATACGGCGGAGGATGAGACACCGGGTTCAGGGGAAACAGGCGGGGAAGATTCTGAGGAAAAGAAGCTTAAAAAAGATAATGAAACAGAATCCCCGGAGAATCCGAGAGAGGAAGGAAACCCGGAAAAGTCTCAAAACCCAGAAGAGGATTTGGATAACGGAACGGATGAGGAAACAGGAGAATCGGGAGAGGACAAGCCAGCGGAGGAACCGGGAGCAGAATCCGGGGAGATAACTGATACGGAGCAGGAAATAGGCGAGAAAGAACAGGAGGAAAATGAGGACAATGTAACTGCGACAGGGGAGGAGTCTGTAGAAGCTTCGGGGCAGTGCGGGGATAATCTGACATGGACGTTGAAGGATGGGACACTGACAATCTCTGGGACGGGGGAGATGTGGGATTATTATTCTAATAATTTTCCAGTAGCACCTTGGAGAGTGTATATTTGTAATATTTCGACCAAGTTGTTAATGACTGAGGGAATTACACGTATAGGAAATAGTGCCTTTTATGGTTGTAGTATGGTAGGCGAGTTGATTTTGCCAGAGAGTCTGCTAGAAATAGGGAATGATGCATTTAATGATTGTGAATTTACAGGGGAATTAGTGATTCCAAAGGGTATGCAGAAGATAGGGGATTGTGCATTTTATGGCTGTGGAGGTTTTACGGGTGGTCTCGAAATACCTGAGAATGTGACAAATATAGGAATAAGAGCATTTGAGGGGTGTAATGGTTTTACAGGGAATTTAGTGATTCCAGAAGGAATGACGAGTATAGAGGGAAGAGCGTTTTCAGGGTGTAATGGTTTTACAGGGGTGTTGGTAATACCGGGTAGTGTAGTAAAAATAGGAGCATATGCGTTTAATGATTGTAGTGGTTTTAATGGGAGATTGACAATACCTCAAAATGTAACGAGTATAGAGCGTGCTGTATTTTATGGATGCAGCGGCTTTACGGGGAGTCTGATAATCCCCGATAACGTAACAAGCATTGGAGAGGGTGCCTTTAGTGGATGTAGTGGCTTAACAGGCAACCTGACAATCCCGGATAATGTGACAAGCATAGGTGGCAATGCCTTTAGTGGATGCAGTGGTTTAACAGGGAGCCTGATAATCCCGGATAGCGTGACAAGCATAGGTGGCTGGGCCTTTAGTGGATGCAGTGGTTTAACAGGGAGCCTGATAATCCCCGATAACGTAACAAGCATTGGAGAGGGTGCCTTTAGTGGATGTAGTGGCTTAACAGGTAGTTTGGCAATCTCAGTAGGAGTGGTGAGTATAGGATATAGAGCATTTGCGTACTGTAGCGGATTAAATGGGAAAATATATATTCCTGTGAACGTAACAAGCATTGGTGAGGATGCCTTTGCAAACATTGATAATCTTGTTTTCTATGGCGTTCCAGGTTCCTATGCGGAAACCTATGCTAAAGAAAATAATATTCCCTTCGTTGCTTACCAATTTAACGATCCAGACAATTCTCCCATCGAACTATCCCACAGCGCCCATATCTACGTAATAGATTCCAACCTTGGCACCCCGGTTGCAGGGGCATTGGTCAATGGCACAGCCACTGATGCCAACGGTTACATCGCCATACCCGTAGAGGAAGAGGGGAGAGAAGAATACATAAGTGTAACAGCAGATGGGTATATTCCATATATGTCATACAAAGCACTGTCAACAGATGGCACTTACTACATAAGCATGGCTCCGTCTGACGGTGAATTTGCCGTAGTCTATGTCAAAGCCACCATAGGAAATACAGTGACGAATCTTTTGGCAGACAAGGTATATCTACAGCATACCGAGAATGAAATTTCCGATACTTCCGCTTCGGCTATGATGGAAATTGAGGTGAAAGCGAGAGGAGACGTTAAGAACTATACGCTGGTACAGGATGGGGCATTGATTGCCAGCAGCGAGGAGGGAAAGTTTTCCATTCCCCTTCTTATGGCAAATGAAGGCCGTACCCTGACAAACTTGAATGCGCAGAAGGATGTCCGTATCAGGGCGACCGATGTGGATGGCAAGACGACGGTGAAACGGATAGGAATCTATATTAGCCCGGAAGGCACTGCGGATATCAAAGAAGAAAACAAATCGGGTTCTTTCAATCTAGGATCAAGTATCGGTTTTACGCTGCCGGATAATACGATTCCCTTTCTTGGAGGGGAAACGCTGAGTTATGGGCTGGAAAATGCTTTGCCGTTTGACTTGACAGTAGAGCGGAATGGACAGGTAAAAATTGCAATCAATAAAGAAACTTCGGAGAGTATGGAGGCTTTTAAGGAAGATTACGATAAGCTCTCTAAGCGTGCGAAGAATTTATCGGATGCGGCGGCAGCTTTTGGCGGGAAACCGGAGAAGTTCGGGGCGGGCTGCTTATCGGCGAAGGTGACAGTGAAAGGGTATGGTGAGGGCTACATTGATATGACCAAACCGGGCACCTTTGGCATAAAGGTGGATGTGATTGTAGCCGGAAAAGGCAGTGCGAAATACAGGCAATATTTTTTTGCGGGGTCAGTTCCTATATATATAGACGTTGAAGCAGGCGCCGAGTTATCAGGTAAGGTTACTCTGTCTGTAGAAGGTGAGGAATTTATACTTCAAACCGAGGGTGGTGTGGGAACACTGTCGGGTAAAATTTCTGTGACTGGCAAGACAGGAGTTGGCGTAGAAAAAGTAGTTAGTGTGGGCGTATCTGGTACAGGAGCCTGTAATTATACATGGAAGCCTAAAGATGATTATACGAAAGTGTGGCTGAATGCTTATCTGGAACTGGAAGCCGATTGCTTTGGCTGGCATTTAAATTTATTCAAATCACCAGAAGCAACCTACACGATTTATGAGTCTGAAAACTCTCCGGAAGGTCAGGCTGTGACAGAAAGTATGACCGAGCAGTTATACAATGCCGATGCCTATACCGTGATGGATAGAAGCTATCTGCATCAGAATGACGCCGCGCCTATAACGGCATTCAGTATGGGAGGATCAGACTCCTTCGTCCAGTCCTCTGTCTACCCCGGTGCAGACCCGAAACTGGTCAGGGCAGGAGATAAGTTTTACTTATTCTGGCTGCAGGACATCCCAAGCAGAAGTGCAGAGAACAGGGCGGCGGTGGTCTATGCATCCTCGGATGATGGTGCTAATTTCACTGCTCCGAAGCAGCTTGTGCCGGAGGACGAAAACCAGACCCATGACAACGGCATAGATGTCTGTGTGGACGGCGGGAAAATCTATATCTGCTGGCAGGATGCGGCCAAAACATTTGCATCCGGCGCTGATTTGAACGAGGTGGCAGGCAACCAGTACATTTCCTATGCGGTTGTGGACGTTTCCACAGGAGAAGTGCTGTCCCACGAGACAGTTACGGAGACGGCGGGCAGCTATCTGCAGCCGCAGATTTATGTAAATCAAGGACAGGCGCAGATTGCATGGATTCAGAACAGCATGACTTCAGCGGATGGTCTCTGGGGAACGGACAATCAGGAAAGTTTGCAGAAATATGATGCGGCAACAGGGAAGCTTGAGACATTCTCGATTGGAGAAGGTAACGAAAAGATTGTCAGCATGGACGGCGCGGCTGGCAATTCACAGGCGGGTGTTGTGTACGCTTTGGATATGGATGGCGATCTGCAGACCGTGTCTGACCGGGTTATCTATTTCGATACACGCCTCGGTTCCGGAGGAAATCGAATGATTCTGACTGCAGAGGCGGGCATGAATGATAATCCCGTTTCAGAGGGCGGCAGGATCTACTGGTATGCAGACGGCAATATCAGCTATACCACAATCGGTTCTACGGCAGTGCAGCAGATTTATGAGGAGGCAAGACCGGATGTCAACAGCAATTTCCGTGTACTTTCCGAAGGGGAGCGGACAGAGATTATCTGGGACGCTATAGCGTATGAGACGGAGAAAGTGGCTCTTTACGGCATCAGTTCGACGGGGGAAGGGTGGACAAGCCCTTATGTGATCGAACAGACAGACAGCGAGATGACAGGGACGCTTACCGGCAGTCTGCGAAGCGGGATTCCTTATATCGCCTACATGCATATCAGGAATCAGGAGGACGGCAGTAAGTGCAGCTCTCTTTGTGTGACGCAGAAAAAAGATGTAACGGATCTGGCACTAAATTATGCGGGTTATGAATATGAGGATTTTAAGCCCGGACAGGTTTTGCCTATTGCGGTAGAGCTGACCAACAAAGGTAACACCACGGTAGAAACTGTGGAGATGAAGATGGACGGGACAAGTCTGGGGACACAGAGTATCCATCTTGGTGCAGGCGAAACAGGAAACTTTGTGTTAGAGCAGTATACCGTCCCGGTGGAGATGGATGGCTATGCGGAACACACACTCACCGTGGCGGCGGAGGGAGAGAGTACGGCATCGGACAATGATTACCAGATCGGCATCGGGTATACAGATGTGAAAGTGCTCTGTTCACAGAGATGGCAGGATGAAGCGACATGGCTTGATCTTTCCGTCTTGAACGACAGCGACATTGCGTCCGATGTAACTTTAAATATCAGGGGTGACAAAGAGGACGGGGAAATCCTGTATTCGGAGGAACTGGGGGAGATTGCCGGTGGGAAAGGCGTTTCCTTGACGGTCAACCTCCAGCCCTATGAGGATTCCTGCTGTACCTACTTCGTGGAAGCAGTTACCGGCACGGAGGATGTGATAGAGGGAAATAATATTGTCTTTGTTTACACCGGTTTTGGCACGGATGTGCCGGGCGGCGTGCTTGTTCCCGATTCTAAGTCTTATACGGTCAGCTTTCAGAGTAACGGCGGAAGTGTGGTGGAGAGCCAGCAGATTGAGGAGGGCAGGAACGCCAGTGAACCGCCGGTTCCTTCCAGAGAAGGGTATCGCTTTATCGGGTGGTATTTCAATGGGGAACTTTATAACTTCCATCTTCCGATCACAGGGGATATCACGTTAGAGGCAGCCTGGGAGGAAGAACATGTACTGGCTGCGCCTTCGGCAAGTTTTCCTTCCGGCAGCGAGGTGGAAATTGGGACAAAGGTTGTGCTGACCTGCGCGGCATCAGGGGTGGAAATCTACTATACGCTGGATGGGACAACGCCGGACAGAACAAGCACGCTTTATAGGGAACCGATTGTCGTGCTGGGTGATATGACGATCATGGCTATGGCAGTTAAGGAAGGTTATAAAGACAGCCCGGTAGCGACTTTTGTCTATCATGCAGTTAACCTTGCACAGGATATTTATATGGTGGTGTTCCAGAGCAACGGCGGCACGCAGGTAGACAGTCAGGAAGTGAAAGCGGGAGAAACCGTACAGCGGCCAGAGAATCCTGTCAGGGAGGGATATCGTTTTACCGGCTGGTATCTGGACGGAGAGCTATACGATTTTTCAAGTCCGGTGACGGGGAATATCAGGTTGGATGCTGTCTGGGAGGTGCTTGATACGCTGGATGTGCCTGTCTCGAATATTGCATCGGGAAAGGCTGTTCCGGAGGGCAGTAAAATTATATTGAGTACAGACCAGCCGGGCGCGAAAATCTACTATACATTGGACGGTACAGTGCCCACAGATAAGGGAATACTGTATAGGGAGCCGATTGTGATTACGGAAGATACAGTGATTATGGCTGTAGTGCGTAAAAAAGGCTGGCAGGACAGCCCGGTGGCGACGTTCCGCTATACCATTTCCGTGAAAAAGGACGATTTGGGCGAAATTCTGCCGGAAGACTTTCCCGAGGGCGGGGCGGACGCGATACCGGCCGGACTATGGATTGCAGGCGTGGACGAAAAAGGATATACCTATACCGGGAAGGCCATTAAGCCGGAAGTGCGGGTATACGACCATAAGACAAGACTGCGGGTAAAAACGGACTACAGCATTTCCTACAAGAATAATACGAAGGCCAATGATGGTTCAATAGCGAATAAGGCGCCGGTTATTATTGTAACCGGGAAAGGCAATTATGCCGGGAGGGAGACGGCGGACTTTAAGATACTTGCCAAAAGCATTGCGGCGAAAGATATCACGGCAGAGGATATTGCGGTAAATTATAACAAGAAGGTTCAGAAGGCAGTACCTACGCTTGTATGGAACGGGAAGAAACTGAAAAATAAGACGGATTATACGGTGGAGTATCCTGGCCTTTCAGGTAATGCCAATGCTTATAAATCTCCCGGAACGTATACTATTTTGGTGAAAGGAAAGGGCAACTATGGAGGGGAGCGCTCGGTATCTCTGCTTATTACTGAATCGAAGCTGATGAGCAAAGCAGCTGTATCGAAAATAGCAGCGCAGTCTTATACCGGAGAAGAAATTACAGTTGCCACAATGGACAAAATACCGGTAGTGAAGTCCGGCAGAAATGTTTTGCGAAAAGATGTTCATTACACGGTATCCTATGAGGACAATGTGGAGATCGGCAATGCAGTGATGATTTTGACGGGAACAGGAAAGGCAACCCCGGAGGGCACTTATACGGGGCAGAAAAAAGTATCCTTTAAAATCACGGGCGGTAATATAAAGAAAGCAATCGTTACTGGCATTCCTAAGAATATGGTGTATACCGGTAGCGCTATTAGTGAGGTGACTTCCGGCTGGGGCAGCGGCATCAAACTGTCCGTGACTGGAAAGAATAAAGAAATAAAAGAGCTGACTGAAGGTGTGGATTACACTCTGGAATATCAGAAAAACACGGATTGTGGAACGGCGCAGATTATCTTTACCGGAATCAATGGCTACAGGGGCACTTTAAAGAAGAATTTTAAGATTACCGCTTATGATATCCAAAAAGATACAGACAGGCTTATGAGAACTGTGATAGAAAGGCAGCCAGTATATGCGAAAGGAGGTTGTAAACCAGAGCCTGTCGTAAAATTTGGTAATATGCTGCTTGAAAAGGGCAGGGATTACACGCTTTCCTATAAAAACAACAGAGCGATTTACGATGGGAAAAATGGCAGTAAAATACCTGTTGTGGTGATTAGGGGGAAGGGCAATTTCAAAGGGAGCGCGACGCTGACCTACACGGTCGCCGGGCAGAACCTCGGAAATCTGAAGGCGGAGATATCAGATAAAGTCTATCAGAATAAGAAGAATGCCTACAAATCTGTCCCGAAGGTGATTGATCTGGACGGCAAGGTTTTAAAGGCTGGGACGGATTATGAAAAGAATTATAGCTATAGTTATGGCGCGGATACGAAACTGGCGGACGGAAGTATGAGGCGGAAAGGTGAGAAGATTGGTGAGAACGATGTTCTCCCGGCGAATGCCCTTGTGAATGTTAGTCTGACGGGAAAAGGGAACTACAGCGGCATACTGAATGGACAGTACCGGGTGACGGCGGCGACTGTCTCTAAGGCGAAGGTAACTGTTAAGGCGCAGATTTATAGTGGCAAGGAAATTTTTCTGGATAAGAGTCAGGTCATTGTGAAAGTAGGAAGGGATACCCTCCTTTCGGAAGATTATGAAATTCTGGAGGACAGCTACAAGAATAATGTGAGGAAAGGAACTGCCAGTGTGACAATTAAGGGGACAGGTAATTACGGCGGAACGAAAACCATAAAATTTAAAATCAAAGCGAAAAGTATGCTCTGGTGGTGGAGGTAAAAGGCATTATATCTTTAATTTCCTAAATGCAAAAGAAAGCCACAGCATCCTGCTTTTTAGGTTGCTGTGGCTTGACTATTAGTATTTATTGTGCACAGTCAAATCCCGGATTGAACGCATAGAAGTTCTTGGAATCGAGGTGATCCTGCACGATTCTCAGAGCTTCACCGAACCGCTGGAAGTGCACGATCTCGCGTGCGCGTAAAAACTTAATCGGTTCATACACGTCGGGTTCATCCCGGACAAGACGCAGGATGTTGTCATAGGTGGAACGAGCCTTCTGCTCTGCGGCCATATCCTCCATCAGATCCGTAATAATATCACCCTTGGACTGGAATTCGCAGGCATTGAAGGGAACGCCGCCCGCCGCCTGAGGCCAGATGCCGACGGTGTGGTCCACATAGTAATTGCGGAATCCGCTTTCTTCAATCTGCTCCATGGAGAGATTCTTTGTAAGCTGGTGCACGATGGCGGCTACCATTTCGAGGTGGGCTAATTCCTCGGTGCCGATATCCGTCAGTACCCCAGCCACCTCTCTGTAAGGACACGCATACCGCTGCGACAGATAACGCATGGAAGCGCCCATCTCCCCGTCAGGACCGCCGTACTGGCTGATGATGGCCTGCGCGATGTCCGCGTTTGCCTCTTTGATGTTTACGGGGAACTCTAATCTTCTCTCATAATTCCACATTAGTTACAGCCTCCTTCCCAGGGCATAGGTGCCAATGCCCATTTCCAGTCATCACATGCCGAAACATCCGCACAGGAAATTGTGAGAGGCGTATATTTGGCGGAATACTCCTGTCTGGCCTGATTTGCAAGACGGTTGTAATGGTTGAAATATTTTAATGCATTCTGGTCGGTGGGATGGGTGTCCAGATAGAGGGACAGTTCGATGACAACGAAGCCTAAGACGCCGATATCGTGGAGCAGTTTTTCCTGCTCGCTTGCAAATTGTGTGTTCATCTGTTACAACATCTCCTTCCTGTAAATGGTTTGTCGAGTTCAGGAAAGACGGTGCCGTTGCAGAAGCCTTTTTCCAGATTTTCACAGATCCCGTTAAAGTGCTGCCAGGGGACATAGGCCATTGCGATTGGAAAATCATCGCAGGGCTCTCTGTAGAGATAGTCCTTCATATACATCCTTTCTATTGGTGCGCCGGATCAGACCAGCACACGAATTTCATGTGTTTTTTAATAATATAGTATGTTATAATCACCTAAGTGTGTAGTGTGAGAAGGACTTCTAAAACTCAGCAGCATAGGCTGCTTCGTTAAGAAGTACTAAGTCTCACACAGGAGAATGCCTGAGATACGGCATTCTCCATACAGATTAGCGTGGGAAGGACACAGAATTTTCACAATTTGATACGAATAGGGACACATTTTGCCAGTATATTAGTGTGAGAAGTACACATGGAGAACAGGACAGAGATTATTTTACGCAGTTATGCGATAAAGAGGGAGGATTGCGCTTTGATACAGGTGGAAAATCTAGTCAAACGGTATGGAGGCCATGTGGCGGTGGACGATCTGACGTTTACCGTGGAACAGGGAAAGATATATGGGTTTCTCGGGCCGAACGGTGCGGGAAAGACAACGACGATGAATGTGATGACGGGATATATTGCGGTTGACGGCGGAACGGTTGTCATCGACGGACATGATATCTTAAAGGAGCCGCTTGCGGCAAAAGCCTGTATCGGATATCTGCCCGAAATACCGCCCCTTTATCAGGACATGACGGTGCGGGAGTTCCTGCTCTTTGCGGCGGAGCTGAAAAAAGTGCCGAAAGCGGAACGGAAAGAGCGGGTGGCCGGGCTGGAGGAGCGGCTTTCTCTCTCGGAGATGAGCCGTCGGCTGATCAAAAATCTTTCCAAGGGCTATAGGCAGAGAGTGGGGCTTGCACAGGCGCTTGTGGGGGATCCGAAGGTGCTGATTCTGGATGAGCCGATGGTGGGGCTTGACCCGAAACAGATTATTGAAATGCGGGATTTGATCAAAGGACTCGCGGGAGAACATACGGTAATCTTAAGTTCCCATATCCTTTCAGAGATCAGCGCGGTGTGCGACCACATTCTGATTATTTCTTCAGGGAAACTTGCGGCCAGCGGTTCGCCGGAGGAACTGCAGAAGATGATGCAGGGTACGGCGGAGCTTGTGGTGACGGTGATCGGGGAGCAGGAACAGGCGCAGGCTGTACTGGAGCAGATAGGGGATATAGAGCAGTTTAACTTTGAGGAAGGCGGGGAAGAGGGCAGTATTTTGATCCGCATTTCGACGAAGAGTGATGCGGATATAAGGAAATCCCTGTCTGTGGCGCTTGCCGGGGCAGGTATACCGATTCTTTCCATGAACCGGTCGGAGAAATCCTTAGAGGATATTTTCCTGGAGCTGACGGAGGCAGAGGAGGAGCCGGAGATGACCGAAGCGGCAGAGGAAGGGACGGAAACGGAGACGGCTGAAGCTGCTACGGAGCCGGATGATACGGAAAAAGTGGTAGGCGGGACAAATGCAGACGAAACAGAAGGTGTGACAGGAGAGGAGAAGACAGATGAGAGCGATATATAAGAGAGAACTGAAATCTTACTTCTGCTCCTTCACAGGCTGGCTCTTTGTGGCGGTGAACCTCTTTGTGATGGGGTTGTATTTTATTGTCTATAATATGCTTATGGGATATCCGACCATAGCCTATGTACTGCAGAGCATTGTGCTTACATTTATTGTAACGATCCCCATTCTCACCATGAGGGCGCTCTCGGAGGAGCGGAAAAATAAGACGGATCAGTTGATTCTGACGGCGCCAGTCTCGGTGGGAAAGATTGTTCTTGGCAAGTATCTGGCATTGGCGACGGTGCTCTTTCTGCCGACGGCGTTTATGGGGATTTTGCCGCTGTTTCTTATGCAGGGGGGAGAGTTCAGGCTGGGCGTTTCCTATGCCTCACTTCTTGGCTTTTTCCTGTACGGCTGTCTTGCACTGGCGGTTGGGCTGTTTCTTTCGTCCCTGACGGAGAGCGTGGTGATTGCGGCAGTACTTTCCTTTGGCGCGCTGTTTCTCGGCTATATTATGCCGGGCATATCGAATTTGCTTACAAGCACGGGGACTTCAGCGGTTACCACGGCAATCGGGAAGGTTTTGTCCTGTTTTGATATGGTCAGCCGGTTTGACACGCTTTCCTCCGGCTATTTTGAACTGGAGGCGGTGGTCTACTATTTGACAGCCGTAGGCCTTGCGCTGTTCTGTACGGCGCAGACCATTCAGAAACGCCGTTACAATATTGCGGGGGGCGGCTTCAAAGTGGGGGCGTACAGCGTCACTGGCATTTTGCTGGCGGTTGTGGCGACTGTGGCGGTCAATCTCGGCCTGAATTATGTACCGGAGCAGTATTCTTCTTTTGACCTGACGGAGAACAGGCTGTACGCTCTTACCGATGAGACCAAAACGTTCCTTTCCGGGCTTTCGGAAGATATCACCATCTATGTGCTGGCAGAGGAGGGAGCCGGAGATGCGGATTTTTCCAAAACGCTGGAACGGATGGCGGATCAGTCGGCGCATATAAAGCTGGAGTATGTCAGTCCGGCAAAGAATCCGAATTTTTATAAGAATTATACAGACACACAGCCGTCCTCCGGCAGTCTGATCGTGGAGGGAGAACGGCGCAGCACGGTGGTGGATTACGGCGATATTTATACCTATGAAATGGACTATTCCACCTACAGCTATCAGACCACGGGCTACGACGGGGAAGGACAGACGGTATCGGCGTTGGCTTATGTCACCACGGAGGATATGCCGGTTTTTTATGCGATTGGCGGACATGGCGAGCTGGAGCTGGAGGAGAAGTTTTTAAATACCATAACGAAGGAAAATGCGGCATGCGAAACACTGATGCTTTATTCGGTGGATGAAATTCCGGAGGATGCGCAGGGCGTTATTCTGAACGCGCCTACCGGCGACTACGCAAAGGAGGATGCCGACAAAATCATTGCCTATCTGCAAAAGGGCGGTAACGCGCTGATTGTCTCTACCATGGCGGAGGGAGAGATGACGAACTTTAAGCGCATTCTGGACTTTTATGGGATAACCGAGGTGGATGGCACGATTGTGGAGGGGGACCGCAATTATTATTACCAGAATCCGTATTATCTGTTCCCGGAGATCGCTTCGACGGAAGTGACGGCTCCTCTGGCGGACGGACTGGTATTTGCACCTTTCTCCAAAGGACTTTCCTATGATGATGACACGGACGAAATGCATTATACACCGCTCTTAACCACAAGCGGCAGCGCATTTTCCAAGACGGATATCACGGACAACAGCGATTACAGTAAAGGTGCGAACGATATTGACGGCCCCTTTACCGTCAGCGTGGAGGTGGAGAAGAGCACGGAGGACGGCGCTGTTTCCCATGCCTTTCTGGTGGGCGGGGAGAGCCTTTTCACCAGTCTTGCGGACGATATGGCGCCGGGAAACAATGTGAAGCTTTTCAGCAGCATGATAAGTATGCTGGCAGATCACGAATCTTCGGTGGCGATCCCGGTCAAGAGCCTTTCCATGCCGAATCTGGTATTTAAGGCCCAGACGGCATATATTGCGGCTGTTCTCTGCGTGATCGTGATCCCCCTTGCGACCCTTACGGCAGGACTTGTGATCTGGCTGAGAAGGAGACGGCGGTAACATGCCGCTTTAGAGGGCTTTTCCGTCCGGGGTCCGCTCGTGATTTTCCTCAGAATGATTGACTTCCGTAAGACTTTGTGGGAAAATGTACGTGGTAGCAATGGGCAGTGCGCAGACAGAGGGTAGACGGGGCGGGGAGCTTGCGCACCGAAGCGTATACCCGGACGGATGCATGGTGCGAAGCACACGAACCGGGTTTGCACTGCAGAGAGTACACGAACGGAGGCATCATGAGAGGAATTGATACGCAGGTTCGGAAGAACAGGAGACGTATTTTTAAAGAGGTGGCGCATCTTGCCTATGAGTCTGAGAACTTGAAGGACGATATCGAGGCGCTGCCCTATAAGATTGTGGATTATGACGAGTCCGAGTATGAAAACATATATAGGGACCGGGCGATTGTGCGTGAGAGAATCCGTCTGGCTATGGGACTTTCCCTGCGGCCGGAAAATGTGCCGGTTCATCTGACGCAGGGGCTGGAGGAGAGTAATATTTCGGAAAAATATTACGAGCCGCCGCTGATGCAGGTGATTCCTTCGGCATGTAATGCCTGCCCGGAGAACAGCTATTATGTGACAGACCGCTGCATGGGCTGTGTGGCGCATCCCTGCCGCGAAGTCTGTCCCAGAGGCGCGGTCTCCATGGTAAACGGCCGGTCGGTGATCGACCCGGAAAAATGTATCAAATGCGGTAAATGTAAGGCTGTCTGCCCTTATGACGCCATCGCCCATCAGGTGAGACCCTGTGCGGGCGCCTGCGGTGTAAACGCGATTAAAAACGATGAGAAGGGACGGGCGGTGATCGACAATGAGCTGTGCGTTTCCTGCGGACAGTGTATGGTGAACTGTCCTTTCGGCGCCATAGCGGATAAGTCGCAGATATTCCAGCTGATCCGCGCGCTGCAGACGGGGGAGAAGATTATCGCCCAGGTGGCGCCTGCTTTTGTGGGGCAGTTCGGCCCGGACGTGTCGCCGGATATGCTGAAAACAGCCTTGAAGGAACTGGGATTTTATGACGTATACGAGACGGCTGTGGGCGCGGATATGGGAGCCATCGCGGAGGCGGAGCACTATGCGAAAGAGGTTGCCACGGGGAAACTGCCTTTCAGTCTGACTTCCTGCTGTCCGTCATGGTCGGTGCTTGCAAAGAAATTTTTCCCGGAAACCATTGATAAGATATCAAATGCGCTGACGCCTATGGTGGCGACGGCGAGAGTAATAAAAGAGGAACACCCGGATGCCAGAGTCGTCTTTATCGGCCCCTGTGCCTCCAAAAAGCTGGAGGCGTCCCGCAGGACGATCCGTTCGGACGTGGATTTCGTCATTACCTTTGAGGAGCTGACAGGGATTTTTGAGGCGAAAGGGATTCTGCTGGATCAGATTCAGGCGATGGATGAGCTCAACGGCGCTACCGGCGCAGGACGCGGCTACGGTGTGGCGGGCGGCGTGGCGTCTGCCATTGAGGAGTGCGTGAGAGAGTATTACCCGGACGTGGAGGTACACATCGAACATGCGGAGAGCCTGTCCGAGTGCAGAAAGATACTGATGCTGGCCAAGGCCGGCAAGAAGAACGGCTGCCTGATCGAGGGTATGGCATGTCCCGGCGGCTGTGTGGCGGGCGCGGGCACCAATATAGCCATTCCCGCTGCGTCGAAGGCGGTTGCCTCCTTTAAGGAAGCGGCTTCGGAGAAGATACCTGATCCGAGTATGCATCAGAACCGTGTCGAATAGAGTGAGAAGTACAAAGTAAAATCGTAAGAAACAGAGGTAACTGACCATTATGGAGAAGATAAGAACAAGATACGCGCCCAGTCCTACGGGGCGGATGCATGTGGGGAATTTAAGGACGGCGCTGTATGCCTATCTGATTGCAAAGCACAAGGACGGGGATTTTATCCTGCGCATTGAAGATACGGATCAGGAGCGTTATGTGGAAGGGGCGGTGGATATCATTTACCGCACGCTGGAGAACACGGGACTGGTGCATGACGAAGGTCCGGACAAGGACGGCGGCGTGGGGCCTTATGTGCAGAGCGACCGCCAGAAACAGGGTATTTATTTGCAGTATGCGAAGCAGTTAATCGAGAAGGGTGAGGCTTATTACTGTTTCTGTGATAAGGAAAGGCTTGCCTCCCTGACACAGACGGTGGCCGGCAAGGAAATCAATGTCTACGATAAGCACTGCCTGCATCTGCCAAAGGAGGAGGTAGAGGCGAATCTTGCGTCGGGTAAACCTTTTGTCATCCGTCAGAACAACCCGACAGAGGGCCAGACTACTTTCCATGACGATATTTATGGGGACATTACGGTGGATAACGCGGAGTTAGACGATATGATTCTGATCAAATCGGACGGTTATCCTACTTACAATTTTGCCAATGTGGTGGACGACCATCTGATGGGGATTACCCATGTGGTGCGGGGCAACGAATATCTGTCCTCCTCACCGAAATATAACCGTCTTTACGATGCCTTTGGCTGGGAAGTTCCCGAATATGTGCACTGTCCGCTTATAACGGACGAGTCCCACCAGAAGCTTTCCAAGCGGTGCGGGCATTCTTCCTATGAAGATTTGATTGAACAGGGCTTTCTGTCGGAGGCCATCGTCAATTTTGTGGCGCTGCTGGGCTGGAGTCCCGAGGACAACGAAGAAATTTTTACGCTAAAGGAACTGACAGAGCGGTTTGACTATCACCATCTCTCCAAATCCCCGGCAGTGTTCGACTATACGAAGTTAAAGTGGATGAACGGGGAATATTTAAAGGCGATGGATTTTGACCGGTTTTACGGGATGGCTGAGCCTTATCTGAAAGAGGCGGTGAAGAAGGACTACGACCTGAAAAAGATCGCCGCCATGGTGAAGACGAGAATTGAGATTTTCCCGGATATCAAGGAACATGTGGACTTCTTTGACGTGCTTCCGGATTATGACGTGGCAATGTATACGCACAAGAAGATGAAGACGAACGCAGAGACTTCTCTGGCGGTATTAAAGGATCTTCTGCCGCGTCTGGAGATCCAGGAGGATTACTCGAACGACGCGCTTTATGAGACTCTCTCCGCTTATGTGGAGGAGAAGGGATACAAAAACGGATATGTGATGTGGCCTGTGAGAACCGCCGTTTCCGGCAAGCAGATGACGCCGGGCGGAGCGACGGAGCTTATGGAGGTATTGGGAAAGGAAGAATCCCTTGCGAGAATCCGCAAAGGAATCGAAATGCTTGAAAAGGCATGAACCTTCCTGCACGGCAAGGCAGGAGGAAGCCATAAAACACGCGGACGGTCCGGCTATGGTATTGGCCGGACCGGGCAGCGGAAAAACCTTTGTCACAGTACACCGCATTAGGAGGCTCATCACATCACAGGGCGTTGATCCGGCCCATATTCTTGTTATTACTTTCACAAAGGCCGCCGCGCTGGAAATGCAGGAACGCTTTTTCCGGCTGATGGAAAAAGAAAACCCGCCGGTACGGTTTGGCACGTTTCACGCAGTATTCTATCATATCTTGAAACAATCAGCGCAGTATCGCAAGCATACCATTATTACAGAGACAGAGAAAAGAAAGCTGATCCGGGATATCATGCACGATCATAAAAGATTTGTTTATTTACAGGAGGAAGATATAGAGGAAATCATAGCAGATGTAAGTAAGTATAAAATAAAAACAGCGGAGGCC
>CAMWJF010000056.1 GCA_947174505.1 uncultured Lachnospiraceae bacterium
AACCCGTGTTACCGCCGTGAAAGGGCGATGTCTTAACCGCTTGACCATGGAGCCCCAACGACGATATGATACCATACTCCGCCATATTTGGCAAGCAAAAACAGAGTTCTTTTTAAGAATAAAAAATTTCCGCAGAAACCAAATCATTCGGGAGCGGAGATTTCGTTATATACTTATGAGGGGACATCCCCGGGAGGATGCATCTTGACGCGTGAAGATAAACTGATACAAAGAATAGAGCAGGGAGATTTCAGTGCGGCCGATGAATTGATTACCATATACTACCCTGAAATTCTCCGCTACTGTATTTGGCATGTCCCTGACCGTTCTCTTGCGGAGGACGCCGTGCAGGAAACGTTTCTGAAGGCCATACGCTATTTTGACCGCTATACACATAGAGGAAAGTTCAAGCCCTTTCTCTACCGGATTGCCGCAAATACCTGTATAGATATCTGTCGGAAAAACCGCCATCCGGATATTTCTCTGGAGGAATCCGCGGTTGATCCGTGCTATTGTGAGCCTGCCTTCGAGGCCGTCCGGTCAGATATGGTATTAAGACAGCTTGTGGACAGTCTGCCAAAAAACCAGCGGGAAATCGTCCTGCTGCGGTTCGGACAGGATCTGACCCTGCGTGAAATTGCCGGGGTATTAAATCTGCCGCTTCGGACGGTACAGTCCAGACTGCGTTCGGCCCTGAAAAGACTGAAAGCAGAAATCGTCCCGCCGGAAAAAGAACCGGCCGGAAAAGGAAAGAAGAATTGTGAAAAGGGAGGGTCATTATGAAAAGCAAAACAGCCGGAACCGGAAACTACGCAGGGCAGAAATTAAAACAGTCGTTGCATCAAATCCCCTCTGTAACCGACGACAGCCATTTGCAGGCCACCATTCTGCTGGCCCGCAGGGAAGCCTGCCGGAAACAGAACAGGAAGCGCATTTCCTTTACCTGTTTTTTAAGAAAACAGCTTCCTTGGATCGGCTGGAAGCTCTGGAGCATGCAGGGCATTTTCCTTCTTTCGGCTTACGGCCTCCTCGCCTCTTCTTCCGATTATCTGAGAAGTCCGCTGCGTCTGGCGAAGCTTTTGTTCTGTCTGTCGGTTGCGGTGTTTATGACCGCCCTGCCTCTGCTCTACCGCCCCGTCCGTTATCAGATGCACGAGATCGAAGCGACGGCACGTTTTTCATCGGTAAAGCTGCTGCTGGCAAAGCTGATCGCCATCGGCATCGGGGATGTTTCCCTGCTCACCGGCATTTTCTTTACCGCGCTGGCGAAAACTTCCTTATCAGCTGACGGAGCTGTCATTTATTTGAGCGTTCCTTTCCTTCTGACGTGCAGCGGCTGCCTGTTTATGCTGGGGCACTTTCCCCCCCGCCGTTTTCTCGTGGGAAGCACCCTCTTCTGTTCCGTTTTGATACTGGCAGCTTCTTTCCTTCCCGGGCAGTACACGTTATTGTTTCACCCGTCCTTTTCAGCGGTCCAAATCCCTCTATGCGCTTTGCTTTCCGCCTTTTGCGCATACCAGCTCCGCTATATCATAAAGACTTCCTCCTATGAGGAACTGCAGCTAACCTGACGTCTGGCAGACGGACGAAAACGAAACCAGAAGCGTGCCCGGTGCTTTGCTTTTTGATTTGCCACCATGCGACAGCAAGGAAATGTCCCAAATCACGCGGACGCTTCAGAATGGAGATTACAATGGAATTATATGTGAAACATCTTTCGAAACAATTCAAGGACTTAACCGCCGTAAATGACGTTTCCCTACAGATTACACCCGGCGTATGGGGGCTTCTGGGCGCGAACGGCGCAGGCAAAACCACGCTTATGCGAATGATCGCCGGTATTATGAATCCTTCCTCCGGCCAGATCCTCTACGACGGCGTTCCCATAAGTGAGCTGAAAGAACGCTACCGGGATGTATTCGGCTATCTTCCGCAGGAATTCGGTTTTTATCCTGAATTTACCGTAAAGGACTATCTGGAATATGTGGCGGTTCTCAAAGGACTTACGGATAAGGACAGTAAGCGCAGAATCAGCGGACTGCTTGAACAGATGACGCTGTCCCATGTCAGGAATAAAAAAATCAGTAAATTATCCGGAGGCATGAAACGCCGGGTAGGCATCGCACAGGCCCTGTTAAATGAGCCGGAAGTCCTGATTCTGGATGAGCCTACCAGCGGTCTTGACCCCGGAGAGAGAGTCCGTTTCCGCAATCTGCTTTCGGAGTTTGCCCATGACCGTATCGTCCTGATTTCCACACATATTGTTTCCGATGTGGAATATATCGCCACACAGAACGCGGTCATGAAAGACGGAAAGCTTCTCGCAAAAGGAACCACCGAGGAGCTGGTAAAACTGGTGGCCGGAAAAGTGTGGACTGCCCGGATTCCGATGAACCGCCTGCCCGAGTACGAGCGCCGGCTGCAGATCGTCAATATCCGCAATGAAGAAAGCGGCCGGATATCCATCCGTTATCTGGCCGACACGCCCTATACCGAAGATTCCGAGCCTGCGCCGCCCCATCTGGAGGATTTATACTTATGGCTGTTTCCGCAGGAAGCCGTCGAAAGGAGATAACTGATATGCGCTTATTAAAAGTAGAACTGAAAAGAATCCTGAAAACAAGACTGACCCTGATTCTGCTGTCCGCCGCCCTGCTGCTGTCCTTCGTTATGGCATGGCTGCCCATTACTTTTTCCTACATCAGCTACACGGATACGGCCGGCAACACAGTGGAACTGAAGGGGCTGCAGTCTATTGCCTACGAGAAGCAGCTGCAGGCGGATACCGCCGGAACCGTCACGCCTGAAAAAGTGCGGCAGGCGCTGGAAGATTACCAGGCCTGTCTGTCCAAATACGGCGTGGAAAACAGCTACGATCTGCCCGACGGCGTTTATGGGGCGGAAATCCTTCCCTATGCCCCGCTTCTGCACGGAATCCGGGAAGCCTTTGCCAATCCGGATACCGGAATAGCCCCGGGCCTGATGGAAATTCATCCGGAAAGACTGGATGACTATTACAATGTATGTGCAGAGCGCATCGTATCGCTGATGAAGCAGGAGCAGAAAAACCACCCGGCCGCACAGCAAATTGGTGTTGACCTATATAGTCAAGTCAAAAAGCCTTATCTGTTCTTTCCGGGATACAGCACTGACGCCATGGATTACCAGTTCCTCCTTGCTTTTCTGGTCATGCTTTTCTGTGCCACCATCGCCGCGCCCGTCTTTACTTCCGATTACCAGACCGGCGCGGACGATATCTTCCGCTGCACCAAATACGGAAAAGCAAAATTTGCCATGATAAAAATTGCAGCCGCATTTTTGATCTGCGGGGCAGCCTACTGCCTCTGCGCCGCCATTTACATCCTTGTATCGAACAGCCTCTGGGGCTGGGAGTGTACCAAAACCTCCATGCAGATGATGTATTCGATTCTCAATCTGCCGGACATGGACATCGGGCAGCTTCAGGGTTTCGTTGCTGTGTCCGGGCTGCTCAGCCTGTTGGCAGTGACCAGCCTTACCGTATTTCTTTCATCCAGATTTAGAAATATCGCGGCATGTCTGTCGACTGCGCTCCTGTTCTGCATTCTGCCGGTCATCCTTTACATGGCCCTGCCCGAGGCGATCGGCATCTGGATATACAGTATCCTGCCCGCCGGAGCAGTCAGCCTGCAGACATCTATCCTGTATGCCGCCACGGATTTCAATTTCTGGAACATCGGCCCCGTCGCCATCTGGCTGCCGCATGTGATGCTCGGCGCGTATGTGGTGGAAATTCCGCTGTTTACAGGGCTGGCGGTTTATTCCTATTCAAAGTATACGGTAAAATAAAAAACAGCATTGAGGGCGGCCTTTCAAAGGCTGCCCTGCTCCATATAATCCATCAGACGGTCCGCGGTGGTGAAAGCCAGCCCGGTAACCGTATCCGCACAGCCATAATAAATGGCGATTCTTCCCGTTGCCGCGTCTGTCAGCGCGGCGCACGGGAATACCACATTGGGGACGTCCCCCACACACTCGTACAGCTCGTGCGGTCCCAGAATATAATTTTTCGTTCTCTTTATGACCTTCCACGGCTCCTCCAGATCCAGCAGTGCGCATCCCATCCGGTACACGAAGCCGTTGCACGTATTGATCACACCATGATAAATCAGAATCCAGCCCTCGTCCGTCTCAATCGGAACGCTGCCTGCGCCGATCTTTGTGCTCTGCCAGGCGGAGGCGTCCCCTTTCACCGTGCCCATCACATGCCTGTGACAGCCCCAGTATTTCAAATCCGGGCTCTCGCTCAGGAAGATGTCCCCAAAGGGCGTATGCCCGTTATCGCTGGGGCGGCTGAGCATGTAATAGCTGCCGTTGATCTTCCGCGGAAACAGCACGCCGTTTCTGTTAAACGGCAGGAACGCATTTTCCATCTGATAAAAGGTCTTGAAGTCAAAGGTGTACGCCAAACCGATCGTCGGATATTCATGATATCCGTTGCACCAGGTGATATAGTACCTGTCTTCTATAAAGCAGACCCTGGGATCATACCTGAAATCTCTTTTGGCCACCTCCGGGTGCGCCCCCTGCAGTGCAACCGACTCATCCGAAATATCCCAGTGAATGCCGTCCTTGCTGAATCCTGCGAAAATATCCATGCTGATGGACTTGCTGTCGCAGCGGAATACCCCCGCAAAGCCATCCCCGAAGGGCACCACCGCACTGTTAAAAATACTGTTTGAATTTTTGGCCGCAAACCTGTCAATGATCGGATTTGCATCGTAGCGCCACACCGGCAGCTTCTCCCCGCCCTTCGGCTCCTGCCAGGGTATATTCGGAAGATTTTCTCCCATTATTCTGACCATACTCTCACCATGCCTTTCTCTCAATCTGCAGGTCTGCAGCCATTTATTACAAACCTGCTATTTCTTGTTCGCCATAAATTCGTCAACCTGTCTCTGCGCTTCATCTATGATGTCCTGCCAGCCTGCTTTCATCAGCTCCTCCTTAATCTGGGGAACACATACCGCGGGATCCTGCACTCCGGTCATCACCTCACTGCGATAGCGCAGCCAGATCTCGTTACAGTTGGAAAGCTTATCTGCGATCTGCGATGTGTCAAAGGTAAAGCCGAACACCGCGGAATCCACCGCCTGATCGTTTAACACCTTAATCTCTTCCCACTGGTTAAATTCATCCGTATCCACCTGTGTAACCGTGAAGAAAGTTCCCTGCGTATAACCGGGCATCTCCCAGTCCTGGTTGAGTTTATGGGCCTTACCGTCTTCGGTATATTCAAAGTCCACGCCCTCTTCCCCGTAATAGAACATATCACGCAGCCTGGTATCCGTGTTGACAAGGTTCAAAAACTGCAGACACTTCTCAGGATATTTGCTGTTGACCGAAACCATATTCAGGGAACCACGTACGGTCTCACTGGACAGGATCGTATCTCCCACCTTCTGCACGAGCACATCCTTACCCATCTGCGGCCCCCATGCCGTGACCGCTGCCGACTCCCAGCCCTGCGCAACTCTCCACATATTGTAGACACGCGCTTCCGTCAAAGTAGCGGCATCGGGATTGATAATGCCTTTCTCATACCACTCATGGAATGTCTCAAGGGCAGAATAGATATCAGGTTCCTCCAGCGTAAAGCATACCCTTGCGTCCTTGTCGTCATACCGTACGCCGAGAATCTGCGTACCGCCGCCGATCTGGTCGTATACGTCAAAAATGTAATACACGCCGTCATTTTTCACATACACCGGATAATCGTTCTTATCGGCCTTGAGCCGTTCAAAGGTCCCCGTCAGTGACTCAACCGTGACAAGCGACGGCAGATCCAGATTATATTCCTCCACCAGCTCCTTATCCCATATCGCGTAATTGGAGATGGCGTTGTCCTTGTATGTAGGTACGCCGTAGATCCTGCCGTCTACCTTCACGGCATCCCAATACTTAGCCGGCATCATCTCATTTAACTCCGCCATATTCCCGTCTATCATGTCCGTGATATCACAGTACGCTCCCAGCGCAATGTCCGGCACATAGTTTTTGCCGATACCAAAAATAATATCGTAAGGTTCATTCGTGCTGATGATGATATTGCGGCGGTCATCCCAGGATCCCCAGGGAATGACTTCCATCTCTATATTAACACCAATCTTTTCACCCGTATAGGCATTTACTTTCTCAACCCAGGAATCATAGTTATCCGGCATACCGTTTCCGATTGTGACCCACTTTAAGGTTACCACGCCGGATTCCTCTGCTCCAGCCTGCTGCCCGCCCGACGCGCTGTCTTTCCCTCCACAGCCCGCCAGTGTTCCGATCATAAGCAAGGACACCATCCCTGCCGCAATTATTCTCTTTAACTTCATTTCTCTTCCTCCTACTAATATTTATTTGTCCCACAAAATCCATATCCCGCACAGTCTCACACTATTCTTTTACGGATCCGACCGTCAGCCCGGAGATAAAATATTTCTGGAAAAACGGATAGGTACACGCAATCGGTACAATAATGATGATCGCGATCGCCATTCGCACGCTCTCTGTCGGCATGGATGTCTTATACTGCTGCATCGACAGCCCGCCATAGGGGTTGTTCGCCAGATATTCAATGTTCGCCCGGATATTATTTAACATGGACTGCAGCGTCTGTAAGTTTTTATTGTCAATGTACAGCGATGCCTGAAACCAGTCGTTCCAGTAACCGAAAGCGGCAAACATACCGATCGTCGCCATCACCGGCTTGGAAATCGGCAGCACGATCTGCGCCCAGATCCTGAACTGTCCGGCACCGTCGATCTTGGCGGATTCCACAATGGAGTCCGGCACTGTCGTCCTGAAAAACGTGCGGCAGATCGTAACGCTGAATGAGGAACATGCCAGCGGCAGGATCAGCGCCCAAATGGTATTGCGGAGCCCCAGAATGTTGTTTACCACCACATAGCTGGAAAGCATGCCGCCGTTAAACACCATCGGGATAAAAATAAGCCAGGTATATAGTTTTTTCAGCTTAAAACTGCTTCGCGAAACAACGTATCCCATGGAAGTGGTCAGCGCTATCGTGATAATCGTACCCAGAACCGTGATAAACACCGACATAAACGCCGCATGGAGAATCATGCTCCTCTCATTCCACAGAAACTGGTACGCCGCCGCTGAAAATTCCTGCGGTATAATCTGATATCCGCCCGACCGCAGCGCCTCCTCGCTGGATATGGATATGGAAAAGACGAACAGCAGCGGGAAGATACATGTCATCCCCAATATCAGAAACAGGATATTGATCAGCACATTGGTTGAGGGTTTGATCTGGTTCATTGTGGATGAACTCTCGTTTTCCTTACTTCTCTTTTTCACTCTGCACACCCCCTCTATATGATTCTGTTCTCGTTGTCAATCTTACTTACCACCCAGTTTGCCAGAAGGATCGTCGCGCAGCTGCAGACCGCCTGGAAGAAGGATGCCGCCGCTGTCTGTCCGATGGGCGATGAAGATTTTAACGCCTGATAAATATAGGTGTCGAAAGTCGATACTGTCGTATACAGGGACTGGGGAATGCCTCCCGTTGTCTGATAGAACAGACCAAAGTCGGAATTGAAAATCTTTCCACAGTCCAGAATCAGCATCATGACAAACACCGGTTTGATGGACGGAAGGGTTATGTATCTTTCCTGCTGTAATTTAGTAGCCCCATCCATAACGGCCGCCTCATAGAGCGTCCTGTCCACGCCCGTGATACTGGCCAGATAAATGACCATTCCGTACCCCATACCTTTCCATGTATTCAGGAAGATCAGGATAAACGGCCAATACTTACTCTCCTGATACCACATCACCGGGTCTCCTCCCAATGCCGTGATAATGCCGTTCAGATATCCTCTCTCCGGCGTCAGCAGCGCATAGACAAAATAGCTGACTACTACCCATGACATGAAATACGGCAGAAACATCATGGTCTGGTACACTCTCGATCCGCCTTTGTTTCTCATATTGCTGAGCAGCAGCGCGCCGCCTACCGCCACGCTGGCGCTGATGATGATAAACGCAATGTTGTAAAGTATCGTATTTTTCAGCAGCATGAGAAAGGAATTGGATACAAAAAAATACTTGAAGTTGCCAAATCCCGCCCATTCGCTGTGTAACAGGTTATAGATGAAACTGTGCCCGCCGGGAGCCAGCTTATATACCTTGAAGGCAATAATGATACCGAACATCGGCAGATAGGAAAAAATCAGATACCATAACAGCGTCGGCGCCGACAGCATAAATAATTCGGTATCGTCCCTGCTCCACCGTTTCTTCGGAGATTTCGTTCTGCCCTTCTCTCTCCTGTTAAGCATTGTTTTTATACTCATTCATGCGCTTCCTCCTTGTTTATATTTATTAATTGCAATTAACATTCATAAAGTAATAACACCATTCCGGGCGTCTGCTATTTTGCAGCTTTCCACTCGTCGACCTGTCTTTGCATCTCGTCGATCACGTCCTGTATTCCCGCCGCTTCCAGCTTCTGATTCAGCTCCGGCAGATACACGTCAGGGTCCACGCTTCCTGTGTACAGCGCTTTGCCAAACTCATCCAGCACATTTCGGAATGCCGCCGCCTGTGCGCTGACAGGTTCCAGATCAAAATCAAACCCAAACGACGGCGCCTCTATGGACGCGTCATTGAACTCCTGAAACACAATCCACTTGTCCAAAGGCTCATTATCCAGCACATAAGTGCGGAACAGTCCGCCCTGTACCCAGTAAGGTACGGCGTAATTTTTTGCGGTGTCCTCTCGCAGTTTTATCTTAAAATCATAGGCATACTCTTTTCCTTCCACCGCCGCCAGCTCATCCGCGCCGGCTTCCACTTTATCCCAATGCACACCCTCAATCCCGTAATTCAGTAAATTGCGCAGATATGCATCCGTATTGATCAGGTTTAATAACGCCATAGCCTTTTCCGGATGCTCCGAGCGTCTGTTGATTGCGGTCATGGCGCCCCTTGCGGAAGCGTTCGTAATTTTTACGTCCATAATCTGCGACACCACCACTTCATAGCCAAGGTCGTTTCCCCATGCAAGCTCCGCGTAAGGCTGCCCGTCGCCTTTTGTCACAAACCGCTTCACCGAACGGTTATCCGATGCAACTGCCGCGTCGTCATTGATGTATCCTGCCAGATAATATCTGCGCATCGTTTTTAGCACAGACTTCATTTTTTCCGTTTCAAAAACATTCTTCACCACAAGCCCTTCGTCATCATACTCAATTCCCACTGGGTCCTGAATTTTGTCCATATAGGTCGGCGCCGTATAATCTTTGGTCAGGTACAGGGGTACCACATCGGGTTCCTTTTCCCGGATCAGCTCAAGCCACGGCTCCAGCTCTTCCAGCGTATGGATATCCTGATAAGGGATCTCATATTTATCCACATACTCCTTTGTAAAAACCCACATCGGACAGTTTCCGATTTCCTTCTCGCTGGGAACGCCGTAGATCCGGCCTCCCACCTGTGCCGCCTTCCAAAACCGGCCGTCTATCTCCTCATACATCTGCTTTCCCTGATTCTTCAAAAGGGTATCCAGCTCCAGAAAAGCGCCCTTCTGTACGTTCTGCAGATAGTCGTTGGTCCAGGAGCAGGTAAAGCACAGGTCCCATGCGTCGTCCGTATTGATGACTGCCTGCATCTTCTGGCTGTAATCCGCCCAGCCCACCTTCACGATTGTTACTCTTGCCCCGATCTTATCCTGAATATACCGGTTGACCTCGTCCTGCACCATCCGGTCATCCTTCTGGGCTTCTCCCACCTGATACCATACAAGCTCCGCCGTCTCCCCGGCTTCCTCCTGCGGCTGCTGCCTGCTCCCACATCCGCATAACATGCCAAGTAAAAGAATCACCGGCACTACAGCCCATCTGTTTTTGAAAACCCTTTTCCGATCCGACATACTTTTCTCTCCCTCTGCTAAAATCATACCCTCAGCCGCCCACAAATCCTAGTCAAAAATTTTCAGTTTTATTGTACAAATTCTAGTGGCGGGCATGTCCCCTGACCGCCCGCTAAATCCCCTGACCGCAAACGGCCCCAAAAGCGCATCCGCCTTCAGGGCCATTGTCATATTTCGATTTCTCAATACTTCTTAATGCTTCTGAGCGACGCCGGAGATACGCCGTAGCACTGCTTAAACTTCCTGTAAAAATAACTGGTGTCGGGATAGCCCACCTCTCTTGCGATATCATTGATCTTCATGTTTGTGTTCAATATGAGATCCTTTGCAACCTTGTTCTTCGTATTGCTGAGATACTGGGTAAAGGAGCATCCCACCTCCTTCTGGAAAATCTGTCCAAGATAGGAGGCATTCATATGGTACTTGTATGACAGAGTCTTTAAATTCATATCCTCCCTGTAATTTCTCTGTACTTCCTCCATGATCTGCTTGACCACTGGCGTATACTGAGAATCCTCCATATGCAGGCAGGTGATGACCTCTACGATCTCCGAGATAAAAATTGTCTTTAATCCGAATACATCATCCGCCTGGTATATTTTCTCTGTCATCTCCGATAAATCCTGAAAGTTTCTTGCCTGCCCCAGCTTGTACTCCGACTTGATATCCTGCAGAAATACGGCCAGCTTCAGCGCAAGCTGATACAGCACATCCACGCTGACCCCGGATTTTAAATTATTGATAAACAGATCCTCTATGTAATGCAGCGCGCCCTCCTGGTCCTTCTGCAGGATCATTTTCCGAAGAAGGGTTTCGTCTATTACCACATCCTGCGTTTTTCTCTCCCGGATATAGCTTTCGGCAATGCAGCTTCCATAGCCTTCCAGTACTCTGTATCTCTGCATTTTAAAAGCTGATTTATAGCCTTCCGCCAGATCCTCGTACTTTCCGATGGGAGAAGCCACGCTCAGAAAGCTCAAAATTCCATGGGCGCTTTCCAGATCGTTCTGCAGTCTGCCAAATATTTCCACCGCTTCCCCGTCCCCGCTTTCCCTGTCTGCATACAGAAGCAGAAACAACGTATCCGGCGACAGGTAAATCGCCCTGATCTCATGAGACTGTCCCTGTATTTCCGAGAGAATGATCTGCATACCGCCCTGGCTTTCCACACTGCCGGTGTCAATTTTCATAATTGCCGTATAAACCTTTTTCCCGTCCTCTATGGGCGGCAGCACCTGATAAAATTCCGCGGCCTCCTCGCTGCTTAGTTTCCCCAGCAGAAGCTTATGCCAGCCGATTTTGTCCTCCAAATCCTCCGCCTTTTTCCTCTCGATCTCGTCGAGCTGTTCCGATGCCTGTATCAGCGCCTGTCTGAGCTGTTCCTCGTTTATCGGCTTTAAAATATACTCCTCCACATCCAGTTTTAACGCGGCTCTCGCATACGCAAACTCCTCGTAGCCCGACAAAATGATACAGCGGGTTTCCGGGCTGATTTTCCTGATTTCCTCCAAAAGCTCCAGACCGTTCATCTGGGGCATCTCCACATCCGTCACGATAATATCGACCGGATTTTCCCGAAACCGCTCCAATGCCTCCTTCCCATTGTGAACCATGGAGACGACCGTCATGGACAGCTCCTCCCAGTCGATAATACAACGGATTCCCTGAAGAATCAGGTCCTCATCCTCAACCAGCATCACCCTTCTCATACTCTTTTTCCTCCCCTATCCTGACCGCGAGAATGACAAGAAGCCCTTTGGGTCTGGCAGCTTTCAGACAAATGCCGTATTCCTCCCCGCAGGCGGCCTTGATTCTCCTGTTTACGTTATGAATCCCGATGCTTCCCCCGCTCTTTTTATCCTTTACATTTTCCTCCAACTCCCTGTTTTTCTTTGCAAGCGCTTCCTCATCCATCCCCCGGCCATTATCCTCGACATACAGATAGAGCGTATTCTCCCGGCGCTCTGCACGGATCTGCACCAGATTATCCTGTCTGTCCCTCTCTATTCCGTGGATAAAATAATTCTCGACGACTGGCTGCAGCACAAATTTATTCACAGGCAGCGCCAGAAGCTCCACGGGACATTCCACCTTGAAAGAAAAACACCCCTGATAGCGGTACTCGAACAGCTCCAGATACTGCTTGCAGTAGTCGAGCTCCTGCCCAAGCGTAATCACGTCCGCCTCCTTTAACTGGCTTCGGAACAGCACGACCATGCTGTAGAGCATTTTGCCCACTTCCTTGTCCCCGTTCATGATCGCCTTCATCCGTATGGCTTCCAGCGTATTATATAGGAAGTGCGGATTGATCTGGCTTTGCAGCGCCTGCATCTGCGCGTCCTTCCGTTCAATCTCCGCCATGTAGCTTTTCTCGATATACAGCTCCAGCTTCTCGCACATCCCGTTGAAATGGTCTCCGATCATGTCAAGCTCGTCCTCTTTGTCGCGAATATTCAGACGAACCTTGAAATCACCTGTGGTCACCCGGTTCATGGCGCCCAAAATCAACTCCACCCTCCCGGTAAACCGCCTGACGTAATAATTGCTGTAGAAAATTCCGGCTGCGCCCGCAAACGTCCCGGCCGCCAGAATCAGAAGAAGTCTTGTTGCCGGAAGCTTCGCTGCCTGCCTCTCATCCATGAATGTCGTAATCTGGTATTCCCCGGAAGAATCGGCACATGAAAAATAACGCTTCTGGCCGGCCGGGGATTCCAAATGCTCCCCGCCCGGCTCTTCAAAAATAACCCGTCCCTCCCCGTCAGTCACCAGCATCCGGGCCAGCGGGCTCGCGCTTTGGATTTCCCGCAGCGCATCCGCCGCCTCAAAAGTAAAAATCATACATCCCGCCGGTTTCATCGTGTCAGGATTCCGTATCTCTTTCAGATAAAGCACCTTCCCGTCCGCGCCGATATCGCCGTCCTGTATCTGCTGCAGCCTCTGTTTCCCGTCCCGCCCCGGATAGACCGTCTTTTCCGGGTAGCATTCCGTCAGCCGGGAAGTATCATAACTGATCAGCTCCATCTTCTCCAGCCGCCGATTCGCCTCAAAGGTTTCGTTGACAAAACGGAATATCCCCTTATAGACCAGCTCGTTGGAATCGCTGTACCGCTCCAGCATATATTCCTGATACGCCGCCGGTTCCAGCCGGAAATACTCCAGCAGGTCATTCAGCTCCGAGGGCGAACGGTACAGATCCTTGTGGATAAAATCCGCCGTCTGCCTGATCTCCTCCATATATCCCAATGCCTGCGTGTGAATCCGCACGATTCCCTCTCTGTTAAATTCCAAAAGCCGTCTTTTGGCATCGGAGACAAAATAGATCACCAGGGCCGCCACAATACAGAGAATTATCGCCGTATAGGTACAGAGCATTCTGATATATAGTTGTTTCGGCTTTTTCCTCTTCATCAGCCACCCATCCTCTATAGCGCAAATAAAATGGTTTTGATCTCATAGGGGTGCAGCTCCATGGCCACCCTCCCATCGGTGAATTCGGATATAGGCCGTTCCATTAAATCGCTCTCCGCCCACGCCTTGTAAACAAAGGACGGCCTGAGTTCCACCTTCTGTCTCGCCCCGGCAAAATCGTGGAAACGGACTACCAGATACTGCCCATCCTCCGATTTTTTCACAGCGTCAATTTCTATCTGTCCATTATCCAATGTAAAAAAGCTGCCGGCTGTCTCCTTCTGCGCCCCCTCATAAACATCCATGGGATTGTTCAGCGCATAGGCAGACTGCACTACCCCGCCTGCCACGAAATCCCCCTTATGGGGAAGGAGCGCATATGTAAACTGGTGTCTGCCCAGATCCTGCAGATGATCCGGCTGTAATCCCGAACGGAGCAGGGAAATACGCAGCACGTTATCCTTTATGTCATAACCGTATTTACAGTCATTCATAAGTGCCACGCCGTAATTCCTGTCGGACAGGTCGGCAAATCTGTGCCCCACCGACTCAAATCTGGCCTGGTCCCAGCTTGTGTTCCAGTGGTTCGGGCGCCGCACATTGCCGTACTGGATGTCGTAGGTCGCATAGGTGCTCCTCACGTCCACGGTGAAGGCCGCCTTGATCAACTGCTGCCGTTCCCGGAAATCCACATCCGTCTTAAAGTCGATCCGTCTGTCCTTGCTGTAAAGCGTCATGTCCTGACAGATCCTAGTGTTCATATAATTCCACTCCATATGAATGGTCAGGCAGAGAGAACCGCACTGGGTAACCTCAAAGGCCGTCAGATCCGTGATCTCCCGCATCTTCTGCTGATAAAAAATATCGATATCCCAAGCGTCATTGTCGAGCGGCTTATCCTCAAATACCTGGAGCACATTGCCCCTCTCGCCCGGAGCCAGCACTTCCCTCTCCTCCTGCTTGTCATACAGTCGGGTAATCTGGCCGTAATCATTCAGGCACACCGAGTAGACAGGAGTTTCGATATTTTTGCCGTTCACAGTAAAGACACTGTTTTCGGGAAGCTCTTTCCCCTTAGTAAACAGAACCGTCTGATATCCCATGGGCGGCACATCCTTAACGTACACATAGTGCATACCCTCCGCCTGCTGGGAGGAAAGTGTGTTTCCTGCCGCGTCCGTATAGACTCCCGTATCGTTTCCGCGGATCACCACCACTTCGTCAAGCTGCCAGCCGGAGGCATTGTATACCGTAAAGCTGCCTTCCCTGTTTTCCAGCGCCTTCTCCTTATACCCGGAAACCACCTCTTCCCCGATCTGTCTGACTGCTTCGTAATCCCTGCGGGAATCTTCATAAACCTCGTGGATGGAAGAACCGGGAATGATATCGTGGAACTGGTTGGTCAGGATCATTTTCCATCCCTTTGTCAGCTTCTCCTGCTCCGCTCCCTGCAGGTCGTTTTCCCTGACGGCGTTCATAACCGTCAGCCACTCCGCCTTACGGTAGAGAAGCTCCATCTTGCGGTTCATGCGCTTATTGTATCCCTGACTCGTGTAGGTGCCCCGGTGATATTCCAGATACAGCTCCCCGTCCCATGTATGTACATACTGCTCCGTATCCGCGACTGTCTTTTTCAACCTGCGGAAGTATTCCCCCGCCGTGGAGGTTTTCACGTTTGGCAGACCTGGAATCCTGTCAAGCCTCCGTCTCGCCTCCAAAAGATCCCTGTTGACACCGCCGCCGCCGTCTCCGTATCCGAAGGAGACCAGCATATCCTTGTTCACTTCTTTTTCACTGTAGGCGTCCCACACGCCCTTTACCGTCTTAGCCGTCAGCAGTCCGTTGTACGTATAGAACCAGGACCCGGGCTCATTCCAGGGCTCCGGCGTGGTGATAAAATGCGTCAGCACCTGCGACCCGTCCATGCCTTTCCACCGAAACGTATCGTGGGGCATACGGTTATACTGATTCCAGCTTATCTTGGTTGTCATGAACATGTCAATGCCTGATTTTTTCAAAATCTGGGGCAGCGCCCATGAATAGCCGAACACATCCGGGAGCCAGAGGTATTCCACATCCCTGCCAAATTCTTCTTTGATGAACCGGCTTCCGAGCAGGAGCTGGCGTGTCAGCGACTCGCCGCTTGTCAGGTTGCAGTCCGCCTCGACCCACATACCACCGTCCACTTCCCAGCGCCCTTCCTTCACCCGCTTTTTTATTTCCGCATAAATCTCAGGAAAATCCTCCTTGATGTACGCATAAATCTGCGGCTGTGTCTGGAGGAAGATATATTCCGGGAACATTTCCATCATACGCAGTACGGTGGAAAAAGAACGGGATGCCTTCTCATGGGTGTGCTTCAGCCTCCAGAGCCATGCCATGTCAATATGCGTATGCCCGACACAGTGTACATTTACCAGCGACTGTTTCCCCATGCCGTCGATCTTTTCATTCAGAAGATCGTCCGCCTGATGCACCGTTTCGTAGAAGGCACCGTTTCCCGGATAGGACCAGTCGATACAGTGGCACGCGCTGTCAAGCGCAATCCGCAGATCATATTTCACCGGGTTCCCATCCTCCAGCTGGTTGATGGTGTCTAAAATCAGGGAGCCCATATAGTAAAGATCGTCCGTTTTCTCATCCAGCCATGCCAAATCCGCCCTGTTGATCCTGTGTTCCTGTTCCTTCGGCACGCCGCCGCCCTCCAGCCCTGACCAGAGGCGGAACGTAAGCCTGAACGTGGAGCCGCACAGCTCCTCCGGGAAAAATACTTCCATATGGTTCGCGTCCACGCCCTGATAAGGCTTCTCGTTGATGTAACACATCGCCTCGAACCCGGAGTTGTTTCCCGCCCCGGTTTTTCCGAAGTCAAAGATACCGACTACACGGTGTCCTTTCCACTCCTTGGGGATGCTCACCTCCCTGTGCATCCAGAGATAGCGGTCGCGCCCAGCCCAGCGGTCCCCTGTCTGCAGCGTATCCCAATTTCTGAAATCTACCGGGACCTTCGGATTTACGACGCCCTGCTCATCCTCGCATATCGCAAATTCTTTCATGGGAATGATATCCCAGTATCTATAATTTTTTACTTCCTGTATTCTTCTGTCCAGTTTTCTGTCTGTGTGGAACATATGCCGGTATCCTCCTGATTCTTCCCTGTTAAGTCATGCCATATCTCTATGGCTGCTTACGGATTTTATATTAAGATCTTATCGCATATTCCACTCCACAACAATTTTCTATTTTCTATGTTTAGTGTACAAATTCTATGTTACTCCCTGACCTGCGGTTCCGACGGTAAACGCTTCCCGCACCGCCTACCGCTCCAGCCGGTAACCCATATAGTCCAAAAACAGCTCCGCGTACATGGCGTTTGCCCATGAAAACCATTCCCGCGTATATCTGCCGTCGTCGTCGCAGAAAAATCCTTCGTGCATCACACCCTTGCCGCCTGTGGTTGATGCCATATTTTTAAGGATTGCCTGCTTCTCTTCCCTGCTGTCGCTTGTCAGTCCCTGCACCGCCATCGCTATATGCCAGATATAGCCGGAAGGCGTGTGCCTGCTTCCGATGCCCGCCGCCTTCGTTCCCCTGTAATAAAAAGGATTGCCGTCGCTTAGCAGAAACCGTCTGGTGTTTTGCGCTGCCTTCCTGTCCGCAGGATACCCCAGATATTCCATTGCCAGAAGGCTTGGGACATTGGCGTCGTCCATCAGATTATACATGCCGTACCCGTCCACCTCATAGGCATAGATTGTGCCGAACTCCTCCGTATAGACCTTTCCCTCTCTCTCCACAGCGTTCCTGATCTCCTCCTTAAACCGCCCGGCCTTCTCTTCCAGCTCTTTATCATGAAAAAGCTCCCTTGCCATCTCCTCCAGATACCCCATAATCACTGCGGCAAACATATTCGAAGGGATCAGATAACCGTAGATACAAGCGTCGTCGCTCGGCCGGAAGCCCGACCAGATCAGGCCGGTTCCCTGCTTCACCAAAGCTCCCTTTCCCTCTCTGGAAAGCGTGTCCTGATAAAGCGTATTCTCCCGCCGGAACCGGTAGGCGGAACGCTCCTCATGAAACTGCTCCGTCCGGAATACCGAAAAAATTTTCTCTACGCCCTCAAAGAAAAGCCGGTCAAACTGGGAAACACATCCCGTATTTTTCCAGAGCAGATAGGCAAGCTGCACAGGATAGCACAGGGAATCCACCTCAAACTTCCGCTCCCACACCCAGGGACTCTGCTCCGGGTCATCCTTTTCCCAGCACGCTCCGTTTGCCTGTTCGTTGAACGCATTGGCGTAGGCGTCGATGCAGATGTACATAAACTGCCGCCTTACCACGCCCGCAATCATTTCCCTGATTTTCTCATTTTCCCTGGCGCAGAACAGATAGGGCCGCACCTGGGCCGCCGAATCCCGCAGCCACATGGCCGGAATATCTCCCGTAATGACATGAACCGTGCCATCCCCCATTTCCCTGACCGTGGTCTGCAGTGTATTGGTATAACAGTTTACAAACACTTCCATCAGTTCCGGGCAGTCCTTTGCCTTCTGCCCGACCTGTCTCAAAAATTCATCCATATCCTTTTCGCTCCTTGTCTTTATGCTGGTTACCTGTATTAGATTGTAGCAATTATGTTCATAGGAAGCCAGTGGAATAACTCTTGTTTCTATTTCATTTATATAGTCTGGGCACTGTCAAACGTTAAATCAAGTTCTCTACTTGACATTAGCTATCAATTGTGATACTATTTGTTTTGCGAATATTTATTATGAATATTCACAAATATAATTCACAAGAAAGGAGAAGTCAAGCTATGCCAGCAAAACTTATGATATTTTTGAGTAAAGGAGTTTTTTATGACAGAATTTGAGTACAAAACGATATCAATCGACAGCAAGGAAACAGAACATTCCGAAAAAGCATTGTCTGATAAACTGAACCATTACGGCAAGAACGGCTGGGAACTGGTTACTTGTTTTTCTTATCCGTGCATAGGCAGCTCCCAATATTCCCTTATCGGAATTGCACAGAAAGTAACTATGATACTCAAAAGACGGCTATGCCCCGAAAAGGGGGCGATAACATGAATTTTCCAATTCCCGATTTTATATCCGTTCCGAGTGCGGAAATCATGCAGACTATTTCAATCGTATCATTGATTGTCGGTATCTGCCTTGTGGGTGCGGGATTGATTTTCCTGTTTCTGAACAGGAAAAAGGGGACAGAAAAGAAAACCACAGCCCTATGGATTATCATAGGCGTTGGCGTGCTGCTTATTGTAAATCATGGCATACAGTTATTATTTTAGGAGGGCAAAATGATTAAAGAAGTAAATAAGGCTTGCGAAAAGCTGAATGACACACTGGGAATATCCGTAGAGCTTCCCAATCCGAAAAAGAAAGCGTTAAAAACGGCAGCGGTATGTAACTTAGTTGTCGGCGCTGGTCTGGTGGCGGCAGGAATCCTTTTCCCGTCAAAATCTTGTGCGTTATTGGGCGGCATAGGCGTTATCAGCAGCGTTGTACTAAGAAAGGAAAGTAAAAATAAAACCCATGAATCATAACGGGAACGAACAATTCAAATGGTTATTATGCCCTGTTTGCGGCAGCAAGACACGCATCAAAACGCGGTTATCGGCGATTCAAGTGGAACAAAATATTGCTTTATAAGCTAATTCCCAAAACTCAACAAAAAGCAGAAAGCTGACTACTTTTTGAAGTAGCAAACTCTCTGCTTTTATTTGCACTCTGTCTGTCAGCGTTAATGATAAGTTGCTGTTAATACTTCCTTATCACCGTAAACATAACTGTTTACAGGCTTCATATCAACTCCCCGAGTAGGGCTCGAACCTACAACCCCGCGGTTAACAGCCGCGTGCTCTACCATTGATACGGTTACATACCGGAAATTCTGCATTTCACCTGGAAAATCAGAATATATATTTCCATCGAATATACATAATAGAAATACCTGTTCAATGTTAATTATCACAATCCCATAATTTGATATCTCTTCATTTTTGTTGTCCCTGTCTCAATAATCTTCCCATCATCCACTAACAACTTTAACAAAGTTCTGGTTCTTGTTCTTCCGACATCTAACCACACAGCCACTTCTTCTACTTTATATTTTATGTTTGGCTGCATTCTACCTAAAATAACTTGCTTCTGTATTTTTGTTTTTTCTGTCACTTTTTTTCTGTCACTTTTTTCTGTCACCTTTTTTCTGTCACTTTTTTCTGCCACTTTTTTTGATTTTACACCAATAAATGATAACTTCAAAATTGTCCTATCCGGAGAATATTCCTCTATTACCTGGGGCTCAATCCACCCCTGACTTTCCCAAACAGAATAAATATCCGGCACACCACTTCCCGCACGTTCACCAATACCAATCATATTAAACATTTTCATAAGCGCCTTATTCCTTGGATCAGAAATCCCGCCTTTTAGCATTTGCTTTTTTCCAGTGCGTATACCGCCCGGATTTTCTAAAACAATACTATCCGTCTCTTTCTTAATGACAATCCCTCTGGGCAAATAAAAATCCGTGTTTACGATACAATTAGCCAGTGCCTCCCTAATTGCTTTATGAACATGTGTATCATCTACTCTGACCACTCCATCCAACTTAAAGGGCACTTTAATATCCCTCACCAATTTCCCATATACACGAAAAAAGAAATCAAATAGATTTCCTGTCCAGTCGCCCGAACTGGACTGCAAGCGATCAGTCCAACGAATTTCCGGATCAAGCAGCTCTCTAAAATCAAGAAAATATTCTGGATACTCATACAAAATCTTATATTCATCCCCAAACATCAATAAGCCCGCCGCTGTTGGATGAAGTTGCCCATCAGTCCGAGACAGCCTTGCCGCACCGATTCTCTCCAAATAATCTAAATCATCCAGTTGCTCCCATACATGTTCACTTCGATATGCCATATGCCGATTACGATATGCATGTATTGTCTCCATGTTAAGTGCATCTATTTGCATATTTTCAAGCACTTTCATGTCCATAGTATCTTCTGTCTGGTCACGAAGCATGGCTTTTACTTCACTAAATGTACAATGATAATCTCCTTCCCAATTTCTCCGGTAGGTTCCTCTGAACATATCACCTCCAGTATATATAGGTTTCTGTTCTCTCTTTGCTGCTGGAACATGAACCACCATAATCGTATCCTCTCCCAGCTGATAGATTCGAATATCCTGCTCCGTCAAAAGATTATGGCTTACTTTTTGGGGATTATTAATATTATTCCAGAAGTCTTTTAGCAGCTTTTCTTCTCCCTGCAAACCTGTTGTACGCCAACTCCCATCCTTATTTTCTTCTACCCCAAGAATAATCACGCCACCATAACAATTTGCGAATGCCGAATAGGTACTCCACAAAGAATCCGGTAAACCATTTCTGGCTCTCTTGACCTCACGGCGATTATCCTCTCTATATTTATTAAATTTAGATAACTCAAACATTACAAGATACCTCTCTCCCTAATTATATACCAAAAATTTCTTTATAAGGATGATGGCTACGTCCGTCTTTTTTCCGCTCCTCCAAACTTTCATACCATTTTTTTTCAATAACTTCTTCTGGAACATACCTTAATATCTGTGATACAGTGGCATTTGTAAGATATGACACCTCATCCAGTGTACATCCGCATTTACACATATTATAAATAACAATCGCACGCAGATACTTCTTCCCTTCCAGTTCAAAATAACAATGCTCATAATCTACGCATGTCCAGGGAAGCGAAAAAATTTTACCGTCAATGCTCGATCAAATCCATAAATCTACTCATTCTATTTTCTTTAATATATCCACTATCGCAAAGGTCCTTAAACATTGGATTTTATGTGTTTACACTTTATCATATGACTAATTCTTTATCAATCATTACAAGCAATAAAATAATATAAAAGCCCGACAGTAAAATAAACATTATTGAGCATACTCAGTCCAATAAAATTATTTTACTGCCAGGCAGTTATAAAAGGAATATAAAAAGCAGCGCGCTCCCGATTTATTTATCAGTTACCATTATTCTTTCATCAATCAAAAAATATTTCTGCCAACTCCTATCTCCAACATGTTCCACCAATAAAACCAGCATGTAACCATTACGTCGACCTTAACCTAGCGTGTAATTCATTTCCAGTTTTTTCAAGGAGCGGCAGAGTACGCAAAAACCTGTAAACAGCTATGTCTACAGGTTTTGCTAAACTATTCTCTTAGCTCCCCGAGTAGGGCTCGAACCTACAACCCCGCGGTTAACAGCCGCGTGCTCTACCATTGAGCTATCGAGGACTATTCTGCCGCCCCGCAAGGCCACATGGGTCACACCCGCCTGCCCTGCCTGGCTGCCATGGACATACCCTCAAAACCGAACACCCTACACTCGAACCCTCTGCCAAAGACCAGCACCAAGCCCCGATGGGTAAGCCCTCGGCCTATTAGTACACGTCAGCTCCATGCATTGCTGCACTCCCACACCGTGCCCACCTACCTTGTCGTCTCCAAGGGGCCTTACCTACTGTGGGAGGCCTCATCTTGAGGGGGGCTTCACGCTTAGATGCCTTCAGCGTTTATCCCTCCCGGGCTTGGCTACCCTGCCGTGGGGCTGGTCCCCAACAGGTACACCAGCGGCCCGTCCATCCCGGTCCTCTCGTACTGAGGACAGCTCCTCTCAGATATCCTGCGCC
>CAMWJF010000057.1 GCA_947174505.1 uncultured Lachnospiraceae bacterium
CTCCCCCTGCGCCGCCTTCTCGCCCAAAGCCTTCCCATATGCAAATGTGTCAGCCGCGCTGTGGCTTTCCCATACTGTACCCATATCTTTTCCCATACCGGTCTCCTTCCGAAAGAATGCCTTGTCTTTCACATTCTCTCCACCAAGGCCGGTCTGATCTCTTATCCCTCATAAAAAACAACCGTTATTTCAACCCGCCCGGCACAGCCAAACCCTTTTTACAAATTGTCAGCCGCGGATTTTCACCTTTTTCGGTGGCATGTGGGTGGAAATAATCTCAATCACCTTCATCTTCCTGTCGCCCAGATCCCGCTTCGGAAAAATACAGGCGTTCACCGCCGTGGTATAAACCACAATGCTCTTCGGGGTGGAAATGGCCTTCACCATACCGTCCCACGCCATCTGTTCCGTAACGCCGTCCTGCGACACCTGTATGCCTTCCTCCGTCAGCTTATAGTGCAGCGGCTTCTGGAATGCCGGATTAGACCTTGCCTGTGTGGCCGCCCGCAGAAAAAGCGTCCAGGGCAGATACAGCAGGATCACCAGCGCAATTATCAGAATGAGCGGCTGTCTGTTTGCCGTAAAAAGAAACAGCATCAGCACACCTACAAGCGTCCCCATCAGTCCGGGCAGCCGCGAATAGGTGTGCTGCAGCATATAGTCATATAAAATATTAGGTGTTATTTTAACGTCAAATTCAATTTCCATACTGAAATCTATTATACTAAATTTCCGCAAAAGTGCAAGTGAAATGTTCCATCACGACAGAGCACGGAGAATGCCGCTTTTGCTGCTGAGTTTTAGAAGTTCTTTTCACTTTACTCGTGCCGCAGCGCCTCGATTGGGCTTAGCTTCGCCGCCTTTTTCGCCGGATAGATACCGAAGAAGATACCTACGCCGGAGGAAAACGCCGCCGCGATAATCACCGTGGACACATTGATCTGCGACGAAAAGCCCATGGCGCCGCAAACCGCAGAGGCTCCCAAAGCGCCCAAAACAATTCCGATCAGACCGCCGATCAGGGTGATAATACCCGCCTCCGCCAGAAACTGTAGCAGAATCGATCTGGTTCTGGCCCCCAGAGACTTTCGGATACCTATTTCCCTCGTCCGCTCCGTCACGGATACCAGCATGATGTTCATAACGCCGATACCGCCCACCAGAAGAGAAATCGCGGCTACAAAGGAGATAAAGAGCGTGAGCATCCCCAGAATCTGATCATACTGCGCCGAATAGTCGGCAAAGCTCTCCATCATAATCTTATTTTCCCCACGCACGTTATAACGGTTTTCCAAAAGGCTAATGGTATCCGCCGCTACCTGCGTCACATATTCGGAGCTATCCGCAATCACATAGAGCTGACTGAACCCACCAATCCAGAACCCAAATCCGGACGCCATGGAGGGAAGCGGCATCTCCACCTGCAAATACCCGCCGCCGCTCATAGCAGAAATGATGCCCGCCGGCGTGTCCTGTCTGATTCCCACAATCCGCACGTCCTGACTCACATCCCATAGACTCAGTTCAAAAGTCATTCCCACTACATCCGTTGTACCAAACAGAGATCTTGCGCTGCTTTCATTGATGACGCAGACCATGCTGGCCGCCTCACACTCACTGTCGGAAAAATACCTGCCTCTGACAATCGGCTCATTTCCGATCGCGTACTGTAGAGCAGTATTGCCGCCGTTCAGAATTGCCATAAAGTCGCCCTTTCGTCCCTTGGCCGTCGCACCATAATAGCCATACTGCGCCGTTGCGCCCTTTACATGTTCCACCTTTTCCTTAATCAGCGCAAAGTCCTCCTCCGTAAAGCTCACATCGTTGCCATCCACATCACTATTGGTGTAAATGGCAATCAGACCGCCGCCCATATTTTCCAGCTCTTCATTAATGGAACCGCGCACTCCGTTACCGATGGAAATAATCATTATAACGGAGGCGATACCGATGATAATACCCAGCATGGTGAGGACGGAGCGGCCCTTGTTAGTTTTAATATTCATTAAGGCGATTTTTATGTATTCCCATATCTGTCCCATTTTTTCTCCATTCCTATTGCATGGGCATTGTGGTTACCGCCATGCCCTCTTCAAATTCCATGCCATTCGCCATAATTACATTCTCACCCGCCGCAAGTCCTTCCTTTACTTCGCTTACGCTGTCAGAGCTAATACCCGCGGTAATGCGTCTCTTCGCCACCACGCCGTTCTCCTCCACATACACAAAATCGCCTTCTCTGTCGCTGTTAATCACCTCAAGGGGAACCGTGACCACGCCCTCCGCTTTTGCCATGTGGACATAAACCTTGGCCTCCACGCCCAAAAAGATGTTTTCATCCGGATTGTCGATATTCACATTCACGCCCACTACCATGGCGCCGCTGTTGTTCTGGGTGGCCATACCGTCGATCTTGCTCACTGTACCCTCGTAAGTCTTTCCCGCGATATCCACATCCGCCTTCTGTCCCACGGCAATCTTTTCCAGATCATACTTGGAGACATTAAGTCTCACATAGACTTTCTCCGTGCTCTCTATGGTCACGAGCTTACCGCTCTCCGTGGGCGGCTGCCCGGCTATCGCCTCCAGCTCCGTAACCACGCCCCCGAAATCAGCCTTCAGGCCGTTCTCCACTTTGGCGATAGCGTCCAGCTTCTCCTGATTGGTCAGCTTTTCAAGCGCCGTGTCCGCCTCCAGCTTCGCCTTGCCGCCCGCATCCAGCACGCCGCTCTCGGAAGACGACTTCTGGGACTTCATCTCCGCCTGATATTCCTTGTAGGAAGCGATCAGTTCCTCCACATCCTTCGCCTGCCGCTGCAGATCCCTGATTTCCTTATTGTACCCTTCCTCATAGCCATTGTACTGTGTCTGAATCTGTAGATTCAGGAGAATCTCCCTGTCGTTTGCAAGCTTGATCTCCGCCTCGTTGCGCATCTCCTTGATCTCGTCCTCGCTGTAATCATTCAGCTCCCCTCTTGCTTCTCTCGCGCTGATATCCGCCAGCGCCTCCTCATCCTGGGCAATGATGCTCTGCCACTCCATAACGGAGACGTTCAGATTCGTTCCGTTGTAATTCCAGCCCGCCTTCTTATCCTCTATTTTTCTATTGAGTTCGTCCAGCAGCTTTTCGTTGTCCGCGATCTGCTGCTCCAGCACAGGAAGATTGCGGTTCGCCTCAGACAGATCTGCCACGTACTCATTATTTTTATGTACGGAGCTCTTATAGCCGCCCTCGTTGGAGGCCATCCTATACTCCGCCGCCAGCTTTTCCTCCGACAGGGCTTTCTCGTCAAAGGTGAGCATCACATCGCCCTTTTTCACGGTGTCGCCGGTGCTCACATTCACTTCGCCCACCTCCACGGATACGGGCGCGAAATAAGTCCTCGTCTCATCGCTCTTCACCGTGCCGCCGGTGTTTAAAATCTGCTCCACATCCCCCGTCTCAGCCGCCACGGTGGATACCATGGGCGCCGTGTTCTTGGCCATCAGGGAATTTTTCACGAAAAACGCGACGACCAGAACTGCCAGCACGCCCGCGATCACCCGGCGGCGGATCCTTTTCTTCTTTTCCTTATCCATGGGAGTCTTTTCCTTTTTCGGCTTCACTTCCGTGATATCTGTGATATCCGTGTTTTCCGCCTTACTCTTCGCCTTCCGAAACATTTTCATAATCCTCCTCTATTTTGCCGTCCATAATCTTTATGACCCGCTTCGCCCGGGCCGCAATTTCATCGTCATGGGTAATCAGGATCACCGTCCTGCCCTCCTCGTGAAGCCCACGCAGAATATCCATGATCTCTTTGGTAGAATTGGAATCCAGATTTCCCGTCGGCTCGTCCGCCAGAATGATGGGCGGCGCCTGCGCGATCGCTCTGGCAATGGCCACTCTCTGCTGCTGTCCCCCTGACATTTCCGAGGGTTTGTGGGTCTTACGTTTGGCAAGTCCCACCTTGTCAAGCGCCTTCTCCGACAGCTCCAGCCGTTCCTTCTTGCCCACGCCCCGGTAAATCAGCGGCAGCTCCACGTTCTCCACCGCCGTCAGGCTGGGAATCAGATTGAACCCCTGAAACACAAAACCGATCTCCTGATTGCGGATATCCGAAAGCTCGTCGTCCGACATGCTTCCCACATCGTGCCCGTGCAGATAATAGCTGCCGCTTGTGGGCACATCCAGACAGCCGAGCATGTTCATCAGCGTGGACTTGCCCGAACCGGAATGCCCGATAATCGCCACGAACTCTCCTTCCCCAATCGTCAGACTCACATGATCCAGCGCCTTCACTTCATTTTCCCCGGGATTGTAGACCTTGCAGATATCCCGGATTTCCACCAATGTCCCCATGATACTACTTTCCTTCCTTTTATATATGCTTATGCTGTACAGGTATTCTTTTTTCTATAACGAAATACATTCTCATTTGTCTTCACCTTTTTGTGTCCAGTATACCTTAACATCCTTTTCTTAAAAGAAGCACATCAAAATCTTAATTCATTCTTAAAAAATCGTCGCTTGACGCTGTGGTTTTATTCTACACCATGAATCTTACAAAAATCTTACAGGAACCTTACAAAAAAGAAAATACTACTCCTCCGCGGAAAAGTAGTATTTTCGCATTTTCAATATTATGTTAACCCTTTTACCCTATATGCATCACGCATTTCCCGAATTGGAAATCTCACCTGTCCGCCTCTCCGGCACAGGGCCGGCAGTTTTCAGAATCGGGCTTAAAGGCTTATAGATCAGCATAGTGACTCCCGACGCCGCCACGCTTTTTACGATGTTGATCGGCGCTACCGCAAAAATCACAAAGCTCGTTATGTTATGGATGTTGCCGTTGATCTGCGCGCCCGCCGCAATGATGGCATCCATGGGCATCCCAAACAGCTTCGAGAACGCCGGAAGGAGATATACGCCGTTGAAGGCCGTACCAAACACCGTCATAATCAGGGAGCCCGCCACGCAGGCGGCAACGGCTCTTTTCTTGGTTTTCTTAAACATGTACAGAATCGACGCCGGAAGCACCAGACTGCAGCCGATCACAAAGTTTGCCAGATCTCCCACAAAGGCCGTGCTGGTGCCCTTTAGCACAAGCTTTAAGAGGATCTTGCAAAATTCGATCATCACACCCGCCACGGGGCCGAACGCAAAGGCGCCTACCAGAGCCGGAATCTCTGAAAAGTCCAGCTTATAGAAGCCCGGCGCCAGAAAGGGAACCGGGAAATCAAATATATGCAGAACGACTGCCAACGCGGAAAAAAGCCCGATCATGGTGATCTTTCTGGTTGTAAGGATGCGCTCCGTCACCCCGTTTTTCTTCTGCACCGCCTTTTCCGTGCCGTAGGCGATCAAAAATAATGCCGCCGCCACGCCCACGCAGACAAGCACAAAAGTCACATTGTCCGCAATACTCTGTAATAATCCGTTACCCATTTTCTTTTCCTCACTTTCCGAAGCTTTCCGCTCCTTAAAATTCCGGGAAAGTTCTTCTGGCTCTGCCTGCAGGAATCGCAGCATTCTCCTTAACTGGTTTGCACTGTCGCAACTACCTGATAAGGAGAAAGAAAACCCCGAAACTTTCGTTCCGGGGTTACATTCACTGAGCAGGCACTGTACCGCAGATGCAGCACAGACTCTCGCCCGATAAATATGACATTCCTGTCACTTTATCTTTTCTTCTCTCATCCAGACTATACTGTCGGTTTTGGAATTTCACCAAATCAGCCATCCGGTCCTTGCGCGGGTAAACGTTTGGATCGTAACGGGTCGCGGACTGTAACCGCCGGTAGGGAATTACACCCTGCCCCGAAGAACTTTTCTCTTATTTTGTTTACGGACTTATCTTACCATGGAAATACATGAAAATCAAGCGGTATCTTTACTCCCTGATTTTGTCAATATCCGTAAGATTGACCCCCAGGCTGCTGAGTAGCGCTTTCAAGAGAAGATAACGGCTTCTTAATTCAGAATATGTCTCGGTTGCATTCTCTTTTTTTGCCAGCGTCATATACCTTTGAATCATTTCAAATTCATCCATGGCATTCTTTATAATCTCAGCGTTATTTATATCTTCCATTACCTCCATCAAATCACCGCCTTCTGATTGACACAGTTTAGTTTCTAATTGCTATTTCATTTACTCTTTGATTTCATCAATATCTGTAAGGTTTACCCCCAGAACATTTAATAATACTTTCAATGAGGTGTATTTCTTTTTCAATTTGGCATATGTTTCTGTCGCGTTCTCTTTTTTGGCCAATAACATATACTCCTGTATTTCCCTGAAATCCTCTATCGTGGTTTTAGCGATTTCTGCATTGTTTGGCATAGAATCACCTACCTTTATATGGTTTGTATTCCTGTTACTCAATCACTTCTTTCATTGGTTTCAGTAACTTCCAAAAGGATACTGTCAAATTCATTTTCCAGTTCTTCTCTTTTTTCCTGTGGTACAAGTTTTAACAGCTTTCTTATATAAACCGTCAGTCTATTAATATATCGTAATTGTTTATCTGTCATAACCTCACCCACTTTCTTTATTTTAACCTGTGCTGTTATAAGGCAAGTATATCACAGCCGAAAGGTAAAGTCTATTCAATTATCTACTTTGAGTGTAAAACAAAAAAAGGCGTAAACCCTTCAAAACACAAAGGGTTTAGCGCCTTTATCATTTTCAAAGCCCCACCGGGGCTGCGAAGCAGTCCTCGCAATCGAGCTTGCTCGATTTGTTATTCCGCAATGTCCGCGTACATGAAGTACCAGTAGCCGTATGCGGAATGCCACATATTCTGGATCTTGGTGCTCTGTAACCAGAAGTCGTTGTAGTAAGCCACGGGAACGCAGCCAGCCTCATTCATGATGATGTCCTCAGCTTTATGCAGGGCTGCGGAACGCTCCGCCGCATCCAGCGTGGTTCTGGAAGTATCCATTGCCGCGTCGTACTCTGCGTTGTTGAACTTACCGTCGTTGTTGCCGTTGGTAGAGTAAAGCAGATCCAGCATGTTGGAAGGATCGCTGTAGTCGCCTACCCAGCCGTTACGTGCAGCGTCATAGTCGCCGTTACGTCTCATAGGCGTGAAGCTTGCCCACTCAACGATATCTACCTGAAGGTCCACGCCGATCTCCGCCCATGCCTGCTGCAGATACTCAGCCACTACCTTGTGGTAGCCCGCATCGTTGGTGGAGTAGCTGATGGACGGGAAGCCTGCGCCGTCCGGATAGCCCGCGTCCGCAAGAAGCTGTTTCGCCTCCTCCACGTTCGCCTCATGGTTGGTCGTGTCGATATAAGGCTGGCCGCCGTTTGCATTGTCGATAAACTGGGAACCGTCCGTATCAATCCAGCCGGGACCCATGAAGTTGCTTGCGGGAGAGTAAGTTCCCTGCATCAGCGTGCCCGCCACATACTCACGGTCGATGGCAAGGCTTAACGCCTTACGCACCTTGGGATCGTTGAAGGGCTCTCTCTCGGTGTTCAGGCTCAGATAATAAGTGCCGATGATCGGATCTACGTGGAACTCCTCGTTGCCTGTCAGGGACGGAATCTCCTCGGTGGGAACGTCCTTGATGAAGAGCACTTCGCCGGTCTGGTATGCGCTGTAGGAAGCGTTGGGATCCTCGATCAGGTTAAACTTGATGCCGTCCAGCTTGATTGCGTCCGCATTCCAGTAGTTGGGGTTCTTTGTGCACATGATATAAGAACCGGGCACCCACTCGGAGATGTAGAAAGAGCCGTTGCAGACATAGGTGTCAGCCGCTACTGCCCATCCGTCGCCGTTTGCGTCGATGGTCGCCTGCTGTACCGGGCTTAAGGTAGCGAAAGCTGCCAGGGAGCCAAAGTAAGAGCAGGGCTGGGAAAGATGTACCACGAGAGTGGAATCATCGGTTGCCTCCACGCCAAGGGCCTCCAGATTGCCGCCGATGGCATCCGCATAACCCTCTACCATGCCGAGCACTGTCTCCGCGTAGGGAGCCGCTACCATGGGATCGCAGACTCTGCGCCAGCTGTATACAAAATCGTTTGCCGTGAGATCGGAGCCGTCAGACCACTTCAGGCCATCCCTTAAATGGAATGTCCATGTCAGGCCGTCCTCGGAAGTCTCCCAGCTTTCCGCCTGACCGGGAGCCAGCTTTCCTTCCTGGTCCACCGTCAGAAGGCATTCAAACGTGTGTAAAATCATGTTACCGCCATCCACAGCGCTGTTTAACGCCGGGTCGATGGTCTCGGGGTTGGGGCCGATCTGTACGGACAGGACCTTCCCTTCGCCGGAAGCTGCGGGTGCAGCGCTGTCAGCACCAGTATCATCCGCGGGAGCCTCCCCCCCCTCTGTGGTTTCTGCCGCGTCGCCGGACTCTTCAGCCGGTGTGGTCGTATTCGAACCGCCGCCGCAGGCTGTCACACCGACAACCATAGCCGCCGCCAGCATAAGCGCGATTACTTTCTTTTTCATAATCGTTCCTCCTCTTCTTAAATAATTTACTTTTCCACCTAACAGGTTTACCACATCTAATTGCACTTGTCAATATGGTGGCAGGCGCAAAAATGCCCGTTTTCCACTTCTCTCCACGCGGGAACCTCCGCGGCGCACTTCTCGTCCGCATAAGGACAGCGGGTGCGGAAGGTACAGCCGGAGGGCGGGTTTAAAGGACTTGGCACGTCCCCCTCCAGCACGATGCGCTGACTCTCCCGGGCCTGTTTGGGATCCGCCACGGGAATGGCGGAGATCAGGCTCTTCGTATACGGATGCAGGGGCCGCTCCACCAGCGTGTAGCTGTCCGTCAGCTCCACCATTCTTCCCAGATACATCACGCCGATGCGGTTGGAAATATGCTTCACCGCCGACAGGTCATGGGCGATAAACAGGTAAGTCAGGCCCATCTGCTCCTGTAAGTCCTCAAACATATTGATCACCTGGGCCTGGATCGACACGTCAAGCGCCGAGATCGGCTCGTCACAGACAATAAACTCGGGATGTACCGCCAGCGCCCTGGCAATGCCCACACGCTGCCTCTGTCCGCCGGAAAACTCGTGGGGATAGCGGTTTGCATGCTCGGAGTTTAGGCCCACGCGCTCCAGTATGTGTATGATCTGGTCGTAACGGTCCTGTTTGCTTTCCGCCAGCCTGTGCACGTCGATGGCCTCCCCCACGATATCACCCACCGTCATACGGGGGTCGAGGCTTGCGTAAGGATCCTGGAACACGATCTGCATCCGCTTTCTGTAGGGGAGCATATTCGCATACTGCTTCTTTTCCACGTCAAAAATCACATCCCCGTCAAAAGTGAATTTTCCGCCCGTGGGTTCATAGAGCCGCAGCATGGTACGTCCCGTGGTGGTCTTGCCGCAGCCGGATTCTCCCACCAGACCAAGCGTTTCTCCTTTCTCCACATAGAAGGAAACGTCGTCCACCGCTCTGACATATTTTTTATTTTTTCCGAAGCCGCCCGCCGGGAAATACTGACGCAGATGCTCCACTTCAATCAAATGCTTACTCATGGGACGCTCCTTTCTCCATCTCTTCCTTCTGGTTCAGCCAGCACTGGGTGTAATGCACGTCGCCGAATGTGGTGACGGGCGGCATCTCCCGCAGGCAGATCCGCATCGCCGCGTCACAGCGGGGCGCAAAGGGGCATCCGGCAGGCGGGTTCAGCATATCCACCGGCGTTCCCTCAATAGGAACCAGCCTCTCATGCTCCTTCGTGTCAAGTCTCGGAATAGACCGGATCAGTCCTTTGGTATACTGGTGCTTCGGATGATAGAAAATATCATCTGTCGTGCCATACTCCACAATTCTGCCCGCATACATAACCGCAATGCGCTCGCACATGCTGGCCACCACGCCCAGATCGTGGGTAATCATAATAATCGCCATCCCCAGCTTATCCTTAAGCTCCATCATCAGCTCCAGAATCTGTGCCTGAATCGTCACGTCAAGCGCCGTGGTCGGCTCGTCAGCTATCAGAAGCTTCGGCTCGCAGGCAAGTGCAATCGCAATCATCACACGCTGGCGCATACCGCCCGAAAGCTCGTGCGGGTACTGCTTTAAACGCTTGTCCGGCTCATTGATGCCCACCAGCTCCAAAAGCTCTCTGGCGCGCTCCTTCGCCTGCTGCTTTGTCTTGTCCGTATGAAGCCGGATTACCTCGGTAATCTGGTTTCCAATGGTATAGACCGGATTTAAGCTGGTCATGGGGTCCTGAAAAATGATGGAAATCTCATTTCCACGTATTTTTCTTATTTCTTTTTCGGTCATCATCTCCACCTGATGCCCGTTAAAATGCAGTTCGCCGCCGAGGAGTTTGCCGGGATGGGCTGTAAGCCCCATCAGGCTGTAAGCCGTCACGGACTTGCCGGAGCCGCTCTCTCCCACGATCCCCAGCACCTCTCCCTCCTTCAGACGGATGGAAACATCGTTTAGCGCCTTAACCTCACCGGCGGGCGTAAAAAAGGAAAGCCGTTCATTTTTGACATCTACCAGATATTCACTCATCGCTAATAGCCATACTCCTTTCTCAAAATTCCTGCGGAGAATGCCGCATTTTGGCATTCTCCAGTGCGAGACTTAGAACTTCTCCACGAAGCAGCCCTTGCTGGTAAGCCTGACTTGCTCCGCAAGTCGAGAAGTTCTTCTCACACGCTAGTTTTTCAGCTTCGGGTCAAAGGCGTCTCTGAGCCCGTCGCCGAGCAGGTTAAAGCTTAAGATAATCAGACTGATCAGCACAGCCGGGATAAACAGCAGATAAGGATACGTGTTAATGCCGTTTAACGCATCGCTGGCAAGACTTCCCAGCGAGGGCAGCGGCACCGCCACGCCCATGCCCAGAAAGCTTAAGAAACTCTCCGTAAAGATGGAGGAGGGAATCTGCAGGGTCGTGGTCACGATCAGGGTACCGATACAGTTGGTCAGCAGATGCTTCTTGATGATCCTGCCGTTGCCAACGCCCAGCGCCCGTGCCGCCGTGACATACTCGCTCTCCTTCAGCATAAGCACCTGGCTTCTGACCATTCTCGCCATGCCTACCCAATAAAGCAGGGCGAATACCACGAAGATGCTGACCAGATTCTCACCCACAATTGAGAGCCAGTGGAAACCCGGCACGGTGGCCAGATTTTTGAGCGGCTCCTTCAGCGCAAAGGAAAGCAGTACAATCAGCAGAATATCGGGAATGGTATAAATGATATCCACAATACGCATCATCACCAGATCCACCCAGCCACCGAAGAAGGCGGCAATGGAACCGTAGGCGGAACCGATAATCAGTATGATGCCCGTAGCAACAAGGCCGACAAGCAGGGAAATCCTGCTGCCCATCATCACGCGGATCGCATAGTCACGCCCCATCTTGTCCGTGCCGAAAATATGGGGGAATACCTTCTCTCCCGCATCGATCCGGGCCTGTTCCTCCGCCGAGTATTCCATGGGGCGCAGGCTGTTCGCCCCCTTGATCTGTTCCCTGTAGCTGTAAGGATAAAAAGCGGGAACGATAAAGGAAAAAATCATTACCACAACAATCACAAACAGGGAGACCATCGCCACCTTGTTTTTTCTCAGCCGGCGCATACCGTCCTTCCAGAAGCTCACGCTCTCGCGCATGATGACCTGACTCTGTTTCTCTTCCTCCGTGGCCGGCAGAAAATCCTCCGGCTTGAGTTTTAACTGAAAACTTAAGGGATTCTCTTTCATGTTTAATCATGCCTTTCTCGTAAAATAATTACATTGCACGGAGAATGCCTGCTTTTTGGCATTCTCCCGCGCGAGATTTAGTGCTTCCTGGCGTCCCGTCCCATGGCGGGACGTCTTTTAGAAGCACTTCTCGCGCTGTTACTTGAGTTTGATTCTCGGGTCAACCAGCTTATAGATAATGTCCACAACCACATTCATCACTATGACGAGGGTTGCCAGAAAGATCGTCGTTCCCATAATCAGCGTGTAGTCGCGCCCGTTGATCGCCTTGATAAATTCTCCGCCAAGCCCCGGGATCACGAAAATCTTCTCCACCACGAAGCTGCCCGTAATGGTGTATGCAAGCATCGGCCCCACATAGGTGACTACCGGCAAAATCGCATTGCGCAGCGCATGCTTAAAGAGGATTTTCCCTCCTGCCAGTCCCTTGGCCCTTGCCGTGCGCATGTAGTCCTGCCCCAGCACGTCCAGCATGGAAGAGCGCATCAGCCGCATAATATAAGCTGTGGGATAAAAGGACAGCGCGATCACAGGCATCACATAATGCTTCGCGCTCTCTAAGCCCATGGTGGGCAGAAGCCCCAGCTTAACGCCCAGAAAATACATGAGCAGCGTACAGATCACAAAGCTGGGCACCGCAATACCGCAGGTGGCAATCACACTGATCACGCTGTCCGCCGGTTTTCCCCTCTTCAGCGCGGCGATGCTGCCCAGCGGGATGCCAAGAATCAGCGCCACCAGCACGGATATTCCGCCGACCCTTGCGGATACGGGAAATTTCATGGCAATGATGGACATAACGGTACGGCCCCTCTGTTTCAGGCTGTCACCGAAATCCCCGTGAAGCGCCCCTGCCATATAGTTCAGATAGCGCTGGGACATGGGCTTATCCAGTCCGTACTTCGCCTCCAGGGCAGCCTGCGCCTGGGGACTGATCGCCTTCTCCGACAAAAACGGGCCGCCAGGCACCAGATTCATCAGAAAGAAGGTCAGTGTGGCAACCGCCCAGATCGTCACAACTGCCAGCAAAATTCTTTTCACAATGTACTTAAACATGGCAAAACTCCTTATCTGTTATCTAAATCCTTTGTTAATCCCAAAGGGAGTTACTCCGATGCATCCTAACCGGATTTACCGATCTTCATGGTAAGCCCGATCCGCTTCTTCGGCACATCCACGGTGAGCACCTGCACATCCACGATATCTCCCACGCTGACCGCCTCCAAGGGGTGTTTGATATAGCGGTCCGTGATCTGCGAGATATGTACCAGCCCGTCCTGATGCACGCCGATATCCACAAAGACGCCGAAGTCAATCACGTTTCTGACCGTTCCCTTCAGGATCATGCCGGGCTTTAAATCCTTCATATCCAGCACGTCGCTGCGGAGGATCGGCGCAGGCATGTCGTCTCTGGGATCGCGGGCCGGTTTTTCCAGCTCCGTCAGAATATCAATCAGGGTGATTTCCCCGATTCCCAGTTCCTCGGCCAGCTTTTTCTTATCCTTGACCCTCTTAGCCAGATTGCATACCGCGGTCTGCCCGGAACTGCCGGAGCCGGCGTTTGTGACACTTGTGTCACTTTCCTCCGCCGCCATATCCATGCCGCCCAGGGCCGCCGCCAGCGCTTTTCCCATGGCTGTGTCGGTATTGCGGATCACAGGCTTTTTCGGGCGGGGCTTTTTCTCCTTCACAGGAGCTGGTTTCTTCACCGCCGCTTTTTTCTGGGCTTCCTTCACATCCTCCATGGTAAGTCCCAGCTTTTCCATCAGCTTCCCTGCCGCCTCGTAGGATTCCGGATGAACGCTGGTGGCGTCCAGCGGGTTATCCCCGTCCGTAATCCGCATGAAACCGGCACACTGCTCAAAAGCCTTCGGCCCCAGCTTGGCCACCTTGAGAAGCTGCTTTCTGTTGGTAAAGCGGCCGTTTGTCTCCCGGTAGTCCACAATGTTTCTGGCGATCACTTTGGTCACACCGGAGACATACTCTAACAGGGACGCAGAAGCGGTATTCAGATCCACACCGACCCGATTCACACTGTCCTCCACCACGCCGCCAAGCGCCTCGCTCAGCTTCTTCTGGTTCATATCATGCTGGTACTGTCCGACGCCGATGGATTTGGGGTCAATCTTCACAAGCTCCGCCAGCGGATCCTGCAGTCTTCTGGCAATAGAAGCCGCGCTTCTCTGCCCCACGTCAAACTCCGGGAACTCCTCCGTAGCCAGCTTACTCGCGGAGTAGACGGACGCGCCCGCCTCATTCACAATCACATACTGCACCGGCTCATCCAGCTCCTTAATCAGCTCCACAATGACCTGCTCGGATTCTCTGGACGCCGTTCCGTTTCCCACAGAAATCAGGGAAACATGGTATTTCTTTATCAGCCTTTTCAGCTCCGTCTTGGCCTGCTCCACCTTATTCTGGGGCGCGGTGGGATAAATCACTTTCGTGTCGAGCACTTTTCCCGTCTCATCCACCACAGCCAGCTTACAGCCCGTGCGGAAGGCCGGATCCCAGCCAAGCACCACCTTGCCCTTGATGGGCGGCTGCAACAGAAGCTGCTCCAGATTTTTCCCGAATACGGAAATGGCGCCGTCCTCCGCCTTCTCGGTGAGATCGTTCCGTATCTCCCGCTCGATGGCCGGGGCGATCAGCCTGTCATAACTGTCAGCGATTACTTCCTCCAGAATCGGAGATGTGACATGATTGTCATTTATTATGGTTTTGGTTCGCAGGAATTGCAGAATCCGCTCCTCGGGCGCCTCGATTTTCACCGTCAGGAACTTTTCGTTTTCGCCCCTGTTGATGGCCAGCACCCGGTGTCCCGCCACTTTGCTGACGGGTTCTTCATACTGATAATACATCTCGTAGACGCTTTCCGCTTTTTCATCCTTGGCCACGGTTACGAGCTTTCCTTCCTTCATGGTAACGTCGCGGATATAGATGCGGTAGTCCGCCTCGTCGGAAATCTGTTCCGCGATAATGTCCTTCGCTCCCTGCAGAGCCTCCTCCGCAGTCTTCACGGCCTTCGCCGCATCCTCATCCTCGCGGATGTACTTCGCCGCCTCCTCCGCAATCGGGGCCGTCGTCTCCTGCGCCAGAATAAACGCCGCAAGCGGCTCCAGTCCTTTCTCCTTCGCCACGCCCGCGCGGGTCTTTCTCTTTGGCCGATAAGGACGGTAAAGATCCTCCACCACCACCATGGTCTGGGCAGCCTCAATCCGCTCCCGCAGCTCGTCGGTCAACTTTCCCTGCTCCTCGATACTGCTTATCACCTGCGCCTTTTTCTCCTCCAGATTACGCAGATAAGTAAGCCGCTCATGGAGATCCCTTAAAACCTCATCGTTTAAGGAGCCTGTCATCTCCTTTCGGTAACGGGCGATAAAGGGAATCGTGTTTCCCTCGTCGATCAGGGAAACCGCCGCCTCCACCTGCCATTTTTCTACCTGTAGCTCTTCTTTCAATTTTAAAATAATGTCCATAATACCCTCTTCTTTATTTCTTCATCACGGCAAAGTATACATGCATTCTTTTGCCTAACGTTTTTATTATACAGGATAAATCCGAAATTCGCCACAGGAAATGCATGCCTGAACAAGAAAAATGTAAGAAAAACAGCCCGCTGTTCGGGAAGCTATGGTTTTTTTCGGAAAAATGTGCTAAACTAAAAACAAATCGAGCGGCCACCGATAACGGAAACGAGGCATATACTATGGACTACCAACCAAATAACCCGCAGGGCGGTCCCGGCGGCGGTTACAATCCTTACAACAATAACCCATATAACAATAATCCTTACAATAACAATAACCCCTACAATCCCTACGGCGCGCCTTTACAGCCGGCCCCCATAAAACCGAAGGGCGACAGTATGGCTACCGCCTCCATGATTCTGGGTATTATCACGCTTGGGAGCCTTTTGCTCCTGCGGCTGTCCCTGCCGTTTCTTCTGGGCGGCGTCGGCATTATTCTGGCGATCCTCTCCAGGGGCGGCGCAAGGAAAATGCCCGGCAAGGCGAAGGCGGGCATGATCTGCTGTGTTACCGGACTCGCGTTGGACGTGGCGTTTTGTGTCTTCGCCGTATGGCTGGTGTTTTCCCTTCCCAGACTCTCCCCGGAGCTGACTGATGAAGTCAACAGGATCTGTGAAGACCAGTACGGCGTCTCCTACTATGAGATGATGGAAGAAATCTACGATATGTGGGATATGGACGAAACTATTAATTATTAATATAAAGAAAGGCAGGATAATGTTATGACCATTTCTCCAATCATGGGAACTTCCTATTATAATCCTTATACTGCTTATGCGCCCTACACAGGCTCTGCTGCATCCGCTTCTTCCAGACCGGAACAGCCTGCAGGCTCAGGCGACGCAGAGGCAGCCGCCGCACAGGGGATGACCGGCGCTTCGGAGACACCCGAAGACGGCCGCGTTGTCATCCGCAATCCCGGTGAATCCACCGAAAAGCAGGCGGGCAAGAAATCCTCTCCCGCCGAGTGCGAGACATGCAAAAACCGCAAATACCAGGACGGCTCCGACGAGGGCGACGTCTCCTTCAAAGCGCCTTCCCATATTGATCCCAAGGCAGCCGCTTCCAAGGTAAGAAGCCACGAGCAGGAGCATGTGAGCAACGCTTACCAGAAGGCAGCGAAAGACAACGGCAAGGTAGTTTCCTGCAATGTGTCCATCCACACGGACATCTGCCCGGAGTGCGGACGCACCTATGTATCAGGCGGCACCACCGCTACCCAGATCAAATATTTTAATGAAGAGAATCCCTACCAGAAAGAAATGAAGTCCTCCGACGCGGCGAATAAATACCGCGGCATGAACTTCGATGAGGCAGTCTGACATGAACCAGTTTAAATCTTCCGCAGAATTGAAAGCCAGCGCCAGGGAACATCTGCTCGGGCATTACGGCACCGCCATCGGCGCTTTTCTGATTTTGGGCGCGCTGATGGGCACAGTCACCATTGCCGTAAGCCTGCTCGTGGATCTCTCCACGATACCCGGCACGATTATTTACTATGCGATTATGTTTCTGGTTTCCATCCTGACCGGGCTTTTTTCCTCGGGCAGCGCTTACCTTTACCTGAAACTGATCTGCGGACGCCCTGTTTCCGTGGGCGATCTGTTTTACGGCTTCCAGCTCTGTCCAGACAAGGCCATCACCATACAGGCATGGATCACGCTGATTACCTATATTTCGAGCCTGCCCCAGATTATTTTAAACTATATGCTATTGGCGAATGATCATCTGGATAAAATAATGAAACTTATGCTGCCCTATGCCCTCGCCCTGATTTTTTCGGGGGCGGTTTCCGTCATGCTGAGTCTCTTTTACGCCCAGACCTTTTTCCTGCTCCACGATTTTCCGCAGTACACGGCAAAGGAGCTGCTGCAAAAGAGCCGACGCCTCATGGTACACCACAAGGGCCGACTCTTCTATCTGTATGTGAGTTTTCTTCCGCTCATGCTTCTCGGGCTGTTGTCATGGGGACTCGCCCTGCTGTGGGTTATCCCCTATATGGCCGCCACCGAGGCGGAGTTCTTTCTCGATCTGATTAAGCACAATACTAACTGTTAATCCACTTCAAATACGCATTGATAAAGGGATCAATCGCCCCGTCCATCACCGCATCCACATTGCCGGACTCCTCGTTTGTGCGGTGGTCCTTCACCATGGTGTAGGGCTGCATCACATAGGAGCGGATCTGGTTCCCCCAGCCGATCTCCTTCACATCGCCGCGGATATCCGACAGCTTCTCTGCGTTTTCCTCCTGCTTTAACATATAGAGCTTCGCCTTCAGCATCTGCATCGCCTTGTCCTTATTCTGGAACTGGCTGCGCTCGTTCTGGCAGGTCACCACGATTCCCGTGGGGAAATGGGTGATACGGATCGCCGAGGAAGTCTTGTTGATATGCTGGCCGCCCGCACCGCTGCTTCGGTAGGTGTCGATGCGGATATCCTCATCCCTGACTTCCACATCCACATCCTCCTCGATATCCGGCATGACATCCAGAGAGACAAAGGAGGTCTGCCGTTTGCCCTGCGCGTTAAAGGGAGAAATCCGCACCAGCCGGTGCACGCCCTTCTCCGATTTCAGATAACCATAAGCGTTCTCGCCGTTGATCTGGAAAGTCACAGACTTGATGCCCGCCTCATCGCCATCCAGATAATCGATCACTTCCAAGGAATACCCTTTGCGCTCCGCCCAGCGGGTGTACATGCGGTAGAGCATACTGCACCAGTCGCAGCTCTCCGTGCCGCCTGCGCCCGCATTCAGTTTTAATATCGCGTTATTCCTGTCATACTCGCCTGAAAGGAGGGTGCTGATCCTGATATTCTCAAAGGTTTCCTTAAAGGAGACAAGCTCCTCCTCTATATCAGGAATGATGGCCGGGTCATTGTCCTCGTAGCCCAGCTCAATCAGCTCCAGAATATCATTGTACTGGCCGGTAAGGCCGTCCATCGTCTCCACGATATCTTTCAGGCCCTTGGACTCCCGCATCTTCTGGTTGGATTTCTCCGGGTCGTCCCAGAAATCCGGCGCCTGCATCTCCATGTCAAGCTCTTCAATCCGCTTTACCTTATCTGCTAAGTTAAAGTGAATCCCTCACTTCCGCCAAGGGGCTTTCGTATGCTAAAAGCTCCGATTTCATATTGTCTAATTCTACCACTTAACGTCACCTTCTTTCCTAATACCTTTTGTAGATGTCTCCACGGTTATCAATGTCAATCACATAAATAATTAATTTCCCATTATCAACTGTATAAATAATGCGATAATCGCCTACACGCAATCTTAACAGATCATCATATCCCTTTAGTTTCTTTATATCCTCACCATTTGGAAGGCGCTCTATCGCAGCTACAACACGCCTTCTTTCATTGACAGGAAGTTTATCAATAAATTTCTTGGCTTTCTTTTTTAGAATAATCTGGTACATCAATCAAGCCCCCACTCTTTTAAACACTCCTCAAGCGGTATTCCTTCCTTGTCTTCATCCGGTGCATTTTTATAGTTTTCCGCCATTCTCTGGCAAAAGATATCGTCTGCCTCCTCGTCAGCCGCGACGCCTTGAACATATGCCAACACATAGCCGATTTTATAGTCTGGTATCGAGTCTAACAGTTCAATGATTCTCTCTCTATTACTCACGATATACACCTTCTTTCCCCTATAACTAGTGTATGATTGCTGAGCGTATTTCCATTCATCAGCGCATAACCCGCATCCTAGCCACCGCTTTCTCCATGCCCGTCACTTCCTGCCGCAGCACTGCTTATACTTCTTCCCGCTCCCGCATGGACAGGGATCGTTGGGATAAACCTTCGCCTCCGCGCGCTTCACCGGGCCTTTCTGCAGGGTGTCGTCCTTGTTGGTGCCGGTCACCTTGGCTACCTGCTCCCTCTCCACCTTCTGCTCGATGCGTACGCGGAAGAGCAGGCGCACGGTCTCCTCCTTGATGTTCTGGGTCATCTCGTCAAACATCTCATAACCGCTCAGCTTATACTCCACCAGAGGATCCTTCTGGCCGTAAGCCTGTAAGCCCGCGCCCTGACGGAGCTGATCCATATCATCGATGTGGTCCATCCACTTTCTGTCTATCACCTTGAGGAGAATCACACGTTCAATCTCACGGATCGCCTCAGGCTCCGGGAACTCCGCCTCCTTGCTCTCGTAGAGCTTCACGGCCTCCTCTTTTAACTGCTGTTTCAAGCTGTTTTTCTTAGGCTTCAGAACACGCCCCGCGTCCACAGGCTTTAAGGGCACCGTGGGAAGCAGCAGGGTATTTAATTCATTATAATCCCAATCCTCAAAATCAGAATCGTCGCCGATACAGATATCCACGCAGTCTTCCGCAATATCCGTAATCATCTTGTAGATCGCGTCCCTCATGCTCTCGCCATCCAGAACGCGGCGCCTCTCTTCATATATAATCTCTCTCTGCTCGTTCATCACCTGATCGTACTCGAGCAGGCTCTTTCTGATACCGAAGTTATTGTTCTCTATCTTTTTCTGGGCTGTTTCGATTGCCTTGGTCAGGGCGCTGTGCTCAATCTCCTGTCCCTCCGGGATACCCAGCGCGTTAAACATGGCAATCATGCGGTCGGAACCGAACAGTCTCATCAGATCGTCTTCCAGAGAGATAAAAAACTTCGATTCGCCGGGATCTCCCTGACGGCCGCTTCGTCCCCGGAGCTGATTATCAATACGTCTGGACTCATGGCGCTCCGTGCCGATGATCATAAGACCGCCCGCCGCTCTCGCCTCCTCGTCCAGCTTGATATCCGTACCACGGCCCGCCATATTGGTGGCAATGGTAACCGCGCCGTGAATCCCGGCATCCGCCACAATCTCCGCCTCCAGCTCATGGAACTTGGCGTTCAGCACCTTATGCTCCAGACCGTTTCTCTTAAAGATGGCGGAAAGCTCCTCCGAAGCATCGATATTGATCGTGCCCACCAGCACGGGCTGCCCCTTGGCATGAGCTTCCTGCACCGCATGGAGAATCGCCTTGAGCTTTTCTTTTCTGGTCTTATAGACCGCATCCTGCTGGTCGATACGGGCCACCGGCTTATTCGTGGGAATCGCCACCACGTCCATGCCGTAAATATCACGGAACTCTTTTTCCTCCGTGAGCGCCGTACCTGTCATACCCGCCTTTTTCTCGAATTTATTAAAGAAATTCTGGAAGGTAATGGTGGCAAGCGTCTTGCTCTCCCGTTTCACCTTCACATGCTCTTTCGCCTCAATCGCCTGGTGCAGGCCGTCGGAATAACGCCGCCCCGGCATAATACGGCCGGTAAACTCATCCACAATCATGACCTGATCGTCGGTAACCACATAATCCTGATCCCGGAACATCAGATTGTGCGCCCGCAGGGCCAGTATAATATTATGCTGGATCTCCAGATTTTCCGGGTCTGCCAGATTCTCGATCTGGAAGAAACGCTCTACCTTGGAAACACCCTGTGCGGTCAGGTTCACCACCTTGTCCTTCTCGTTCACGATGAAGTCCCCGGTCTCCTCCCGCTCCACGCCCATGATGGCATCCATCTTGGACAGCTCTTCCATATCCTCGCCTCTGGTAAGCTGCTTCGCCAGAATATCGCACGCCTCATAGAGCTTCGTGGATTTGCCGCTCTGGCCGGATATAATCAGCGGTGTTCTGGCCTCGTCGATCAGCACCGAATCCACCTCGTCGATAATAGCATAGTGAAGATCCCTGAGCACGAGCTGTTCCTTGTAGATGACCATATTGTCACGCAGATAATCGAAACCCAGCTCGTTGTTGGTCACATAGGTAATGTCACAGTTGTAGGCCTCCCTGCGCTCCTCGGATTTCATGTCGTTTAAAACACATCCCACTTTCAGGCCAAGGAACTCATGTACCTGCCCCATCCACTCCGCATCACGCTTCGCCAGATAGTCGTTGACCGTGACAACATGCACGCCCTTCCCTTCCAGCGCATTCAGATAAGCCGGCAGAAGACAGGTCTGCGTCTTACCTTCACCGGTTCTCATCTCCGCAATTCGTCCCTGATGCAGGATAATGCCGCCGATCAGCTGTACCCTGTAATGTTCCGTGTTAAGAACTCTTCTGGCCGCCTCCCGGACAAGCGCATAAGCCTCCGGCAAAAGATCGTCCAAAGTCTCACCCTCGGAGAGTCTTTTCTTAAACCCTTTCGTCTTATCACGCATCTGCTCGTCCGTCATTTCCATCATCTCAGGCCGCATACCCTCGATTTTGTCAACCAGACCATTTATGCGCTTGATCTCCCGTTCACTGTGCGTTCCGAATATTTTTTGTACCACGCTCATAGTTTTCTCTTTTCATGTGCCTTTTGGCTGACACACGCCTTTCTCTCAAAAAATCCCCACAATATCAAAACACTAAACTATATTCTACCAGATACAGTAGGCAAATTCAAGCAAAACCCCTTCTGTCCACGGAATTCAATTTTCAAGAATATCGGAAATAAAATAAGGATTGAGCAGGCA
>CAMWJF010000058.1 GCA_947174505.1 uncultured Lachnospiraceae bacterium
TTTTCAAGGTACAAATTTGTATCAAAGGTCAGTAACCTTTTGACACCCTAATCTCTATAGGAAATTGCGACAGTGTAAACCATTCAAGGAGAATGCGAAGCATTCTCTGAATCGTCGCTGCCGAGCGACGATTTTTAGGGGAGCAAGATTGTGTATAAAAAGTGGATGTAATAATAGCCATACCGCCATAGTATTTACAGGATATACAGGACATGGATCTGACCGGTGCACTCCAAAACCTCATGGCTTTGTTTGGAAATATCTGCTGGGAAAGTTGAGGCTATTATAAAAATGGGTGTCAAAGAAAAAATTGTCTACTTGAAAAATAAAAGAAATGTGCTAAAATAAAATGTCAGTATACGTACGAAGCGAGGAGGTAGGTTATGATTGACTGTCTAACTTTGGAAATACGTATTCTTGGAAAACGTTTGTACCAAAAGGTTATGGAGGATGTGGATAATAATCTTTCATTGCATCAGTATTTGATACTTGGTCAGATTATAGCGAATGGAGACTGTCCGATTACGCAAAAAAGAATTGAAGAACTGTTTTCCATACGGCGTTCCACAGCAAATCATATGCTTCAGTTGTTGGAAAAAAATGGATATATTTCCCGGGAGGTTTCAACAGCAGATGCCCGAATGAAGGTAATTCGGATTACGGAATCTGGGTTTCAGGCACATGATAAGTTCCAAACTCACTTTCAACAAATTGAGCAGCAGCTCAGAAACGGTTTTTCGGAACCTGAACTTGAAATGTTTCGTACTATGATGCGAAGAATTTGGAACAATGCTGATATGGAAATGTAAAAGCCCCTGTTTTTTATTAGCAGGGTTTTTACTTAGACAAATAGTAAGTATACTTACAAAATTTAGCTTGGAGGTTTCAGAAAATGGACAACAAAACAGAGATATTTGAAAAAGCACCTATTCCAAAAGCAGTCGCAAGCATGGCGGTTCCATCAATCCTGTCTATGATTGTAGTTATTATCTATAATATGGCGGATACTTTTTTTATCGGACAAACCGGCAATTCTCTGATGGTGTCTGCCATATCGCTTTCATCACCATTGTTTTTGGCTTTTACTGCATTTTCAGGTATGTTCGGCATTGGTGGCAGTTCGACGATTTCGAGGTTGTTAGGAATGGGTGAACATGACAGGGCGAAGAAAATCAGTGCTTTTTGCTGCTATGGCACACTTATATTTGGTGTTGTCATAGGTGCAATTATTCTTATCTTTATGAATCCCCTACTTTCACTGATTGGTACAACAGAATCTACATATGTCTATACTAAAGAATATCTTATGTGGATTGCAATTGGCGGTCCCTTTATCGTTTTCAGCGGTGCTTTTGGAAATATCATTCGCAGCGAAGGTGCATCGAAAGATGCCATGATTGGAAATATTGCAGGAAGTATCACGAACATCATTCTCGATCCCATTATGATCCTGGCTCTGGATATGGGAGTTTCAGGCGCAGCGATTGCTACAATTATTGGCAATATGGTTGCCTGCATGGTATATGCATCCTATTTTTTTAGAAAAGAGACATTTCTGTCTATACGTCCCTCGGATTTTAAGCCGAGTTTCAGGCTCGCGTGGGATGTAGCTTCGATTGGATTGCCGTCAACGTGCAGCTCAATTCTTGCAGCGGTTGCGAACATTCTTTTAAACCGAATTCTTGTATCGTATAGCGATGCTGCGGTTGCAGGGATGGGTATTGCCCAAAAGATAAATACAGTTGCGTGCTATATTCTATTAGGACTTGGTTCGGGGATACAACCGCTGATTGGTTATAACTATGGTTCGGGGAATCAGAAACGGCTGATGGGTGTTTTTAAATTTTCGTCCATTTGTGCTGTAGTGGTTGGTTCGATTATAACAGCGATTATGGTGATATTGCGGACACCTCTTATTCATGCATTTATCAACGATGCCGAGGTTATCGCCTATGGCACAAAGATTTTAGTTGCATTGCAGATGGCGGGACCAATCTTGGGACTTATGTTTATTGGTTCGAGTACGATACAGGCTATGGGCAAGGCATTTGCAGCGTTTATTTTGAATATACTGCGACAGGGATTATTTTTTATTCCTACCCTGTATATTCTGAACTACTTCTTTGGCATTGATGGCGCGATTTATGTAACACCCTTGGCGGATTATCTGGCAGTGATTATATCATATATTGTTTGCATTGCTTATATGAGAAAAATGAGCAGTACGCACTTAAACGAAAACTGAATGTAACAGAATAGAAGAAAAGCACTTAGATACATATTATTTTCGCCTTTATTGAAAATATATAGAGTGTTTGCCGTTCCCCAAAACATAGCGGAAGCCCCTAAAACCACGGCTTCCGCAGTCTTAAAGGCTTCCTTAGGGGAGGATAAGTATTTCTTATCTTTTGCTTAGTATCATTGTTGCCAGTTTTGTGGGCTTTATACACTTTCCATAAAAGTTTTACAACTTTTTTACAACTTTTCAATTTAGCCTCGATATGGTAAAAATTTTTGCTAAAAGCAATTATGCTTTTTGGTGAATTAAGTCTTGTTAATATTTTTGCAAGGCTTTATTTGACCGAACTTTACAGGTTAAGTTTGATCAAAATTATTAAGATATTTTTGGTTTACATAATATTTTATACAAAAAAAGTGTCATAGGACTTTTGATGGAATACCCATGAATATTCATAAACTTTTCTATCTCATCGTATGCTGTAATCCTTCAAAATCTTCATTCAGCAGGGAATCAAAAACAGAAGCATTCAGTGTTTCGATTTCGTCATATAGCTGTCTGTATGATAGTATGTCTTTCATTTACCCTGCTCATTTTCTTTATCCCGTATGGTGATATTTTTACCTGTTGGCTTCCCGATGAAGAAGAATCCTGCGGCCGTCATATTGAAAAGAGAATAGTAGTTTCTCCTGTACTCCTTTGGGGAAGAGATCAGGTCTTTTTCACATTCCAGCTTTTCCTTTATGTCGATATAATCAGAATAATCATCGTCAATCTGATATCCAAGAAAATTTCGCTGATGGTGGTACAGGTCTGCCGTGATCTTATAGTAATCATTCATAAAATCAGATACACGGGGGAAACCAGAGGCGATAAGTTCCTTGTCTTTGATAGGAAATTTGATAATGGAGCAGACAGATAGAGGATTGCAGGATAAAATACTATTTTGAAAAAGATATAATAAAAGCCCCTCGGATGAGGGGCAGTAGGTTGTTTCTATTTCCAGTACTTATCCATGTATTCTTGGGCGGTATCTTCAGATAAAGAGAATTTCACCATTAACTGATTTTGGGTTTTATTGTAGGGGATTTCCATTTCCTGCAAACTCTCGATTAATGCCTGAATACCTTTAATTTCTCCTTTTATTACTCCTTCTTTTCAATTTCGTCAAATAAAGTACACATAGTAACATCTCCCTTCTTGGATAATGCTTTATAATCGATCTTACGGTTTGTAGCTCCTGCCAGGATGGAGAAGAATGCTATATCACAAATTATTTGCATTTCTGATAGTCAACTTCTGTTTCATATGTTCCCGCCAGATAAACAGAAAGTTTGCCATATTCATCAGATACTTTTAATATTCGCACAATCTGATTGTCTTTTGTATCTATACTTATGTATTTGTTTATGGTATCTATTGTATAGATCATATTTTCAAACATTGTAGGTTCAAGTTTTCCGCCTAACTTTATAAGCAGGGATTCACTTTTGGTCCATACTGGAAACAATGCTCCTGTGTCAATTAGGGCACGGCAGCCAGAAAACCATTCCAATCTGGCGATAGGTCTTCTGGCTGACTTATCTAAAGATATATCTAGCTGCATTATACAACACCTGCCATTCCTAATTGAAGGCTGTTATCAGTCGTGTACCAGCCTGTTATGCCGTCTTTGCCATCAATTTGCATTTCAAGCAATTCATCGCAGGTTTTATCAGTATATACAATTTCTGCGGACAACAGCGTTACCCCATCGTTATTCATATAAATAGGATTTTTTAATCCCAGCCATTGATTAGGATATTTTATAGCCATTTCTTCACAGGTTAATCTCATAAAATCATCTCCTTTTTGTTGAAATGATGTTTGGCTGCTTTATTTTAGTATATTCAGTATACTATCAAATCATCATGGTTTCAAGCGTGTCTGGGGGAATAGTGGGAGATCACCCTGTACGCTGAATCTCCCTGTATAGTTATCCCTTATAATAGAATTCTTCAAAGAGCTTTTCACATTTCTCAGCAGATTTCAGGTCGTAGTGACCATGATTGAGACTCTGGCTGAGTTCGTTCCAGCCAGTCCATACGGCGTAAATACCGTTAGATTTCTTTGCTGATACCATAAAGAGATGGGCATCGTCTGGATGGCAGGACTTTCTTCTGATCTCCAATACTGTGTATTGGGGAAGGTGCTCCTTGAAATAGAGTTCTATATGTTCCCTTACTTTGATTAAATTTATGTTCATAAACCTGAATCCGTGAGACGGATGACGACCCGGAATTCTTCTGCCAGGCAATGGGTATTAAACGGATTCCTTCCCCGGAAATCCTCCGCCAAAGTATGGATGGGATCGGCTGATCCATGCGCAGCACCCTTTTATGGGAAAACACGAACCTGCTTGTAAAGAACCACATTTCTCCGTCAAAAATCCCCTGTGGCTGTGTCCCCGTTGACATGGATGTAACTCCCTGTGATAATTCAAAGACCAAAAAAGAAGGTGTTTCCCGTACTTACAGGGGATGCGACGGGTATGCTCCGATGATGGCTTATATTGGCCGGGAAGGTTATCTCATTAACTGCGAGTTACGCAAAGGAAGCCAGCACTGCCAGAAACATACACCTGAATTTCTCCGGGAAACCATTGATGCATGCAGGAAAGTTACAAAAGAGCCGCTTTTGTTCCGGCCGGATTCCGGCAACGATTCAACAGAGAATATCGGTATTTTTCTGGAAACGGGGTGTTCCTTCATTACCAAACGCAATCTCCGAAGGGAAAGCAAAGAGGGATGGCTGCAGGAACTGGAAGATAAATGCCTGGATGTCACCAGTCCACGGGATGGGAAGAAGGTTTATACAGGATCTGCCTAGCGTGATATTTCCTATATTGGTTCCGATGGAGCGAAGCATCCATTTACGACCCGTACTGTGTATGAAATAGTGGAACGCAGCATCGACAGGCATGGGCAGTATCTTTTCCCGGCGGACGTGGAAATCAGCATGTGGGATGTAAATGTGGATTTTTCTGACCATGATGTGATCGCCCTTTACCATGCGCATGGAGAAAGCGAGCAGTTCCACAGCGAGATCAAGACCGATATGGAGCCGGAAAGGTTCCCGTCCGGGAAGTTCGACACAAATGAGCTTGTACTGGAACTTGCGATGTCTGCCTATAACATCCTGCGTATGATAGGTGATGAGAGCACCGGTCTGGGCCATTCCATGAAGCACCCTGTAAAAAGGCGCCGGACAGGCATGGTCATCAAGAACTGGCCAAATATGCAGTTATCAATGTGCTGAGATAATAAGTCTCACGGATTCAGGATTTAATTACTGTGTGTAAGGTTTGCAATCATTTAAAATCCTCACAGCAAAAAAAGATAATTAATCCATATGAGTACATAGTAGAAAGTGGTATAAAGTTTGGGATAGAGTTTGATGAATCATTTGACTTGGACTATTTGCAGGGGAAATCACAGAATTTTAATATTATTATTGAGGAGAGCGAGTTGAGCGATGAAGATAAAGAAGAAATAGAACTTTTTGACTTAAAGAACAGATATAAGCAATTGAAACGTAATGTGCAGGAAATTATTGTAAAATCAAGAGCATATGATCAAATATACGAAAAAAGTTTAAAAGATGGGTTTGGTTTAAGTGCTGATGAGCTTAGGGCATATGTTTTTGGATATGCAGAAAATCATTTAGATAGAGTTTTATCAAAATTTAACATGGATATTATGAATGAATTTAGAAATAGTGAAGAATAGAATGCATAATAGGACTAGGTAAATTTGTACTTACTGCTTGAATTGACATATACCCGTAATTCGGGTATAATAATACTATGATTAAAACATTTGCAGATAAAGAAACAGAGAAAATATACAGCCAACGATTCTCAAAGAAATTACCACAATCCATTCAGCGGGTGGCCTTACGAAAGTTGATTATGATTGATAATGCACAAAATCTGGAAGATTTGAGAATACCGCCTGCTAATCATTTGGAAAGATTGGAGGGGAATCGTGAAGGGCAGTACAGCATAAGAATTAATGATCAATACAGGATATGTTTTGAAACAGATGGAAATAATTTTTATGATGTTGAGATCGTAGATTATCATTAGATTTAGGAGGTTTATATGGATTTGATTGAAGTTCCCAAAATGAGCGAAATATTATTAGAAGAATTCATGATACCACTTGGGCTGTCTGCCTATCATTTGGCGAAGGAGATTCATGTGCCTGTATCAAGAATTCAGGATATTTTACATGACAGAAGGAAAATAACTGCAGATACATCAATTAGGCTTGCAAAATACTTTGGTGTATCTGATCGGTATTTTCTGGATATACAGAACGATATAGACATAAGAAATACAAAAATAATGTTATCGGATGAGATTAAAAGTATTTCCGTGTGCCAGTATGTGTAGAGTGGATAGTATAGAGTAAGTAAAATATACAGTAGGTACAAAAAGGACTTCTCTCAAAAGAGGAGTTCTTTTTCTATGGACATATTTATTGTCGTGACAGAAATGGACGAATTAGATTGCGGAAATATTGAATTAGGAAAAGACATCATGTACCATGATAAGTATAGAGAGTAATTATTGGATTCAGGCATCACCTAAAAGAGCATCCGAATGAGGATTTCATTATTTATAACGGGACAAAGGTTCAGATCAAGAGGAAGGTGTTTGAAAAGTTTATTGATGAAAAAGTAACTGCTATGTAAGTTCGGTCTGCGGCCTACAGGCAAACTTTGGCCTAGTTTAAGAGTCCCGTTCATGGTATATTATAGATATACCATATCGGGGCTCTTTTCAAAGAGAAAGGAGCGACATTATGAGTACAAAAAGACGGGATAGCAAAAACCGTATTTTGCAGAATGGAGAGAGCCAGAGAAAAGACGGAAGGTATATGTACAAATATATTGACTGTGCGGGAAATACAAAATACCTGTACAGTTGGCGGAAAGCACAGATCATGTATTTCTTATCTTTTGCTTAGTATCATTGTTACCCTTTTTAGGGGTTTATACAAATTTAACAGGAAGTTTTATAAAAATTTTTCTGTTACTGTCAAATCTTAATGGCTGCAAGGAGATCAGGGCATAAGGCAGATACCTAATTTTAAGGAAATATAAATTTACTTTTCCCATGAAATGGTATATACTTAAAAACGAATGCGGCAACGCATCAATGGTTTTTCGTCTGTCAAGGATGGGCAGACAGACCAAGATTACAGGATAAAGGTGGTACAGTACAATGGCTTTATTACAACAGTGGCGCGATATGGCGTATTCGGAGACGGCGAACAAGGGAGACTTGCAGAGACTCTGGTCTGCCTATTTCCAGAAGGAAAAAGAAATTTATGCACAGCTTTTGAAGACCCCGGACAAGGCGGTAAAAGGCACGGTCAAGGAGCTTGCGGATAAATACGAAGTGGACCTGATGACCATGGTCGGTTTTCTGGACGGCATCAACGACAGCCTGAAGAAAGCGAACCCCATCGAGGAGATGGAGGAGGACACCAAGGTAAGTCTCGGCTTCGACAAGGAGCTGCTCTACAAGAACATGGTGGCGGCCGGTGCGGACTGGCTCTATAATCTGGAGGAGTGGAACGAGATCTTCGACGAGGATAAGAGAAAGGCTCTTTACAGGGAGCAGAAGGAATCCACCACTGTCCATAAGGATAAGAAGGTTTATCCCAACGATCCCTGTCCCTGCGGCAGCGGCAAAAAGTATAAAAAGTGCTGCGGCAAGAATGCATAGAGGCAGTTGACAAAATATATAGTTATGTAAACCAAAGCCGGAAGAATATCGGATGCGGCGCATACAGGCATTTGCAAGTAAAAATTTACACTTTACTTTTTCGGTTTTCTGGCATAGAATAGAAATATGATTTTTGCCCGGCTCTTTTACAGGCAGCCCGGGAAGCAACAGGATAGAGAATAACACATTGACGAGAAGAGTAGGATGCCGAACGCAGCAGAGAGAAGCGCCGTGTGCTGAAAGCGCTTTTGCGGGAAACTTCTGAAAACCGACTCCGAGTGGCTTTAATACAGCCCGTTGACTTACGTTACAGTCGAATGAGTGGTTCTGATGCCGCGAAAAGCGCACGGAACAAGCGAGGTGGAACCGCGTAGACATACGTCCTCTGCACAGCCAAACGGCAGTGCAGGGGATTTTTTGCGCGTATAAGCAGAGTCAGAAAGCGAATAAAGGAGGACAAAAAATGGAACTGACAGAATGGAAGGAAAAGACGCTTGACAAGGTAAAAGGTGAGCTTACCCTCACAAAACTGGATTTCTGTCTGATCGGGGCGATCTGCTTTCTGGCGGGCGTCTGCATGGGGATGATCGCTGCGCCGCTGACGCATGGCATTACCGTTTTATCGCATAATACGAATAACGGCAGCGGAAACGGCAGCAAAAACGGGAATAATTATGATAATCAGTAAACGGACTGCGGGGATGACGGAAACGCGAAAATTTGACAGTGACACCGTGTACGGCGCAGCAAAACAGATAAGACAGGAAATGATAAGAAAGATAACGGGGTAAACATTTTTGGATGGAATATTCCGGAACGGAGGGAAAGATTGAAAATGAAAATTACATTAAAGGACGGTTCATCAAAAGAGTATGCGCAGCCTATGAGCATCTATGATATTGCGCTGGATATCTCCGAGGGCCTTGCCCGTGCGGCGTGCGCCGGGGAAGTGGACGGTGAGGTAAAGGATCTGCGCACCGTAATCGACGGGGACTGCAGTCTGAATATTCTGACGGCAAACGACCCGGAAGGGCTTAAGGTTGTCAGACATACGGCTTCCCATGTGCTGGCGGAGGCAGTAAAGCGTCTGTTCCCGGAGGCGAAGGTGACCATTGGTCCGGCCATCGAGGAGGGTTTCTATTATGATTTCGACGCCGCGCCTTTTTCCAGGGAAGATCTGGATAAGCTGGAAGCGGAGATGAAGAAAATCATTAAGGAGGGGCATAAGCTGGAGCGGTTTACCCTGCCGAGAGCGGAAGCGGTCAAGTACATGGAGGAGCGGAACGAGCCTTACAAGGTGGAACTGATTCAGGATCTGCCTGAGGATGCGGAGATTTCCTTCTACGATCAGGGCGGATTTGTAGATCTGTGCGCAGGGCCGCATCTGATGAGCACGAAAAACATTAAGGCTTACAAGCTGATTTCTTCTTCCATGGCATATTGGAGAGGCGACTCTGACAGGGCGCAGTTACAGCGTATTTACGGCACTGCTTTCGCGAAGAAGGAGGAGCTTGAGGCATATCTGGAGCATCTGGAGGATATCAAACGCCGAGATCACAATAAGCTGGGACGCGAAATGGAGCTGTTCACTACGGTGGATGTGATCGGGCAGGGTCTGCCGCTGCTTTTGCCGAAGGGCACGAAGATGGTGATGAAGCTGCAGCGCTGGATCGAGGATCTGGAGGATAAGGAGTGGGGCTATGTGCGGACGAAGACCCCGCTCATGGCAAAGAGCGATTTGTATAAAATGTCCGGGCACTGGGATCATTATAAGGAAGGCATGTTTGTGCTGGGAGACGAGGAGAAGGACAGGGAAGTGTTTGCCCTGCGTCCCATGACTTGTCCATTCCAGTATTACTGCTATAAGAATACCCAGCATTCGTACCGTGATCTGCCGATCCGCTACGGCGAGACGTCCACGCTTTTCAGGAATGAGGACTCCGGCGAGATGCATGGGCTGACCCGTGTGCGCCAGTTTACCATTTCCGAGGGACATCTGATTATGAGGCCGGATCAGATGGTGGAGGAGTTCAAGGGCTGTATTGCGCTGGCAAAGCATGTTATGTCAACCTTAGGACTGCTGGGGGATGTTACTTGGCATCTGTCCAAGTGGGATCCGGAGAACCCGGAGAAATATATCGGTGAGCCGGAAGTCTGGAACGAGACGGAGGCGCATATCCGGGATATCCTGATTGAGCTGGAGCTTCCCTTCACGGAGGATGTGGGCGAGGCGGCTTTCTACGGGCCGAAGGTGGATATCAACGCGAAGAATGTATACGGCAAAGAGGATACCATGATTACCATTCAGTGGGACGCCCTTCTGGCGGAGCAGTTCGATATGTATTATATCGACCAGAACGGTGATAAGGTACGTCCCGGCATTATCCACAGGACGTCCATGGGGTGCTACGAGCGGACGCTGGCGTGGCTGATTGAGAAGTATGCGGGCAAGTTCCCGACCTGGCTGTGTCCGGAGCAGGTGCGTGTGCTCACGATCTCCGAAAAGTATGACGATTACGCGGAGGAGATCAGAAAAGAGCTTGCGAGAAACGACATTGACGTGACGGTGGATAACCGTTCGGAGAAGATTGGCTTTAAGATCCGTGAGGCGAGACTGGCCAAGGTGCCTTACATGCTTGTAGTGGGTGCGCAGGAGGCGGAGGATAAGACGGTGTCTGTCAGAAGCCGTTACGCGGGCGACGAGGGCGTGAAACCTTTGGGAGATTTTATTGACCAGATCTGTAAGGAGATACGGACGAAGGAGATACGCATAGAAGAAGAGCAGAAGTAATCGTTACCGTTTTGCAGGGCGGAACGATAACTGCGGGAAAAGTGGAAGAACGAAAACGCAGGCCCGGCAGAACGGCAGGCAGGCCGGCCGGGATGGAGCATACTGTAATTATGGATAAGAGACGAAACTGTCCGGGCAGGGATATCGCGGGATATCTCCTGCTCGGCATCAGCGTGGTCCTGCTTGGCAGGAGCCTTATGCTGTGCTTTAGTAACGATATCTGGTATGATGAGCTGTTTACCGTGGGAATGGTCGAACATTCCTACGGTGAAATGGTCCGTTTTACAGCGGCAGACGTACATCCGCCGCTGTATTATTGTATTGTCAAGCTGTTTGTAGAATTATGTAAACTAATTGCGCCGGGAGCGGGAACGGTTATCCCGGCGAAAATCGTGTCTGTGGTACCGTATTTTATTCTGCTGCTTTATGCGGTTACCCTTATGCGCAGGCGGTTCGGCATGTTTGCGGGCGGACTGTTTCTGTTCTGTGTTACGGCAATGCCGCAGCTTTCGGCCTATACGGTGGAGATACGGATGTACGGCTGGGCGCTTTTGTTTGTGACGGCGGCCTTTTTGCACGCGGGCGAAATAGCGGCGGCGGTGACGGAAACCGGGCGGCGGCAAAGGCGTACACGTTCTGTCCATGGCGCGGCCTTTGTCCTTTATGGACTGGCTGCGGCTTACACCCAGTATTTTGCCTGTGTGGCGGTGGTGATGATTTACCTGTGCGTGCTGCTTGTATTTTGGTTTCAGGACAGAGGGCGGATCAGGGAGTGGTTATGTTACGTGGCGATATCCGTGATCTGCTATGTGCCATGGCTTTTTGCCCTGACGGGACAGCTCGGTGCAGTCAGTGAAAATTACTGGATTTTGCCGTTGACATGGCGGTCGCTTGGCGGATGTGTGAAATTCCTGATGAAGCCTGCCTTTCGCGACGACAGGGTGAATACCGTTCTGGCGGTGATTCTGTTTGCGGCGTACTTTGTTCTGTGGTGCCGATTGGCGCACAAACTCTACTACAATAGGAGAGAAATAGGAAAAACCGGCGTGAAAGGTGATGTCAGAGAGAACAGTAAAAAGAGCGCAAATGAAGAAAAAGCGGGAAATAGGACAGTGTTCCGGGAAAAGGAGCGGTTTCTCCTTGCCACGGCGGGCGTCGGGGTTCTGGCGGGGCTGGTGACATTTGGGTTTGCGGCGTCCTTTCTGATCCGTCCGATTTTTGTGTACCGTTATATGATACCGGCGACGGGATGCTTCTGGCTGGGATTTGTACTTTGTCTGGATGAGATATTATGTAAACCTAAAAGCGGGTGTCAGGACAAGGATGATGCTGCGGAAGAAATATTATGTAAACAAAAATCAGCGCAGCCGACGGAAGAAAAAAGTAATATAGGCAGATATATGATAGGAAGAAACAGGATTATTTATCATGCCGGAATTGCCCTCACAGTTTTGCTCGTCGTAGTCGGTCTGCGCGATTACCGCGCTTTTATGGGTGAGGAGGAATATAAAATACGTCTGATGGCGGAGACGGAAGGTGCGCTTGCCACGATCGGCCCGCAGGACGTCGTTCTATATAACTTCGATCAGGTGCAGGCGGTGACGGGCTATTATCTGCCAAAGACAACGGCACGCTTTTTGTGGCGCGCGGAAGGGGAGACGCTGATACAGGAAATTACCTCACCCTGCGGCATGGTTGAGGATGTGGAAGAAATCCGAAAAATGCTTGAAAAAATGCAGGCGGAAGGGACGGACAGCCGTCTCTGGTTTATCGGCAGCTTTAACAGCCGGGAAGAAATTGTGGATGAGTGGCGGCGCGCCGGGCTTGAGGTGGAAGAAATGGGGAGCTTTTTGCTGGAACGGTATTGGTTTAATCTGTATAAAATTTCATAAGACCGGCCATAATATCTGATAGGAAGACAGATTGAAAAATCACACGGGTGCGCTGATTTTTCAATTGCGATTTTGTGCAGAACCGGCACAAAGTCGATGATGGCAGACGCAAATTTGAGTTTTGCGCTGCCGCTTTGTGACAAGCTATTCAGATAGGAGGTAATTATGGCGGAATTAAAATGTGGTGTGGAGAACTGTAGTTACAATCAGGAAAATTGTTGCTGCAAGGGCGATATCATGGTAGGAGGCAGTCATGCCTGCGACTGTGACGGCACCTGCTGCGAGAGTTTTTCACAGAGGCGCGATGACGCTTATGTAAGCTCGCTGGAGCATCCCTGCCGTACGATCAGCATCGACTGTGAGGCGGAAAAATGCGTGTACAATTCCAATTACAAATGCCATGCGGAGCATGTGGATATCAGAGGATGCGGCGCGTGCGACTGCAGACAGACTCAGTGCGCGACCTTCCGGGAGGCGTGAGCAGGGAGCTCATGCAGTCCGTCAGGTGCCTGCCAAATTTTCAAATGTGATTTGACAGGCAGACAGAGGGTGGCACAAGCGGAAAAGGGCGTTGCCAGTTTTGGAATTTTATATTACAATGGATGTGTTGGACGCAGGCCGTTTGGCTTGCGTCCTGTTGAGTATACGGGAGAGGCAAGTACAATTATGCATGGAAAAAAAGTGAAGTGTTTTCTTCTGGCGGCATGTGCGGCCGTTCTTGCAGGCTGCGGAGACGGGGAGGCTATACATACAAACGTGGATCTTTCCGGGACGGAGACAGCGCTGTCTGCGGACGGGGAGGAGGAAAACCCGGCGGCGGAAGAGGAAGAAGCGGAAAAGGGCGAGGGAGAACAGACGGATGCGGGCGAAGGCACAGAACCTGTCACCGACGGAAGCTTTATGGCCCCGGTGGAAATGGATGAGACTTTGAAAAACCAGCTTACAGAAGAAATGCTGGAAGAAAACGAGATGGACATTTCTGTGGTGGAGAGCGCGCCCGTCACCAAGGGATGCAGTTTCACCCTGCCGGAGGCCTTTTCGGAATCAGAAGATATCGAAGGCATGTATGTGACCAGGCGTTATCCCATAGACGCTTCCACCATATATTATGTAGCGCTTGGCAGGGATGTGGCGCTGCAGCTTATGACGGAGGAAACCTTTAAGGCGCAGGCGGAGGAAAATTTCCGCAAGGAGTACGGGGAAGAGATTGCGGTGACCATCGACAGCTTTGAGAGCATTAGGATAGACGGCTGTCCGGCTTTTCGTATTCTGTGTCACTATCAGGTGGGAGACACGCAGATTTCGCAGTTGGAATATGCGATCAATGCGGATAAAAGCTATGTAATCACTTACTCCCAGACTTCGGACTATGACCGTATGGAAGAGTATGAAGCCAGTGCGGAGACGATTCATTTGGAATTTTGAGACCCGGTTTTGGCAGTTCGGTTTCAGTAGTTCGGAATCAATCTATTGACAAGTGGGGTGGAAAAATTTACAATTAAACGTGAGGCTATAGAAAAATTTGCCTCCGGATTTGCAGAATATCGGCACATATGTGTTGATATAGCCCACACTTGAATATGAAGGAGGATTTGAGGAAATGAAGAAATTTTTGGCATTAAGTTTTGCTTTGGCGCTTACATTCTCTACTACAGTATGCGCGGCAGAGACGGTAGTACCGGAAAAGGATTTTTCTAAGATTGACACGCTGTCTGACTGTGCGGTGAAGGCTCTTCCCGAGTATACTTCCAACGCAGTGTCCGAGATGGATGGCGTTCGTGATCTCCCCGTGATTGCTTCCGCAAGCAATCTGGTGACAGAGGGTGTAGAGACCAACGCTACCTGTATTGTGGACAAGGTAGATGTAGCTGCTATCAGATATGCACAGAACAAGGCGGAGCAGGCTGGCGGCACCATGCTGGCGGTTGCAGAGCTTTCTGCACCCGGCGTTAACCTTGTTGACGCGCAGGTTGCATTGACTGTTGATGGCGTTGCAGCAGGCGATGCTGTTTCCGTATTCAAGTGCGTTGAAGGCGAGTGGACAGCAGTTGACGTTGTAGCAGTAGCTGAGAACACGGTAACCATCAAGTTTGATTCCAAGGGTATCTACACTGTTATCAAATAAAAAACAGAAATATCACTCATAATAATAAACATTAATGACAAGTGTGGACATGCAGGCTGATCTTTCGGGATCAGCTTGTATTTTGTTCCAACAGGCAAAAGTCTGCCATTTCTGAAGATGACAAAATTTACAATGCCGGATGGGGTCATAAAAGTATGGTGCTTTAGATATGCTATCAATGTCGACACGTTTGTGTTGATATGCACCAAACTTGAAATGAAGGGGGATTAAGGACATGAAAAAATTTTTAGCATTAAGCCTGGCGTTGGCGTTCGCGTTCTCTTCCAGCGTATGTGCGGCGGAGACCGTTGTGCCGGAGGATCGGTTCCCGGAGCTTGACACGTTGGCGGCAACGGTAGGGAAAACCCTGCCCGAGTATACGTCCAACGCGGTAAGCGGTCACCATGCAATTTTTGAGGACTGGAGCGGAAAAATATCAGATATTGCTTCCGGCAGCGATATGTTCATTGCGGGCGAGGAGACCAACGCGACCTGCGTTGTTGACAAAGTAGATTATCAGACAGCTTTGTATGCCCTGAAAAAGGGAGCTGAGGTGGGCGGACAGGCATTAGTAGCCGCGAAGCTTTCCGCACCCGGCGTGAATCTTGCGGACGCGCAGGTAAAACTGTATGTGGAGGATGTAGCGGCAGGCGATGCAATTTCTGTTTACAAATGTGTAAAGGGCGAGTGGGAGCCCGTGGCCGTTACGTCAGTGACTGACGGCTATGTACAGGTTGCCTTTGATTATCAGGGTATTTATGCAGTCATAAAAACGGAACCTGTAAAATAAAGAAAAATCTTACTGTTCACACCGTTCCAGTAACAGAAAAACTTCTGGATCGCATTTCTTATTAAAAATAAAAAAGCGGTTGACATATGCCTGTACTGTATGGTATAGTGTCAAATGTGCGAGAGCACAGACAACCAAGCAGAGCATCCGCTCTCACCTTGCAACGAGTTCAGTTCGCAAGCGTTCATAGCCTCTTGACCGTTGTCGGTCGGCGTTTTAGTGGGCATTTATGAGCGGGTGGATAGCTAGGCTGTCCGCTTTTTTTGCGCGTATAAGCGGAGCATTTCGAGCCTGCTTATGCGAATAAAGGGCAGAGTAAGAAGAAAGTTTTCTTATGGGAGGGTAAAACAATTAGCGACTTATTTATCAATGAGCAGATCAGAGACAGAGAAGTACGAGTAATTGGTGTAGACGGCGAACAGCTCGGCGTTATGCCGACAAGAGACGCGATGAGGCTTGCGGAGGAAGCGGGAGTGGATCTGGTAAAGATCGCGCCTACGGCGAAGCCTCCTGTCTGCAAGATCGTGGACTACGGCAAGTTTAAGTATGAGCAGGCCAGAAAAGACAAGGAAGCGAAGAAAAAGCAGAAGATCGTTGAGATTAAGGAGATTCGGCTTTCTCCCAATATTGACACCAACGATTTGAATACGAAGGTGAACGCTGCCAGAAAGTTTATCAGCAAGGGTGACAGGGTGAAGGTTACCTTACGCTTCCGCGGCCGTGAGATGGCGCATATGAATACCAGTAAGCACATTCTGGACGATTTTGCGGAGGCGCTTTCCGATATTGCGGTGATGGATAAGGCACCGAAGGTGGAAGGCAGAAGCATGACTATGTTTTTAGCTGAGAAGCGTTAAGCGCTCGGTTAAAATAAATGATATCTCGGAATGATATCTTGTAACAGGAATAAAAATACAGGAGGAACAGTAAAATGCCGAAAATGAAAACCAGCAGAGCTGCTGCAAAACGTTTCAAGGTGACCGGAACGGGTAAGTTAAAGAGAAATAAAGCGTATAGACGCCATATCTTGACCAAGAAAACTACGAAGAACAAGAGAAATCTCAGAAAGCCGGCGATGACCGATAAGACAAACGTAAAGAATATGAAGAAAATTCTGCCTTATCTGTAAGACAGGCATAGTAGAGGGAGTTAAAATTTAGGAGGGAAAAGACATGGCAAGAGTAAAGGGCGGCATGAACGCCAAAAAGAAACATAACAGAGTGTTAAAGCTTGCGAAGGGTTACAGAGGCGCAAGATCCAAGCAGTATAGAGTGGCAAAACAGTCCGTGATGAGAGCGCTGGCATCATCCTATGCCGGCAGAAAAGAGAGAAAGCGTCAGTTCAGACAGCTCTGGATTGCACGTATCAACGCGGCGGCAAGAATGAACGGTCTGTCTTACAGCAGATTTATGTACGGCCTGAAGAACGCGGGCGTTGACATGAACAGAAAGATGCTTGCGGAGATGGCAGTCAACGACGCGGCAGGATTTACCAGTCTGGCAGAGCTTGCGAAAGCAAACCTGAAATAAATGGAAAATTGAGGGACATGGTGCAGAACCGTGTCCTTTTTTGCACGTATAAGCATCCGGAATCTGCTTGTACGCCATATCAGAATGAAAAACGGAGGACCGAACATGGATGTTTTGAAAGGGCTTGAGCCGAAACGCGTATTTCATTTTTTTGAGGAGATCAGCCGTATTCCCCACGGCTCCGGCAATACCGGGGCGATCAGCAGTTATCTGAAAGTGTTTGCAGAGGAGAGGAAGCTTTTTTGCAGGCAGGACGAGCTTGGCAATATCATTATCATCAGGGAGGCATCGCCCGCCAGAAAAGAGGAGGAACCCTATATCCTGCAGGCGCATATGGACATGGTGGCGGTGAGCGCGCCGGATGTGCAGATCGATATGAAAAAGGAACCGCTCAGGCTCAAAGTGGAAAGCGGCAGAATCTTTGCCGAGGGCACCAGCCTTGGCGGAGACGACGGGATCGGCGTGGCGTACTGTCTGGCGGTTCTGGATGATGAGTCCCTATCCCTGCCCCGTCTGGAAGTGATTCTGACGGTGGATGAGGAGACAGGCATGGAGGGAGCGACAGGCATTGATCTTTCCATGCTGCGTGGCAGACGCATGATCAATCTGGACCAGGAAGAGGAGGGCGTTTTTATCACGAGCTGCGCTGGGGGAGCCAGAGTGGACGTGGAGATAGCTATGGAGTCGGAAGACGCGCCGCAGGAGGCGTACCGGCTCGTGGCGTTTCGGGTCACAGGGCTTGTGGGCGGGCATTCGGGCATGGAGATCGGAAAAGGACTCGGCAATGCGATCTGGCTTCTGGGTTCACTTCTTTGTGGTCTTTCCCTGCGCTATGATATCAGACTGGTTCATATGAAGGGCGGTCTGGCGGACAACGCAATCCCGCGGGAGGCGGAGGCGTCGGTTCTGGTACGGGAAGAGGATGTGTCGGAAATCCTTTCCTATGCGGATGCGGAAGAGAAGAAGGTCAGGGAGACACTGCAGGGGAAAGATCCCGGATTCACACTGGAAAAACTCTGCCATAATAGCACAGTTTCAGATACGGCATATACAAGAAAGTCCACGGCGGCGGCGCTGGCCTGCATTTGTAAGCTGCCAAATGGCGTTATTTCCATGAGTGAGGATGTGGAGGGTCTGGTGGAGACTTCTCTCAATCTGGGCGTATTGTCCATACAGGAGAATTGCCTGCGTCTGCAGTATGCGGTCAGAAGCAGCGTTGACCGGGATAAGGAGGAGCTCTGCAGACATATGCGGCAGATTGCCGAAAGGGCAGGGGCACAGGCCGCTGTCAGAAATGCGTATCCCGGATGGGCGTACCGAAAGGATTCACCCCTGCGGGAAAGAATGGTGCGGATTTATGAAAAAATGTATGGGAAGAAGCCGGTTCTGGAGGCGATTCATGCGGGACTGGAGTGCGGGATACTGTCCGGCAAGATCCCGGATCTGGACTGCGTCAGCATCGGGCCGGATCTGCAAAACGTGCATACGGCCGAGGAAAGTATGGATGTAGAATCCGTGGGACGGGTGTGGGCTTATCTTCTGGAAATTTTAACACGGGCAACATGAATTGTTGACAGATATTGACAGAAACGGGATAAAATCGTAGAGTATAGGTAGTGTGGGAATATTCTGCGGGTAAACAGATATGTTTTTTTATGATTAGGGTGAAAACGGCAATGAAAGATGTATTGACAGGGTTGGATCAGTATGAAGTTTTTTTGAAAAAGCTGGAAAAGGAAATTGAACAAATCGGGGATGACCGTATTATTATCGTATATACGGACATTAAGCATTTCAAGTATATTAACGATACCTATGGATATAAGGTAGGAGACGCGCTCCTGCAGGATTTTGTTGAAGAATTTATGGGGAAAACAGATATCATTATCTGTGCGGCCAGAGTGTATTCCGACAATTTTGTCGTGGCCAACAGGGTTCCGCCGGATTACTGTTCCAATGAGGAATTCCGCGATTTGATACACCAGTTGAATCAGGATCGTGAGGCGAAATTCCGCGAAAAATATCTGAACAGCAGATTACAGTTTTGTACAGGCATCAGCGTGATTGATAAAAACAGCCGCAGTCTGGATGCGGAGACTGCCGTTTCCAATGCCAACCTGGCGAGAAAAGTGGCCAAGGAGATGGAGAGCGACAGCTGTGTGCTCTTCGACCAGAGCATGATGGAGGGAATCAAGCGGGAGGTGGAGATCACGTCCTCAATTCCCAAGGCGCTTGCCCAGAAAGAGTTCCAGGTGTATTTCCAGCCGAAGATTGATACGGATACCCTTGAGCTGATCGGGGCGGAGGCACTGGTGCGCTGGCAGAAGCCGGACGGCAGCTTTGTCTATCCTGATGAGTTTATTCCGCTGATCGAGCGGAGCGGACAGGTCGTGGATGTGGATTATTATGTATATAGAGAAGTGTTCAGCTTTCTTGCAAAACGTCTGGCGGAAGGAAAAAAGGTAGTGCCGATCTCCCTGAATGTGTCCAGGGTACATCTGCAGAAAATGCATATTTTGCAGTATGTGAAGGAGCTGCTTGAGGAATTTCGGATTCCATGCTCGCTGGTGGAGTTTGAACTGACGGAGAGCATTTATCTGGATAACACGGAGCAGGCGCTGGAATTGATTAAAGGTTTACATAATATGGGAATCAAAGTGTCCATGGATGATTTCGGCTCCGGGTACTCTTCGCTCAATCTGCTCAGCAAGCTGCCCATAGACATTATCAAGCTGGACAGGGTTTTCCTGAAAGAGGGAGAAATGCAGGAGAGCGACAGGATCATTATTTCCTGCGTGGTGGATATGGCGAAGAAGCTGAAAATCACATCCCTGTGTGAGGGTGTGGAAACGCAGGAGCAGAGCGATTACCTGAAGGAAGTGGGCTGTCAGATGCAGCAGGGCTTCTATTTTTCCCGACCGATTCCGCAGGCTGTTTTTGAGAACCTGATAGAAGAAAAATGACGGACGAGAATGCGGGAGGAAACCGGACAAAAAAAGTCGCTGAAAAAGTTCTGCAATAGGGGTTGCATTTTTGTGTGGAATTAGATATAATGGTAAAGGTTTTTCGGGGTGTGGCTCAGGTGGTAGAGCGCTACTTTAGGGAAGTAGAGGCCGCAAGTTCAAGTCTTGTCACTCCGAT
>CAMWJF010000059.1 GCA_947174505.1 uncultured Lachnospiraceae bacterium
CATTTATACATAGTAGAATGTTTTGCAAACCTCAACATTCGCAATAACAAAATCCATAGGCCGGAAGCGTTATTTTTTCCGGACATATTTTCTTTCCCGTAAGCATATCCGTATATTCCCCCTCTATTCCGCTAAGGGACACCTCCTTATTATACTCGCTGAAATTAAATATGCCAAGCATTTCTTCCTCCTCGTAAGACCTGCAGATACACAGGATATTCCTGTCTCCTGTGTCAATCGTCCGCATATCCGCCTGCGTGACAAACGCCTTTTTGGATCTCCTGATCTTTTCCAGCCGGTCAAGCTGCCAGAATATCTGTCCTGCCACGCTCTCCTTGTCGGAAATCTGCGCTGCCAGCTTCCAGTCCATTTTTCCCCGGTGAATGTAACGGGAATCCGCCGCCTTGTCAGGATCGTCCTTGTAGCTGTAATCGTTTACCTGACCGACCTCGTCCCCGCTGTAGAGCACGGGAATCCCGGACTGCATGAACATATAGGCGTGAAGCGTCACGTCCAGTCTGACGGCGCGCTCCATGGCCTCCTCGTCCTGCTCAAAGCCCGCTTTCTCCACACCGCTCATAGAAGCCGTGGTGCCGCAGAATCTGGCGTCCCCGGATACGGGGTCGGCGTTATACAGCTCACCCCTGCTGCCGCTTTCCCCCTCATAGCCCTGGAAATAGTTGTTCAGATACTGTTTGTGGGCGCGCTCGTCAATCCCCTCAAGACGCAGAATATCATAATCCAGCCCCCAGCCGATATCATCGTGGCAACGCAGATAGTTCAAAAATACATATTCCTTCGGCAGTCGCCCTACAATGTCAAGCTGCCTTTTCAAAAGCCGCACATCCCGCGTCGCCACCGTGTGCCATGTGGTGGCCATAGTCGTCACATTGTAAAGCATATGGCACTCCGGCTTCTCAAGTGTCCCGAAATAGGGCACCACCTTCTCCGGCTCCATCACCACCTCGCCAAGAAGCAGCACGCCCGGACAGACGATCTCGCTGATCATGCGCATCAGGCGCACGATGGTGTGCACCTGTTTTAAATTGCGGCACCGGGTATGCAGCTCCTTCCAGATATAGGGCACGGCGTCAATGCGCATAATGTCAATTCCCTTATTCGCAAGATACAGGAAATTGTACATCATTTCATTAAACACTCTCGGATTTTTGTAATTCAGGTCCCACTGATAAGGATAAAAGGTGGTCATGACAAAATGCCCCGCATCCCCAAGCCATGTGAAATTGCCCGGCGCAGTGGTGGGAAACACCTGCGGAACCGTCTTCTCATACTCTGCCGGAATGGCTTCGTTGTCAAAGAAAAAATAGCGGCTCATGTACTCGCCCTCGCCTGCCCTCGCCCGTTTCGCCCACTCGTGGTCCTCGGAAGTGTGGTTCATCACAAAATCCATGCAGACGCTGATCCCTTCCTTCCGGCAGGCCGCCGTCAGGCTCTCCAGATCCTCCATGGTGCCGAGCGCAGGCTGCACCTTCCGGAAATCCGACACTGCGTAGCCGCCGTCCGAACGCCCCTTTGGCGTATCGAGAAAGGGCATCAGATGAATGTAGTTGACATTGCAGCTTTTGATGTAGGCAAGCTTCTCCTGCACCCCCTGCAGATTTCCGGCAAAATTGTCAATATAGAGCATCATGCCGAGCATATCGTTGCCCTTGTACCATCCGGGGCATTTTTCCCGCTCTACATCCTTCTGTTTCAGATCCTCTGCCCGCTCCTCGTAAAATCTGTGAAGCTGGTCGCACAGCTCCGCAAACATGGAGCCATTGTCATACAGCTCCATATACAGCCATCTAAGCTCATCCAGATGCCTGTCAAAGCGTCTGCGGTAAACTGTCTCCGCCTGCAAAGCTTTCTCCTTCGTCTGCGCTGCCTCTCTCTTTTTGCCTCTCATATCTGCCTCCCCCTGCAATCTTAATTCTTTCCGTCCAATCCGGCACAGCGCTTCATAGCGTTCCTTCGCAAAACACCCCTGTTTCGGGTGCCAGAAGTTATTCTCACGTCACGCCTGTCTGACCAGCCCGATCTGATACGCCGGATACTCTTTCAGCTCCACCGGCATGGGAAGTCCCGCCTCCATCAGATCCGCCCCATAATAACATCTGCCGCTCTTCGAATCCCTGTACACTGCCTGTGGATCCAGCCCTCTCATTCTCACATAGCTCACCGTCATATTTCCATGCATCTCCAGCATGACCACGCTCACCAGCGCACGGTCCTTTTCCTCCGACACGAACATCCATGCCGCGCAAGGCTCCGCAAAAGGATCGGTCAGCCGGTAATATCTGCCCTTGCGGATCAGCGCTTCCCAGCTCTTATACTGCCTGATCTGTTCCCTGACAGCTTCCTTCTCGTCCTCCGTGAGTTTTGCCGGATCAAGCTCATAGCCAAATGCGCCAGCCATGGCAACCACGCCCCTCGTGTGCAGGCTCACGCTCCGGCCTGTCTGGTGGTTCGGCACAGCCGACACATGGGAACCGACTGTGGACGCCGGATAAAAGAAGGACGTTCCGTACTGGATCCGCAGCCTGTCCAGCGCATCCGTGTTGTCGCTGCACCAGATCTGCGGCGTATAGTAAAGCATCCCCGCGTCAAACCGTCCGCCGCCACCGCTGCACCCCTCGATCAGCACATCCGGGTATCCCGCCAGCAGTTTTTCCAGAAAATCATATACCCCCAACATATAGTCGTAGGTTACCTTTCCCTGACAGTTTTCCATGGAATAGACATCCACGATGCTGCGGTTCATATCCCACTTGACATACGCAATATTACCCTGATTTAGAATACTACAAATCTGCCCAAAAATATAGTCCCTAACATCAGTTCTTGAAAAATCAAGCACAAGCTGGTTCCGGCACCTGACAGGCTCCCTGCCCGGAATCCGCAAAACCCAGTCAGGATGCTTTCTATACAGCTCGCTGTCCTCCGATACCATCTCCGGCTCGATCCAGATACCGAATTTCACGCCAGCCTTATTGACCTTTTCAGTCAGTTCTTTCAGGGAGCATCCCAGTTTATTCTCATTGACGTGCCAGTCCCCAAGACCGCTGTTATCGTCCTCCCGCTTTCCAAACCACCCGTCATCCATGACGATCATATCAATTCCAAGATCTGCCGCGCTTTCCGCCAGCTTTAAGATGGTGCTGCCATCGAATGAAAAGTAAGCCGCTTCCCAACTGTTTAACAGAACCGGCCGGGACGCATCCCTGTATTTTCCCCTGCAAAGATGCGCGCCGATACAGTGATGGAAACGGGCGGACAGTGTACCAAGCCCCCGGTCCGAATAACACAGAATCGTCTCGGGAACCACCAGCTTCTCCCCCGGTTCCAGCGGATAGTGAAACAGATCGCTCTGCAGCCCCATCAGCACCCTGGTCTGGTCAAACTGGTCCCGCTCCGCCTCACAGAGGAAATTACCGCTGTAGACAAACACCAGTCCGTAACAGCTTCCGGCCTCCTCCGTGGTATTCCTGTCCGCCAGAATCACCGCCGGATTATACTGGTGGCTGGAAGCGCCCCTGCGGCTGCCGATGGCATAGGTGCCATGCCGGATTTCTTCCCTCTGCAGATTTCTCTCCATGGTATGTCTGCCGTAAAAGCTGAGCAGATCATAGCGGCCCGTAAGGAAATCCAGGCATGCGGACGCCGCTTTTTCGACTGTCACACCCTTCCCGCCCCGGTTCTCTATGACGGCGCTTCTCGTGATGATATCCGCTTCCTCCAGCACACCGTACAAAAGTGTCACCCGCACGCCGCCTGTCTTATCTTCCAGATAAATTTCAAGAGTCTCCGCTTCCCCGGAGTCAGCATAGACTGCCGGAAGTCCCGGCAGTCTATACTTTTCCTTTTTCGTCTCATGGCCGACGTAGCGCAAATCACAACAATCAGATCCATCCGCATTGCGGATGACCAGGGCGCTGTTTCGAAAATCCCCGATGCCCATGACCGGGTATTCCTGGGGTAGAACGTCCATGGAGTAGGTTCTGTCGTTTCCCACATCCGAAGGATTGCCGGAAAATCCCCTGTCATAGCAGGTAAGCAGATAATCCATATTTCCGTACACACGCCCGCCGTAATACAGATGAAGTAAGAATCCAAAATCATCCACTTTCATCTGATAGGACGTGTGTGCCGTGTCCAATGAAAAAATCCGATTTTCTTGCTGATATCCAATTGCCATAATCTATCCCTTTCTTCTATTTTACAGCCCCATTTACCACACCGTTCAAAATCTGTTTCTGGCAGATCAGATAGAATACCAGAATCGGAATCAGCGACAGCAGGTAAGATGCGAACGCCAGATTATAGTTGGTTCCAAACTGCGACTGGAAATTCAACTGTGCAAGGGGCAGCGTGTTCTCGGAAGAACCCGCCATGATGATCAGCGGCGTCATGACATCATTCCATACTGCCAGCGCCGTGATAACTGCGACCGTCGCGTGCATCGGTTTCATGATCGGAAAAATAATTTTCCAGTAAGTCAGCCATGTGGATGCGCCGTCTACCCTCGCCGCCTCCTCCAGTGCCAACGGGATATTGGTCAGATAACCCGAGTACAGCATAATGTTCATCGGCATGTAAAAGACAATATACAGAAGAATCACGCCGAACCAGTTTGCAAGGCCCATCTCCGCCGTCTGCTTTGCAAGCGGCATCATCAGGATCGCAAAGGGCACGAACATGCCGCTGACGATAAAGAGATAGACAAAGTTGTAAAACTTACTGGATTTATTCCGTCCCAGCGTATATCCCATAATGGAATGGATCAGGATGGAAAGTCCCACCGTCAGCCCGGAGATCAGCAGGCTGTTCTTCAAAGAGTTCCAGAAATCCGTTACCTCCATCGCCTCCCTGAAATTCTGCAGGCTCCATACCTTGGGAAGCGACAGGATACCGCTTATGCTGTTGGTCATCTCCGAAGGCTGTTTGAATGCGATCACCACAGTCATATACAGAGGAAAGATAATCGTGGAAAGTCCGAGAATAAGCAGTACCAAAACGATTTTGTTCGATTTTCCGACTGTCGATGTTTGCTTCATAACTGCTCCTCCTTTGAACTGGAAAATTTCATCTGCGCAACAGAAATCACTACAATTACAATAAAGAATACAACCGCATTGGCGCTCTGGAAGCCAAACTGTCCGCCCGACATACCGTTATTGTAGATCAGGTAAGAGATGGACTCCGTGCTCTGCGCCGGGCCTCCCTTGGTCAGGGCGATGATCTGGTCAAACACCATCAGGAAGTTTTTCACACACAGTACCATATTGATGGAGAAAAACGGAATAATCAGCGGAAACGTCAGGTGCTTAAACTGTTTCCAGCCGGTTGCACCGTCCAGGCCGCCCGCCTCATAGACATCCTCCGGCACCGTCTGTAATCCCGATATATAGATGATCGTATTCATCGCAATGGCCTGCCACGCGCAGACGATCATAACGCCGATCCACGCTTTGCTCGGGCTTGACAGAATACTTGAGCTCAAGCCCTGCATGCCTGTCATATCCGCCAGCGCCGGAACGATGTAAGTAAAGAAGTAGTTAAAAATGTAACCTACTACCAATGCTCCCAATATGTTCGGCAGGAAATACGCGCCGCGGAAAAATCCCTTTGCCCTGATCTTACTGTTTAACCCCAAAGCCAGAATCAGGCTCAGCACATTCACAACCACTGTTGTCACAATAGCAAGCTTAATCGTGAACAGATAAGATTTCCCTACGCGCGCATCCGAAAACAGATCAATATAGTTGCGCAGCCCCACCCAGTCGTGGCTTCCGAATCCTCTGGAGTTGGTGAAGCTGTACATGGCGCCGCGGATCAGCGGAATCGTGTTAAAGCAGATGAACAGCGCCAGAATCGGTATCGTAATCAGCAAAAACGTTCTCTTTCTCTCATTTTCATGTTTCGACATCACATTTACCCCCTTCCTACTCTGCACTGCCGTGCGCGGCTTCGTATTCCTGTACCATTCGGATAATGTCCCTGTTATATCGCTGCCAGCTTGTGTCGAAATTTTTCAGGAACGCGTCTTTATCCTGCTCGATGAGGAATGTCTGCAGGAGTGCATCCACAGACATCTCGGACGGATAATAGTGATCCTGATAGTCCGTCATGTTGCCGCTTGCAATAAATTCTGTCATGCCGTCCAGCAGCGTGGATAACGTGAAGTTTCCTTTTTTGCACGGAACGGACGTCTGGGCGTCGATGTATTTCTGCAGGGTATCATCCTCATACAGGAAGTTTAACACCTCGTAGGCAGCCTCCTTGTTTTTACAGTCCTTTGTCACACAGAAGCCCAGATCGATTCCCGAGTTCAATGTCCTGCCTTCCTTCTCGTCGCTGGCCGGCATCACGAAGGAATCCATCTTCAGATCCGGGTTCACCGACAGAATCTGGGGCGCCGCGTAGCTTCCGATGGGATACATGGCGGCCTCCCCTCTGGCGAAAGCGGTACAGGCGTCATTATAGTTGTAGGCGAACGGATCGTCCGGCCCATAAGGCAGAAGCGCCATATACTTTTCCGCAAGCTCACCGTATTCTTCAGTAAAAGTTGTCTGTCCCTTATTCACCTGCTTAGTCGTGTCCGACGGCGCAAGCTCTACCGCCATGGCGTTCCACGGCGCCAGACAGGTCCAGGTGTCCTTAAACCCAAAGTAGAAAGGCAGGATACCCTCCGCCGCTATCTCATCGCACAGCGCAAGCATCTCATCCCATGTTTCCGGGATCTGCCATCCGTGTTCCTCAAACATCTCCCGGTTGTAGAGAACGCCCGCCGCATTGGCCGCATAAGGCAGAATATAGGTGCCGTCCACAGGAACAAGCTCCAGCGCCTCGGCAATGTCCAGATATCCTTCGTTGACGTCCTGCATTCCCTCATAGTCCGAGATGTCCGCAAGGATATCGGCATCCACAAAGTAGGAGTAATTGATATCCCCGCCGATTCCTATGATATCCGGGTAATCTTCCCTGATAAATCTTGTCTTCAGAATCGCCATCGCATCGTTAGGCGAGCTGATGGTCAGGTGGATATCCTCGTGGGAGGCATTGAACGCATCTTCCACCGTCTTAAAATAATTTGCAGCCTCCGGCTTATACTGCACAATCTCAACTTCAATCTTTCCGTCCGAGGCATCTCCACAGCCCCAAGCGGCAGGCGCCAGCGCGGTAAGGCATACTGCCAGTGCCAGACTCCTTAATCTCTTTCTCTTCATTGCCCTTCTCCTTCCCTTTTTGGAATATAATGTGTCAAAAGCAGATCTGAGTTGATTCGTTTCGAACATTGTAACATACCATAATGCCATCAAAAATAGCGTCGTTTTACATATTTTATACCTTTATGCGTGTTTTTAGCACATGTATTGAAGTAACCACGCATTTTGGTATATACTAGAGTGAAGCGGAGTTGCTTTGCAACTCCGTTTCACTCAGGAGAATGCCTGAAAAACAGCATTCTCCGCAATAACATAGGGAGCTGTTTATGAGCGAAGTTATCTTCTCGGTATTTCCAAGTGAAAATTTTGTGGATCTGGGGCTGTACCAGTTTGGCTGGGAGCAGTGCGCCCCCTCCCACTCTTTCGGTCCGGCCGCCAGAAACCACTATCTGTTCCATTACTGTCTCTCCGGCACAGGTACCCTGTACGCCCACAATTCCCACGGCGAATCCGTGCGCCATCAGGTCAAGAGCGGGCAGGGCTTTATGCTCTTCCCTAATCAGGTATGCATGTACATTGCGGATTATGACATTCCATGGGAATATGTATGGATCGAGTTTGACGGTCTGCGCGCCAGAGAGACGGTAAGTCTGGCAGGCCTGACTCCCGACCAGCCGGTCTACCGTGCGCGCTATAAAGATATTGCCGAAACCATGAAAAACGAAATGCTCTACATCGTCAACCACAGGGAGGAATCCCCCTTTCACCTGATCGGACACCTCTATCTGTTTATAGACAGCTTTGTCCGCGCCTCCACCTCCACCCCGACCGGAAAGGGCAACCGTCTCCGTGACTTTTATATTAAGGAAGCCTTCTCCTTCATTGAACAGAACTTTCAAAATGACATATCCGTGGAGGATATCGCCGCTTCCTGCGGTCTGAACAGGAGCTATTTCGGAAAAATCTTTCACGAAAACACCGGGAAATCCCCGCAGGCGTTTCTGATCTCCTACCGCATGACCAAGGCCGCGGAGCTGCTAAAGCTGACCGATCTTTCCGTTGCGGACATCGGGAACGCGGTGGGATATCCGAACCAGCTCCACTTCTCCAGGGCCTTCAAAAATGTATACGGTATTCCGCCAAGACAGTGGCGCAGTGAAAACAAACAGATGCTTTAAAAAACAATCCAATCATTTAGCGAATAACCGTTGACGTACGGTTTTCAGATAAAGTATAATGCTATCTGTATGACACTAAATTCTAAGGAAGTGAGGACAACGTTTTGAGACAGTTTTTTGGTATGAGCCAGAGCGGCAATCTGGAGGAAGCAGTCCGTGGTCTGAAGAACCCCCAGTTGATTATGCTTTTATCCAACAACGAACAGTTTGAAGCCCATGTTAAAAAATTAGAATCCCTTTTTCCAAACGTTCCCAGCATCGGATGTATCGGCATGAGCTATGATACCCGGATCGTTGAGAAGGGTGTAGGAATCATTGCCTATTATGACGGTGTAAGCGCCGTCGCCAATGTACTGGAAGAGGTATCTGTCATGCCCGTCAAGTACATCGGAAGGCTGCAGCAGGATATACATACAATTAAGAGCGCAGGCAATGATACCGTGTGCATCGACTTCTGTTCCGGCAATGACGCCTGCGTACTTACAACCATTTACAGCGCCCTGCGGCGCAGCAATATTTCCCTGGTCGGCGGAACAGGCGACGGCGGCAAGGTTTCGGCTAACGGCAGGGTTTATCAGGATGCGGTGGCCTACGCGCTGGTTAAGAACCTGAACGGCAAGGTAAAGGCCTACAAGGAAAACATTTACCACCAGCTTGGAAATTACCGCTTTGTCGCCTCCGGAACGGACAAGGCTAACTACCGGCTCGGACAGCTAAACGGAAAACCCGCAAAACAGGTCTACCAGAATATCCTCCATGTGACGGAGGAGCAGATTTCCACCCAGACCTTCAAGAATCCGTTTGGAAAAATCAACGGAAACGATACCTGTATTATCTCCATCAAGGAGGTCAGCGGCAATTCACTGACCTGTTTTCGTCAGGTAAACGACTCCGATGTGCTGATTCTTCTGGAATTGGGTGACTACCGGCAGATCGTCAGGGACACCATCCAGACGATCAAAAGCGAGTTTTCCAGAATTTCAGCCGTATTCTCCGTAAACTGCCTGTTTCGGTATCTGCTCTTTACCGACAACAATTACATGAAGGAATATCTGATGGACATGAGCACCCTGGGACAACACGCCGGTCTGGTCGGATATGGGGAACATTATAACAACCGTTTTGTCAACCAGTCTATGACCTGTGTTGTATTTGAGTAAGGGAGGGGCAAGGTAAAGATGAAATTCAGAAAAAAAGCCCAGCGGGAAGAAAAGACGCTGGATCCGATTGTATATGTAGTAGAAAACCTTCAGGGCTACCGCAATGCGCTGATCCAAAGCGAAGTGGACTCCCTGCACGAACTGAGCCTGGTCCGCCGGTCCTTCGGCGACGTGCTGCAGGACTCAGAAGATCTGAGAGGCTCCCTGTTAGACTTCGAGCAGACTTTTTCCAACATCAATACGGTGTCCGGCCAGTTTGCGTCCGTGAAAGAAAATATATTCGATTCCGTAAATCAGGTACAGGGAGAAGTGGAAAGCCTGAAAAACAGCTCCCTTCAGGTAGCGGGTTATTTCGATGAAATGCAGAGTACCTTTGAAGCCTTCCAGCTGTCCATAAACGACATCAGGAAATGCATGGGGAAAATTGTATCCATTGCAGACCAGACAAACATCCTTTCCCTCAACGCTTCCATCGAGGCCGCCAGGGCCGGTGAGCAGGGAAAGGGCTTTGCTACCGTGGCCGGTGAGATCAAGAGTCTGTCCGAGGAAATAAAGAATCTTGTGGCAATGGTGGACTCCAGCATCGGTGATGTGGAAAGCGGAACCGACAAGCTCAACAACAGCATTCACACATCCCATCAGGCATTGGAGGCAAGCCTCTCCAAGGTGGATGAGACTTATGCCATGTTTGACCAGATCACACAGGCCGCGGATGGGGCCGAATCCGTGCAGACGGAGATTTCCCAGGTCATTGACGATTCCAAGAGCAAGCTCCAGACGCTGAGCAGTTTCTTTGATAAGCTGAAAAAGCAGTACGACACGGTTATGCGGCATATCAACCGTGTCAGTAACATGGGGACAACCAAAAGCGCCATGTACGAGGACATTGACAATATGATGGCCCAGATTCCTCCCATCATTGACGACTACAATGCCGGATAGTCCGCGCTTTGTCTGCATAACAAAACTCTCCCGTTTTGGGAGAGTTTTGTTGCGCTATAGGAAATTGCGACAGTGTAAACCATTCAGGGAGAATGCGAAGCATTCTCAGAGTTTGCCGCAGGCATACTCTTAATGTTCGCTGCCGAGCGACGATTTCTTATTTTTTCCCTTTCGATCCCAAAAACGTGGGATCGCTCTGAAACGCCCGGAATTTCCGCTCGATCTCTGCCTCGGGCAGCACACAGTGATAAATCTCCAGCCCGGCCACCTTGCCGTGGAAGGATTTCTGGTACTCGTCCCCGCCTATAACCACCCGTTCCGGCACCTTCAGATTCGGCGCACGGTCCTTGCTGCCAATCATCATGCCGTTAAAATACAGTCTGACCAGTCCCGTAATCACATCGCAGGAGACGCACATATACGCCCACTCCCCCGGCACCGCATGTCGGCCGAAAATATCAAACCACTCATTTACTTCCCTGTCGTCCTTCATGCGGAACACACAGCTGCAGATCGCGTCCGAAGGCACCAGACTTAAGAAACCGTCCATATAGGTGATGTAAAGCACACTCGTCCAGGACTGCATTTCCGCCGTGTTGACCCAAAGACAAATGGTATAGCTTTCACTGTACATAACGGATTTCGGCAGAACAACTATATTTTCCCCCACCTTGCCTCCCGGGAAGGAAAGCGCCATCTGGCCCGCCACCACGCCGCTGTCATAAGTGATGCCCTCTCCCAAAATCTGCCCTTCATTCTTTCCCTCCGCGTCCCGCAGATGATGGGCAAAGGAATACACTGTGGGAATTCGGTTACTGACAAAGAAATAGCGGTCGCGGTACATCTCAAAGAAGCGTTCCGGCGGCTGCGGCTTCCCGTAAAAATCCCCCAGCCCGAGCTGCGCCCCATAATTAGCCAGCGCCCCGGCCTGCACGGTACTTTCGATTCCCTGCGCCACGATCATAAACTGTAAATCCCGCCCCAGCCCGATCACATTGCGAAGCAGCAGAAGCGGCCGTCTGTCGTTCTCCTTCTCCGAGTGCAGAAGTCTGGCGTCCAGCTTCAGAATATGCGCGGGGACCTGCTGCAATACCTTAAAGGAAGAGGCTGAACCAAAGTTTTCAATGGCGATTTCAAAGCCCATCTCGGACAGGACCTCCACCGCACAGACAATCTTCTCTCCCCGTCCGAGAAAACTCTCCTCCTCGATACAGAGTTTGATTTCCTCCGGCCTTACCTGATAGGTTTCCAGACATCTTCTGATATGGTCCACCCCGTCCGCCTGCAAAATCGTTCTGGCGGAGATACGGACGTAAATCTGCAGTTCTTCAAAGGCAGTCCCCCGCCAGTTCTGTTTCCAGCGGCAGATCTGTTCAAACATCATCTTATCCAGTCTGCTAATCACACCATACTGTTCAAACACGGGAATAAAAGCCTCTTCCTCCAATGCCCCTTTCCCCGGAAAATGCCAGTACAGCGCCGCCTTTGCCGCATAAACGTCGGAGTTCTGCAGATAAACCACAGGCTGGAAGCACAATGCAAACTCCTCCTCCCGGAAAGAAGTAAGCGCCCTGTCCTTCATCGCATTCAGCTCGGCAAGCTGCTCCCGTATGACTTCGTAGTTTACATAACTCCCTTTCCCGTTTTTCTTGACATAATACATCGCCTCGTCGCCCTGATCCAGAATCACGGACAGGTTCTCGGAAACACTGCATCCGGCGACAAAACCGATACTGAAAGAGAGCACTTCCCGCAGGGATTCGTCAAACTCCTCCCGCAGTCTGCGCTGGAGCCGGTCAATCTGTTCTTTCGGCTCCTCCCCGCACACCCGGGCATCGCAGAGCACGACAAATTCGTCACCGCCCAGCCGCACCACAAGCTGTCCGGGAAACACCTCCTGCAAAAGGCTGCTCACGAACAGCAGAAGCTCGTCGCCCTTCGAATGGCTGTACACATCATTGACCAGCTTAAAATTATCGACATCCATATAAAAACAGTGGACGCGCGCATCATCCGGCAGCACATTCCAGATCTCATACATCCCTCTTCTGTTGACCATGCCTGTCAGATAGTCTGTATTCTGTTCCTTTCCCGCCCGATCAAGCAGGCCATCAAATAAGCTGTTCATCATGTTTCTCCTCGCTCCGCTTTCCTCTCCCGCAGGCTGTCTGCGCCCCGCTCACTGCCTGCGTACACAAAAGGAGCCGCTGCTATAGCCGGAAATCCGGCGTCGCAGCAGCCCCTGGCAATGGAGTGTATGCCCGAAAGTAATGTCCCTAGCCTTTGACCGCTCCAGCCGTCATACCCTCAATGAAGTATCTCTGGAAACAGAGGAAGATGACAAATACCGGAAGGATACCAAACATGGAACCGGCGATCAGCACATCGTAGTTGTTTCCGTAGGGTGTAAGCAGGGTGTTCAAACCGATCGGAAGCGTAAACTTCTCCGGACTTCTGTACACAAGCATCGGCCAAAGTACGTTATTCCATGAACCCATCGCACACAGAATCGCCATAGCCGCAAATGCAGGCTTCGTGATCGGCATCATGATCTTAAAGCAGATGCCGTACTCGGTAGCGCCGTCAATCCGGCCCGCATCCAAAAGATCCTTCGGCAGCCCTGTCATATACTGCCGGAAGAAGAAAATTGTAGATGCGCCGCACAGTCCCGGCAGCATCACGCCCCAGATGGTATCCACCAGCTTCAGGTTGATCATCTCCTTGTAGAGCGGGAGAATCAGAATCTCGAAGGGAACCATCATGGTGGCAATTACGAGGAAGAACAGGAAGTTCTTCAGTCTATAGTTATACATGGTAAGGCCGTAAGCCACGATATAGCAGACAAGTAACGTCAGAAATACCGTAACAAGCATCAGCACCAGACTGTTCTTGTACCACATAAAGTATTTTTGGCCGTCCACGTTATTGCCAAACAGATAAGTATAGTTGGCAAGCGTCATAGAGCTGAAATCGAGATTAATACTCAGACCCCGGCGGATCAGCTCCGTACCGGGCCGGAAAGATGCGATCAGTCCGGCAAACAACGGATATATGATAAGGAAGGAGAGAACCGCAAACACTGCCGTGGTAATCACGGTTAAAATGTTTCTCTTGGTTTTCATTCCCATAGTTTCTTCGCCTTTTACAGAGGTTGTTTCTGCCATATTAGTCTTCCTCCTTCCCTAACGTTCCATTTACAACGAGCTGCACGATATTGATAGCCAGTGCAATCACAAGCAGGACGATACCTACCGCGCTGCCGTATCCGAGCTGGTTCTTGGTGATACCGCGCTTGTACAGATATCCCACGATGGTCAGACCGATGTTGTTCGGTGAGTCGGGGCCTGCCCATAACATGTAGGATTCCATGAACATTGCCAGACCCGCGTACACGCTGATCGTCAGCACATAAACGGTGGTCGGTTTCAAAAGAGGAATGGTAACATATCTGAATTTCTGCCATGCGGTCGCACCGTCAATATCCGCTGCCTCATACATGGCGGTATCAATCGCCTTTAATCCGGAAATAAAGTAGAGCATATTTACGCCGGTCCATCTCCAGCATGCTACCAGCAGGAGCGCGCCGAGACCGGTCGCTTTCACCTTCAGCCACTTAAAAGTGCCAAGTCCGAGAGCCGCCGTGATCACATTCATCTGACCTGTCGGATACTCGGAGAACATCAGTCTGAATAACGTACCGGAAATAACTACGGACGTAAGCGCCGGTACATACATGCAGGCTTTCCAGAAGCCCTTCGCTTTCACCAGTCTGGAATCCATCAGCACCGCCCAGAGCATCGGGAACGGAATCAGCAGAACCAGCGTCATGACCATATATTGAAAGCTGTTTTTAATTGCCGTGTGGAAAATACCGTCTTTTAAAAGCTTGCTAAAATTTTTCATGCCCACCCACTCTGTACCGGTAGGCGTGATATCCTGAAAACTCATGGTAATTGTACTGCATAACGGATAAATCCAGAATAACAGAAAACTTAAAATAAAAGGAAGCACAAATACGTAAGGTGCTGCCTTCTGTGAATAGAAAAATTTTTTAAATTTATTCATACGCACACACTCCTTACCCCAATCAGGCTTCGCCTGATCCCGGGATTTGCTTCGCAAAACCCGTCCAGTCTTTGTTTACTTACTACACCACCATTTTAAAGCAAAGAGGGGATTGCATGCACAATCCCCTCTATTTAATTTGCCCCTGTAGTTAATTCCGAAAGAATTTACTACTGTTCAAGGTCAACCACATCCTGAGCTGCCTGCAGCGCCTCGTCTACATCCATGCCATTCTCGAGAATGTCATTCAGAGTTACGTTACACATCTGCTCGTTGATGGTCGGGCTGATGGAAGTGGTGTAAACCGTTCCGATATCATCCTTGATGCTGTAGAGTACATCGTAAGGATAGTTGATAAAGAACTGGTTGTACTGGTTGCTGTCGTCATGTGCAAATGCGTCGTCATTCCAAAGAACCGTGTTACATACGTCGAAACCAAGGTTATCCCAGATGAGCTGCTCACCTTCCTCGGACATCTTAGCCCAGCAGAGGAATTCGGAAGCCAGATCCTTGTCGCCTGCCTGCTGTGTCACAACCGTACCGGTACCGCCGATACCTACGGAGCACTTCTGGCCTGCCTCGAATACAGGACACTTAGCGATGTACCAGTTGCCGGACTCCTCAGGCATATAGTTGGTGAAACGGCTCATGTACCACATCGCCTTCGGGAAGGAAACGATGTTGTGATCCAGAATGTTCTGGAAGCCTGCCTCTAAGTCAACGTGTCCGTCAGGGGATACCATTGCAAGACCGTTGTTAACCCACTCCTGCTCCATGGTGCACATCTTCTTAACGGACTCAAGCTGTACGTTTGCCGTGCCGCCCATACCGCCGGTCCAGTCCTCACCGTACTCAGCCATAGCGATCCACTGCCAGTCACAGCCTGCCGTATCAACAGAAGTCCAATACTTGCCATCTGTTGCGATGGCATCCACATACTCCTGACCAAGCGCTGCGTAATCATCCCAAGTTGTAACAGCGTCAACCTTAGCGATCACATCATCCTGGGAAATACCCATAGCCTCTGCCATTGCCGCTACGTTATAGTACATTACGGTAGCGCCTACATGGTAAGGAATACCATAGTAGTTTCCGTCGGTTCCGGAGTAGACATCCATTCTGGCCTGAACCATGGTGTCTAAGTAAGGAGCCGCTGTATCGTTCTGGGGAACAAGCCAGGTGTCAAGACCTGCTACCACGTTGGGGAACTGACCGATCTCCACGTCACAGATATCAGGCGCGCCTGTACCCGCATTCAGGGAGGTTAAAAGCTTTGTATGCATGTCTGCGTAAGGATATGTAGTGCAGGTGATCTCGATGGTTCTGTCGGGATTCTGCTCATTCCACTTCTCCACCATGTTGCCGTAGTGCTGTCCGTGAATCTCTACGAATGTCCACATCTCCATGTGGGTACCGTTGGGATCACCGAAAGTAGATGTAGGAATTTCCTCCTCTGCTGCCGCCTCATCTGCCGGAGCTTCCGCACCGTCATCTGCTGCGCCGTCATCGGAACCGCCGTCTGCTGCGGGAGCCTCCGCTGCGCCGTCATCTGCCGCGGGAGCTGAGCCTGTGTCTCCGCCGCCACATCCTACCAGTGTTGTAGCCAGCATCGCTGCTGTCAACAAAGTAGCCAATACTTTCTTTTTCATTCTTTTTCCTCCTTTTAAAGAATATGCTGTTCGACAACCACTCGACATTTTGTCTAAAATACTTTAGGCGATATGTCATATAACTACATAAAAATATACGACAATTTCCGCCTTCAAATGTGACATGTGCTCTTTCCTTTGTTTTGAAAATTAAGCAACCTGTACATTTTTTTTTTTTTTGTGGTTATCTTATGTTCATATTGTACAATAGTACTCCCTGTACGTCAATAGCCTTTTGAAATATTTTAGTTTTTTTTGAAATATTTAAATTAACATAAAGTTGTTCATTTTACATCACATGTCTGAAACACCCCATTTATCATAGGGACAGCGGTTTTTCCTCATCGCGGCCCGCAGCTCCACAAAGCATCCGCAGGCCCTGCACATGCCGTCCAGAAGCAGGTCGCACTCCTTGCAGAGAGAGAGCCGCTTCTCATAAAGCGGCTCTTCCACCTTTAAATCCCCGTCCAGATTGGCAATGTAGTCATGCAGATTTTGAAAATACGCCGCCTGATCCATGTCTCTCGTGAGACATTTGCGGCAGATTCGTCTGTTTTCGGTTTCCACAGCAGCTTCCTCCCTCATGGTTTATGGCAGACAGAAGGGGCACAGCCGAAACCGTACCCCTGGTCAACCTGTATTCTGTTCCGTTTAGCGGATGCGGAAGCTGATCACGCTGCACGCCGGTGCGGTAAAGCAGATCTTCCCATCCTTCACTTCATAAGCGGTAAAGCGCTCCTCCTTCACCTTCTCCGGCTCGTCAAAGGTGTTGTGGGCATGCATCTCACCCTTCAGCACCGCCGCCGTAATCTCCGCAGGCGCCAGCTCCATAAAGGAGATTTCCACAGGCGCATCCTCATCCGCGGAAAGGTTAGCCAGCGTCACATTTACATGGCCGTCCCTGTCCACCGAAACGGACTGGTCAAGGAACGGCACCTTGCACGCATCGTCCACGCCGATCATCCTGTTGTCCTCGATGCAGCTCTCCACAAGCTCCGCATCCTGATGGTGCTTATACATGTGGAAGATGTGGTAGGTAGGCGTCAGGATCATCTTCGGCCCCTCCGTCAGGATCACGGACTGCAGCACATTGACCATCTGCGCGATACATGCCATCTTCACCCGGTCACAGTGCTTGTTGAAAATATTCAGTGAAACGCCCGCTACCAGCGCGTCCCGCATGGTATTCTGCTGATAGAGGAATCCCGGGTTCGTGCCCGGCTCCACATCGAACCAGCAGCCCCACTCGTCCACAATCATGCCAATCTTCTTCTCAGGATCGTACTGGTCCATGATGGCGCCATGCCGCTCTATCAGTTCTTCCATATAAAGCGCCTTTGCCATGGTCGTATACCAGACCGCCTCGTCAAAGTCCGTGGCGCTGCCCTTGTTGTCCCATCCGCCCGGATGCACATAATAATGAAGGGATAAGCCGTCCATGTAACCGGTCGGAATGTTATTGGGCTGGGGCAGTTCAAAACAGGTCTTTAACACACCCTCCGTCCAGAAATAATCCGCCACATTGGCACCGCAGCAAATCTTCTGAATGGGCGCAGCATGGTCATAATGGCGCACATAGGTCTGGTATCTTCTGTACAGGTTCGCATAATATTCCGGCGTCATGCTGCCGCCGCAGCCCCAGTTCTCATTGCCCACGCCGAAATAATCGATCTTCCACGGCTTCTCATGCCCGTTTTTCCTGCGCAGGTCAGCCATCGGGGAAACGCCGTCGAAGGTGATGTACTCCACCCACTCGCTCATCTCCTGCACCGTACCGCTGCCCACGTTTCCATTCACATAAGTCTTACAGCCGAGCTGGTCGCAAAGCTCGAAAAACTCATGGGTGCCGAAGCTGTTATCCTCCACCACGCCGCCCCAGTGGGTATTGATCATCTTCTTGCGGCTTTCCTTGGGGCCGATGCCGTCCTTCCAGTGGTACTCGTCCGCAAAACAGCCGCCCGGCCAGCGCAGCACGGGGATCTGTATTTCCTTCAAAGCGTCCACCACATCCTTGCGCATCCCGTTCACGTTAGGGATATCGGAATTCTCGCCCACATACAACCCTTCATAGATACATCTGCCCAGATGCTCCGAAAAATGCCCGTAAATCTCCGGGTTGATGTGCCCCTTCCTGTTCTTCTCGTTGATCAGTAATTTTGCCATATACGCTCCTTATTCTCCTTAATTATTTGTCCATCCCAATTTTGGATCTCGCCCTTTCGAATTATGTAAACCAACAACTCCCGCCAGAACCGAAACACCGGCCTGCCGTTCTTCGGCGGACAGGATATCACACAGTTCCCGCCAAATCGTCAGAACCGGAACACCGGCCTGCCGTTCTCCCAGCCGAATTTCATCAGCATCGCGTGGCGGTTCGGATTGTAGAGAGGATCTCCCACGATCTCTGTCTCCGTCCTTGCGTGATACACCATGATATCATTGCCTTCCTCATCCACGGTGAAGCTGTTGTGCCCCGGCCCGTAAACACCGAGCGTCCCGTCCGACTTGAGCACAGGGTAACGCTCCTTTTTCCATGACAGGGGGTCGAGGAGATCCGCGTCTTCATCCGCCGTCATCATCCCCATACAATAGGCAATGCCTGTCTCCGACGCGGAATAGGTCATAAAAATCTTACCGTTCCGTTTCAGGACAGCCGGACCCTCGTTCACCCAGAAGCCCACCCGCTCCCAGTCATAATCCGGGGTGGTGAGAAGCACCTGTACGGTCTTTAACTTGTAAGGCGTCTCCAGCTCCCCTATATAAAGGTTGGAAATCTGTTTCCCGACCCCCACCTTTTCCGCCCAGATGTAATACCATCTGCCCTTGTTCTCAAACACAGTGGCATCCAGAGAAAAAGCCTCGAAGGAAAAGTCGTCGTCGTCAGCCCTGCCCATTTTCCCTTTTTCCGTCCATGTACCGGTAATCGGGTCTGCATCCTTACACTCCAGCACATAGGGCCTGATCTGCCAGATATCGTCTTTATCGCCGCCCGCATAGTAAATGTACCATGCGCCGTCGATATAGTGAAGCTCCGGCGCCCAGATATGGCAGCTCATAATCCCGGATTCATGCTTGTGCCAGACTTCCGTCTCCGGGGCGTCCGCCAGCCCCGCAAGCGTATCGGACCTTCGAAGCACGATCCCGTCATAGGCAGGCACGGAAGCCGTAAAATAATAGGCGCCGTCCGTATGCCTATACACATATGGATCTGCCCGCTGCAATATCCACGGTTTGTTATATAGTAGTTCGCTCATCTTCTCCCCCTTTTCCGCCCTCTCCCCGAAAGTCATTTCCTAAATTATTTTAAGTGTATCTAAAATTATACGAGATTTTTCCTGATAAAGCAACCCTTATTTTTGCCAATTCAGCGCCAATTGACAGCGCCAATTGACGCTGGAATTGGCGCTGGAACTGGCGCTGGAACTGGCGCTGGCGTTGACGCTGGAACTGGCGCTGGCGTTGGCGCTGGAATTGACACAGGCTGCGCTGTTTCCGCCGCTTTCTGTACCCGTCACGACAAACGCATGAGTAAATAAATTGTAAACAATCCTTTTTTCTGATAAGAT
>CAMWJF010000060.1 GCA_947174505.1 uncultured Lachnospiraceae bacterium
TAAAAAGCCAGAGTGGAACGATTCAGGGGATGGCTGCATTCATGCGTTTGTCGTGCCGACAGGCAGTACCCTCTGGATTTCGCGCCAAAGATATGCTATTCTTACATTATTATATATGATGGCAACAGAAAAGCAAGCGGATGTTTTTATGTATACCGTAGCGGAGTGAACAGCAGCTATACTATATCCGCAACACAGACAGACGCCGGAAAGGACATCACATGTGGATCGCAGACAAGTGGAAAGACTATGAAGTAATAGACTGTTCAAAGGGGGAAAAGCTGGAACGCTGGGGAGACTATTATCTGGTGCGTCCTGACCCTCAGGTCATCTGGAATACCCCGAAAACAGACGGGCACTGGAAAAAGAAAAACGGCCACTACCACCGCAGCCAGAAGGGCGGCGGAGAATGGGAATTCTTTGATCTGCCCGAGGAGTGGAGCATCCGCTACCGCGAACTGACCTTCCGTCTGAAACCGTTCAGCTTCAAGCACACGGGGCTTTTCCCTGAGCAGGCCGTAAACTGGGATTGGTTTTCTTCTATTATAAAGGAAGCGAAAAGAAAATCCCCCGACAGGCCGCTCAAAGTCCTGAACCTTTTCGCCTACACTGGCGGCGCCACTCTTGCCGCCGCAGCAGCAGGCGCGGCCGTCACCCATGTGGACGCCTCCAAGGGAATGGTCACCTGGGCGAAAGAAAATGCCGCTGCTTCCGGACTTTCCGACGCACCCATCCGCTGGCTGGTAGACGACTGCGTCAAATTCGTGGAGCGGGAAATCCGCCGCGGGAACACTTACGACGGCATCATCATGGATCCGCCCTCCTACGGGCGCGGTCCCAAAGGTGAAATCTGGAAAATTGAAGAAAACATCTTTCCCCTGATCACGCTTGCCGCCAAGCTGCTGTCAGAAAACGCCCTGTTCTTTCTTGTCAACTCCTACACCACCGGACTGCAGCCCGCTGTGCTCACTTACATGATGCACACCGCTCTCGTGCCAGCGTTCGGTGGTCATGTGGAGTCCTCGGAAATCGGCCAGCCTGTCAGCCTAAGCGGACTCGTTCTGCCATGCGGCGCTTCCGGCAGATGGTTTACATAATTCTACATGCAATCCCGGGACAAACAGCTTTTCCCGGGATTGCCTTTCGACGACCATCCTTTTACATCATTCCAGCCATCTTCGCAATCCCATATAACAGCAGCAGATGCACCGGATAAAATCCATAGTAAAACGGCTTCGGAAGCTGCCGTCCCTTCTCCCCGTTATAAAGAAAAATTAACACAAAGGCCAGCAGGCCGTACATCTCCCGCAGGGAAAAGCGAAACAGATAGTCCGCCGAATAAATTTCCGCATAACGGATCAGGTTGGATCCCCAGGTGCCAAACAGCATAACCAGCCCCGCCGCCATAAACCTAACGCCTCCGTCCCTTTCCCTCATCTGATACATGGTGAAAATGAGAAGAACCCCCATAAACCGATAATCGGTAGAGCAAAAGAACGCAGCTGTACAGCCTGCTGCCAATACCATCCAGCATCCCAGCACAGCAAAAAAATTCCCATGACAGGAGAGATAATCCCACAATGTCAGCACAAGCACCCCCAGAAGCAAGGTCCAATATACATTCTGCCCACTCCAGTCAAACACTGTCCCGGAAAAAGCCAGATCAAAAGGAATCTCTGAAAGCAATGCAAACAGAAAAAGCCGTATCAGAAATCCTGCTCTGCTCCTCGTATAAAAAAAGCCCTCCACAATTAAAAAAGTGAAAAGCACGAAAGAAACCCTTCCCACGCCCCTGCCCACACGGTAAATACGCTCAAGCTTCGGATCCCATCTGCCATCCACCGGGTGCAGCTTCATATAATTCAGAAAGAGTATCGCAAAAAAGTGATCAATCAGCATCGTAACATACGCCATGTTTTTTAACACGGCGCCAGTTATTCCATATCCCCTTTTCTCTTTTTGTAAGCCCGCCATTTCTGTCTCCCAAACCGGCATTCCCACTCAATGTTTACGCTGCCGCAATTTCCTATAGAATAAATAGAGACCCCTGCTATTTCCCCATAGCAAAGGCCCCTCCTATTCTTCTACGCCAGCGCGTCCACATTGGCGCCTTGTACCAATTCCGCTGCGGACTGTCCGGCTTCCGCAGAAACCGGAATATCCACTCCCTGAATCTCCAATGATACCGCCGGATTAGACTCCTGCTGGAATGCCTGCTGGCTTACCGCCTGCTTCTCTCTTTCCAGCTTGTTGAACATCGCCTTCAGATATTTCATATCCGCCTCCACGATATCCTTCATCTCATCGGCGCGATGCTTCTTTCGAAGTTTGTCAACCTCCTCGGGTGACATCTCCTGTTCCGAAGCACCCATATACTCCTTCATAATATCATTGGTGCCACTGGTTTCCTCCAGCTCCTGCATGAGCTTTTCATACTCCTCCATCAGCTCCTGCATCCGCTCCAGTTCTTCGTCTTTCAGGTTCTCCATGGACTCCTCGAGCTTTTTCATCTGTTCGTCCTCGCCCGACGACGCCCCCTGCTCGACAAGACCCTTGCCCGTAGCTTTTGCCTTCTCTTCCTCCTCCAGATGCTTCTTTTTCCTGCGGGCGATCCGCTCCATCTTTCTTGCATGGATAATCGCATGGCGGATATCAGTCTCATCGTATTTCCCACTCATCTGCTTCCTGAGAAGGGAAACCACCTCCTCGCGGGCTTTCGTAATAACCCTGCGTGCACCTGTGGAGGTGTTGTTCATGGTGATCTGCCTCGAAATTTTTTTATAATTATAGTTCAGCTTCTTCTTTTTCTGATTCGCCTTATTCTTCTGGATCCTGATCGCATTCGCCGTCTGCCTGGCTGCAATACCGGCACACTCATTCTTAATGTCCTGCTTCGTCCTCCGCTTATAGGGATCGGACGTCGAAGCCGGATTCGTTCCTATTTCTATGCCCATACTGATATCCTCCATGATGCTGTCGAAGCGGCAAATCCTTTTGCCGCTCGTCCGTCTGCCATTCAATCTGCAAACCCGCACTTTCGCGCTGCTAAACTGTTATATTTTATATCGGACGGACATGCCCAAATATTTAGGTTTTACAGCCGCCTCATCCAACTCTTTTTCCGAAAAACTGCCACAGAAATTAAGAATCGGATGACCTCCTCCAGTGAAAGGATAAAATACACCTGATGAATCGGCAGTTTCCAGGCAAAAGCCGTCAAAAAACCCAGCGGCACACCAAACACCCATGTACCGATCATATCTATCCACATCACATAGCGCGTCATGCCGCCGCTTCTGATAATACCGCCTCCCAGTATCATATTCTGTACCTTGACGGGAGAGATTATGGCAAAAGCAACCAAAACCAGATAAGCCATACTCTGCACCTGTGCCCCTACATTGTACAGCAATACATAATACCTGCCCAGCCACAACAGAAGGAAGGACAATGCCACTGATCCTACAAATCCACACACCATCAGTTTCCTGGAATCCCTGTAAGCCTTCCCATAATCCCCTTTTCCCAAATGCCTGCCAATCATAATGCCCGTTGCTTGAGAAACGCCGCTTAAAAGCCCAATCATCAGTCCCTGCACCGGCCCTGTCATCGTCATTGCCGCGCAGGGCTCCGTTCCCAGATGCCCATATATCACCGCATACATATTTTCTCCCAGGCTCCATAAAAACTCACAGATCAGAATAGGCATCAGAATTCCCAGATACTGCTTCCGCTCCTCCCCCGTCAGCCGAAGCGCAGCCTGCACCTGCTCCCCTCTGCCATAAGATCGGAAGACAGCGTCCCTGCAAAAGTAGACGGCTGTCACACCAAATGCCACTGTCTGTGCAATCACGCTTGCTATAGCCGCACCCTTTACACCCATAGCCGGAAACCCTCCCCTGCCAAAGATCAGGAGATAGTTCAGTCCGGTATTTAAAAGCACAGAAAAGAAGCTTGCCGCAAGAGGAACCGCCGCTTTTCCAACGCAACGCAAAAACACTGCCATAATAGTAGACATCGCCGTAAACGGAAAGGAAATAGCGTAGATCCTCAGATAAACCACCGCCTGTGCCCTCATTGCCTCATCCTGCGTATACAGGGACATGACCGCTTCCGGAAAAAAGCCGCATACCGCCAAAAAGCCACCTGCAAGCGATAGCCCCACAAGCAGGTTCAAATAGAAACTTCTTCCCATCCCTCTCTCGTCCTTTGCCCCCACATACTGCGCTGCCATAATGCCGGCTGCTGCCGCCACCGCTCCCAGCACCACCGCATAAATGGACGTGAATTTCCCTCCCAGGCCAATTCCCGCAATACTCTCACTGCCAAGCTGTCCGATCATGATCTGGTCCACCATGCCGAAGGAGGACTGCAGCAGGGACTGTAATGTAACCGGCAGCGCTATGCTGATTAAGTCGGCACGAAAGCCTTTTTCTCTCTTTTTCATCCCTACCTCCATAATATAGAATACCGCTTTTCAGGCATTCTCTGACGCAAAACTTAGTACCTTTTTCGTTTTACACTGTCCCGAATAATCAATTTCACAGGAAGCGCCTCCACTATTGGGTCTGTTTCTCCGTCCCACAGTCTTCTCAGGGCATGCACCGCCATCCGCGCCCGCTCTCCCGCATCCTGCCCAACCGTTGTCAGCCTTGGAAAACAGTTCTCACAGAGCGCATTATCATCAAATCCCACCACGGATATCTCCCCCGGCACGGAAATTCCCTGCTCCTGCAGAAAGTGTATGAACTCCGCCGCATATACATCCGAAACCGCAAACGCCGCCGTGCATGCCCGAATCCGTTCGATATTCTCCCTATATGAGCAACGCCGTCCCTCCCTGTTCATCGGCACTTCCAGAAAATCTGTCTCTCCATCCGAAAAGCCTTCCCGAAAGCCAGCCATCCGCTCTGCATCCATACAAATATCATTATCCGAGATAAGAACCGCTCTCCTGTGTCCCATCTCTTTCAAATACGCTCCCACCTGACGGCCTCCGTCAAAATTATCTATCGTCAGATTACAGATGCCCTTGTCTGCCTGAAAGAAACCGTCATAGACCACAAATGGAATATGCATTCTCGCACGGAGCTTTTCATAATCGCTGTCGCAGAACCCCAGAAGCACCATCCCGTCCATATTCCACATAGAGGCGAACCGCTCCACCTCACTCCAGTCCTGCGTGGCCTTTATCATCATAAAATACCCCGCTCTCTCCAGTTCAAACAGCAGGGCGTTAAGCGAGGAGGAGACAAAAGCATCCTCCAGCACCCTTCCCTCATATTTCTCGTGGTTGTTCACCACCACACCGACGATACGGGAGTCATTTCTCGCAAGCAGAATCCCCGCCATACTGGGAACATACTGCCGCTCCTCCAAAAGCGCCTGTACCCGTTTCACCGTCTCATCCGATATCTTTTTTGTCTTTCCGTGAATCACATTGGATACCGTAGCCGTACTCAGCCCCAGCTCCTCCGCAAGATCTACAATCCTTACCCGCTCCGCCATAATTCCTCCGCAACCTTTTCATCCTTCCTTATCCGACCTGAGACCAGTATAATCTCAGCATATGATAAACACAATAGGTTAATCGCGTAACCCATCCCAAAAGAAAGAGTGCATTTTTGGCTATATTGCCTCAAATGCACTCCCGGCCCTTTTTGCTTTTATGCCTCTATACTTCCTTTGGCTTCGTCTTCCTCATTTTTTCCACACTCTGCTCCCAGGTATCGGGCACCTTCCTCCGCTCCTCGGGAATCCACTTCTGGAGCGCCTCATTGAGCGCCTTCTTGTCTAACGGTTTGGTGATAAAGTCCTGAAAGCCGTTTTGCAAGAACATTTCCCTGACGCCCTCCATGGCGTTTGCCGTCAGCGCGATAATAACCGGAAGCGTACCGTTCTCCCCGCATTCGCTGCGGATTAACTGTACCGCCTCTATACCGTCCATCTCTGGCATCATATGATCCATGAAAATGATATCATATTTCGTCTGCTTGACACATTCGATCGATTTCGGACCGCTGTCCGCCTCGTCGATGATAAATCTGTAGGGCCGCAGGAAGCCTCTGGCCACTTTACGGTTGACGAGATTATCGTCCACCACCAGCACCCGGCAGTCCTCCGCCGTGAATATCTGGATTTCGTCTTCTTCCCTGATGATTTCCTTCGGCACCTCCGTCAGGCTTCTCCGGTCCACAATCCTTTGCGGAATGTCCAGAATAAAGACCGTACCTTCCCCATACACACTCTCCACCCGGATGGTTCCCTTCATCAGTTCCACCAGATGCCTTGTAATGGAAAGACCGAGTCCCGTTCCTTCCACAGCCCTGTTCCGCTTCGCGTCCACCTGACTGAAATTCTCAAATATTTTTCCAAGATCCTCTTCCTTAATGCCGCAGCCTGTGTCCCTCACCTCAATATGCAGAACCTCTGTGTCCGCATCCTCTCCCGGCCTGCCGCCGACAGACAGCTTCACATACCCTTCCCTGGTAAATTTCAGGCCATTGTTGAGAAGATTAATAAAAATCTGCCGTATTCTGCCCTCGTCGCCGTAGTACTTGCAGGGTATGGACATGTCGTACTCACATTTGAGCAGTATGCCCCGCTTTGACGCCGCGCCGTCCATCATATTTATGACCTCGTCCGTCACATTCTTGATATGATAGTCCGCATTCACCAGCTCCATCTTACCAGCTTCAACCTTGGACAAGTCCAGAATATCGTTGATGAGCGCCAGCAGATTTCTGGACGCCGACTTGATATCACAGGCGTAGCTGTACACCTTCCGCCCCTTGCTCTCCTCCATAATAATATCGCTCAAGCCTACAATCGCGTTCATGGGCGTCCGTATCTCATGGGACATGTTGGCCAAAAACTCGCTTTTCGCTTCATTTGCCTGCTCCGCCTGCATCCTGATCCGCTTGATCTCCTCAAGGTGATTGCGCATTTCCGTCATATCCAGAATCACCACGACATAACCCTTAACCACGCCGAAGCGGTCTGCGATCTGCTCCACATGACTCTGATAAAAGCGCTCCTTCAGGAAAAACTCGTTCTGCCCGTCTTCCCCCAGGGCAATATCCGGGAAGTCCTCTATCTCCGCAACGTTCCTGCCGATTGCATGACTGTTAAGCTCTGTAAAAATGCCTGCCGCCGCCGGATTATAGTTGACGACCCTTCCCTTTTCGTCCAGCGCAATCACGCCGTCACTCATGCTGTTTAACAGCGTGCCGGACGCAAGGCTGCCGAAGTCATATACCTTCCTGCTCCACACGAGAATCACCACACTCGAAAGCACCAGTCCCAGTACCGACGGCGTAAAGTCATAGGGCTGTGTCAGCTTCGTGACATAGGTATAGAGAGCAATGATCGGCAAAAGCGAAAGCCCCAGAATCAGCCCATACTTCCGGTCCACCGCATCCTCGCCCTTTCTGGCACAGGCTCTGATCAGCACGCGCAGGGACATGGCGTAGGGAATGAGGGTCGCGCATACAATGAAAACCGCAAAGCCCGGCCCATACTCCAGATACAGGTAAGGATGCCCTCCCGCCGTGGTCTGCCACCCCACCTGTCTGTAAAAAATACCATGATAATCACAGGTCAGAATCAGCAGGAGAAGTCCCCCGTCAATGATTCCCAGAAGCTTCAGCAGCCCAAGCGGCGCCTCCTCGAAGCAGTAAATATAAATAAAGTAGCTGTAGCAGATAGGTATCGTCATGGTCCCCAGATGCTGCATCTTTACGGCTACCATGGCTGCCTCCATTGTCGGTGACGTCAGTTCCAGCAGATACCCGATATTCAGGATCAGCGCGCCCACCAGAAAATACTCCATCATTTTCTGTTCCCTGGAGCCGTCCCCACTAAGCAGAAGCGCCAGCGCAAAAAAGATCGCGCATATCCCTATGATTTGAAGTCCCATAAAGGCTGTACCCATAACTACTCTCTCCTATCGTGCCCCTTTATCGTAAATGACGCCAAGCGCCCTCGGCGAATGATTCTTCCTGCCAAAAAATACGAGCATCAGGAGCGTCAGCACATAAGGCAGCACCATAACCAGATCCTGATAACTGCTCGGCATCTCCAAAAGCTTTACCAGCTCATACCCCCCTGATCTCGCAAAGCCGAACAGCAGGCACGCGCCCAGCGTGGGCAGAATCTTCCAGTTGCCGAAAATCAACGCCGCAATGGCAAGATATCCGTACCCCGAATAGATATTGGAAGAAAAATTGGCGGAGATGGAATAGGCAAAACAGATACCGCCAAGTCCCGAAAGCGCGCCGGAAACCAGAACCGCAACCAGACGCACCTTTCCCACCTCAATGCCCGCAGCATCCACCGCATGGGGATTGTCCCCGCAGGCTCTCAGATGCAGGCCGAAGGGCGTCTTATAAAGAACATACCAGGCGATAAGGGCAATCAGCGCAATCACCGGCTCAAAGGGATAGAGATTGGTAAAGACTGCACCCAGCACGGGAACCGACGAGATCCCCGGCACAGTCATGCGGGCCGACACACCCAGCACAAACTTGTTCGAGGCCGCCTGAAAAATACTGGCGTTAATCTGCTTTGTCATGAACTCTGTCAGGGACATGGCCAGAATGTTGATGACCACGCCGCTGATGACCTGATTCGCCTTAAAACGGATACACAGCATCGCATGAAGAAGAGAAAAAAGCATCCCGCCGAGAAAGGCAAATACCATCGCCAGATAAAAGGGCACCGGCGAATTTCCCGCAAAAAGGGGCGCAATGGAAACCGCAAACAGCGCGCCGCAGAAAGCGCCAAAGCCCTGTAAGCCCTCAATCGCCAGATTTGTCACACCGCTCCGCTCACAGTAAATACCGCCGATTGCCATGATAAACAGCGGAAGCGCAAAGGATAAGCCGTCAATTATGATCGTATTCATATCATCTGTTCTCCTTCCATCTGTCCAATTTTTCTCTCACATAGGCGCCGCAGGCGCTGATTAACAGAATAATGCCCGTGAGGGCGGACGCCATCTCCGCCTGCACCCCTGCCGTGGAACTCATGTATGTGCTTCCCTTGGAAATCACCGTAATCAGGAAGGAAGAAAAAATAATGCCGATGGGGGAGCTGTTGCCAAGCAGCGCCACCGCTATGGCGTCATATCCCGTACTTGCAAGCACTCTGGGCTGCATGGAACAGAAATACCCCAGATAGTAGGTCACACCCGCAAGTCCGGCCGCGCCGCCCGAAAGCATCATGGCAAGCACCCTTGTACGACCCACACGGATGCCCGCATATTCCGCCGCGCGGCTGCTGCTGCCCACCGCCTTGATCTCAAAACCGAGTGTCGTTTTCCCCAGCAGAAAGACCGTGGCTGCGACCGCTGCTGCCGCCACAAGAATCCCCAGAGGAATATCCATTTTATAATCTCCTACCGCCATGTCCACAAGCGTCAGCCTGCTGGCCGCGCCTATATTTTTCGACTGCCTTGATACCGGGTCTACAAAAAATACATTGATAAAGAAGCTGGCTACATACTGCACGATGTAATTGCACATGATGGTGGACACCACTTCGTTGATATTGAACCGATGCCGCAAATAGCCGACCAGACCGCCCACAAGCGCGCCCACTGTCATGCCAATCAGAATTACCAGAGGTTTTGCCACCACGGCGGGCAGCCCAGAATAGCCGACCAGAACCGTCGCCACAAAGGCTGCCGCCAGCATCTGGCCGGAAACACCGATGTTAAACAGCCCGGCCTTCAGGGCAATCAGAACCGAAAGCGACGCCAGAAGCATCGGCGTCAGGGCATTCAGAAAGCTGGTAAAATCGGTAATCATTCCCTTGTGACCCGCATAGGACGCTTTCGGCGCAAGTCCCGATCCCTGCAATAAGTTGTAATATGCCAGAAACGGGTTCTTCCCAAGCAGCGCGATCACCACAATTCCCAGAATCAGGCTTAAAAGAACCGTAAAAACCGGTATCCAATCATGCTTTTTCATGGCGGCCTCCCACTCCCATCATAAATTCCCCGACCTCGCCCGGGGTCAGCGTTCCCGCATCCGCAATCTTTTCGATTTTTCCGTTATAAATAACGCCGATCGTGTCTGCAAGATTCATAACCTCATCCAGCTCCAGCGAAATCAGGAGAACTGCCTTTCCCCTGTTTCTCTGTTCCACAATCTGCCGGTGAATGTTCTCAATCGCTCCGATATCCAGTCCTCTGGTAGGCTGGACAAAAATCAGGAGAGAGGAATCCAGCTCGATCTCCCTTGCAATGATGGCCTTCTGCTGATTTCCGCCGCTCATGGAGCGCACGATGGTCCCGCTTCCCTGTCCGCTTCTGATATCGTATTTTTCAATCAGCCCGTCGCTGTATCTGGTAAACTCGTCACCCGCTATCACCGATCCCTGGGAAAAGGGCGGTCTGAAATAATTCTTCAATGCCAGATTGTCCGACAGGGACAGATCCATCACCAGCCCTACGTTCTGCCGGTCCTCCGGGATGTAGGAAATCCCCTCCAGATTGCGGCTGCGGATCGAAGCCTGCGTGATGTCCTTGCCGTTCAGGGTAATCCTGCCGCCCGAAGGCTTCAAAAGCCCTGCCACCGCGTCAGCCAGCTCCACCTGCCCGTTCCCGGAAACGCCCGCCACCGCGAAAATCTCCCCACCGCGCACGGAAAAGCTGACGTCCTTCACGACTTCAAATTTATCTTCGTTCTGCACCGTCAGATGCTCCACCTTAAGCACCTCTCTGCCATATTCAGGCGCAGGCTTGTCCACGGAAAAGTTCACTTCCCTGCCAACCATCAGATTGGCCATGGTCTTCGTGTCCGTCTCCCTCACATCCAGCACGTCGATCAGCTTTCCCCGGCAGAGAATCGCACAGCGGTCCGCAATTTTTTTTATCTCCTCAAGCTTGTGCGTAATCAGAATGATCGTCTTTCCGTCCCGGCGCAGGCTCTCTATGATCTCCAGAAGGAACTCAATCTCCTGCGGCGTCAGCACCGCCGTCGGTTCATCGAAAATCAGGATCTCGGCCTCCCTGTACAGCATCTTTAAAATCTCTACCCGCTGCTGCATGGAGACATTGATGTTTTCGATCACCTTAGTGGGGTCCACCTCCAGACCGAATTTCTCGGACAAAGCCCGGATCTCTTCATTGGCCCTCTTCTGGTCCAGCGTCTTAAAAATACCGAAGCTTTTTTTGACCGGCTCCATCCCCATAACGATATTCTCGGCTATGGTATAGTTACTCACCAGCTTAAAATGCTGATGCACCATGCCGATATTCAGCCGGGTCGCATGATTGGGGGACTCAATCTTTACCTTCTCTCCCCGGATCAGGATCTCCCCCTCGTCCGGCTCATACATCCCGAACAGCATGCTCATCAGGGTAGACTTCCCCGCGCCGTTTTCTCCTAAAAGAGCGTATATCTCACCCTTTTTCACCTGAATGGAAACGTCATCGTTTGCGACAATGCCCGGGAAACGCTTTGTGATATGGTTCATCTCAATGATATAATCTGACATATACGGCCTCCTGCCCTCCTCTGCTGCTGCGCGGATACTTGTCTATAGTATACGGCAAAGTCCGATATCCCGCAAGATATGACTCGCCATACTCGTATAAGCAATTTCAGCATGCCTCTCATACGGTAAAAGGGCCGCAGGGAAATTCCCCTGCAGCCCAAAATATCAAGAATATTTCTATTTTCACAGACAGCGCACTGCCAAATCACGCACCGTACGATGCTTCCTACCAGCTAAAATCCTCCGGCGTAATACCGTTAAAGTTTGCCGCAGGGACAATCGAACCGCCCTTGATCTGTGCATACGCCGCATCCAGCTTTGCAACAGAGTCCGCGGAGAGCTGATGTCTGCCGTCCGCATTGATATACCCCGTGGAATCCGTATCGGCCTGCAGCACAACATTTCCGCCCTTAAAGCTTCCGTCTACAACGGACTCCAGCGCACGCTCCACGTTCAGGTGCATCACCTTTACAGCCGAGGTAAGAACTACGTTGGCATCCCCGTTTGCACCGTCGTCATACTGGTCCACGTCACAGCCGATAAAGTAAACGCCGTCAGCCTCCTTAACAGCCGTGAGAACACCGTTGCCGGATGCACCCGCCGCCACGAAGATGATATCCACACCCTCTGCAATCAGAGCGTTGCCGACCACCTTGCCCGTCGCCTCATCCGCAAAAGAGCCGACATAGTTGCCGCCCACATCTGCGCCGGTCACGTCCGTGCCCGCATAGGAAGGCAGCTCCACGATCTCCACCGACTTTCCTTCCGTCTCATTGATATATTTCACACCGCACTCAAAGCCATACTGGTAGTTCACGTTAGAAGGATACGCGATCCCGTTCACGACAGACACTTTATTGGATTTCGTCTCCAGCGCTGCAGCCATACCCGCAAAAAAGCCGGACTCCTGCTCCGCAAACTGCATCGCATAAATATTGTCCACCTCCGCGTCGCTTCCATCCTCCCCGGAAGGGAAAGAGTCCACCAGCACAAACTTCACATTCGGATTCTCCTGTGCAATGGTGGTGATGCCCGCAAACTGGAATCCACAGCACACAATCACATCATAATCCGCTACAATATCAGCCACCGCCTGTACAGCGGCCGCCACATCGCCCGTCGTCTCCTGCACCGGCGTCACCGTGCTGTCAGGATGGTTCTCAATAAAGGACAGAATACCATTGTAATTATCCTGATTAAAGGAACCGTCGTCCACACCTGAAGGGCTGGATACAATCGCGATCTTAAGCCCTGACGCCGTCTCGCCTTCTGCTGCCGGTGCAGACTCCTCTGTACTCTCCGGCTCTGCCGCATCCGCCGCAGGCGCAGACTCCTCTGTACTCTCCGGCTCCGTCGCCTCAGGCACTGCCGCCTCATTCCCTCCACCGCAGGCCGCAAGGGAACACACCATCGCCGCCGCAAGCATTACTGCCACAACTCTCTTTTTCATAATTTTCCTCCATTTCGTGCATGAACAGCTTAATTTGTGTAACGCCTCTATCTTAGCATCCCCGCGCCGGAAATGCAACGGTCTGTTTCTATTCCGTCTGCGACCGCAGGAAATTAATGAACTCTGGCTTCGGGAGCGGCTTGGAGAAGAAATACCCCTGAATAAAGTCACACTGCAGATCCGTAAAGAAATCCAGCATCTCCTGTGTCTCAATTCCTTCCACCACGATCTCCATATTCATATCCTTGAGCATCGCCACCGTATTCTTAAGAACCACCCGCATTTTAGGATTGTCCTGCTCATCCACAAAGGACTTGTCCAGCTTGATGATTTTCAGCGGGAGCTGGATGACCCGCTTAATATTGGAATAGCCTGTCCCATAATCGTCCAGGGAAAACGAAATACCCGCCCTTGTCAGCTTGTTCAGGTTCTCCGCCATAATCTCCTGCGTATGGCTGGCCGCCGTCTCCGTAATCTCCAGATTGATAAATTCGGAAGACACCCTGTGTTTGCCCATGATCGACATCACCTTTTCCGCCAGATTGACACGCATACACTGGGTTACCGACAGATTGACTTCTATGTATTCCAGCCCCAGCTTTCTGAAATCCCCGCTGGCGATAAAGCGGCAGACCTCCTCCAGCACATAATCCCCGATTCTGTGGATCGCGCCGCTCCTCTCCGCCGCCGCAACCAGAATCTCCGGCGAAATAAAACCGTATGTCGGATCAAACAGCCTAAGCAGCGCCTCGGCAGAGACGAATCTGCCCTTTTCCACAGAATAGATCGGCTGGTAATATACCTGAAAACGGTTGAATTCCAGCGCCTCCTCAATGATGTCATCAATATTATTCTGGATTTCAAACATACCCTTATGGTAGACTTCGTCCACATGCATGACCCGTCCTTCATACTTGAGCTTCTCATGGAAGTCCGTGCCGAAGGTCATAAGCGTCTTAAAATCGGGAATTTCCTCAGGACAGTGCGCCAATATCACAAAAGGATTGAGACTTACGTCCAGATTATTGAAATCAGACTTTTCTTTCAGACTCTCCACCAGCATTTCCGCCGCCTTGGCCGCTGATTCCCGGTCTTTCTCATTAAATACCATACGGAACCGGCCTCTGTCCAGATAGTACAGTTCTCCCTTATTGTCCAGCTTTCTGTTCACCCTGCGGATTCTCGCCACCACATCACTTAACACAAGCATGGCAAAATCATATCCCATCATGGCGTTTATGGAAGAAAAGCTGCCAAGATTGAGCATCACCACATCCACATGCTTTGCATTGCGGTAATTTCTTTTCATATCCGTGGCGTAGGCGCTGTATTTCATAAACTGCGTGTCCGAATCCACAATCTCCTCCGGTTTCTGCACGCCGATGCTCATGAGGAGCAGACTGACTGCCGCGCTGAACATCTCCACCAATGTGGTCGGCGAAACCATCTGGATCACCATAGCGGTGATGCCGATAGGAATATAAGACATCACCGCAATAATTTTGGAACGCTCCACCAGCCTCCGATACCGAACCATATAGCCAATGACAAAAACCAGATAAACCACAACCGCCACATAAATTAGGAAGAACCAGGGTCCGCGCTGATAACCGCCGTCCACCAGAAACATCTTCTTCGCGAACGGGTTGGCAAGCAGCGCCGCAAAAACTGTCGTAAAGGGCGCCCACAGCACAAATTGGACCCAAAAGCTCTTCCTGATCTTATGCCAGGTATCCGTCAGGCTGATAACAAACAGCACGTACACCGGCACCGTAAAATTATGTATCATTAAATATCCCGAATGTGCCGCGTACAGTGCGGGCAGATTCGTACTGGACGCATTGTCAAGCGCCACCGCCCAGATATCAAAGACCGTCGCAAGCAGATTAAAGGAAATAAACGCCAGAAACAGCCGGTTGGGCGTACCACTGGTCATCTTCCTCACTATACACGATATCAAGAGCAGCAGCAGAACTAAAAGCGCCGCTATGTCAAAACTCAGACTTTTCCCCATATTTTTCCCCTATACAAACACCGCCTGTTTTCTTTTACGGTGACTACATTATACCAAATTATGATAAAAGAGGAAAGTCTTTCTTTTTTCGAAAAATTTCGGAAATGTTTTCGAAAAATTATTCTGGCAGGCAGATGCTGCTGTAAACAATCCCCTTTCCGGGTGGTAATTCGCCACATATATTCCTCCACCCATCAAATGTCCCGGAACCTCCACCGTTTTTCCTGTCACAGGATCTCTCAAATAAATATCGTATCCCATAAATCTTTTCCTCCCTTCTCCATGCATTTTTTGATGAAGCAAAACATAATCAGTTATAATCCCCGGATATTAAAATCAAAATTTTCGTGCAAAAAATCCTCCTATTATAACCGTTTTTACGTCCATAAATAGGAGGATAATCTAAAATATGAAGTTTGTCATTGGACGGATAATCCAATCGCTTCAAGCTGCTTCCCGTATACGTTTCCGATAGGCCAGCAGTCTTACGGTCGTTGCATCATTGATCCGTTCCATCATGCCGTCTTCCACAGGTTGCCCCTGCGCAACCAACAAATCTTCCATATGTACATTCAGTAATTTGCTTAACGCGTATAAATGCTCCACTGACGGCAAAATTTTTCCTTTAAACCATCTGTATATAGACTGCGGACATGATAAATGGAGATACGCCTGAATATCCTTTACCTCATATCCTGCTGTCCTTATCAGAATTTCTAATTTTATACCTGTTTTCATTTGATCAATTGGCTGAAACATAAGTCCGTTCCTCCTATTTTCCCTTAGTATCTATCCAGCCATACTTTCTCATTTCTTCCCGAAATGCATTTCTCCGTAAATATTTATCTTTATACGATGTCATAAGCCTCTGTTTTGCGCCAAAGCTTCGCTCACTTTTTTGAGCGAAGTTTGAGCTCTCAGTCTCAAACCCTTCATGAATCCTTATTGTAGTAATCATATAAGTTCTGTCTGCATTCGTTTCAAACTCCGGCAATGGCGAACCGTTTCTTTTTAGTTCACGCAAAATTTTTGATATGCCTGTTGATTTCTTCTCAGACAGATCAATTTCCTTGAAAAACTCTCCAATCTTGGGATTTCTGTATCTTCTTGCCCGAACTTTCCCCACCGCAAACTTTTCCATATCAATATAATGGTCTGGTCCCGGAAAATTGATAATCTGAATCTGATCCAAATAAATCCGAATCTCTACCGGCACATCCTCCTTGTAGTTTTTGTGTAAAACCGCATTTACCGTCCACCTCTGCGATATCGTTTGCATAGCCGCATATGGTATGCACAATTTCTGATGGATTAAAGCCTTCCTTATATTCTATCCGATTTTGTTCTACTTTGCGCCCTTCTAGCAGAGTTTCTATTTTTATTGGAATCATAAAATCATCCATAGTTGGTATATATGCAATTAAGTTGGGGAAACAATATTTACCCAATCCAAATCTACTTATAATTTGTCGTGTCTCCCACAGCATTTTTTAAACTTTTTACCTGAACCACACGGGCATGGATCATTAGGATAAATTTTCTTAAAAGAATTATCTGCCTGTCCGGACACATTGTTTTGAGAAAAATTGTTTGGAATAATCGCTGCGTTACTGTCAAGATCAACACTTATCCCCATCTCTCTCAATTCCTCCGATGCGCATTTCAAAAGATTAGCTGCCTCCATACTTCCGGGTACAACTATCGGTCTTTGGGAAAAGCCGCCTTCCTCCATCCCTTTTTTCATCATTTCATTCGGCGTATGTCCCCTATGTATCTGCATTCTGGTGTTATTATTTAATTCTTGAAGAAGTTGAATCATTTCCTCAATCTTAGTATCATCTAAAAAATCCTCATAAACATCTATAAGATATTGAATAATATCAGAAAAATCTATGTTAAATTGTACTTTATCCCATATTTCCAGCGCCTCTTCATCTGCCTCATCATATGTCATTCCGATTTCATGTTGTAAAAATTCTTTGAACTTTTGATATGCGGGTTCCTTAGATAAATACAGGTTCTTGGCATAGTCCAGTACTTCCTGATCATTAGGAATATAAAAATCCTTATCCGCTTGTATATCCAATAAATCTTTATAACGGTCATCATATGCTAAATACTCTACAACAATAAATCTTTGCCCTTCTTCCAAGTGACATTCCGTCATATCAGCCGGAAATTCATTACACAATTTTTCCAATTCTTCCTCCGAAATATGAAATCCTTTTCTCATATTAAACATTTTGCGGAGTACATCTTTATCAAAAATACCATAAAATGCTCTGCCAAAATCAAGGCACTGAGATAACCATGACATTTTCCGGGCATACTTACGAAATTCCTGTGTGTTCAGTTTTTCATATGCTCTCTTCACGTCTACCGGGACATCGAGCTGGTCTCGCTTATTCAAAAACGCATAATCACTTTCGTGGAGAGCCAGGGCGTCCTCCATTTCTTCAGATGCCGGAACAAACGGTCCCCTTATCGCACGTTCCAGCAATGTTCTGCACTCTGGTGAAAGCACAGCGATTCGCCTTCTCATTACTGTCGGCATAAGTAACTCATTCGCTATTTTTTCTGCAAGTTCGTCCTTTTTTAATCCCGATGTTCTTCTTATTTCCAAATCTCTTGCATAATTCAACAGGCTCTCTTTATCATACATCCTCAAGACATGCTTAAGCATGATTCCTTCCGGTCCAATAATCACTTTTCGCATAGCCATCTTACTGTTTTCTCCTCAAATAGTGATTGGTTATCGTCTCTTCTTTACCCATGACATACTGTTTCTATTCTTTTACCAATCTATATCCCCTTATACTATTCGGTCCATAAGATTCAACCCTGGTCTGCTCTTGTAATATTTGAAGCCATTGCCTTACTCTACGTTCTTTTAGCCCTAAAAGCATACAGATATCCCTATAAGAACATTCCGATTATTCTGATAGGTATTGAAGTATCTTTTCCAACTGCTGTTTTGTCTTTATCGGCACTCTTTTATCGGCATTTTATTGTCGGCAATCTGTGCCATTAAATCGTTGCCGATATTATTAACGATTCTGTTTTCAGCAAAGAATACATCTTCATGTCAATAACTTTACCGTTTTTAACAGCATTGCCTCTCAGTGTCCCCTCATACTGGAATCCTGCTTTTTCAAGTACCCGACAAGAAGCAATATTATATGCAAACGGCTCTGCATAAATGCGAATAATGTCGCTCTTATCAAAAACATATCCACAAATCTGCTTTACCGCTTCGGTCATAATGCCTTTGCCCCAGTATTCTTCTGCAACATAATATCCTAATTCAGCAGTCTGCCTGTGTATGTTTCCCTGACGGAAAACGCCGATACTGCCAATTACTTTGTTATCTGCTGTAATAGCAAACGCAAAAGTTTCATCTTTATTTATGGAGAGCACATCAGAAATATAGTCCGCCCGACAGTTATATAACCTCTATGCTCATATAAAAACACCGCTGGAAGTGAAGCGTCTAAAACAGCCACATATAGCTAATATATCGCATTGTATCTGTCGGTAGTGCACGCGTGTTTCTTGTTGATTGTTATAAAGAACTCATCTGATAATCCTCCTACAGATGGTTCTTCAATTATAACACTTATGAACTCTATTTACTACTATGAAATATAAGGCATAGCGGCCACCATGTTGTGCATTTCTTATCATTTTAACGTTCCCTCAGTTTTCTCTTTATGCCCTTTTAAATCGCTCTGTTTTTCATAAAGGCTGCTGCTCTCTTTGCAAAGTTTTTTCATGCGCTCCAACTGTCTGACTTTTACAGTTTTGAAATATAACCTCAAATTGTTATAGTCTTTTCATGGGTGCTGCCAAAAAACGGTAGGCGGTTAGTCCTTTAGCAGGGACTGTGACCCTCTGTTTACTTGATGACTAAATTTTCTTTAGCTGAAACAAGAGTATTTTTAGATTTTAATGCTGTTATTGTGAATATGGCTTTGCTTGATGAAAGTTCTGCAAATGAATGTATTGCGAATATTAAAAACAGTATTCAGAAAACTAAAATGCAGATTATGGAGCAACTGCCAACGCATAAGGACATTTCATTATTTGGGCGAACTATAATGGAACAACAATTTTTGCTTTTAGAAACATTGGAAAAATGGGAAGAAAATTTTGAAAAAGAATTGGAGAAAGAAAGGGAAGAAAAATGAGCATGCTGTATCTTATATTTTTTAATTTGGTAATCTACTTACCATTCCACTTATTTGAGGAAGCTATTGGTGATTTTCCTAAA
>CAMWJF010000061.1 GCA_947174505.1 uncultured Lachnospiraceae bacterium
ACTTTTTAATGAATAAAAGAGACGTTCTGTAGGCAGAAGCGTTGAATCAAAAGGATACTATGAAGAAATTATTAAGTAGAGCTTTGGGTAGGATTGTTTGTCATGCCGGGAAGGAGGTGCGGATATGAAAAAGCTGCTTGCTGCAACGGGTATTACTGCTCTTGTCGCTGCCATTGTGGGATTTTTTGTTCACCATAAGAAAGAAAATGGCTGACATGGAAAAGACGGGGCTTGATACAGGATATGCCCCGTCTTTCTCTATAAGCAGACAAGGAGGATTCAATGGATAACACATTTGAAATGAAAAGAAAATGGGAGGCAATACTTGATTTTACATCATTATTTCTCCTGTTTATGGTGGGTAGTGTCTTGGGCTTTATCCTGGAAGGTATATGGCATCGTATCAAGTTAGGCATTTGGGAAAGCCATTCAGCGGTGGTTTGGGGACCATTTTGCATTATTTATGGAATTGGCGCTGCTGCGGTTTATCTATTGTCCTATTGTCTCTGGAAGAAAAGTATGCTTTTACAGTTTTTAGCTTTTTGTTTCTCTGGTGCCGCTGTTGAGTATTTTTCCGGTCTGCTTCAGGAACTTTGCTTCGGATCAATCTCTTGGGATTACAGTCGCCATGTGCTGAATATTGGCGGACGTGTGAGCCTGCAGATGGCGCTTTTTTGGGGGATTTTAGGGATTCTGTTTATTCGTTATATCTTTCCCTGTTTAAGCCGTCTGTTTGATAAGCTGCATGGCAAGTCAATAAAAACCCCTTGTTTTGTATTGGCTGTCTTTATGGTGGATAATATCATTGTTTCCGCCGCTGCCGTACTTAGATGGCGAGAACGTCAAAGTAACATTCCTGTTTCAAATCAAATAGAAGTATTTTTAGACGAAAATTACAATGATGATACCATGAAAAAGATATATCCAAACATGCAATTTCAATAGAAATAAATGATTAAGATACTGGAAATGGATAACATGAAAATATTGATAACAAGCGATTGGTATAAACCCGTCATAAATGGGGTGGTAATGTCTATCGTGAACCTGGAAAAGGAACTGGCTTTACGTGGACATGAAGTGCGGATTTTAACATTATCCCCGACCATACATTCTTATACAGAAAACAATATCGTCTATATTGGCTCAGTCAATGCAGATAAAATATATCCGCAGGCACGAATCCGGGTGAAAACAGTACATATACCCATTATCAAAGAATTGATAGAATGGAAGCCGGATATTGTTCATTCCCAATGTGAGTTTTCGACTTTTTCTTTGGGAAGAAAAATTGCAAAAGAGTCCTGTGCGCCTTTTATTCATACCTATCATACGGTATACGAAAACTATACCCATTATTTTTCGCCCAGCGTGCGTATTGGCAAAAAAATAGCTGCAGGTTTTACCCGATCAGTTCTAAAGAAAGCGGATGCGATTGTTGCTCCGTCAGAAAAAGTTCATGATCTTCTTGATGCCTACGACATTCATCTGCCAACTTATGTGATACCAACCGGAATTAACACGGAAAAGTTTTCTAAAAACCCTCAAATTTGTTGGGTTCGTCAGAAAAAGCAGGAGTATGGGATTCCTGACAAAAATCTGGTTTTGCTGTATATTGGCAGGCTGGCAAAAGAAAAAAATATTGAAGAGTTGCTATTCTGTATGTCGCTGTTAGCTGGAAAGGGCATTACTCTGATGATGATTGGCGATGGACCATACCGCAGCCGTCTTGAACAAATTACAACGGAATTGGGAGTTAAACCGTATATTATTTGGGGAGGGATGGTGCCGCCAGAACAGATTGGAGCATACTATCATTTAGGAGATGTTTTTGTAAATGCTTCAACAAGTGAAACGCAGGGACTTACCTACTTTGAAGCTCTTTCAGCCGCTTTACCAATGCTTTGCCATAAAGATGATTGTCTTACTGGTGTGATTGAAAACGGAAAAAATGGATGGCAGTACAATAATCCGGAGGAATTTGTAAGGTATGCCCTGATGTTTCGGGATCAGTTTCATTTACGCAGTTCGATGTCTGAACACGCTGCAAGAAAGGCAAAGGAGTTTTCGATTGATGTATTTGCCGATCAGTTAGAAGCTCTTTATTTTCAGATAACTTAGGATTCTCAATAAAAAAGTAAAAAGTGTTACATAGAAAATGCCATCAATACAAAGCGGCAGTATCCTGTATGGAGATACTGCCGCTTTGCATGGGTATATACAGGAAAATCCAGGCTAAGACTTTCATATTATTTTTCTGTCACATTCCATTTGCGATAAAATTTCATTCCCCAGATGTAGCATAATGCAAAAATGATAATAACAGCGACAACAATTTCATATCTTGATTCACCAAGTGCACTGCCGCTTAATGCAGTAAGAAGGATAGCAGGAAATCTTCCAACAAAACATATAAATATCCAAGACTTAAGTGAGAGTTTGGTCAGTCCGGCTAAATAGGTTATTACATCTTTCGGAGTGGCAGGAATCAGAAAAAACAAAAACAAGATAGTCTGAGCCTTTTTTGTATTATTAAGGAAATGGATATTTTCAATCTGTTTTCGAGGAATAAATAATTCTACAAATTTCATGCCAAACTTACGAACCAATAAGAAAACCAATACACTTGCTAAAGTCATAGTGGCGTCACATAGCAAAGTGCCTGGAAGTATGCCGAAGATATATCCGGCGGCTATTTCAAATGGCGCTCCGGGAATGATTGCAAATATTACTTGCAGAATATTCAATATGCCAAATATTATGCCTCCCAATATGCCAGTGCTGCGTATCCATTCCCTTAAGCCTGCCGGATCAGAGGCAAAACCCGTAAGGGGTTTCCAAAGCAGAATGGTCAATGCTGTGAATGCTGTGATTCCAAATACTAAAATAGGATAACGGTTTTTTTTCATAAATGATGTTTACGCTCCTTTCAATTCAAATCATACTAAAAAAATGTTGGAGAAATATTGCAGTGCCCCCAAAATTTAATTTGACAATTCTCCAACATTTTAGAAAAAGTTTTCAAATAATGTTTGTATATACTATGGTGCAAGTAAAGGCAGTATCTTTCAAAGGTGCTGTCTTTTCTAAGTAATGAACAGGAATAAATGTAGAAATGGGGCAGATGGGATAAATGGGAAATTTAATTACCTACTTAAAATGGCGTGGAGATTTCAGCCTTTGCAATAGTCCGTTTTGTGAAGTGGATAATGCGGTACTGTCTGTGCTGTCTTATGTGTGTTTTGAAGAGTGCATATCTGAGGAAGGTGAAATAACCATAGAACAAGCTGCTAAGATATATTTTACAAATGAGAAAATGAAGATGATGACGCAATGGAAGGATTATGAGGAGCTTTTTTACCAGATGGCAGGTTCAAGAAGATTCCAAAAATCTTTATTGTCCGGATATATTAGTGTTATCAATGAGGAGACACAGTTTTCAGCTTTACAGATCAGACTGGAGGATGGAACTATATATATTGCATTTCGTGGAACAGATGAATCCATTGCGGGATGGAGGGAAGATTTTTCAATGAGCTTCCGCATAATCGTTGCACAGGAGCTTTCACTGAAATACTTAGAGGAGCATATATCAGGAAATCAGTGCATTTACCGGATTGGGGGACATTCTAAGGGTGGAAATCTTGCAATATTTGCATCAACCAATTGTTCCCCGGATAAGAAAAAGAACATTTTAAAAATCTATAATAATGATGGACCAGGAATCTGCCCGGAAATGTATCGCAGGCAGGATTTTTTAGAAATAAAGAATAAGGTGATTTGTTTTATTCCGACATTCAGTATAATAGGGCGTTTGTTTGAAATGGATGTTGAAACATATATTGTTGGAAGCAGTGCAAATGAATTTTTGCAACATGATTGTATGACATGGGAGGTAGAGGGTGATCATTTTGTCCGCAGGGATATTAGAACGGGGAAATGTGAAGCATATAGCAGAATTATAAAGGAGTGGCTGGAAGGAGCAACAAGGGATCAGAGGGAAGCATTTACAAAAGATTTTTTTGACGCACTTGGCGCAAATGGGGCAACACAAATGCTGGATATTCCGGCAGACGGGTTCGATGGTTTTGGGACAATTCTGGTGGCGCTGATCGAATCCGAAAACAGGACGAAGATTGCGGTTAAAAATCTGTTTAAAACGGTGTTTTCTTATTTAAAGCGTATGGATATGAAAGCGGCGTTGCACAAAAAGCAGGGGATGCAAGGATTGGGTTTGTTTTTGCTTGGAATTCTTTTTATTTGTTTCCCAAAGTTCGCAGTAAATGGAATTGGGACTGGGATTATGGCAGTTGGTTTTTTGTGGAGTGCAAGAAAACTGTTAGGAACAGCATTATGTGAGGACATGGAGAGAATAAGAAAGAGGCGCAGGCTCTTGGCAGAGATGTTCTTTATGAGTCTGTTTGCAGTGTTAGTGTTCCAGAAAAGTGTTTTGACAATAACTATTAATCTGGCAATAGGAAGTCTGTTGTTAGTATATGCCTATATGAAATCTAAAAAAATTTTTTCGACGAAAGAAAAAAACAGGTATGGAAAGGTATTTGGCGGGTTTATGGCTGTCATGTCCTTTATGCTTGGAATGGTTTCTCTTGCGTCGCCAGATTGGTTTTTCGCAGAAAAGACCTTAGCGATAGGCAGCTTTTTGGCTGTTTATGGTGCAGGAAAAATTTTATGGGAAATGGTAAATACAGAAATTTAAGAGGGAGATAATTTGTGCTGTATGATATGCCTGTTTATATTCGTGATTTTATTTTTGCTATATATATTGACAAGCCTGTTTCTTCCGCCATTGTTATGTAAGCAATATATAGCGGAGGATGCTGCCAATATGGAGATGCCCAAAACAAAGGGTGAAAGAGTGCGCCTGATTGATGATAATGAAGAAGCACTTTTTTGGAGAATTGCATTGATTTCAAATGCACAGAAGAAAGTTATTCTTACCACATTTGAACTTCGTGACGACGCTGCCGGTCAGGATATTATGTCTGCGCTGCTTGCAGCGGCAGAAAGAGGTGTGCAGATAAAGGTTTTGATTGATGGAGTGGATGCGGAAATTGTGCTTAGGGGCAGCGTTAATTTTAAATCGTTTTTGTGTCATAAAAATATAGAAGTGAAATATTATAATCCGTTTCTGTTTTCTGCTTTATGGAAAATCAATTATCGCTTGCACGAAAAATATTTGATTGTGGATGATACAGTCTTTATTTTAGGTGGGAGAAATACTCATAATGTATATCTTGGTAAGGAAACAGAAAAATCACAGAGTGACAGGGATATTCTGATTTACATAACCAATAAGAGCCATGAGTCTTCTCTTAATAAATTAAAGGTGCATTTTGAAGCCCTTTGGGGTATGGATGAATGTTTATTGCTCTCCGGAAATATGGATAGCAGGAAATATAAGGGGATACAGGAAGAACTACTGGCACATTGGCAAAATGTACAGACACGGTATGGTAATGGCAGGCTGAATCCAGATTTATATGCAATGACGATGGAGGTAAATGGCATCTGGCTTCTTACCGGAAACAGTGGCGTAGGAAACAAAAAACCTATTATCTGGAAACAGTTATGTGGTCTTATGAAAAGCGGAAAGAGGGAAGTGTTGATTCAAACGCCATTTGTTATGTGTGATACATGGATGTATTCCGAACTTGCCGAAGTTTGCAGGAGAATTGACTCTGTGGGGTTAATTACAAATTCATATGAAAATATAGTGAATTCGCTTGGCTCGGATTATCCAAATCAAAGGAGAAAGCTTGAGCAGATCAAGGCAACAGTGTATGAATATTCCGGGAGTGTTCCAATGCACACAAAAACCGTACTGATTGATGATAATTTGAGCATTATCGGATCTTTTAATATGGACAACCGCAGTACCTATATTGATACGGAAATTATGCTGGTAATAGACTGCAGGGAATTAAATGCCGGGTTAAGGCAGCAGATTATAAATTTACAGGAACAAAGTGTATGGATTGCACCGGATGGGAAAATAACCTATGGAACAGCTTATAGAGAAAAAAGAATACCTGTAGAAAAAAGATTTTTATATGGAATACTGAGGGTGCTGCTATATCCATTTGAGTATTTGCTGTGAAATATGCAACAGCAACAATTCTCAAACATTTCTTTGAACTTTTTCAAACATTGTTTTGAGATAATCCATTTACGATAGAAGAAAAGAATATAAAAGGAGATTGCGATGAAAACCATATACATTCTTTTAACGAAATCAGAGACCATACTATCAAAAATTGTGCATTTTGTTACTGCTGATGCATATACTCATGCTTCTATAGCATTTGACGGGAATTTACAGACATTATACAGTTCCTCACGGAAAAACGGGCGTACCCTGTTTCCGGCAGGTCCCTGCCGGGAGTATTTACATAAAGGATATTATAGGCAGCATCCGCAGATTCCCTGTGCGGTTTATGAATTAAAGGTGAGTGAGGAGACCTATGAAAATGCAATAGGGGAAGTGGAGCAGATTATAGAGAAAGCGGACCAGTACCATTTTAATATCATTGGATTGCTGCTGTGCCGGTTTAATATTCCATATCATCGGAAACATTATTTTTTCTGTTCCCAGTTTGTCAGTGAGGTATTGCAGCGAAGCCGGGCGGTAAAACTGCCGAAAGACACATCTCTTATGCGGCCGATTGATTATACGCGGCTGCCGGGACTGTTTTGTCGGTTCGAGGGATATTTAAGTGACCTTGCCGACTGGGAAAAGGTTTCCTTTGCGTGAGGTGGGTATGGATCATAAGTCATCTGTTTCGTCATACCCCCTGGATAATTCGGCAATCATTCACATGGCAGCCAGACGGAGAAACCACACAAACTCTTTTCGTATCGCAATAACGCTCAGGGAACCTGTCTGTAAGGAAACGCTGCAGAGAGCGCTGGAACATATTACACAGAGGTTTCCTGCTGTTATCGCAGGCATACGCAGCGGGTTTTTTCAATACAGGGTTGTCCCTGTCAGGGACATTCCGAAGGTGAAGGAAGAAACGGAATGCCTTGCTCCTATGCGGAAGAATGAGATCAGGGATTGTGCCTTTCGTGTTCTTTATTGCCAGAACAGGATAGCGGCAGAGTTTTTTCATTCTTTGACTGACGGCTATGGCGGAATGGTTGTCATGAATACACTGGCAGCGGAATACCTGCGCCTGAAATATGCTGTTTCTGTGTCGGTGACAGATACTTTGTTCCATCCGGATGATCTGCCTGCAGAAGAAGAACAGAGGGATGATTATTTTACTTATGCCGGAAAGCAGATGGAAGTTTTTAAATCCAGCAGTGTATACCAGCTTCCGGGGAAACCTTTGTCTGCCGGAAAAGTGCTGGTTACAACGGATTTCATTGACTCAGACAGGATATTGAAAGCGGCCCGCTGTCATGGCGTAAGCGTTACTGTTTTCCTGTGTGCAGTAATGGCGGTTTCGGTCATGGAGATACAATCTGGGAATTTTCCAAACGGGAAGCAATGGAAACCGGTGCAGATAATGGTTCCGGTCGATCTGCGCAAGCTGTTTCCAAGCCGTACATTGCGTAACTTTTGCCTGTTTGCATTGGTCCGCATTACCCGGCAGGACGAAAAAAGTTCATTTAGGGGGCTGCTTCGTATGATAGAAAGCCAGATGAACACGCAGAAAGCAAGGAATTATATGCAGAATGTCATGGCGGCCCATATACGGGCTGAAAAATTTCCACTGTATCGGGCAGCACCGCTATTTCTAAAATGGACGGCTGTGCGTCTGATACACTGGATAATGGGAGAAAACAATTCCTGCATAAGCCTTTCCAACTTAGGTGTGGCCACAATGCCAGAAGAAATGAGCCGGTATGTGGAAAGGATTGAGTTTGTCCTGACACCTAGAGTAAGGTCTTTATATAACTGCGGGGTGGTTTCTTATAATGGTAAAACAGCCATTAATTTCAGCAGGAATTGTGAGGCTTCCGAACTGGAAAAGATATTTTCAAGGAAACTGCGGCAGATGGTACAGATAACGGAACAGGATTGTGGGGGAAATGTTTAGGAATGTGCTTTGACTACGGTGAAAAAAGTTTGAAAAAAGAAGGTGATGGCATCGGACGTTTAATGGTGATAGAATTTCAGGAGCAGGATTCTTCCGCATTTGACGAGGTTATGAAGGTTCTGAAAGGCCATCCGGGATTTGAACATCTGCGGCTGCGGGATGAGCCGATGGTTTCGCTTCCGGGACTGGAAATCTATCCGGACCGGAGGAAGATATACCGCGACCGCCGTGAGATACGCCTTACAGCAAAGGAATATGACCTTCTCAGTTTTCTTGTTGCGAACAAAGGGCGTGTCCTTACCTATGACCAGATATATCAGAAGGTCTGGGGAGAGGATGCCTATGGTGATGAAAGCAATGCCATAGGCTGCCATATCCGCAACCTGCGGGAGAAATTATATGAGGCAGAGCCGGATGCGCCTTTTACCATCCGCTGTGTGCGGGAGGTCGGCTACTGCTTTGAGGTCAATTCAGAATGAATCCTGTGGCGGCTTGGGAAACCAGGCCGCTTTTTCCATGCTGTGGCGCTGTACGCCATCCCTTGATATTTAATAAAACGACATGAAAGAACAGCGAATAGTGACAAGCCCGCGGCTCATATGATGCCGTAAGGCGTTTTTTTTTTATTTTACCCTCAAGTTTTCCCTTCTGCCGTGGCAATGAAATGGGAGGCTTTCTTAAAAGCAGGGGTAAAATAAATAAGCCTCCGCAGGAGGTGGTTCTCATGACGGAAGAACAGAAAAATGTGGTCATAAAGCGCCGTAACAGCGGCTTTGGATATGCGAGCATCGCAAAGGAGGTCGGGCTGACAAAGGATGCCGTGGTGGCGTTCTGCAGGCGGAACGGGCTGACCGGGAACATGGCGGGGAAAGTGCCGGAGGGAACCGGCAGCCGCTGTAAGGAGTGCGGGGCGGCGCTGGTGCAGACTGAGGGGATGAAGACAAGGGTGTTCTGCTCTGCGCAGTGCCGGAAGAAATGGTGGAAGGAACACCCGGAGATGCTGAACAAGAAAGCGGTCTACACCCATACCTGCGCCGGGTGCGGAAGGGAGTTCACATCCTACGGCAATTCAAGAAGGAAATACTGCTCCCACGCCTGTTATATTAACCATCGGTTTGGAGGTGGCGGGGCAGATGACTGAGGAGCAGTTCCAGGCAGAAAAGCTGTATTATATCTCACTCTCCATCGCTAAATCCATGATGGGAAAGGGTGTCATCGACAGGGAGGTATTAGCCATAATTGATACAAAACTGCTGGAAAAATACCGCCCGGTTTCGGGTACATTACTGGCTGGAAAACCGTTGACTTAATGCGGTTTTAGAGTGATGTATAGTAGCGGAAGGAGTGATTTTATGGCGAAGATAAGCAGGATAGAGCCGAAAATCCCGGCTCTGAAGAAGCGGCAGAAGGTCGCAGCCTACGCCCGCGTGTCCATGGAAACGGACCGCCTCGCCCATTCCCTTTCCGCACAGGTGAGCTACTATAACGGACTGATACAGTCGAACCCTGAGTGGGAATATGCCGGGGTGTATGCGGATTTTGGGATCAGCGGAACCGGGACGGCGGCGCGCAGCGAGTTCCTCCGCCTTATCGCGGACTGCGAGGCGGGGAAGGTGGACATCGTGCTGACCAAGAGCATATCAAGGTTTGCAAGGAACACGGTGGATCTGCTCTCTACGGTCAGGCATTTAAAGGAGATCGGGGTGGAGGTGCGGTTTGAAAAGGAGCGCATCCATTCCTTTTCCGGCGACGGGGAGCTGATGCTTTCCATCCTTGCCTCGTTTGCACAGGAGGAGAGCCGCTCCATTTCGGAAAATTCGAAATGGGGAATCCGGAAAAGGTACCAGTCCGGAGAAATCGGGGTAAAGAATAAACGGGTATTCGGATACAGCTATGACGGCGAAAATTATGAGGTCGTGCCGGAAGAGGCAGAAGCCGTAAGGCTGATATTCGAGAGGTTCACATCGGGCGTGCCGCTTGGGAAGATCAAAAGCGAACTGGAAGCGGCTGGGATAAAATCATGGAGGGGATACGGCCTTTCCTACACCCATTTAAACTATATCCTGCGCAACGAGATTTACATCGGCGACCGCAGGTACCAGAAATGCTTTATTGAAGACCCTATCCGGAAGAATAAGATTAAAAACCAGGGGCAGCTCCCGCAGTATTATGTGGAAAACGACCATATGGCGATCATCAGCCGTGAGGTTTTTAACAAGGCTCAGGAAGAAATCAGCAGAAGGGCGGCGCTGGTGAATCCAACGTACCCTTTCACGGGAAAGATAAAATGCGGCATCTGCGGATGCCATTATACGAGGCGTTCGGCCACAGTGAAAGGGCGGGAATATGTGAGCTGGTTCTGCAGGGCGAAGAAAGAGAAAGGAATCATCTGCCGGAGCCGCAATTATTCCGAAGAACAGCTCCAAAAGATATGCGCCGGTTTCATGGGAACGGATGCATTCGATGCGGAGACTTTCAGGGAATCCGTCAGGGGGCTTACCGTCCTCCCGGACGGCAGCCTTGAGGCGGTGTTCCTGGACGGGCAAACAAAGGTGTGGGAGGCCCCGCCGGAGCCGGTGAAGCCCCCAAAGCCTGACAAGCCGGCAAGGAAACGCCCGAAAAACATTTTTGACGGGAAGATTTTCTGCGGGGCCTGCGGGCGGCGTTTCGGCAGGGCGGTGAGCCAGACTGCGGACGGCAGGCATCTTTACTGGTACTGCCGTGCAAAAAGCAGCCACGGCATGACCTGCGACAGCGTGAATTATCCGGATTCGGAGATAAGAGAAATCTTCTGCAAGGTCATGGGGCAGGAAATATTTGACGAGGGCTTTTTTGAAGAAACGATGGAGCGGATGGTGGTGCAGAAGGCCGGGAGCATAGACTTCCATCTGAGGGACGGCTCGGTCAGGACGCATGAAGCCCTCAAGCTCCGCGGCAGCAGGCACGAGAATACTTCCACGGAGGAATTTGCGGGGAAGATACGGTGCGCCTCCTGCGGCAACTTTTACCACAGGTACTGCTGTTACGGGAAATACACCTACTGGCGGTGCAGCGGCAAGTCAAGAGTCCGGACGGAATGCGGCGGGCGGGATTTCCAGGATTCGGACATCCGCAAAATCTCGGCTTACCTGATGGGGATGGAGGAATTTGACGGGGCTGGATTTGAAAAACAGGTAAAAGAGCTTGTGGCGCTGGAGGACGGGAGCCTTGAGTGCCATTTCCAGGAAGGGAAGGTGAAAAAATGGCAAAGAACGTGACAACGATACCCGCCACCCGCAACCGCTTTACGGCGGACCCCATCAGCAGCCGGAAGAAGCGGAGGGTGGCAGGCTACGCCCGCGTTTCCACCGACATGGAGGATCAGCAGACCAGCTACGCCGCACAGTGCGATTATTATACGAATTACATACAGAGCCGGGAGGATTGGGAGTTTGTCAAACTGTATTCGGATGAGGGGATCAGTGCAACCTCCACACGGCACCGCAGCGGCTTTAACCAGATGGTGGAGGACGCCCTTGCCGGACGCATCGACCTCATCATCACCAAGAGCGTGTCAAGGTTCGCAAGGAATACGGTTGACAGCCTTTCCACAATCCGGAAGCTGAAGGAGAACGGCTGCGAGTGCTATTTTGAAAAGGAGAACATCTGGACGTTCGATTCCAAAGGCGAGCTGCTCATCACCATCATGTCCTCGCTGGCGCAGGAGGAGAGCCGGAGCATTTCGGAAAACTGCACCTGGGGCATGAGGAAGCGGTTTGCAGACGGCAAGGTGAGCGTCCCGTTCGGCAGGTTCCTCGGCTATGACCGGGGAGAGGACGGGAACCTTGTCATCAACGAAGGACAGGCGGAAACGGTGCGGAAGATTTACGGGCTGTTCCTGCATGGGCATTCGCCTTATAAAATCGCAAAGATACTGACGGAAGAAGGCATCCCGACTCCGGGCGGCAAGAAAGTGTGGGGCAAGGCGGTGGTGGAATCCATCCTCACCAACGAGAAATACAAAGGCGATGCCCTGCTCCAGAAGGTCTACACGGTGGATTTCCTTTCCAAGAAGAAAAAGGTGAATGAGGGTGAGGTCCCGCAGTATTATGTGGAGGGGAACCACCCGGCCATCATAGAGCCTTCCGTCTTTGACAGCGTCCAGGTGCTGATGAAGGCGAGGCGGCCTGGGAAGAACCGGAACAGCTGCGTAGGGGTTTTCTCAGGGAAAATTAAATGCGGGGATTGTGGGAGCTGGTACGGCTCCAAGGTGTGGCATTCCAACGATAAGTACAGAAAAGTGATCTGGCAGTGCAACCACAAGTTTGACGGCGGGGAGAAATGCACCACACCCCATCTTGACGAGGAAGCCGTTAAGACGCTGTTCATCAGGGCGCTGAACAGTTTCTGCAGGGAAAGGGCGGAAATTACGGCAGCCTTTGAGGAGATGAAGGAGACGGCATTCCAGACGGACGAACTGGACAGGGAGAAAAAGCACCTGCAGGAGGAGATGAACGTGGTGGCGGAGCTGATACAGCAGTGTATTGCCGAGAACGCCTGCATCGCGCAGAACCAGGCAGAATACGAAAAACGCTATAATGCCCTTGCGGAGCGGTTCGACAGGGCGAAGGCGCGGCTCGGCGAGGTGGAGGACGGGATCGTGGCAAAGCAGGCACAGCGGGAGATGATGCAGAACCTGGTGGATACGCTGGAAGGGATGCCGGATGCTGTGGACAGCTTCGACGAGGGCGCATGGTATGCGCTGGTAGATCATGTGACGGTCTACGGCAGGGATGATGTCCGGTTTACTTTTAAGAACGGGATGGAGATTAAGGCATAGGGGTGAGAGGTCAGAAAAGGCTTCCAGAACATTTAATGTGAACGGAAGCCCATATGCAATACACATTTCATTGACCTTGCAGCTTACCCGTATGCTATGGAGCCTTGTAATTGTTTGCTGGTTTTGGTATTTTCTATTTTTTTGAATTCGTGTAAAAAGAAAAGTCTTATCGGAACAAAAAAGACCGATTGGAGCGGAAAAACATTTCCTCGTCTGTTATCATATTCACTGGAAGCGCCAGAGGGCGCTTTCATTAAGACAATGCGTTAGCGAAAACTAACCAGAAGGAGGATAAACTAATGTCAAATGCAAACACAGACAAAAAAATGAAAGGGAAAGACCTTATTACAATCGGTATCTTTTCTGCGATTTACTTTGTAATCAACTTTGCTTTTATGCTGATGGGTGGTATTCATCCTGTTCTCTGGATGTTGATGCCTGGATTTATCGCTGTCTTTGCGGGGATTCCATTCATGCTGATGGCGGCAAAGGTGCAGAAACCAGGAGCAGTTTTTTTGATGGGATTGATTACGGCATTGATCTATTTTGCTACAGGACAATTCACTCTGGTAATCTTGATTTCTATGGCCTCCACCTGTATTCTGGCAGAGGTAGCCCGTATTGTTACAAAGTATAATAGCTTTAAGGGCAACTCTGTCGCTTATGTGATTTTTTCACTCGGTATGGTAGGCTCCCCTTTACCGATCTGGCTGTTCAAAGCGGATTTTCTGGCTCAAATTACAGAACAGGGGATGCCCGCTGATTATGTTTCAGCGGTAGAAGCTCTTTCTTCCAATGCCATGCTGATTGTCCTGTTTGTAGCTCCAATCATCGGCGGGATTATCGGTGCTTTTATTGCAAGGGGATTGTTCAAAAAGCATTTTGTAAAGGCGGGAATTGTATAATGAATCGTTCTGGCAGAAAACATACATTAAAATTTGACCCTCGGACAGAGCTTCTTTTGTTGGTAATGGCAAATGTGGTGGCATTTACACAACATTCCATATGGGTAGAAATTGCATGGGTTGTTTCGCTTCTCCTGCTGATTATTGTCTGCGGCTGTAAAAAGGCCGCAGGAAAATTGGCAGCTGCTTTTGGAATTTGCCTGCTTTTGCAATATTATATTTTCCCCAACGGCCCGAAGATTTTAGCCAGCAGTTTTACAATTCTGGTTTCCTATGCAAGAAAGATTTTTCCCTGCCTGATCGTGGGAACCTTGATATTACAGAAAACGCCTGTGAGGGAATTGATGGTTGCTCTCCGTAAATGCCATATTCCGCAAGGTCTGATTATCCCTCTGTCGGTAACAATCCGCTATTTTCCTGCACTAAAAGAGGAAGTGGGATATATAAGGGATGCCATGAAGCTGCGTAATATTCATGGAATAGAGAAACTAGAATGTCTGCTTGTACCGATTATGATTTCAGCCACTACAACCGCAGAAGAATTATCTGCCGCTGCTGTCACAAGGGGAATTGAAAATCCGGCTCATAAGACGAGCATGATTGTTATGAAATTCGGAGGACAGGATTTTCTATGTCTGGCATTTGGAGTTATGTTTTGTTTTATTTCGATTATGGTTGGATAGGGGGTGCGGCTTGTGATAGAAATAAAAGATGTTTCATTTGAATATGAAAAAGAACAAGGAACACTCTCGCATATCGACTTGCAGATTAAGCAGGGCGAATGTGTTCTTCTCTGTGGCGAAAGCGGATGCGGCAAGACCACGGTTACAAAATTGATTAACGGGCTGATCCCCCACTTTGTAGAAGGCGGCACTCTGTCAGGAACGGCTACCATAAACGAAGTAGAAGTTGCGAAAACAGAAATGTATCGACTGGCAGAGCAGGTTGGTTCCGTTTTTCAAAATCCAAAGTCACAGTTTTTTAACATTGATTCAGATAGTGAGATCACTTTTGGTTTAGAAAATGCCGGTATTGCCCCGGCAAAAATTAAAGAACGGTTCGAGGCCACGGTTTCGGCTTTGAAAATCAGATCACTTCTTGGCCGGAATATTTTTTCCATGTCGGGCGGTGAAAAACAGAGCCTTGCTTTTGCTTCGGTATATGCCATGAATCCGTCTGTTTTTGTTCTGGATGAACCAACGGCTAATCTGGATGCAGACGCAATTGACATTCTGCGTCAGCAGATTATCCAGATAAAAAAGGAAGGACGGACAATCATTGTAGCGGAACATCGGATTTACTTTCTGATGGACTTGATTGACCAGGCTGTATTTATACAAAATGGAAAAATCGCCCGGATTTTTTCCGGAGAAGAATTTCACAAAATATCCGAGGAACAACGGATTACAATGGGGCTGCGGAGCTTGGAGCATCCGGTACTGGATTTGCCGCATACCGACCCGCCAGGAACAAAAATCGGACTTTCGGTAGAAAATATTTCCTGTGCCTTTGATAAGCAAACCGTATTCCGTGAAGTCAGCTTTGGGGCGGCTCCCGGAGAGGTTCTTGGAATCATCGGGCATAATGGAGCCGGAAAAACAACACTGACCCGCTGCCTGTGCGGTCTGCTGAAAGAAACCAGCGGGAAAATCTGTCTTGACGGAAAAGCCTTGAACGCAAAGCAGCGAAATAAAGCGAGCTTTTGTGTTATGCAGGATGTAAACCACCAGCTTTTTTCGGATAGTGTTTGGAATGAATGTGAATTATCTATGCCGGAGTGTCCGGCAGAGCGTATAGAGCAAATTTTGAAGGCGTTTGACCTGTTCGATTTTAAAGACCGTCACCCTATGGCCTTATCAGGAGGACAGAAACAGCGGTTAGCTGTGGCAACCGCGATTCTCTCGGATAAATATCTCTTAGTGTTTGACGAGCCGACCAGCGGGCTGGACTACCACCGGATGCTGGAAGTCAGCGATATGATTCAGAAACTAAAGACTGAAAATAAAATTATCCTGATTGTTTCACATGATTTTGAGTTTTTGAACCGGACTTGTGATAAAATATTTGACATGGAGGGATGCCATTCAGAAAGGAGGCAGGAAAGTGTCAGAAATATTTGAACAAATGAATTATGGCCTCAATGTTCAAGGCATAGTTGAAACGGATGATTGTAAAGTCATGCGGTTGAATGACAGCTCTGGTGATGGCACAATGACACTTTACCAGGTATTTCCCGGAGTGTTTCTCATGTATAATGATTTTCACATGAAGCAGTGTGTTTCAGGCTTTCAGACCGATATGGACTTATTGTGTATCGACCATTGCAGGGAAGGACGGATTGAGCAGGAGGCCGGTGCTGGCGCATATAGTTATTTAGAGGCTGGAGATTTGCGTGTGGATCAGCGTATTCATCACAACGGCAAAGTGACATTTCCGCTTTGTCATTACCACGGAATATCCATTGGCTTTCAAATGAGTGTCGCTGCGAAAGAAATCCCGGCTCATATGAAGGATTTTTCCGTTGATCTTTACGAATTACAGAAAAAATATTGCAGTGACCCGAAACCTTTTGTGATTCCCGGCGAACCGGCAATCGAGCATATTTTTTCTGAATTATATAATGTACCTCTCAAAATCAAAAAATATTATTTTAAGATTAAAGTGCTGGAGTTGCTTCTGTATTTGGATGCCTTAGAGCTGTCAGGGCATACGGAGGAACGGCCATACTTTTATAAAGGACAGGTAGAAAAAATCAAAGCAATTCAGGCACTTCTGACAGAGGATTTAACTAAGAATTATACATTGGAGGAACTATCAGAACAGTTTGATATTGCATTGACACCGCTCAAGAACTGTTTCAAAACAGTATATGGCAGTCCTATTTTTACTTATATGAGAACATACCGCATGAACTATGCCGCTACTCTGTTAAAGTCTGATAAAAACCTGAAAATTGCAGAAATTGCCGGACTTGTAGGTTATGACAGCCCCAGCAAATTTTCTTCCGCATTTCATCAGACAATGGGAAAGACACCGTTGGAATATCGAAAATCTTTTGTCTGATTAGAACAAAAAAGACTTTATGGAGAGGAAAAGAAATTTAAAACATGATAGATTAAGGATGGTTAGCAAAGACTACCCATCCTTTTTTCTTTGCTGACAAAAAAAGTAAAAGAGGTGAAATGCTATGAAGCAACAAAAAGAGAGCTGGGTTAAAATCCTTTTTTCTTTTGCCAGTCCATGCAAAGGAAAAATGACCCTCTCGGTCTTGTGTGCCATTCTAAGCGTTGCCGGAGGATTCATTCCGTTTTGGGCTGTATATGAAATCCTGCTTGCATTTATCAACCAGACTGTAACTTTGGATGGTATTCTGTTTTGGTGTCTGGTTGGGGCGGCTGGTTATCTGATACGGTGTGTCTGCTACGGCACTTCTACGATTTTGGCGCATATTTCAGCTTACACGATTTTGCAGGGCATCCGGCTGAAAATTGCAAACCGCTTGATGAAAGCTCCCCTTGGGGAAGTAATGGGGCGGCAGATCGGCTATCTGAAAAATATCATCATGGATAAGGTTGAGGATTTGGAGCCGCCATTGGCGCACATGATACCGGAACTGACTTCAAATCTCCTGCTCCCCATTGCGATTTTTGCATGGATGCTGGCAATCGACTGGCGTATGGGTTTAGCGGTATTGATTGCCCCGGTATTGGCTATGATCCCAATGTTCTTTCTCATGCGGAATTATAACAGTCAGTACGCTGCCTATATGGAGGCAAATAACCATGTCAACAGTATCATCATTGAGTATGTGGAAGGTATTGAAGTTGTAAAGGCTTTTAACCAAAGCACAAGCTCTTATGAAAAATTTGTCGGTGCTGTCCAGTCCTTTAAGGAGTTTACTCTGGCATGGTTTAAGAGTACATGGAAAACCATGAACCTGATGATGGCGATTATGCCGACAACTCTTTTGGGAGTTTTGCCTGTTGGTCTCCTGCTGGTGCAGAAAGGAAATATTTCTCCTGCGGAGCTTGCAATGGGTATCATTCTTTCCCTTAGTATTGTGGGGCCATTGATGAAGGCAACTACTTTCATCAATGAAGCAAAGTCTATGGAATTTGCGGTAGATGCAGCGAATGAGCTTTTGAATCTGCCGATATTGCCGGATTCGGGTGAAATAGTTTCCATTCCTCACAATGACATTGTTCTGGATCGTGTGTTCTTTTCCTATGACGGTTCCGAGCAGAATGATGTCCTCCAGGGGGTCAGCCTGAAAATGCCGGAGGGCAGCTTTACAGCACTTGTCGGGCCGTCTGGCGGCGGTAAATCAACGGTAGCTCGTCTGATTGCACGGTTTTGGGATGTGACTGGCGGCAGCATTACCATTGGCGGGAAAAATATCAAAGAATTATCCATACGCCAGCTTTCCGAGATGGTCAGTTTTGTAACGCAGGATAATTTTCTGTTCAACTGTTCCCTGAAAGAAAATATCCGCCTTGGGAATCCCAATGCCACGGACGAGGAAGTATATGCAGCGGCGAGAGCAGCCTGCTGTGATGAATTTATTGCCCGTCTGGATAAGGGATATGACACGCCTGCAGGTGATGCCGGAAAGCGGCTGTCTGGTGGTGAAAAACAACGGATTGCGATTGCACGGGCAATTCTTAAAAACGCTCCGATTGTTATTTTGGACGAGGCAACAGCATTTACCGATCCGCAGAATGAGGACAAAATACAGAAGTCTATCATGGCGCTGTCAAAAGGCAAGACACTGTTGGTGATTGCCCACAGGCTTTCTACTATCCAGAACGCAGATCAGATTGTTGTTTTGAAAAAAGGCCAGATTGTGGATTGTGGAAAACAGGAAGAATTGCTAAACCGCTGCCCGCTTTATGCGGATATGTGGAAAGCGCATATCGGGGCAAAGAATTGGTCTGTGAGCAAAAAGGAGCTTCCTGTATAATTCAAATATAGGGAATTCCAAGAAAGAAGGTTGA
>CAMWJF010000062.1 GCA_947174505.1 uncultured Lachnospiraceae bacterium
ACAAATTTGTATCAAAGGTCAGTAACCTTTTGACACCCTAATCCTATAGAATAAAAAGAATCCCTCTTACCATGTGCCCTTATAAGGGAAGGGGAGAGGGATTTTTGCCGGATTCGTCTGTGGTTTAGAGCAGGCGGTATCTCGCCAGACATGCCAGAATTTCCTGCCGTCTCACATAGGCGGCGGGCCCGGCCCCGTAATTTTTCGGCGTCAGGGCAAGGATGCCCTCCTTCTCCAATTTTGCGAAGACTTCCTCCGTGAGCTGGGGCAGCGTTTTCTTTCCGTTTGCCAGCCGCTCCAAAACATATTGGGAAATATATGCAAGAGCGGCGGTCTGGCTTTCCCCAACGATCTGTTCCAGATAGCGCAGATCGATTTCATTTTTATCAAGGCTGATCGTATCCCAGCCGTGTACCTTTGCCTTTTCAATCCGCTTTGTGCGGACAGTCTTTTTCAGCCAGTCGGTTTTCTTTACCGTCTCCTCCGTCAGTTCGACAGCCAGCTCCTTTGCCCGGGCAGTCACATCCTTCGTCTCGTAGCAGTCCATCTGTAAAACCGTGTCGGCAACTGACAGATAGTCGCCGGAGCTTCCCGCCACCAGAATGGTCGAAATGCCGAGATCCCGATAAAGACTTCTTATTTTGCGGATAAATGGCGTGATCGGTTCCTTCTCGTCGGAGACAAGCTGTGCCATACGCCCGTCCCGTACCATGAAATTCGTGGCGGAGGTATCTTCATCGATCAGGAGGACGGTACTGCCGCTGGCCAGAGCCTCCACCGTATTGGCGGCCTGCGATGTGCTGCCGCTGGCGTTTTCCGTCTGAAAACGGGTAGTGTCCGATTTCATGGGAAGGTTATTGATAAACATGGAGATATCTGTTTCATGGATGCAGCGATGCTCCTCGGCGCGCAGCTTAAAGGCACTTTCATCGGTGATAACCAGTTCCCTGCCGTCCCCGGCAATGTGATTGTAAACGCCGCGCTCCAGCGCCTTTAATAAGGTAGACTTACCGTGGAAACCGCCTCCCGCAATGACCGTGATGCCGTGACGGATGCCCATACCGCGCACCTGTCCGCGGTGGGGAAGATCCAGGGTTACCGCGAGGGAGTCCGGGCTTCTGAAGACCACCGCGTTTTTCATGGGTCTCTGGGAAACGCCGCTCTCTCTCGGCAGAACAGAGCCGTCTGCCACGAATGCAGCAAGATCATGCTCCGGCAGAGCCTCCCGGACAAACTGCTGGTCGTCCGCCAATGCCGTTACTTTATCAAGATCCTGCTTCATGCGGGGATTCATTTTAAAAACCTGCTGTGCAAGGTCGGGAAGCAGATGAAATAAAATCTGTGCCAGCTCTCCTGCCGCGATGGTTCGTCCGAACGCGGGGAAGCCCACCTCAATACGGGCCTCGATCACCTCTTTACCGATATGCATGGCGGTTGTTTCCAGAATCTCCTGCCCGGTTCTGCAGGCTGTCACCAGTCCGCTCTTGCCGGAACCTTTTGCGGCCCTGCCGTCGCCGTTTCGCAGGAAACGGTGGAGATTGCGCAGCAGATAATCCTCCACCGCAATCCGGCGGTGTCTGCTCCCAAAATATGACGTGGGAATATTTCCCTGATTCCGGTACACAATCCGCACCCGTGAGGGGGATGCAAAGGGATCCCCCTGCACATGGTCGATCCAGAGCCGGTATGCCCCGAAGTCATATTCTCCCTCTAAAACTTTGTAGGCCTTATAACCCTTATGGTCGATTTCTCTGAGCTTTGCCTGCAATTCTGCCTGTGATCTCATCGTTAAATATACTCCTTTATTATTGCATTTTACATTATGATGCAAGGACGGTCCGTAGTCCCTGTTCTTCCAAGAGTATAACACAGATACCAGAATCTGGAACAATTTTTTTCATAAAGAAATGCCGGAGTGGGTAAACATTTCCGCTGCATAATCCGATAACAATAATAAGCACGGATGCGGAAACCGGGGCGGAAGGAGCCGCTCTGTTTTTGGCGTTTTTTAATTTTTTCGAAAAAAAACAAAAAACCTTTGAAAAACCGCTTCAATGAGGGTATAATATAGTAGCCGCAATAGAGAAACAGGCAGCCGCAGAGCGGACATCTGTTTTTCCTGCGGCATTAAAAGGGTAAACGTCTGTCGCAGACGGACAATGAGCACGAAGCGCATGTTTGCGGGTTTATCGTCTTGCGATATATTCTCGGGAAGGGGAACAAAGGTAAATGCAGTTTACAGATATCGGTATAGATCTTGGCACAGCCAGTATTTTAGTATATATCAGAGGCAAGGGCGTTGTATTGAAGGAGCCCTCTGTTGTTGCTTTTGACAGGGACACGAATAAAATTAAGGCAATCGGTGAGGACGCGCGTCTCATGCTCGGCAGAACGCCGGGCAATATCGTGGCGGTAAGACCCTTGAGACAGGGTGTTATCTCCGACTATCAGGTTACAGAAAAAATGATGAAGTACTTTATCCAGAAGGCTCTGGGTAAAAAGACGTTCCGTAAGCCGCGTATTGCGGTCTGCGTGCCCAGCGGCGTGACAGAGGTAGAGAAGAAAGCCGTGGAGGATGCGACCTATCAGGCGGGCGCAAGGGAGGTTTCCATCATTGAGGAGCCTATCGCGGCGGCCATCGGCGCGGGCATCGACATTTCCAAACCCTGCGGCAACATGATTGTGGATATTGGCGGCGGTACTTCCGATATCGCGGTGATTTCCCTCGGCGGCACGGTGGTCAGCGCTTCCATTAAGATAGCGGGCGATGACTTTGATGAGGCTATCGTGCGGTATATGCGTAAAAAACATAATCTGCTGATCGGTGAACGGACGGCAGAGGATTTGAAGATAAAGATCGGCTCCGCTTTCAAGCGTCCGGAAGTGGATTACATGGACGTGAGAGGCCGTAATCTGGTGACTGGCCTTCCCAGAACCGTTAAGGTTTCGTCGGAAGAGACGGAGGAAGCGCTACATGAAACAACGGTGCAGATCGTGGAAACGATACACAGTGTGCTGGAGAAAACGCCTCCGGAGCTGGCCGCGGATATCGCGGACCGCGGCATTGTCCTGACCGGCGGCGGCAGTCTGCTTCGCGGGTTGGAGGATCTGATCGCAGCCAAGACCGGCATTAACACTATGACCGCAGAAGATCCGATGACGGCTGTGGCGATCGGTACAGGAAAATATGTGGAATTTTTAGCGGGTTACCGCGAAGACTAAAACGAAAAGAGTATGGGGATGAAAAGACGCATCCTCGGTGCATGGAACGTGCAGCGAAAAGAAACTTTGGAATTGGAAAGGGGATAAAATCAGATGCTTAAGGGATTGTATACAGCCTACACAGGTATGTTGAACGAGCAGCACAGAATGGATGTGCTGACGAACAATCTGGCCAATGCGACGACCAATGGCTTTAAGAAAGAAGGCACCACAAGCGAGGCGTTTGATACGGTACTTGCCTATAAGATTAAGGACCTGTCGGAGCCGGGAAATCTTCCGAGGCCGCTGGCGACCAACAGGGCAGTGGATGAGGCGGAGCTGAACAATCCGCTGAACGAGAACTATCTGGAACGTCGCGTCAGAAAGACCGGCCTGAATCTGGGTGTAAAGATCGGCGAAAATTATGTGGATTATTCCGAGGGGCCTATTAAGGAAACCGGAAACACGCTGGATCTTGCTCTCTCCGACAGGGGATTTTTCGCGGTAGAGTACACGAACAAGGCGGGGGTAACCTCCACCAAATATACCAGGGACGGCAATTTTACCATGAACCGTCAGGGCTTCTTACAGACGCAGGACGGCGACTATGTGCTGGATGAGGACGGACGGCGGATTCAGATGGACACTGCTCTTCCCATCAGCATCAGCCGTAACGGCACGATTGTACAGGACGGCACTACAGTGGCGACTATTGGTATTACTGATTTTGAGGATTACAATTATCTGGAGCGTTTTGGCGAGAACTTCTTCCAGCCTGTGGAGGGCGCGGTGGAGCTCGACCGGGGAGAAACCGGCGTTGATACGCAGATCCATCAGGGATATCTGGAAATGTCAAACATTTCCGTGGTGACAGAGATGGTTAACATGATTACCCTGCAGCGGCAGTATGAGAGCAACCAGAAGGTTATTACGACCTACGATGATACATTGGAGCAGGCGGTAACACAGAACGGTAAAATATAAGAAGAAATAGGGAAAACGTGTAAAGGAGAATACTATGGTTAGAAGTTTATGGTCGGGTGCGACCGGCATGAATGCACAGCAGACAAATGTGGACACGATAGCGAATAACCTTGCTAATGTAAATTCCGTGGGATATAAGGCACAGGTGGCGCAGTTTAAATCTCTTCTGTATCAGAATCTGCAATCCATTACGACGACGGCGAACGGTGACCCGAAGCCGACTACCTCCCAGGTAGGTCTGGGTGTCCGCACGGCCTCTATCAACCAGATTTTTACACAGGGCAGTCTTTTGGACTCCGCTTCTGATACCTCTTTCGCGATTGAGGGCGACGGTTTCTTTGCCCTGCGCGGGGAGGATGGACAGATCTTTTATACGAGAAACGGTGATTTTACTTGGGCAATTGGCGCTAATAACCGCATGACCCTGACAAACGCGGACGGTCTTCCGGTACTGGATACAGAAGGGCGCGCTATTGTTACCGATGCGGGTTACATAGCCAGCAACCTTTCCATTACAGAGGACGGACAGATCTGCTACCCTGATGCGCAGAACAATCCGCAGCCCATCGGCATACAGATCGGTACTTTCCAGTTTAACAATCCCGGCGGCTTAAGGAGAGTGGGTGATACCCTCTTTTCGGTGACGGATGCCAGCGGCCGCGCCCTCAATGAAGACACAGAGCCTGACGTAAACAAAAGCAGAATCATACAGGGCTATCTGGAAGGTTCCAACGTACAGGTGGCGAATGAAATGGTAAACCTGATCGTGGCGCAGCGTGCCTACGAAATGAACTCCAAGTCCATCACCACATCCGATTCCATGCTGGAAGTGGCTAATAACCTGAAACGCTAAGAGCCGAAGCGGATTGCGAATGACACGAGTCGCATAAGGTAACGCTAGGCGACAGCCCGCACGGACAGTTTATATGGAGGAGAAGATACATGAATGACTTAACCAATTTATCCGCATACACGAATTACATGACCGACTCAAGCCGCGTGGCCACGGAGAACCTTCAGAAGAACCTGCAGAGCGCGGACAAGGCGGCGAAGGAAAAGGAGGACGACGCCCTCTTTGATGCCTGCAAGCAGTTTGAGGCGTACCTGTGGGAACAGGTCTATAAGGAAATGCAGAAAACCGTTGATATCTTTGGGGAGGACGAGGATGGCTACGCCTCCAATATGGTGGATTACTTCAAGGACTCCGTGATTCAGCAGATTTCCGAACAGACCGCGACGCAGGGCTCTAACTCTCTGGCGCAGATGTTATACGAGCAGGCAAAGATCAACTACGGCATATCATAAAAAACCGGGTGCCCCGCGCACCCGGAAAAGGGAATGCTTGGCATTTTCATTCAGTGCTTTACACTGTCGCAGTTTCTGAATCGTCGCTGCCGGGCGGCGATGTTATCACACAGGTATTCTATGGAAACAGTCAAAGGGTTTATTGATCACATTATTTACCGTAACAAAGACAATGGATATACGGTTTTAAATCTTCTCACGCAGGAGGATGAGCTCACCTGCGTGGGTTTTTTTAAAACCATGGATCAGGGTGAGACGATTGAGGCGCAGGGGGAATATACCCAGCACCAAGTATACGGAAAACAGTTCAAAATAGAACATTATACAATTGTGCCGCCGAGCGATGAAATCAGCATGGAAAGATATCTGTCCTCCGGTGCCGTAAAAGGCGTGGGGGAAGCGCTTGCGAAACGGATCATCAGGGCTTTCGGCGCGGATACCTACCGCATCATAGAGGAGGAGCCGGAGCGGCTGGCGGAGGTAAAGGGAATCAGCCTTCGCAAGGCAAGGGAGATCGCGGCCGCTCTCTACGAGAAGAGGGACGCGAGGGACGCGATGACCTTTCTGCAGGGCTACGGCATTTCCAACACCCTTGCGCTGCGTATTTATGAGACCTACGGGATGGGACTTTACGGCGTGATGCGGGAAAATCCCTACCGCCTGGCGGAGGACATTCAGGGCATCGGTTTTCGCATCGCGGATGAAATTGCGGCAAAGATCGGCATTCACACGGATTCCGACTACCGCATCAGGAGCGGCCTGCTTTACACTTTGCAGCAGGCGGGCGGCGAAGGCCACTGCTATCTCCCGGCGGACAGACTCCTGTCACAGGCGGGGGAGCTTTTGGGAATCGAGCCGTCCCTGATGGAGCCGCAGCTTCAAAATCTGGCGATGGACAAAAAGCTGGTCATCAAAACCGTTATTGCCGCGAAAGATGCCACAGATTTGGACGCCCCGGCAGCCATGAGAGAATCTCCCGGCAGCCCGCCGCCTGTGCGGGAGTGCCGGGTCTACGCCAACAATTTTTATTATGCTGAGTTAAACTGTGCGAGGATGCTCCATGATCTGAATGTTTCGGAGGAGCTTCTTCCCGCCGAGGAGGAGGCGCTTCTGCAAAAAATAGATCAGGTGGAGGCAGATCTGGGCATTGTGCTGGATAGTCTGCAGAAACGTTCTGTTCTGGAGAGTATCAGAAACGGTGTGTTCATTCTTTCCGGCGGCCCGGGCACGGGTAAGACAACTACTATCAACGCGATCATCCGCTACTTTCTCTCTCAGGGAATGGATATCAGCCTGGCAGCGCCCACAGGCCGGGCAGCCAAGCGCATGGCGGAAGCCACGGGGTATGAATCCCGCACCATTCACAGGCTTTTAGAGCTTTCCGGGACGGCGGCCCTGGAAGGAAAGGCGGCGCGGTTTGAGCGAAACGAGGAAAATCCTCTGGAGGCGGACGTTATCATTGTGGATGAAATGTCCATGGTCGATATCTTTCTTTTTCAATCGCTTTTAAAGGCGGTGTCCGTGGGAACCCGCCTGATCATGGTGGGTGATGTGAACCAGCTTCCTTCCGTCGGACCGGGTCAGGTGCTCTCTGACCTGATCAGAAGCGGCGCGTTTCAGACTGTGGTGCTGGAGAAGATTTTCCGGCAGGCAAAGGAGAGCGATATCGTTCTGAACGCTCACAGAATCCACGCCGGAGAAGATCCTGTTCTGGACAATAAGAGCAAAGACTTTTTCTTCCTCGAAAGAAACGACACCAATGTTATATACAAGCATATGATCCAGCTTATTCTGGAAAAACTGCCCCGATATGTGGAGGCGACGCCCTATGACATCCAGGTGCTCACGCCGATGCGGAAGGGAAAGCTTGGCGTGGAAGCGTTAAATGGTATTCTGCAGCGGTACCTGAATCCACCGGACGAAAAAAAACGCGAGTGCCAGGTGGGCGATACCCTTTTTCGGGAAGGTGACAAGGTCATGCAGATCAAAAATAATTACCAGCTTGCGTGGGAGGTGGTAAGCCGTTACAATATTCCCATCGATCAGGGAATGGGGATCTTTAACGGGGATATCGGGGTGGTACGTACGATCGACGAATACGCCCGCGAGGTCGTGGTGGAATTCGACGAACACCGGCGGGTTACCTATCCCTATTCCGGGCTGGACGAAATCGAGCTGGCCTACGCCGTAACCATACACAAATCGCAGGGCAGCGAATACCCCGCCGTGATCATGCCGCTTCTTACAGGGCCTCACATGCTTTTCAACCGCAATCTTCTCTACACGGGGGTCACCCGTGCGAAAGCCTGTGTCACCATTCTGGGGAGCCGCGAGACCCTTTCGGGGATGGTGGCGAATAACCGGGAAAACCACCGCTACACAGGTTTTTTGGATCAGATACAGGCGATACAGTTCGGGGCATAACGATGCGGCGGCTGTTTGCACCGCATCAGGCGATCACCTGAAACACAGCACTCCGCGCATCACCCGGGGTGAGAGAACACATATCAGAAAGGAATCTCCATGCCTGCACATCTCAACTCACGTTTTCGCGTGAATGCATGTCTCCATGCGGCATCGAACACTGCTGCAACCCTTCTTTTTCCACGCCGGTGTCCTGTCTGCGACGAGCCGGTCAGGCCGTGGAATGCGCTTATATGCAAGGAATGCGCGCCCAAACTTACATGCATCAGGCCGCCGTACTGTTTCAAATGCGGCAAACATATCGGGGACAGCGGAAAGGAATATTGTGACGACTGTGCCGCCCACCCGCATCTTTTTGACAGTGGCCGCGCCCTCTTCTCCTATCGGAGTGTTTCCGCATCCATTGCCCGTTTTAAATACCAGGGCAGACGGGAGTACGCCGCTTATTACGCTTCCTGTATACAAAGGCAGCTCGGGGATTTTATCCGCTCCTGTCGGGCGGACGCGCTTGTGCCCGTGCCGCTTCACAAAAGCAGGTATAAGAAACGCGGTTACAATCAGGCGCAGGCGCTGGCAGAGGAGCTTTCCGCACGGACGGGGATCCCGATGCGGGCGGATTTGATAGAAAGAGCGGAGAAAACCGCGCCTATGAAAGATTTATCTGCCGCCGAGAGGCAAAATAATTTGAAAAAGGCTTTTAAAATCCTCCGTAATGATGTAGAATTAGGTATAATTATAATCATTGACGATATCTACACGACGGGCAGTACCATAGACGCCATGAGCCGTGAGTTAAGAAAAGCGGGTGTAGAACGAATTTATTTCATAACCCTCGCTATCGGCAGGGGGATATGAAGAAAAAATTTGTCTCAGGGAGGTAAATATGAACGTAAGGAATTGCAGGAAATGCGGAAATCTGTTTAACTATGTCTCAGGGCCGCCGATCTGCATGACATGCAGGGAGAAGCTTGAGGAGAAATTTCAGGAAGTAAAGAAGTATATTCAGGAGAACGGTCATGCCGGAATCAAAGAGGTGGCGGAAGCCTGCGACGTTTCCACAAACCAGATCCACCAGTGGCTCAGGGAGGAGCGTCTGGAGCTGTCCTCAGAGTCGGGCGTTACACTGACCTGTGAAAACTGTGGTGCGCCTATTCTGACAGGACGTTTTTGCGGCAAGTGTAAGAGCAGCATGGCCAACGAGCTGGGCGCAAGCATTAAAAAACCCGAACCGCCCAGAGTGCAGAAGAAAAAGGATACGAAGGAAAACCCGAAAATGCGTTTCCTGAACTGATCATTCTGGCGGAAATTGGAGAAGTGTATGTTAAATGAAGAGAGAGTCGTTCTGATGACCAAGATGGCTTCTTACGAGGCCCGTGACGGCAAGAAATGTCTGGCCATCGGCAGTTATTTCCGGAGCGACTATATAGGCTGGCAGGTGCTTAAATCCATTATAAGTGCAACCATCGCATTTGTAGTGGTTTTTGCTATGTACATTTTTTATGATTTTGAAATTTTTATGACGGAGATCTACAAGATGGATCTTCTTGAATTTGCCAAGAGCATTCTCTATTTATATCTGGGGACGGTGGGCACTTATGCTTTCATTTCCTATGTGGTGTACACAATCAGGTACAGCAGGGCAAGCAGGAGTCTGCGCGCGTATTATATGAATCTGCACAAGCTCTCCGCCATGTACAAAAATGAAAAGAAGGGGTAACTGCACCACACAGGCCGAAGCATTTACTGCTGAGACTGTAAGAATATGATTTAGTTTATGCAAAATTCCATTGCTGAAGGTAAATTTGATGGATTTTGCATTGTAACTGTGCAGATACGGAACAGTTACAAGTAAGGATAAAAGGACTAATTTACAATGACTACTTTACTGGTTGCAAAACAGATACTTTTGACCATCTACAGCAAATACGAGGTGTATATCACACCGCTTTTAAAGTTCCTTCTGGCGCTCATAACCCTTTGCCTGATTAACTCCAGGCTCGGTTATATGGAGACGATTAACAGAATGACGGTGGTGCTGATTGTGGCTCTTATGTGCTCTTTCATGCCGATGAACTTTATTGTCCTGATGGGTGCGGTTTTTGTGCTTCTACACCTCTACACTTTCAGTATGGAGTGCGCCGCGGTGATTGGTGCAGGTTTTCTGCTGCTCTTTTTGCTGTATTTGCGGTTTTCTCCGAAAGATACCGTTGTGGTGGTGCTTATGCCGCTTTGTTTTCTTCTGCGGATACCCTATGTGGTGCCTATATCCATGGGTCTGATTGGTGCGCCCACATCTGCGGTTTCTGTCGCCTGCGGTGTGATCGTTTACTATATGATCCACTATGTAACGCAGAATGCCACAATGATAGCAGCCATGGCTGATGAGGAGACGGCAGCGAAATTTAAATTCATTATCGACGGCCTGATTAAAAACCGGGAAATGGTTGTGACGATTGCGGCCTTTGCCATTACGGTGATTATCGTTTATCTCCTGCGGCGGCTGAGCATTGATTACGCATGGACGATTGCCATGACGGCCGGCGCGGTGGTGAATATCATGGTGCTTCTTGTTGGAGACCTGATTTTTGAGATAAACCAGCCGCTGCTTGGTGTGATTCTGGGGACGGTTGTCTCCTTCCTGCTCGTGCTGGTATTGCAGTTTTTCGTATTTTATGTAGATTACAGTCGGACGGAAAAGGTTCAGTTTGAAGACGATGAGTACTATTATTATGTGAAGGCGGTACCGAAGGTTACCGTGGCGAAGCCGGAGAAAAAGGTGAAACAGATCAGCTCTGCAAGAAGCGGAGCCGGAAGAAGCACTAGACCGACACACCATTAAAAAATCGAGTTCAGCCCGGGTGCGCGAGTCGTTTCGCGGCCCCGGAGGCGACCGGGACAAAGATTAACACAGAAGGCAGGTGATGGAGAGATGGAACAATTGAATAGCTGGATCGGCGTCTATCTCGCAAGACTGCACATGCCTACCATACATTGGAACGATGTGGCGGAAATCGTTATTCTGACCTTTGTGGTATATCATATTCTGGTATGGATCAAGAACACAAGAGCATGGGCGCTCTTAAAGGGCGTTATCGTGATTCTGGTGTTTATTGTGATCGCAGCTTTCTGCAAGATGAATACGATTCTCTGGATCGTTCCTAATATTATCAGTATTGCGGCCACGGCTTTCGTGGTAGTTTTACAGCCGGAGCTCCGCTCCGCGCTGGAGGAATTGGGACGGAAAAATTTCGTCGCTTCTTTTCTGGATTCCAACAAGCGGGAAACCGGGCGTTTTTCCGACCGCACGGTAAATGAAATCGTAAAGGCCTCCGTGGAAATGGGAAAAGTAAAGACAGGTGCGCTCATTGTCATTGAGCATGAGCAGTCCCTGAAAGAATACGAAAGAACAGGTATTGATGTGGACGGTATTATTTCCAGTCAGCTCCTTATCAATATTTTTGAGCATAATACTCCCCTGCATGACGGCGCGGTGATTATCAGGGGAAACAGGGTAGTGTCTGCCACCTGTTATCTGCCGCTGTCGGATAACATGGCACTCAGCAAGGATCTTGGAACCAGACACCGTGCGGGCGTGGGTATCTCGGAGGTCACTGACTCGCTGACGGTAATTGTGTCTGAGGAGACCGGCAAGATCAGCGTGGCCTACGGCGGGGCGCTTGAGCGGAATCTGGATGCGGGCAGACTGAAGGAAAGACTTCTGGAAATCCAGGATAAACCGATGGAGGAAAAGAAACGCAAGCTGTTTAAAGGCAAGAGCATAGGAAAGGCAGGGGTTAAGAATGAAGAATAAGCTTACCCGTAACTGGGGCTTAAAGATCGCCTCCTTTCTCAGTGCGGCGGTTCTCTGGCTGGTCGTCACAAATATCAACGATCCTATTATGACCTATCGCGTGACAGATGTGTCTGTTACCATTAAAAATGAGAATCTGATTACCGACAGGGGGCAGGTATACGAGGTGCTTGACGGCACGGATATGCTTGACGTGGTCACGGTTTCGGCGCCCCGTTCTATTATTGATTCCCTTGACAGGAGCAACATTGTGGCTGTGGCGGATATCAATGATCTGACCAGTGTGGATACGGTGCCTATCAGGCTTTCTACAAATAAATACAATGACAAGCTGGACAGCATACGTGGTAATATCGACAGCGTGCGTCTGAGCATAGAGGAGAAGAAGAGCAGATCCCTTCCGGTGAAATCTGTTACTACAGGCGAGGTGCGGGAAGGCTTTATGGTGGGAAGCATTTCCACAGACCAGAACCTGATTCGGATTTCCGGTCCGGAATCCGTTATTTCGCAGGTTAGCAAAGCGCAGGCGGAGGTAGATATTTCCGGCTTTTCAAACGATGTCAGCACGGATTCGGAAGTTCGCCTGTATGACGAGGACGGGCAGGAGATAACCGCAGAGAATATAGATAAAAGCATTACAAAAGTGCGGGTCAGCGTAGAGATTCTGGAGCGCAAGGAGCTGCCTCTTACCTGTGAGGTGACCGGCACGCCAGAAGACGGGTATCAGCTTACGGGAGAGGTAACCTTCAGCAAAGCGGTGGTTACGGTAGCGGGTAAATCCAAGATACTGGAAAATGTCGAGACGGTCGCGATTCCCGCAGGTGTACTCGATGTGACCGGTGCGACGGAGGATGTGACCGCACTTGTCGATATCACTAAATATCTGCCGGACGGCGTAGCGCTGGCAGAGGATAATTTTGTGGGCAGGGTTGACGTTACGGCAAAGATCGAGGCGGAGCGTGACCGTGCCGTGCGGATTCCTGTGGGACGGATTCGGTTTGACGGTCTTCCAGAAGGCTTCAGGGCCGTGATCACAGAACCTGCCAACGAGTGCAGCATTACCTTCAGCGGACTGCCAGGCGTTTTGAATGAGGTGACGGCTGAGGAAGTGACTGCTGTGGTGGATATGGAAGCATGGATGGCTGGTGAAGATATGAATGAGATTACGGAAGGCAGCTACTGGATGCCTGTAACCGCTTCCGTTGAGGGCCGGGATTTGAGACAGAACGGCGTCGCAGAGGTTCGCGTTCATATCATAGCAGACGAGTAGCGCAAAAAACACGAAAAATAATGTTGGAATATAAACGGAGGTGTATATGAGCAGATTATTTGGTACGGATGGAGTACGGGGGGTTGCGAACGAGGAACTGTCGCCCCTGCTGGCAATGCAGCTTGGGCAGGCGGGCGCCTATGTACTGACAAGGGAGAATGAACATAAGCCAACCATCATGGTGGGCTGTGATACGAGAATATCGGGAGATATGCTGGCAAATGCGCTGATGGCGGGCGTATGCTCCGTAGGGGCCAACGCTGTGTATGTGGGCGTGGTGCCTACGCCGGCGGTGGCGTATCTGACGAGAAAGTATAAGGTGGACGCGGGTGTTGTTATTTCCGCCTCCCACAATACCGTGGAATTTAACGGCATTAAATTCTTTGACGGAAACGGCTACAAACTTCCCGACGCTTTGGAGGATGAGATTGAGGCGCTGATAAAGAGTGATATGAGAGGCGTTAAATTCCCTACCGGCGCAAGCGTAGGAAAAATTAAGTACCGTACGGATGCCAGAGAGGAATATATCAACCATGCCATGAAAGCGGTGAATGTGGATCTGCGGGGTATGAAGATTGTGTTAGACTGTGCGGAGGGCGCGTCTTATTATACTTCCGTGGAAACAATGAAAGAACTTGGGGCGGAGGTTGTGGCGATCCATAATAATCCCGATGGCACGAACATCAACGCGAACTGCGGTTCCACCCATATGGAGGAGCTGCAGGCAAGAGTTGTTTATGAGAAGGCACAGCTTGGTCTTGCCTTCGACGGAGACGCCGACAGACTGCTGGCGGTGGATGAGCTGGGAAACATTGTGGATGGCGACCAGATTATGGCCATTGTCGGCAATCATATGAAATCACAGGGAAAGCTGAACAAGAACACCATCGTTGCAACTGTTATGAGCAATCTGGGCTTTTTCCTGATGGGTGAGAAAAACAAGATTAAGATTGAGCAGACTAAGGTGGGCGACCGATATGTGCTGGAGCGGATGCGCGAGATCGGCGCAAGTCTCGGCGGCGAGCAGTCCGGCCACGTAATCTTCTTAGATGAGAATACAACCGGTGACGGACTCTTAAGCGCGCTTCATCTTTTGCAGGTGGTTGTGGAGACGGGCAAACCGCTGTCGGAGCTGGCTTCCATCATGGAAGTGATGCCGCAGGCATTGGTCGGCGCAAAGGTGCCCAACCACAAAAAAGAAAAGTTTATGGACTATCCTGAGATCGCGGAGGCAATCGCCGCTCTCGACAAAAAGTTTGCGGGCGAGGGCCGCGTGCTGATTCGTCCCTCCGGCACGGAACCGCTTGTGCGGGTTATGATCGAGGGCAAGGACCAGAAGGTCATCACGCAGGAGGCGAAGAAGCTTGCAGAACTGATACAGAATATTATGCTGTAGGACTTGAGATAACGTATATAAATATGATATACTCATAGTATCATGTAAGAAAGAGGAAAAGGCAATGGTAAGTCAGAAGGTAGTCATAAAAAACCCGACAGGGCTACATCTAAGACCGGCAGGCATCCTATGTAAGGAAGCGATGCAGTTTAAATCTCTGATAACCTTTACATTTCGTGAAAATACAGCGAATGCCAAGAGTGTCCTGAGTGTGCTTGGGGCATGTGTCAAGTGTGGCGATGAAATCGAGTTTGTGTGTGACGGTGAAGATGAGAAGGAAGCTCTCAAAGCGTTGGTTGATGCCATTGAGAACGGTCTTGGAGAATAATGTCACGTTCGGACGCCCCTGCTGTATTTATACAGCGGGGCTTTTTCATTCTATAGGAAATTGCGACAGTGTAAACCATTCAAGGAGAATGCGGAGCATTCTCTGAATCGTCGCTGCCGAGCGACGATTTTTTTATGTAAGCAGGGAGCAGTGCGCAGACGGATGCAAGGCGGAACCGGACTGCACTGCGAGTACTAGGAAACGCAAAACATCCAGAAGGAGGATTTACAGTCATGCTGAATTATAAGAGATATCGCAGAAACCCGGTGGTAGATTACCCTGAGAGGGAGTGGGTCAATAAGCAGATCGAGAAAGCGCCCGTCTGGTGCAGTGTGGATTTGCGCGACGGCAATCAGGCGCTGATTGACCCCATGGTAGTGTCCGAGAAAATAGAGTTTTTTAATTATCTGATTAAGCTGGGCTTTAAGGAAATCGAGATCGGCTTTCCGGCAGCCAGCCAGATTGAATTTGATTTTCTGCGCCAGCTTGTGGACAGGAAGTTAATACCGGACGACGTGGTGGTACAGGTTCTGACCCAGTGCAGGGAGGAGCTTTTAGAGCGCACCTTTGAATCCATTGAAGGCTGCAAGCAGGCCATTGTGCATATTTATAATTCCACCTCCACCCTGCAGCGGGACGTGGTTTTCAATATGAGCCGTGAGGAAATTACCAACATTGCCGTGGAGGGCGTAAAGATGGTGAAACGCCATGCAGCCAAATTTCCCGGGAAGGTGATTCTGGAATACTCTCCCGAAAGCTTTACCGGCACCGAGCTGGATTACGCGCTGGAGGTCTGCAATGCGGTACAGAGGGAATGGGGGCCGACCAGGGAGAATCCCATGATTATCAATCTTCCCTCCACGGTGGAGATGACCACGCCCAATGTCTTTGCGGACAGGATCGAGTGGATGAACAAACATCTGGAAAACAGGGAGGCCATTATTTTGAGCGTACATCCCCATAACGACAGGGGAACCGGCGTAGCCAGTGCGGAGCTTGCGCTTCTGGCCGGTGCGGACCGTGTGGAAGGCACGCTTTTCGGCAACGGTGAGCGAACCGGAAACGTGGACATTTTAAATATTGCCTATAACATGTTCTCGCAGGGCATCGATCCCGAACTGGCCATTGAGCATGTGAACGAGAGCATTGAGATTTACGAGAGATGCTGTAAGATTCCCGTACACCCCAGACACCCTTACGCGGGCAAGCTGGTGTTTACCGCTTTCTCCGGCTCCCATCAGGACGCCATCAACAAAGGTGTAAAAGCCATGAAGGAACGCGGCGGCGAATATTGGGAGGTGCCCTATCTGCCCATTGATCCGGCGGATATCGGCAGGGAATATGAACCCATTGTGCGTATCAATTCCCAGTCCGGCAAGGGCGGCGTGGCCTTTGTCATGGATACTTACTTCGGATTTAAGCTTCCCAAGGGAATGCACCGGGAGTTTGCCAATGTCATTCAGGCTATCTCCGAGAAGCAGGGCGAAGTAAGCCCCGATCAGATTATGGAGAGCTTCCGCCAGGAGTATCTGCAGAAGAAGGAACCCATTCATTTCAGAAGACTGCGGGTGGATGATCTGAGCGAGGAGACAGAGTCTGAGTTCGATACAAAGGTAACTGTGGTTTACACCGACAAGGGCGTTGAGAAACGCTTCGAGGCGGTAGGCAACGGCCCTATCGACGCGGTGAAGCGGGGACTTCAGGAAACGCTGGATATCAGCGTAAAGATTTTGGATTACGAGGAGCACGCGCTCCAGAGCGGTTCCAATTCCCAGGCGGCGGCATATATCCATCTGCTCGATGCGGAGAGCGGCAGTGTGACCTACGGCGTGGGCGTCAGCTCCAATATCACAAGGGCGTCCGTGCGGGCGATCTTTTCCGCAGTGAACAGGCTGGGACTTGGGGAGCATAAAAGATAAACCACAATAACAAGCATATCGGACAAGAGGGAGGTAAGACTATGGGACAGATCGATCAGTTAAGACAGTGGGTAAATGAATCGGACAATATCGTCTTTTTCGGGGGTGCGGGGGTGTCCACGGAGAGCGGGATCCCGGACTTCCGTAGTGTGGATGGGCTTTATAACCAGCAGTACGATTATCCGCCGGAAACCATATTGAGCCATACCTTTTACAGAAAAAATACCGAAGAATTTTATCGGTTTTACCGAAACAAAATGCTCTGCCTCGACGCGAAGCCAAATGCCGCCCATTTAAAACTCGCACAATGGGAGCGCGAAGGCAAACTCAAGGCGGTGGTGACCCAGAACATCGACGGGCTTCATCAGGCGGCGGGCAGCGAGAAGGTGTATGAGCTTCACGGTTCTGTGCTGCGCAATTTCTGCGAGAGCTGCCATAAGTTTTATGACGTGAATTATATTGCCACTTCAGAGGGCGTGCCGAAATGCAGCTGCGGCGGCGGCATTAAGCCGGACGTGGTGCTCTACGAGGAGGGGCTGGATCAGAATACCCTTTCCGGGGCGATCCGCGCGATCAGCGATGCGGACGTGCTGATTGTGGGCGGCACTTCCCTTGCCGTCTATCCTGCCGCCGGGCTTTTGGATTATTATAACGGCAATAAGCTGGTGCTTGTAAACAAAACCCCTACCGCAAGGGACGGGATTGCGGATCTGGTAGTACAGGGGAGCATCGGGGAGATCTTTTCGCAGCTCGACTAACGTGAGAAGAACTTCTAATCACTCGCAGCAAGGACTGCTTCGCGAAGAAGTTCTAAGTCTCACGCGGGAGAATGCCTGAAAACGGCATTCTCCGTTATACGCTGGCATCCTCATCCGGACACGCTGGGAAGATTTCCAAGATTATTATTTTCAGAATCATCGGGAATGGATTTCAAGTATTCGGTATCGCCCCGGTGGGCTACGCCGACTCCTTTGATTTCACCGTCTTTTGCCATCTGGACACCTTCTGCCTTGCTGACAGTGGTATGATCAGAAAGCTGGTATCCGTCAATCTTTCCGTTGTCCCGGACAAGACCCACAATTTCCTTCGCATCAGACTTTGGCACGGGAATCTCATCCAATGTATTTTTGGCCAAAGCTGCAGTCAGTTCCGTTTCCTTTGATTTATTTTCCATAACAGATTCACCTCCTCAGCCATAGTGTGGACAACCTGATAGGCAATCATGTATTACAAATTTTATGCTTTTTTCCAGTAAAAGCGTATTGTCGTTCACGACAAACGCATGAGTAAATAAATTGTAAACAATCCTTTTTTCTGATAAGAT
>CAMWJF010000063.1 GCA_947174505.1 uncultured Lachnospiraceae bacterium
TAAAAAGCCAGAATGGAACGATTCAGGGGATGGCTGCATTCATGCGTTTGTCGTGTATAGCACAGATTGGGCGGTTTCCTTTACCAAAACAAAATGATATGATAAACTGTGAATATGATGGAAGGGGAATAGAAAGTTTATGAAGATATATATGGATAATTGCTGTTATAACCGTCCCTATGATGATCAGACCTACATTAGAATACATTTGGAAACGGAAGCGAAGTTACATATTCAAGAGTTGGTTAGGAATGGTGAAATTGATCTGGTAACTTCCTATATGTTAGAATATGAAAATGGGAAAAACAGATTTTCTCACAAAAAACAGGCAATAGCCGATTTTATGAATGTAAACGAATCATACTATGTAGGGATAGATAAGGAAGCAGAAGTAAAAAAGTTTGCGGAGCGTATTATGGAGACGGGCATCAAAAGTGCAGATGCGTTGCATGTTGCTTGTGCAATCTTAGCCGGAAGTGATTATTTTATTACCACAGATGACCGTCTGCTTAAATTACAGACAGAGGAGATACAGGTGGTAACTCCGGGAGAATTTATCAGAAGATTGGAGGCGTTTGATTGATGAACAGTGCAGTGGAGCTTATGGATATGGGATTTGCCTGTCTGGTAGAAAAATTGGGGATTATCGATGCAGAGCGTTTTGTAGCAATGATAAAACGGGATAGTTTTGATTACACAGTTTGGCGGAGAGAGCATTTTGATGGCATGACTTTGGAACAGGTGAGCGAGGAGGCGGCTGCTTATGCAAAAAGCCATCCTCATAAGGGACACGGGATAAAGGTATAAAATGGCTTATTTGGAGTGTGAAAACTATGATAAAAGAGATAAGTGAAAATGATATTGCAGAATGTGTTGATGTTATAAGAAGAAGTTTTTGCACCGTTGCGGAGGAATTTGGAGTACTAAAAAAATGGTATGTGGAAAATGGATTTATAAAACAATAATTGGGAATGTCTTTTTATTATCCTAATAGAATTTTTACAGCTTGTCTTACATTCTCAAGAGTAAGTCCTATTGTCTGATCCGTTTTAACTTGATGCTGCCTGATCTGATCATTGTGCAAATCAAGATCGTCGAGAACCACCCATGCCGTAACATCATCATGCAAATTGATCCACAACAGAATTTCGTCGGCTAGCAGCTTGATTTTTTCTTCATCAATCAATGTGCCATCACTGATTTCTGTCTGATGCCTGTCATTCCAGAAATTAGAGTTGAGCACACCATCTATATCCAAAAATAAAATTTTTGACATATCTGTCCCTCCGTGACCGCTGTGAGCCCTATTATAACAATAATTTACCATATTACGCAAGGACAACTGTCCACAGAAAAATGCAATTTCCGGAATTTTGCGAGAATTGCATTTTTGCAATCATTCTGTATAATGGAAGTTGTGACGCTGCCATGTTCCGGCAGTTGGCGAAAAAGGTGATTGAGGATACAGGCCATGTGGTAAATGAAGAAAATCCCAAAGTCTTGGCAGAGATATTGAATGAGTATTATGTGCAAAACCCGTGATCAATTCAACTGTCATTCTTTCGTACATAGCGCACTTTCGGATTTTAAAATGGGGCGGAAACACCGCCCCATAAAACCGGGTCCGCGAAGCGGATCCTGAAAGCCGATTATAAATCATAATACATCATAAACTCCGCCGGCGTAGGAATCTGTCCTGCCTCCTTCGCCTCAGCGCGCTTCCTTGCGATCCATACGTCGATCAGTCTCTCCGGGAATACCCCGTCCTTTGTCAGATAATCGTGATCCTTCTCCAGCGCGTCCAGCGCTTCGTCCAGTGACTTGGGAAGTCCCTTGATTTTCTTCTGCTCCTCCGCGGAGAGGGTGTAGAGGTTAAAGTCGTAAGGCCCCCAGCCGTTTGCAGCGGGATCAATCTTTTTCTCGATGCCGTCCAGGCCCGCCATCAGGATAGCCGCGTAAGCATAGTAGGGATTGGCGGTGGCATCCGGGTTTCTCAGCTCGAAACGCTTGGCCTCCGGGGATTTCGCATAGGCGGGGATGCGGATCACTGCGCTGCGGTTGGAGGTGGCGTAGCCGATGGTCACGGGAGCCTCATACCCGGGCACCAGCCGCTTGAAGGAGTTGGTGGAAGGATTGGTGAAGGCGCACAGTGACGCGATGTGGGAGAGCAGACCGCCGATAAAGTAATGGGCTGTCTCACTTAAGCCGGAATAGCCGTTCTCATCGTAGAAGACAGGCTGGCCGTCCTTCTTTAACAGCATATGTACATGGAGGCCGCTGCCCGCTTCCTTATAAATGGGCTTGGGGAGGAAGGTGGCTGTCTTGCCTTCCCTCGCGGCCATGTTTTTGATGATATATTTGATAATCATGGTATTGTCGGCCATGGCGGGCATATCCGCCAGTTCCACCTCAATCTCCATCTGGCCGGGGCCGCCCACCTCGTGATGGTGGTATTTGACCTTGATGCCCCAGTTTTCCATCTCCATGCAGATGCGGCTGCGCAGGTCGTAGCCCACATCCTGAGGCGCGGCGATGTGGTAGCCGCCGTGGGTCACTTCGTAGCCGTTGTTACCAGGACTATCCAGCCGGCAGTTCCAGTCCGCCTGTCTGGTGTCGATCTGGTAGGCGCACTGTCTGGGCGATACTTCGTAGCGGGCGGAGTCGAAAAGATAAAATTCAAACTCCGGCCCGATCACCATTTCATCTGCAATGCCGGTTTTTTTCATGTAGTCCACGGCACGGAGGCTTACATTTTTCGGGTACTGGTCAAAGGGGGTGTTCTCGCCCTTCCCGATCACGCAGACATTGCCGCACATGGTAAGCGTAGGCACGTCCGCGAAGGGGTCCACATAGGCGGTATCGGGGTCCGGCAAAAATACCATGTCGCTCTTCTCGATGGGCGCGTACCCGTAGTTGGAACCGTCGAAGCCGATCCCGTAGACGAAAACGTTCTCATCGAACCGCTCCACCGGTATTGTGATGTGACGCCAACGTCCGTCAATGTCGGTCATTTTGAAGTCGATCATGCGGATTTCCTTCTCCTGACACAGTTTTCTGATTTCTGCACTTTTGTCCATAAGCATATCCCTCTCTTTGTCTGTCCAGCGGCGTGGCCGTGTAGGATGGCATCGCCCTGAATTGTATGTGTAATAACAATATACTATAGAAGAAGTGTGACGGTAAAGATGAAAATGTGAAAATTGCAGGAATTGTGAGAATTACAGCGGCGTGTAAACCGCCGGGGATATGGGAGGAGGGCAGAGCGGACGGACACAACGGAAAGGAAAACCATTGAAAAGACGGATAGGAGAGTGTTATACTTGAAACACTGAGGTTGAGATTTGGTTCGCGGTTTTCGCAGAGGTCAGGGATGGGAAGATTATGACAACGAGAGAAGAAGCGCTACACTATGGAATGACATTTCCAGACGTTTATCAGGACATGCCCTTTCGCGATGCCAACTGGGTGCTGGTGAGGTGCGTCGGGAATAAAAAGGCCTTTCTTTGGACGTACGAATATGATGGAAATATACGGATCAATATAAAAGTGGACCCGGCGTGGCGTGATTTCTGGCGGCAGACTTACGCGTCTGTGCTGCCGGGCTATCATCAGAACAAGGAACACTGGAATACGGTGATTTTAGACGGTACGATACCAGATGAGGACATCAGGCGCATGATTGCGGAGAGCTATGATCTGGTGGCCGGGGGAAAAAGAAGAGGAACGCGTGTTGACAATGCAAAGAATGAGAAATAGAAGAAAATGGAGAAAAATGCTGACAGCCCTGCTGGCAGCTCTGCTGTGGATAGAGGGGACGCTCGGGAACGCCTATGCGTCAGAGTCTGCCTTCCGGGAAACGTCTGCGGCGTATGCCGGACAGAATGCCGGGGACGGAGAGAAGGGTCTGGCCGAAGGGGACGGGGAACTGCCGACTTACAACAGTGCGGAGAAGCCCGCAGAGGAAGAAAGCGGAACCAGTCAGTCAGCGGAAGAAGGCGCAGAAGCGGCGCCCGGAAAGGATGATGGCGACGGGGAGGAGTCCCGGAACCCGGAGGAGGGGGAAACAGCGCCGAGAGAAGCGGACAGCTCCGGCGAGGAGTCACCTTGGGATCCTGAGGAAGCGGGAAAGCCGGAAGAAGGTGACAAGCCTGTGCCCGGTGAAGCGGAAGATCCTGACGGAGAAGAAACGGACGCGCCGGAGGAAGAGGAGACGGATGCCTCCGTGGTGAAGCCGGAAGTATCGGAGAATACGGTCTCGGAAAATACGGCGGGGGATGAGATTCCGGAGGACTGGAACGGGGCCCCCACGCTGGGAGAGCCGTCCCTTATGGAAGAGGCGGCAGACGGGTATGCGGCTTCCTCTAACAGTATATCGCCCATGGCGGAGGGGATCAGACGGCAGACGCCGGACGTGGCGGATATCGTTGAGCGGTACAAGGCGTACCCTTGGAGTCTGGACGTTTCAAACAGCTACAGTGTGGAGCCGTCTGTGAAAGATCCTTACAGGGCTGGACACCTTTCGGATGAGAGCTTGGACAATGCCCTGAATCTTCTGAATTTTATCCGCTATGTGGCGGGTGTTCCGGCGGATGTGACGCTGAGCGAGGACTATATGGAGAAGGCGCAGGCGGGCGCGCTGTTAAACCGTGTCAACGGCAAAGTGGATTACAGGCCGACTAAGCCTGACAGTTTCCCGGAGGAGCTTTACCAGACAGGATATCAGGGGTGCCTCAAGGGGAATCTTGCGGCGGGCTACGGCAACCTTGCCAAGAGCCTGCTGAATGGCTGGATGTATGACGGGGCCGCCTCTCATGTTGAACGAATGGCTCACAGGCGCTGGATTTTAAACCCATCCATGTCGCAGACAGGCTTCGGGGCGGTGGACTCCTACGCGGCGATGTATGCGCAGGACAGTAGTGGCAGCAGTATTACGGATTATGTGGCATGGCCGGCGCAGAACATGCCCATCGAGCTGATGAACGGTTCGGGGACGCCCTGGACGCTGAGTCTGGGCAGCGATTATGAGAAGGCGAGCTTTCAGGATGTAACCGTGACGCTGCGGGATATTTCCAACAATAAGAGCTGGTCCTTCTCTGGTTCCAAGGCGACCGGTGTTTTCAAGGTAAATATCGAGTATTATGGGATGCCGAACTGCATTATCTTTCGTCCCAATGACGTAAGCTATAATAAAGACTCCCAGTTTCAGGTCACGGTCAGCGGCATCAAACTGAAGGACGGGGAGGATGGAAAAGATACGACAATCAGCTATAATGTGGATTTCTTTTCTCTGGTGGAGGAACCTGCAGAGGTGGAGGAGATTGTTTTAAATAAGGATACGCTCCATCTGCTGAAGGGCGTGGAGGACAGGCAGGAGGAAACACTGCTTGCCACGGTGATGCCTGGCAATGCGAGGGACAAGAGTCTGGTCTGGAAAAGTAAGGACGAGGCGGTTGCCGTGGTGGACGGAAACGGCAGAGTCACGGCTGTGGGTGTGGGCGAGACGGAAATTTCAGCCACAGCGGCAAATGGTGTGCAGGCTGTATGTACCGTCAAGGTGTCGGACTATACCCTGCAATCGAATGCAGAGGGATTTTCTGCTGATGATAAGACGAAGACATATAGTCTGTCCTTTGATCTGACGATGGATAATATGCCGAAGAAGCTGGTGGTTATGGACGGGGATCCGGCGGCAGACGGAGAAGCCGCCACAGACGCAGTTCATTGGTTTAGTGAGAATGAAAATATAGCGGCTGTAGGCAGCGGCGGCACTGTGACGCCGAAGGCTGTGGGAGAAACCGTGATCTGGGCTGATGTGGATGACGGGCTGGCCGTGCTGGCGTGCAGGGTGAAAGTGGAGGATTCCAGTCTGCCCCGGATAGAGATGCGGGAGAATGCCTGCACGCTGACTATAAAGAAGGATGCTGCGGGGAATGTGCAGAGAGAAAGCAGACAGCTCTGGCTGTATTTTTCGCCTACGGACGGCAAGTGGGTGAACCGGGGACAGAATTATGTGAAATGGACGTCCGGCGATCCGGCGGTCGCAGCGTTTGTGACTGAGCAGGCGGGTGGTACGCTGGTGGCGGAAACAGAGCCGGGTGTGGAAGAAGGATCCGGTACGGAGACAAAGCCGGTCATGGCGGCAGAGACCATCAGCGGGAATACGGTTACGGTGACTGCCGTCGGCGCGGGCGTGACAGAGATTTCCGCGGTGATAGTGGACGAAAAGGGTGAGCCGGTGACGGACAGCGACGGGAAGAGGGCGGAGACGTCCTGCACGGTGACGGTGCAGGCGGAGGCTGCGCCTGCGGACAGTGACATGCCCCGGCCGGTTGCCCTGACCAACACACAGACGAAACTGCGTGACGTGGCGCTGCCGGAAGGCTGGAGCTGGAAGGAGCCGGATACGGCGCTGGCACAGTTTGCAGGGGGAAAGACGAAAAAATTTGTGGCGCTCTATAAGCCGGCGGATGCGGGGGAGCATATTCTGCCTGCGGAGAGGCTTCTGGAAGTCTGTTTCCTGACACTGGAAAGTGTTTCCGTGGGTATGCGGACGGAGGAAGGAAAGGAACAGGAGAATGCCGCTCTTGCCATCGGACAGAATGCGATGTGTTATGTAAACTATTCCTTTGCCGAAGCGCTGGAGCTGCTTGAGAATAGCGGCGATTACAAAAATAACGTCTGGTTCCGCAAACAGAAAGAAGAGATCCTGAAGGAAATAGAGAAAATTACGGCATGGAGCAACAGCAGGCCGGATGTGGTTTCCGTGGAGCGTACGGCAGACGGGGTGAAGCTTTCGGCCAAAGGTGTGGGCAGCTCCACGGTAAAGGCCAGTCTTAAGCTGGGCGGGAAAACCTTTAGCGCAAGTGTGAAGCTCACTGTAAAAGAGGCGGGCGGTGTGCTTACGGTCAAGGGTGTGGAGCGCTTTACCCGCATCGGAGGAGCGGACGGCAGTACGGGTCAGGCAGAGGAAAAGTATGCGGGGCTGCTCTCTGATTTTCAGACGGAGAAGGCAAATCATGCCAACAGTAAAATAACGCTGACGCTGCCGGGGGCGACAAAGGTGACGGCGAAGAGCGGTAATGCGAAAGTGGTGGCGGTAAAATCGGCGGCTGCAGAGGGCGACGGCTTTGCGGTTTCCCTGCTTGTCAGGGCGGCGGGCACGGCAGAGCTTACGCTGACCGGGAATGACGCGGCGAAGACGTCACGGACGATCCGGCTGGTTGTGGGAGATGCGGAGCCCGGCTTAAGCGACGAGAGTGTTACGGTGAACATCCTACAGACCACAGGAGCAGGGATATCCCTGTATCCCGCGAAAAGCCCGGAGGGAACAGTTTATGAAATAACGCATGTTACTCTTGGAACCGACGATAAGAGCGCGAAGTTTACGCTGACAGAGGGGACGCTGGCGGACAGTTATACCATAAAAGCGAAGAGCGGCACGAAGACGGGAACCTACAAGGTGAAAATCCGCGCTGCGGCGGGAGGGAAGACCTATGAGCTGCCCCTCACGGTCAAGGTCGTGTCCAGGAATCCTGTTTATAAGGTCAGGCAGGCGCGAAAGCTGAATCTTTTCTATAAGAATGATGAAAGTCTGCTGCAGATCGATACGGACGAGACGCTGACAAGGCTGGAATGTACGGGTTTGGCAGATTACAGCATAGAAAAAAGAGACGGGTGTTATTATATAAGGGCAGAGAAGGGCGCGACGCTCAAGAGCGTCAAAAAGGGAAATCTGAAGCTCTATTTCTCAGGCTGGCAGGGATCGTACGCCACATCCTTTACGGCAAGCGTGGAGAAAACGGCGCCTAAGCTTACCTGGGATACGGCCAAAGTAACCCTGTATCCCCAGGCGGGCATTCAGAGTATGTGGATCGGCATAAAGAATCCGGAAGCCATTTCATGGGCTTCGGTGCATGCGGAGAAGAGCAGCGGGAAGGCCAAAGGAAATTATACGCTGGAGGTGGACCGGGAAAAGGGCGGCCTGCTTCTGAGCGGAAAAAACCTGAATCAGGCGGACAGCTTTCAAATGCAGATTCTCCTGAGCGATACGGAGAAGTGGGCGGAGAAAGAGACGGTCAGCCATACGCTGCAGGTAAAGGTGAATATGGGACAGCCCGCCATTGCGCTGGAAAACAAAACCTTACAGCTCAATGCAGATGCGGCTTACAGAGGCTATGATGCGGCAGCCACCGCGGTGAAATGGAAGGATGGCGGCGCTCTTAGCACCGATCAGGGCGTCAGGGTGAGTGTCTATTGCGACCCGAAGGATGCAAAGGCGAAGGCTCTGGTGCAGAACAGCCAGGTAGTCTTTTCCGTGAAGAATGCGCAGGTTTCCGTCCGGCTGAACAATAAAGCGGTGAACACCGGCACCTACAAATATATCGTACAGGCAGCGAAAAACGGGCAGATCTGGAAAACGCCGCTGACCTTAAAGGTGGTGAACACCGCTCCCGAAAAGGCGGTGAAGATGACAGCGAAGGGCAGCATCGACGTGCTGAACAGGGACGGCAGCTTTATGACGCTGACGCCCTCCTTAAAGGCGGTAAGCGGTGAATTTGTGATTTCGGAAAGCAGGGAGGTGAAACTGACAGGCAGGGATGCCTATCTGTTCCGGGCGGGATGGAGTGAGGACGGAAAGACAATCGAGCTTCGGGCAAAGAGAAACGAAACACTTGTTACGAAATATCAGTATACGGTTACGCCGCTCCTTACCTTGAGAAATATCAACGGCGAGACGGAGGAAATAGCGGCTCCCGCCGTGAAGTTTAAGCTGAAGCAGGGCAGCGTGAAGGTGACTGCTTGGCCACAGACCGCCCTTATGTACAGCGGTGCCTATAATTCTGTAGAAATTGACATGAACGCGGTCCTGAAGGGTGCGGACGCGCCGGAAATTGAGAAGGTGGTTCTTGCAGGAAACACAGATGCCTTTTCTTATGTATATAATAAGGATGGGAAGGGGACGCTTACCATGAAGGATACGGGACGCGCTGTCAAGGGAAAGAGCTATTCCCTGCAGTTTAAGGTTTCCTTTGCGGAGCAGGCGGACAATATGAAGCCTGTTACCGTCAGGTGTAAAGTAAAGGTGAAATAAGGAAGGAAAGACGGCATATGCAGTTGTTTGCGGGATTACTGATTCCCTTTGTGGGAACGACCCTCGGTTCGGCCATGGTATTTTTTATGAGGGGGATGCATAAGGAGATAGAGAGGCTTCTTCTCGGATTTGCTTCGGGGGTTATGATCGCCGCTTCGGTGTGGTCGCTTCTGATTCCGGCCATCGATATGGCGGGAGAGCAGGGGCAGATCGCATGGGTTCCGGCTGCCGGCGGTTTTCTGGGCGGCATGGCATTTCTTCTCGTGCTGGACAGTCTGATTCCGCATCTGCATCTGGAGAGCACGGAGCCGGAGGGTGTGGAAACCACGTTAAAAAAAACGACCATGCTTGTCCTTGCGGTGACGCTGCATAACATTCCTGAGGGCATGTCCGTCGGTGTAACCTTCGCCGGGGCGCTGATCGGTGACGCGGGCATTACCATGGCAGGCGCTTTTGCGCTGGCGGTGGGCATTGCCATCCAGAATTTCCCGGAAGGGGCGATTATCTCCATGCCGCTTCGCAGCGAGGGCGTTTCCAGAGGGCGGGCTTTTCTCTACGGGGCATTGTCCGGCATTGTGGAACCCATCGGCGCGTTTATCACGATTCTGCTGGCGGAACAGGTGGTCTCGGCGCTGCCCGTATTTCTGGCTTTTGCGGCGGGGGCGATGATCTATGTGGTGGTGGAGGAGCTGATTCCCGAGGCGCAGGCCGGGGCGCACAGCAATATCGGAACCGTGGGCGTGGCCATCGGGTTTGTCATTATGATGATTTTAGATGTGGCCTTAGGCTAGCGCGAAACCTACTGATTGTTGTTGAGATTGCGCAAATAATATAACCAACGCAGACGCGCTTGCGCTCCATTCCGAACGTAGTGGTACCAGGCTCGAAAGAACCTCGCCAAGTGCCAACGTTCTACAAGGGTCTGCTTATGGTTATATGATTTGTGCAATGAAAGTAACGTTGAGAGGAGTTTCGCGGGAACCTATATAGATGAGGAAAGAAAAAGGAGAAGAGTATGGAAACGAAAAAACTGGGATTTGGACTCATGCGTCTGCCGTTACATAATCCGGACGACGCGACGAGCATCGACATGGAAACAACGAAGAAGATGGTGGATACTTTTATCGAGAGGGGCTTTACCTATTTCGATACGGCGTGGATGTACTGTGGGTTTAAGAGCGAGGATGCGGCGAAGGAATGTCTGGTGGACAGACACCCGAGGGACAGCTATACACTGGCGACAAAGCTGCATGCGAGCTTTATCAGGACGAAGGAAGACAGGGATAAAATTTTCGAAGCACAGCTTAAAAAAACAGGCGTTACGTTTTTTGACTACTATCTGCTTCACGATATCGGTTTCGGCCATTACAAGATTTATACGGAACTGGACTGCTTCCAATGGCTGGCGGAAAAGAAGAAGCAGGGGCTTGTAAAGCATATGGGCTTTTCCTACCACGACAATGCGGAATTTCTGGATCAGGTGCTGACGGAGCACCCGGAGATGGAGTTTGTGCAGCTCCAGCTCAATTATCTGGATTGGGAGAGCAGCGCGATCCAGTCAAAGCTCTGCTATGAGGTGGCCACGAAGCACGGGGTGCCTGTCTGGGTGATGGAGCCGGTCAAGGGCGGCACGCTTGCCAAGGTGCCGGACGCTGTGGCGGAGATGTTCCAAAAGTATGACCCGCACATGTCGGTTCCCTCCTGGGCAATTCGCTTTGCGGCCAGTCTGGATAACGTGAAAATGGTGCTTAGCGGCATGAGCAATATGGAGCAGCTTTTAGATAACATTAGTTATATGAGCGACTTCAAGCCTCTCACGGAGGAGGAGAAGCGCATGGTGTACAGGGCGGCGGCCATGATCAACGGGAATATCGCGATTCCCTGTACGGGCTGTTCCTACTGTACGGAAGGCTGTCCCAAGAACATCGCGATCCCGAAGTATTTCTCCCTCTACAATGCGGAGATGCAGGAGGTGGAAGGAAAGGGCTTTACACCGCAGGGCGGGTATTACGACCGGCTGACGGGAACCTTCGGAAAGGCCGGGGACTGTATCGCCTGCGGGCAGTGCGAGAACGCCTGTCCACAGCATCTGCCGGTGATTGAGCATTTGAAGACGGTGGCGGGGTATTTTGGAAAGTAAGGTACGGATGATGGAAAGAAATACGCTGACGGAGGGGAGCGTGGGAAAAAACCTGATACGGTTCGCCCTCCCGTATCTTTTGGCCTGTTTTATGCAGACCTTTTACGGTATGGCGGATCTGTTTGTGGTGGGGCTTTACAACGGTTCCCAGACCACTACGGCGGTGGCGATAGGCAGTCAGGTGATGCATATGCTCACGGTGATTATCGTGGGCTTTGCCATGGGCGCAACCGTGCGGATCGGCAGACATGTGGGAGCGGAGGACAGTCGCGCGGCGGCGAAGACGGTCGGCGTGTCCGTGGCGTTTTTCGCCATGTTTGCGGCGGCCCTTACGGTGGCTCTTCTGCTTTGTGTCAATTTAATTACAGGCGTTATGCTTACGCCTGCGGAGGCGGTGGAGGAGACAAGGCTGTATCTCGGCATCTGCTTTGCGGGAGTGCCCTTTATTACGGCTTATAATGTAATCAGCAGCATATTCCGCGGGGCGGGCGATTCCAAAAGGCCCATGTACTTTGTGGCGGTGGCCTGCGTGGTGAATATTGTACTGGATTTTGTGCTGATCGGTGGTATGGGGCTGGGGGCGGCGGGAGCCGCTCTGGGAACTGTTCTGGGGCAGGCGGTGAGCGTGCTCTTTGCTTTCGGCATGCTGAAAAGGCGGGATCTGGGCTTTCAGGTGACGAGGCGGGATATCCGGGCGGACCGGGAGACGATTTCCCAGATCCTGAAGGTGGGCGGGCCCATCGCCTGTCAGGACGGGCTGATTCAGGTGGCTTTTATCGTGATCACGGTGATTGCCAACAGCAGGGGGCTTGTGGCCTCGGCGGCTGTGGGCATTGTGGAGAAGCTGATCGGGTTTCTGTTTCTGGTGCCCTCGGCCTTTCTCTCCGCCATTTCCGCGATCACGGCGCAGAATATGGGAGCGGACAAGCCGGAAAGGGCAAGGGCGTCGCTGGGCTATGGTTTGATCATAACCATGAGCTGGGGTGCGCTTTGCGCGCTTTACAGCCAGTTTCTGCCGCAGACGCTGGTGGGGCTGTTTACCCGGGATGCGGCAGTGCTGGCGGCAGGCTGTGCCTATCTGCGCTCCTACGCCTTTGACACGCTCTTTGCGGCGGTCCATTTCTGTTTCAGCGGCTATTTCTGCGGAGACCAGAAGGCGGGGATTTCCTTTTTACATAATATTACGGCGATTCTTCTCGTTCGTATACCGGGGGCCTATCTGGCCAGTGTGTACTTCCCGGACAGTCTGTATCCCATGGGATGGGCGGCGCCGCTCGGGTCCCTGCTCTCGGCACTGATCTGCGTGGGCTTTTATTTGTACTTCCGCAAGGCGAAAAGCACTTCTAAAGACGTCCTGCCATAGGACAGGACGCCAAGATGTGCTAAGTTTCGCGTGAGAGAATGCTTGAAAAGCTGGCATTCTCCGCATGTGTTTTTATGACTTTATCTCCCTCCGTAGCGCCCACAGGGCCAGCAGATTCGGGAGAGCCATCAGCCCGTTGATCAGGTCGGTGCATTCCCACACCAGATGCATGGGAATGATGGCGCCCAGATAGATCATCACGATGTAGAGAAGCTTGTAGAGCGGCACGCTGTGGTTTCCGCCCAGATATTCCGCGGCCTTTTCCCCGAAATAAGACCAGCCGATCAGGGTGGTTACGGCGAAGGCGCACAGGGAGATCGTGAGAAACGCATCCCCCACATAGGGCAGATGGGAAAAGGCTGCGGCGGTCAGATCCGTTTCGGCTGCCCCGGCGGTGGAGGCCGGGTCATAGAGCATGTTGCAGACCACAACAAGCCCTGTCAGCAGGCACATTACCACGGTATCCCAGAAAACGGCGGTCATGGATACATAGGCCTGTATTCTGGGCTCTTCTGTGTGGGAGGCGGCTGCGGCGATGGCGGAGGTGCCGATGCCGGCTTCGTTGGTGAAAAGCCCTCTGGCGATGCCGTAGCGCATAGCGCGCTGCAGGCTCGCTCCCGCCACGCCCCCGGCAAGGCTTGTGAAGGAGAAAGCGTCCTTTATGATCCAGACCACGGCTGTGACGAGCTGGTGGCGGTAGAGGCATAGAAGAAGCACGCAGCCGAACAGATACAGAAAGGTGATGGCGGGCACGGTGCGCTCGCAGAGGTTTCCGATGCTCCGGATGCCGCCGAGGATGACCGCGCCCGTTATCACAGCCAGCGCGATGCCAACCGGGTGGGGAGAGATGCCGAAACTCAGGTTGGCCGCCCTCGTGACGGAATTGGCCTGCGTGGTGCAGCCCACGCCGAAAGCGGCTGCCAGTGTACACAGTGCATACAGGCTGCCTAAGGTTTTGTTATGTAAACCGTTTTTTAACACATACATGGGACCGCCGACGTAGAGGCCGTCCTCCTTCCGCTGGCGGTAGCGGACGCTTAAGTAGCACTCGCCGTAGGCGGTGGCCATCCCGAGAATCCCGGTGATCCAGCACCAGAAGATAGCGCCGGGGCCGCCGAGAGCGACCGCGGTGGAGACGCCGATGATATTTCCCGTGCCGAGGGTGGCGGCCAGCGTGGTGGAGAGGGCTGAGAAGGGAGAGAGATTCCGACCGGCCTTCGGCGCGGCGGACGAATCCCCGGCAGAGGACATATCCTCTGCGGAAAGCAGGGAGAGGCGGATTGCCCGGAAAAGATTTCTCTGGGGAAAACGCAGCCTACAGGTGAAATAAATATGTGTGCCCATAAGCAGGATAATCAGGGGAAGACCCCATAAAAGATCGTTGATCTGTTCTAAGAAAGTCATGGAAAACACGTCCCGGAGCTGTTTAGCATATTTTATGTGTAAAGCCGGGGAAAAAGAACCGGCGCCTTTCAAGGTGCGGGGCATGGGACAGGAAGCTGCATGGCAGGTGCAGCGGAAACCGGCAGGCAGTGGAAAAGGAGTGAAAGGGCAGCACGGGAATCTGGAGCAGAAGGAAAGAAAAGAGAAAGAAAGAGAAGGTGAAAAGCGGATGACTGCGGAGGAAAAAACAAAGGCTTACGCCTGGGCGCGCGCGCTGTGTTATTACGCCGGGGAGGACGAGGCGTTTTTGGGACGGTTTTTTGAAATGCTGACCGCCTCGGAGGGGGTATCAGGGGAGTTTCTGTACTATCTGGAGCATCAGAATTTTCTCTGCAACTATCAGGTGGCGGGTTACAGTCTGATTGATATTATGGTCTGGCAGATGGATCATTTTAAGGCGCAGCTCGACAGGGATCGGGAGAGCATGAAAAGCAACGGGGACAGGATGCTTCTGGAGGCTTTTCATACCATGCTGCTGATGGAGCAGAATCCGCAATATTATGTCAACCTGATGCAGACCGAGACAGGGACGGATTATCCGGATAAATACTGAGCAGTGCCAGACGATAAGATGGAAAAATGGCAGCTTGCTGACAATTTTTCCAGATTAACGGATGATAGGGCGAAGCCCGCGAGCGAGGAAAACCGGAGGTTTTTCGAGCGGCTGCGAAGAACAGCAATAATAGATAACGATACGAAGGAGAAACAGAATGAACAAGGAAGACATCAGGATCAAGCACGTTATCATACATATTTTAGATCCCACAATCGGGATGCCTGTGCTCTCCGATACGGAGCTGGAGTTCGGCTCGGAGGTGGCGGAGTTTGTGCGGGAGCACATCGGGAAAATCTGCGCCGGGGACGACGCGAAGGAATGCCGTTTTTACGAGAGGGAGTCGGAGGTGTGCAGGCTGCTGACCGGGTATGAGGATGAGAACTTTGTCGGAACCAGTCAGGAGATCGCGGGTCTTCTGTTTGAGATTATGAGCGGCAATATCGATATTCCGCCGGCGGATCTGATGGTGGTGCGGTTCCGGGAAGGGGAGGAAGAGTATCTGGCTCTCCTTAAGATGAATTATAAGACACTCTACACCCATAGGACGATGCCCCTTTCGGAGGGGGAGGGAAACAGCAACGAGCTGATCCGGCACAAGTCCATCCTGCCATCTCAGACCCAGCGTCTGACAGAGGCGGCGGTGATCCGGCTCTCGGATCTCTCCGTGCAGGTGGTGGAAAAGAAGTATGAGGTGAACGGGGAGAAGACGGACTATTTCTCATTCCTCTTCTTAAAGTGCAGCTCCCACCTCTCCCATAAATCCAAGCTGTCCATTGTGGGACGTGCCGTGGAGAGCGTGCAGAAGGAGGGCTTTGCGGAAAACGAGCGTTTTGAGAGGCAGATGCGGGCCAAGAGCATTATACAGGAGGAGATGGAGGAGAAGGGCGGTTTCGTGGTGGAGGAGATCGCGGAGAAGATTTTTGAGGGCGAGCCGGAATTAAGGACGGCCTTTCAGGATAAAATGGAAAAGTACAACATGGTGAAAGAGACGATAGAGCCGCAGAGCGAGAACACAACACGGAAGTTCCAGAGCCAGCATCTTTTTACGGACACGGGCATCGAGATCAAAATTCCCATGGAGCAGTATAAGAATCCCAAATGCGTGGAATTTATCACGAATCCCGATGGAACGGTCAGTGTGCTGATCAAGAATATCGAACATCTCGAAGCAAAGATATAAGCATGGAGAAAAGATGGGAACCATTTTAGATTATCTGAAGGAATACGGGGATTACAGTCTGGAGGAGAAGCCCTTCTGCGATGTGGACAGTCTGGTGATCAGCCAGCTTTCCTATCTGAAATTTGACGGCATCGTGCCGGGACCGGGGGAGTCACGCGCCCCGGTGCGTCTGCCGGAGATCGCGGCCCATCCGGATTATGACCACCTCTATGCGGATGAGCGCTACCGGAAGGACAACACGGCGCTTTTTACAGGGATTTTGAGCGGCAGGCGTTTCAGGGATATGTGCCTTTGGAATTATGTAAACCATATTGAGCCGGAGCAGGAGAGCCAGTTTTCCGCCGTGGTGTGCGGCCTTTCCGGGGGCCTTTCCTATGTGGTCTTCCGGGGGACGGATGAGAATATCGTGGGCTGGAAGGAGGATTTAAATCTGGCCTTTTCGGAGCCGGTGCCCGGGCAGCGGCGCAGCGTTTCCTATTTGGAACAGGCGGCCCGGACGATCGAGGGAGACTTTTATGTGGGCGGCCATTCCAAGGGCGGAAATTTTGCCGTTTATGCCGCTATGTGCTGCGGGCAGGAGGTACGGCGGCGGATTGCGCGCATTTACGACCATGACGGGCCGGGCTTTCGGCCGGAAGTCAGGGAGCAGGGCGCGTACCGGGAGATCGAGGGGCGGATTCACAAGACCGTGCCGCGTTCTTCGCTGGTGGGCATGCTGCTTTACACCGAGGGCGATTACCGGGTGGTGGAGAGTAAAACCATTGGGATTGCCCAGCACAATCCGTACACATGGCTGGTGAAGGAGGGGGATTTCCGCATGGTGGATGAGATACGGCCGGGGCGGAAATTTGTCGACCAGACACTGAATGAATGGATTCTGTCACTGGATCAGGCGCAGATGCACATTTTTGTCGATACGCTGTACGGGGTGGTGCAGGCGTCGGAGACGGACAATCTGATTGATTTTACGGCGCACTGGTTTCGGAACATGCAGAAAATCGGCAGGGCCATAAGCGGGGTGGACGGGGAGACGGCCAAGGTAGTGATGCAGATTATGCGCGCCCTGTTTGAGATGGTTTCCCTCCATGCAAAGGAGCAGACGCAGGGTAAGCGTGGAGACAGAAAGAGTAAGCGCCGGAGCCGGAAGAACAGATGGGAGATTCAGCGGGAGAAGTTCGAGGAGGGGATGGAACAGCTGGAATGCCATCTGAAGCTTCAGGGAAGCGATAAGAAATAGGAAAACAGCGACTCGCCCGCGCCGTCGGGAAGCCGTTCCGGGTGCCACTGCGCCGCGAGAATGGGCAGGGTATGGTGAACAAGCCCTTCGATTACGTTATCCCCGGCGCGGCAGACAGGGACAAGTCCCCCGCCGGTGCGGTTTATAGCCTGATGGTGTGCGGAATTTACCTTGCTGCTGTTTCCGTAAAGCTGATAAAAGAAATCACGGCGGCCCAGATCACAGTGAAAAACATAGTGAAACTGGTCGCGCCCGACCCATTTGTGGTTTTCGGCGGTGTCGATATGCTGTGTGACGTCGCCGCCGAAATGGACGTTTATAAGCTGGAGCCCTTTGCAGATACCAAGCACGGGCTTTTTTTGTGCCACAAAGCGGGCAAGGATTTCAAGCTGCAGGATATCAAGCGCAGTATCGATATGAAGGGAGCCGTGGTCGGTCTGGCCGAAAAAGGCGGGTGTGATGTCGCCGCCGCCGGGAAGAAGAAGGTGCGTGGCGGCGTCCGCCCGATCGGCGTCCAGACTGACAAAACAGGAAACGCCCAGCCCTTTTAGCGTGTTTTCATAGTTTTTTGTATCCGCGGGACGACCGGCGATCAGTACGGAGGGAGCTGGCATGGCGGAATCCTTTCTGTGTGTGGCTTACTTTTATCTTATGCATTTTTGCGGCGGAGGGAACCGGTTATCAGTCCGCCTTTTTGGCAAGTACAGGGCACGGGTACAGCACGACAAACGCATGAATGCAGCCATCCCCTGAATCGTTCCATTCTGGCTTTTT
>CAMWJF010000064.1 GCA_947174505.1 uncultured Lachnospiraceae bacterium
AGATATTAATTAATGTGTCTTTTGACACCCTAATCTCTATAGGAAATTGCGACAGCGTAAACCATTCAGGGAGAATGCGAAGCATTCTCAGAGTTTGCCGCAGGCATACTCTTAATGTTCGCTGCCGAGCGACGATTTTTTATTTTGCCTTCTCCAGCATCTTCTTAATATATTTACCCGTATAAGAATTCCTGTTCTCGGCAATCTGCTCCGGCGTACCCTGGGCAATAACGGTGCCGCCGCCCTCGCCGCCTTCGGGACCCATATCTATGATATAGTCGGCAGTCTTGATAACGTCCAGGTTGTGCTCGATCACCACCACCGTGTTGCCGCCTTCCGCCAGTTTATGCAGAATATCCACCAGCTTATGAACATCTGCAAAGTGGAGGCCGGTGGTAGGCTCATCCAGAATGTAAATGGTTTTGCCCGTGCTTCGCTTGGACAGCTCCGTCGCCAGCTTGATGCGCTGCGCCTCGCCGCCCGAGAGTGTGGTGGAGGGCTGCCCCAGCTTTACATAGGAAAGTCCCACATCGTTCAGCGTCTCTATTTTTCTGCGGATGGACGGCAGATTCTCGAAGAAAGGAACCGCCTCCTCCACCGTCATGTCAAGCACATCAAAAATGCTTTTCCCCTTGTACTTCACTTCCAAGGTTTCCCGGTTATAACGCTTGCCGCCGCAGACTTCACAGGGCACATAGACGTCGGGCAGAAAATGCATTTCTATTTTAATGATGCCGTCGCCGCCGCAGGCTTCACAACGGCCGCCCTTCACATTAAAGCTGAACCGTCCTTTCTTATATCCTCTGGCTTTCGCGTCCGGGGTGCCTGCAAACAGATCCCTGATCTGGTCGAAAACACCCGTATAGGTAGCCGGATTGGACCGTGGCGTCCTGCCGATGGGGGACTGATCGATATTTATCACTTTATCGAGCTGCTCTATTCCCAAAATTTCCTTATGTCTTCCGGGAATACAGCGCGCACGGTTTAAGTCCCTGGCCAGATGCTTGTAAAGAATCTCATTGACAAGGGAACTTTTTCCCGAACCTGACACACCCGTAACACAGGTCAGAATTCCCGTAGGAAACTTCACGTCTATTTTCCTTAAATTGTTCTCCTCCGCGCCTTTGACAGTAAGCCAGCCTGCAGGTTTCCTGCGCATTTTCGGTATCGGAATCTGTAGCTTCCCGCTAAGGTACTGTCCTGTGACGGACTCCTCCACCTGCATGATCTCCTCCGCAGTACCCTGCGCTACCACCTCGCCGCCACGGCTGCCCGCACCCGGCCCGATATCAACGATATGATCCGCCGCCAGCATAGTATCCTCATCGTGCTCCACCACGAGGAGCGTGTTACCCATATCCCGCAGATTTTTAAGCGCCGCAATCAGCTTGTCATTATCCCGCTGGTGCAGGCCGATGCTCGGCTCATCAAGGATGTAGCAGACACCCACCAGCCCTGATCCAATCTGGGTTGCCAGACGGATTCTTTGAGCTTCTCCGCCGGAGAGAGAACTCGTTGCCCTCGCCAGAGACAGATACTCCAAACCCACTTCCACCAGAAACCCCACTCTGGCACGGATTTCCTTTAAGACGCGTTTCCCGATCAGCTCCTGCTGGGGCGTCAGCCGCATGTCTCCGATAAATGCATGTAGCTTAGCGACAGACATAGAAGTGATTTCAAAGATATTCTTATCACACACTGTCACCGCCAGGGACTCTTTCTTCAAACGCATGCCCTTACACTCTTTGCAGGGCGTAATACGCATGAAGCTTTCGTACTCCTGCTTACTCCACTCAGAATTTGTCTCCCGGTATCTCCGCTCCACATTTCTTATCACACCTTCAAAGACCACCGGGTACACGCCGCTTCCCCGCTGCCCCTCATAGTGCACATCCACAGACTTGGTTGTACCGTGGATGATCATATCCTGTATCTCCTCAGGAAGCTCTCCAAAGGGCGTTTGCAGGCTGAACTTAAACTTTTTGGCAAGAGCCTGTAAAACCGCGTTGGTAAAGCTGCCCTTATCGCCGCTGGACTGCCATCCCAGAACAGTAATCGCCCCGTCTTCCAGACTGACACTTTTATCCGGTATGATCAGACCGGCATCGAACTCCATCTTATAACCCAGGCCAAAGCAGCCCGGACATGCCCCAAAAGGATTGTTAAAGGAAAAGCTTCTCGGCTCGATCTCACTGATGCTGATCCCACAGTCTGGACAGGCAAAGCTCTGACTGAACTGGATCGGCTCCCCGTCTATCACGTCAAGCGTCATCAGTCCTTCCGCCAGCGCAAAGACATTCTCCACAGAGTCCGTCAGACGGCGTTCAATTCCCGCCTTAACCACAAGACGGTCCACCACTATCTCTATATTATGTTTGATATTTTTATCCAGTTTAAAATCGTCAGACTCCTCGCTCAGGTCATAGAGGCTGCCATCCACCCGCACCCTCACATAGCCGCTCCGGCGTGCCCGGTCAAAAATCTTCTCGTGCTGCCCCTTTCTACCCCGCACAACCGGCGCAAGCAGCTGAATTTTAGTTCCCTCGGGCAGCGCCATCACCTGATCCACAATCTGATCAACCGTCTGCTTCTTTATTTCCTTACCGCAGCTCGGACAATGCGGAATGCCAATGCGGGCATAGAGCAGACGAAAATAGTCGTAAATTTCCGTCACCGTGCCGACTGTGGAACGCGGATTCCTGTTCGTAGATTTCTGGTCGATGGAAATAGCTGGGGAAAGTCCCTCAATCCGTTCCACATCGGGCTTTTCCATTTGCCCCAAAAACTGTCTTGCGTAAGAGGAAAGGGATTCCATGTAACGCCGCTGTCCCTCCGCGTAAATTGTGTCAAAAGCAAGGGAAGACTTCCCCGAACCCGACAGTCCCGTGAGCACCACAAACTCATTGCGGGGAATGTCTAAATCGATTCCTTTCAAATTATGTTCGTTTGCACCCCGGATTTTAATGTAATCCCGGGGGCGCATCTTTATTGTCTCTGACATGTCATTATACCTCTCACCTTATCTTTATGCTTTTACTTTTGCCCCGGCGCAAAAGCCGGATTTCCCAACGGCTTTTATCATGTTCATTGTGCCATATATCAGTCGAATATATTTTTAAGGAGTCCTTCATCACTTATCAAAATCCCGCAGCCTTGTTTTCAGCTCCACCATCCGGTCACGCAGTTCTGCGGCAGCCTCGAAGTTTAGATCCGCAGCGGCCTTCTTCATCTGCTTCTCCACTTCCCTGACCAGCTTTTCCAGTTCTTCCCTGCTCATGGACTCCGGGTCTTTCTCAAACCGCTGTTCTTCCTTCGCAATGGTCTTAGAAATACTGATCAGGTCACGCACAGCCTTCTGAATCGTCTGTGGTGTAATACCGTGCTCCTCATTGTACGCCTCCTGAATCTTGCGGCGGCGGTTCGTCTCTGTAATTGCCACGTTCATGGAATCCGTCATATCGTCCGCATACATGACCACATGTCCCCTGGCATTCCTGGCCGCCCTTCCTATGGTCTGGATCAGGGAGGTGGCGGAGCGCAGGAATCCTTCCTTGTCCGCATCCAGTATAGCCACGAGCTGGATTTCAGGTATGTCAAGTCCTTCCCGTAACAGGTTAATGCCTACCAGCACATCAAAAACGTCAAGACGCATATCGCGGATAATTTCTGCCCGCTCCAGCGTGTCGATATCGGAATGCAGATACTTGACCCGGATGCCCACATCGTTCATGTAGGCCGTCAGGTCCTCCGCCATCCGCTTGGTAAGCGTCGTTACCAGCACCTTTCCCTTGTCCGCAACTACCGCGTTGATCTCCGAAACCAGGTCGTCGATCTGCCCCTCCACCGGACGCACATCCACCTCCGGGTCAAGCAGGCCTGTGGGACGTATGATCTGCTCCGTGCGGAACAGCTCATGCGCCGCCTCGTAGTCCGAAGGCGTCGCCGAAACAAATAGCATCTGGTCGATATGACTCTCAAATTCTTCAAAGCAGAGCGGTCTGTTGTCCAACGCGGAGGGCAGCCGGAAGCCGTAGTCCACCAGCGTGTTTTTGCGGGATCTGTCCCCTGCAAACATTCCGCGGATCTGCGGAATCGTCATATGGGATTCATCTATAATAATCAGGAAATCATCCTTGAAATAATCAAGCAGCGTAAAGGGAGGCTCCCCCTCCGCCATGCCGTTCAGGTGCCGCGAGTAATTCTCAATTCCGGCACAGAAGCCCGTCTCCCGAAGCATTTCCACGTCAAAGTTCGTCCGCTCCGAAATGCGCTGGGCCTCCAGGAGCATGTCCTCTCCCTTAAAGTATTTCACCCTGTCATCCAGCTCCTGTTCGATCACCTTGCAGGCGGCATTGATCTTCTCCTGCGGCACTACATAGTGGGATGCCGGAAAAATCATTACATGCTCCAAAACCGCATGTACCTGTCCCGTCAGCGGATCCGTCTCCGCAATTCGGTCAATCTCATCCCCGAAAAACTCTACGCGGATCAGATACTCGCCGCCCTGGGCAGGGCAGATCTCCAGCACATCCCCCCGCACCCGGAAACAGCACCGGTCTAAATCCATATCGTTTCGGTCGTACTGCATTTCAATCAGCCCTCGGATCACCTCATCCCGGTCCTTCGCCATGCCGGGGCGCAGGGACATACTCATGCCCGCGTATTCCTCGGGGCTTCCCAGACCGTAAATACAGGAAACGCTGGCAATCACCACCACATCCCGCCGCTCCGTCAGCGAGGCCGTCGCGGAAAGCCGCAGCTTATCGATCTCGTCATTGATGGAGGAGTCCTTCGCAATGTAGGTGTCCGTGGAGGGCACATAGGCCTCCGGCTGGTAATAGTCATAATAGGACACAAAATACTCTACCGCGTTCTCTGGGAAAAACTCCTTGAACTCGCCGTAAAGCTGCCCCGCCAGCGTCTTGTTATGCGCGATCACCAGCGTCGGCTTGTTCAGCGCCTGAATGATATTCGCCATGGTAAATGTCTTCCCGGAGCCTGTTACCCCCAGAAGTGTCTGAAACTGATTCCCTTTTTTAAATCCCTCCACCAAAGCTTCGATAGCCGCTGGCTGGTCGCCGGTAGGGGCGTATTCTGAAACTAATTTAAAATGATCCATAATTGATTCCTCTGTCTGCGCGTTTCAAAGCAGTACAGCCCGATTCCGCACTGCCCATTGCCATCACGTATATATACTATAGCAGAAAAAATTTTAAAAGTATAGAGGGAAATCGAACTTTTGTTCTTTTTCTCCGTTACAGACTGTTCTATAAAGATTCCTTCCGTAAAGCCCCCATCTGTGCTATACTGTTTTCAGTAAAAGTAAAGGAGGTTCCCATGAACATAGTCCTTCTATCCGGCGGCTCCGGCAAACGTCTGTGGCCCCTCTCAAATGATACGCGCTCCAAGCAGTTCATCAAAATTTTCAGGACTGCCTCAGGCGGTTACGAATCCATGGTACAGCGGGTCTACCGCCAGATTCTCTCTGTAGATCCTTCCGCCACCGTTACGATCGCCACCTCAAAATCCCAGGTATCTGCAATTCACAACCAGCTTGGTATGGACGTCGGCATAAGTGTGGAGCCTTGCAGAAAGGACACATTTCCGGCGATTGCGCTGGCGGCAGCCTATCTCCATGACGTGCGGGATATCTCAGAAGATGAGTCTGTTGTTGTCTGTCCTGTAGACCCCTATGTGGAGCAGGATTATTTTGAGGCGCTGAAAAACCTTGGTGCACAAGCAGCAGTAAGCAATGCCAATCTGGTTCTTATGGGCATAGAGCCTACTTACCCCAGCGCGAAATACGGTTATATCATACCGGAAGACAGCCGAAGCATCAGCCGGGTTTCCGTTTTTAGGGAAAAGCCCGACGAGGATACTGCTAAATCCTATATTGCCAAAGGCGCACTCTGGAACGGAGGCGTATTTGCTTTCCGCCTGGGATATGTACTTTCACGCGCCCATGAACTGCTCGATTTCCGAGATTACCGGGATCTCTATGAAAAGTATGACACGCTTGCGAAAATCAGTTTTGACTATGCAGTTGTGGAACACGAAGCGCAGATTGAAGTTATGCGCTTCGGCGGCATGTGGAAGGATATGGGAACATGGAATACATTGACAGAGGCCATGGAAAACCCCTCCATCGGCAAGGCGATTATGAACGAAGCCTGCGCTAACGTGCATGTAGTAAATGAACTGGATGTACCTGTCCTCTGTATGGGACTCAAAGATATCGTAGTCTCCGCAAGTCCCGAGGGAATCCTCGTCTCGGACAAAACACAGTCGAGCTATATCAAGCCCTATGTTGACGAGATTGACCAGCAGATTATGTTTGCCGAAAAATCTTGGGGCAGTTTTCGCGTCATTGATATTGAGGACGGCAGCATGACCATCAAGGTAACCTTGAATGCCGGGCACAAAATGAACTATCACAGCCACGAACGGCGCGACGAAGTCTGGACGGTAATTGAAGGAAAGGGACGCACCATTATAGACGGTGTGGAGAAAACGGTCACCGTCGGAGACGTGGTTGCCATGAAAGCGGGAACGCCTCACACCATAATTGCCGACACGGCATTACAGGTAATTGAGGTACAGATTGGAAAAGAAATCAGCGTAGGTGATAAGAAGAAGCTCAGTATTCCTTCCCAATTTCATCTCTGATTCCATATTGCTTTTTAAATAAATCGAGTTCTTTCTCATTTCTGACCAGCATAACTTCCTCGAACTTTCCGGTGGCCAGATTTTTAAATCCGGCCACCCGTTCTCCTGTACAGATACTGCATTTAATCACAGGCTTGTACCGCTTTCTGTCAAAATCGCCGAAGAAGTTATTTTCAGCCTTACTTTTTTTCGTTGAAAATATAGATTGCATTGTAGCGTTACATCCTTTCTGTCATTATAATTATAGCAAAAAATAATTTAATTTACATATTCCTCCCGAAATGTGATACAATTATTTGTTGTAGAGCAATGTTATTGTCTTCTTTTTGCAGTTCACAGTCTACAACCTTATGTTGTGTGATATCATTTAAAACAACAGCGAGATGGGATTATTTATTAAGAAGGGAGTTTGGTTAAAAATGAAAGAGCTGCGGATGATAATCAGGGACTTACGGGAAGACAGAGATATTAAGCAAAAGGTAATTGCAGAATATCTTGGCGTGTCTCAACAAACATATTCCAATTATGAAAACGGCCACCGCGAAATCCCGATCTGGGCGGTAACGAAGCTTTCTGAATATTATAAAGTAAGCACCGATTATCTGTTAGGTGCAAACACCGGATATCTTGGCAACACCAACTTAAACGTAAAATACCTGGGTGATATTACCATGCATGACGTAGTCTATGATATCCAGAAGCTGAACCCTAAAGACCGGCGTGATCTGCTGCGGTATATCAGGTTTTTAAGGAATGGGGAAAACTGAATCCTCTCCCGGTTTGGAAGTCTGCGGCATGAGGGAGCCAGTGTGAGAAGTACTTCTAAAGCTTAGCAGCATAAGCTGCTTCGCTAAGAAGTACCGAGTCTCACGCAGTGATAAGCTGCACCCGTTTTGCAGTACATCAGAATACGGAAATCATATGCTATTTTACCGCCTCACTCCCCACCCTGTTAACCAAAGGAAGCCCATTTTCCAGCGCATAAGCATTCTCCAATGTCACCTTGGCAATGGCCTGCATAGCCTCCTTTGTAAAAAATCCCATATGCGAAGTAATCAGCACATTCGGAAAAGTCATAAGTCTGGCCAGATTTTCGTCCCGCATAATCTCATTCGACTTGTCCTCATAGAAAATGCCTTCTTCTTCCTCGTAAACGTCCAGCCCCACGCCGCCGAATTTGCCTGCCACAAGCCCGTCAATCAGTGCATCCGTGTCAATCAGCGCACCGCGGGAGGTATTGACCAGATACACGCCGTCTTTCATTTTCGCAATCGTGTCCGCGTTGACCAGATGCCTTGTCTCAGAGGTCAGCGGACAGTGCAGGGAAATCACGTTAGAGCGTTCCATCAGCTCCTGCACCGACACATACTCCACGTCCAGCTCTTTGTTTGGAAAGGGATCGTAAGCCAGAACTTCCATTCCGAATCCGTTGCAGATACGGATCATTGCCTGGCCAATCTTACCCGTTCCCACAATTCCGGCTGTCTTGCGGAAAAAATCCACTCCCATGAGCCCATGCAGGCTCATGTTAAATTCTCTCGTCCTGTTATATGCTTTGTGCGTATAACGGTTCACCGTCAGAAGCATGGTCATAGCAAATTCTGCCACCGCCTCCGGGGAATAGCTTGGCACCCGCAGGATCTGAATTTTATCTTCGGCCGCCTTCACATCCACATGATTGAATCCTGCGCTCCGCAGAAGAATCGCCTTTACATGCATGTCATAAAGCTGCTTAATCATCTCAGCATTCACATAATCATTCACAAAAATACAGACCGCGTCAAAGCCTTTTGCAAGAGAGACGGTTTCCTCGTGAAAGGGCACTTCATAAAAGCGAATCTCAAATCCATAGTCCTTTCCCATAGGCTCAAACCAGATTCTGTCATAGGGTTTCGTGCTGAAAAAAGCAATCTTCATATTTTTATCTCCACCTTTCCATAATAATATAATATAGAGTATATACAAAAAACCGCCTTGCCATCCCGGCATCAGCGGTTATCCGTCCCTTTTATGATTTCTAATTTTCAGGAAGTCAGGTCTTGAAAGAAATGATTTATGCTTTCCTTAATACTTTCCAAAAATCCTTCCTTCGCGCCTTCCACAGCGCTTTCCACCGCTTCACCTATGGCTTCGTCAGCCTGTTCAACGACGTCACCCAGCTTCTCATCCGCCCGCTCCACAACGTCGCTCAGCTTCTCATCCGCCTGTGCCACCGCTGCGGACCCATATTCTTCATACATGTCCTTCACCTGATCCACAAGCTCCTCCGCGCCGGGGCCGATATTCTCCATGGCAGGCTTTTCACCGTCGCGCAGTTGTGTAAGGACAAGGCCGGCCACGCATAAAATGGCAAACAGGCACAGCACACTCATAAATTTTTTCATATTTGTCTCCATGGGTCAGGCGTTCATGCCCGCATGTTCGTTTGATCCTTTTATAAAGGTTGTGAGGCTTTCTTTCCGTCTCCACTCCCTGTTCAGGTGACGTTCTGTAATATAAAACGGTAAATGTCTCCGTAGACATCCTGTCTGTCGGCCTCGTTTAATATTTCATGCCTGTCACCGGGATAAAGTTTTAACTGCACATGCTCCATCCCAAGCGCCTCAAAGGAATGGAACACCTTCTCTACACTTTTGCCGAAGTCACCCACCGGGTCTTCCTGTCCCGATACGAACAGAACAGGGAGGTCTTTGGGCATCTGCGCAAGTCTTTTTTCATCGTAAAGGTTTAGAATCAGGCGCATCAGCGTCTGAAACCCATTGGCTGTAAAAACGAAATCGCACAGTGGATCCGACTGAAAGGCTTTTACATTTTCCGGATTAACGCTGACCCAGTGGCCGGAATCCTCTGGCCCGGCCTGAAATTTCAGATTATATACGCCAAAGAGCGCTTTGTCCATGCCCCTGCATACATATTTGGAGCCAAGTACCGCACTCAGAAAGGACGCCTGCAGCCAGCCAAGACGCACCGCATGCTTCGGCTGCATGCCGGTTCCCATAATAACAGCCCCGTCAATACCGTTCCCGTAACGTATCAGGTAATTACGCAGGATAAAGGAACCCATACTGTGCCCCAGAATTATATAGGGAATGCCGGGATACTGCTTCTGCATAATCTTTTTCAGTCTGTGCTCGTCCCGCACAAGCACGGTGGCGGCATCCTCCTTGCAGAAATACCCCCGCAGTTCCCCCTCTTTCACGGACAGCCCGTGTCCCAGATGGTCGTCGCCCACCACCACGGCTCCCTTTCCGGCCATAAAACGTGCAAATTCCTCGTAACGGCCGATGTGCTCCGTCATACCATGTATGATCTGTAATATCCACACCGGCTTCTCTGTCTCCGGGAGCCACTTAACTGCATGAAGTTTATGTTCGCCATCCCGCGATCCAAAGTAAAATTCCTCTTTTTCTATCATTTTTTCCTCCATGCCGGAGCGTTTTTTTCGAAAGCACGCGCCGGGCATTTCAAAGTTTTCCGAAGGAATACTTTTTTCCGGCTGCGAATCCAGGTTTGCAGCTCCATGGGATTTAATAATGCTTAGCAGATCTCCGCGCCTGCCGGCACAAACCGCTCCGGCGTCATAACGGCCAGATTTCCGTCCTCATCCGCCGCACTCAGAATCATTCCTTCGGATAACTGTCCCGCAATCTCCCGGGGCTTCAGGTTTACAAGCACCATAACACGCTTTCCGACCAGCTCCTCCGGCTTATAATACTGTTTGATTCCCGAGAGAATCTGCCTTGTGCCGCCGCCCACCTGTATTTCAAATTTCAATAGCTTTTTGGACTTTGACACTTCCTCGCAGGAGAGAACCAGTCCCACCTGAAACTGGCATTTATCAAAATCATCGTAGGTGATTTCCGCCTTCGGCTCAAGTTCCACAAATTTTTCATCCCTTCCCGGATTGTTGTCTGTATCCCCGGACGCACCCTCATTCTCTGCATCCCCGGACACACCCGCCGCCTGCCTTCTCTCTTCAAACATAGCTTCTACCTTCTCCATCACCTCTGCAATATCCTGCCTTGCGAAGAGAATCTCCGGTGTCTGTGTCACCTGTGTCCCGGAGGGGTAAAGCGTGGACGCCGTGGCTGTGTCATGGTCAGCCGCGCATTTCTCCAGCACTTCAAAAGCCGCCAGCGGCGCATTCATCTGCTCAGAAATCCGCTTCGCGGTCTCCGGCATATAAGGTTCCAGAAGAGAAGCGCCCACCATAATCGCGTTGGAAAGATTATAGAGCACCGTCGCCAGTCTGTCCTTTTGGGTTTCATCCTTCGCAAGCGCCCAGGGCATCGTCTCATCAATATATTTGTTGCTCCGCTTAAAGAGCGCAAAAATTTCCGTGATCGCGTCCGCCACCCGCAGCTCGTCCATCTTCTTAACGACACGGCTGTAGGTGTCCGTCAGTACGCCAAACAGGTCTGCATCCACATCCTCCGCACCGGCGTCCACGCCCGTTTTTCTGTTCTCAACCACACCACCAAAATATTTATTGCTCATGGAAATGGTGCGGTTTACCAGATTCCCCAGCGTATTCGCCAGATCGGAATTCATGCGCTCCACCATCAGATCCCATGTGATCACGCCGTCATTCTCAAAAGGCATCTCGTGCAGTACAAAATAGCGCACCGCATCCACCCCGAAAAAGCGGATTAAATCGTCCGCGTAAATCACATTCCCTTTGGATTTACTCATCTTGCCGTCTCCCTGCAAAAGCCAGGGATGCCCGAATACCTGCTTCGGCAGCGGCTCCCCCAGCGCCATCAGGAAGATCGGCCAGTAAATCGTATGGAAGCGGATAATATCCTTGCCGATCAGATGCAGATCCGCAGGCCACAGCTTCTTATACTGGTCGGTGCCTGCGCCCTCCGCATCATAGCCGATTCCGGTAATATAATTGGTCAGCGCATCCAGCCACACATAGACTACATGCCTGTCGTCAAAATCCACGGGAATCCCCCATTTAAAGGAGGTTCTGGACACACACAGATCCTGTAAGCCCGGCAGGAGGAAATTATTCATCATTTCGTTCTTGCGGGACACGGGCTGGATAAACTCAGGGTGCGCGTTGATGTGCGCAATCAGCTTGTCCGCATACTTGCTCATTTTAAAGAAGTACGCTTCCTCCTTGGCGGGTTTTACCTCCCTGCCGCAGTCGGGACATTTCCCGTCCACAAGCTGGGACTCCGTCCAGAAGGACTCGCAGGGGGTGCAGTAAAGACCCTCATAAGAGCCCTTATAAATATCCCCCTGCTCGTAAAGCTTCTTAAAAATCTTCTGCACCTGTTTCTCATGAAAATCATCGGTGGTGCGGATAAATTTATCATAGGAGGTATCCAGCGAATCACAGATCCGCCGGATTTCTCCCGCCACCTTATCTACATAGGCTTTCGGCGTAACGCCCGTCTCCTGTGCCTTTAACTCAATCTTCTGTCCGTGCTCGTCCGTACCTGTCTGGAAAAATACGTCATAGCCGTCTTTTCTCTTAAAACGGGCGATGCTGTCCGCCAGCACAATTTCATAGCTGTTGCCGATATGGGGAGTGCCGGAGGTGTAGGCAATCGCCGTCGTAATATAATATTTTCCCTTGTTCATAACACGCTTCCTTTCCAAATTCCTTCTATTGATAAAGTCTATCGTAAAGGTGCGTGATTGTCAATTCCCGCGGGATTTTTCCGTTGCATCAACTACTGTTCTTTATACGGCAGCACAACACTGTCTGTACGGATGTTTAGTAAAAGAGCAGACCGTTACTTCCCTTTATCACTGTACCCGCAGGCAAATTTCTTATCAGATAAACTCGTATTCTCACATCGTATCCGCCTTTACTGTATCCCTTTTTAATCAGCTCAATATATTTTCCTCCGCCGTTTACTGTAAATGTTGGATCCTTCGCTGTAGACGGTCCGCTCTTTGTATGGGTATCGGTGGAAACATAAGCGATTGCTAAAGGCACATCCTCTGGCAGCGTGTATTCGGAAGAAATGGAGTGTCCGGTTGCACTGTCAATGCTCCCCATACTATTGGATATTTCTTTCAGCATCTCCGACATATCCCCGCCGGTTCCCAGCAGAAGTTCCCCATTGACCCAGGCTGCTGTTCCTGCGGACAGATTTCCCGCTGCCGCAGGCTGGATACTGATCGGCTCCGCTCCGTCTGCATCACTCGTGCTGAGCGTCCCGTCCGCTTTTTTATAAAGTTTTGTCCCGGTTGGAAACCCGAAAGCCTCCGGCTCCGAAGGTATGCTCTGGCTTACGGCAATCCCCTCCAGAATGGTTGCAAAATCCAGCGAAAGCGGATCCGCCTCTTCCCCGGCCCGCGGTTTTTTGTGAACTGCGTATATACCGTCCGCGCTTGTCATAGCTACGCCCCCGCCAGAATGGGTCAAATATGTCCTCATAACTCCCAACTGCTTAACCGCCCGTACCTTGAATAAATCCAGCTGATCCGCCAGCGTATAAAAATCCGCCGCATCAATCACTACGTCGCGCTCCCCGCCTGAGTAGCGGATCACACCCTCAGAGCGAATCCCTGCCCTTGCGGAGGATGGATTTTCCGCCGCTATCGCTACCATACATGTGCTGACTGTCATAGTTAACACCGCCATTATTAATAAAATTTTTTTCTTCATGCTTACCTCCCTGCTCTGTCTGCCAGTCCTGCTTCTGCATTCGGCCGACTCTCTTCCGATTCCATATTCGGACTCCCGTCCATCATTTCTTCTGCCTTACCTTCTTCCGGTTTTTCGTCTACATTTTCCGCTTCGGGTTCCGTTTCCACCTCTTCATCCCCTGCTGAGGTGTCTGTGTTCTCCTCCCCGGACTCTGCGTCCGTATTTTCTTCCCCGGATTCTTCACCCGGCTTTTCTTCTCCGGGCATAGTTTCCATATTTTCTTCATCGGTTTCTGTATCAGTATTTTCGTCACCAATTTCTACGTCCGGTTTTTCAATATTACCGCACCAGCACCGTCCACCGCTGCTGCTTTCGCCTTCATCATCCACGTCAGGCAGGCTGAAAAAGCATTCTTCCTCACCGCGGTATCCGCAGTCCATGCAGATTTTTTCATGGTGACGGCCATCCTCGCAAGGTTCATAATAATATGCGTAGTGCTCCTCCCAAAAAGGCTCGTATCCCGGACAGAATTTCGTACCGTCCAGACGGCATCTGCTTCTGTGGCCTTCTTCTCCCACTGTCTCAAAAAACAGCGTATGCGCCTTTTCCTGTTCCCATTGGTATCCGCAGACACATGTATAGCGTATTCCGAAATACTCTGTTCCGTCGTGCGAAAAAACGCATTCTTCCCTCCGCTCAGCCTTATGGGCTCTCACCAGATCAAACCCGTCTCCACAGGCTTCGCAATGTCTGGTGTGGGTTTTCCCACTCACATCACGGTACTCCCACTGATGAGCATGCGTATAGCAGGCAGGCTCAAATAACGTATCGGGAATTGTGTCCAGCTTTTCTTTCAGAATGAGAAAATCTGCTGCGTATATCTGTGCGCCACGCTCTTTCTCCTTATAAACCAGACTGCCCTGCGAAATCATTCCAGTGCGTACTTCAGCCTGTCTTTGTCCCGCTTTCCTAAGCTGCGCCACCTGCTCCTCTGCCTGTGGCTTCACCACCGGCTCCTGTGCCCGTACCGCTGGCGAAGCCACGTACAATCCGAGAATCAATGCCAGCAGTGCCGTCACCATCCTTTTTCCCTTATACATGCTGCCCCTCCTTTACCTACCGGATTTTTCTGCGTTCGGCATCAGATAAAGCGTATTCGTGCTTTTCTCATAACGGTAGAAGAGCGATTCTGACGAGAGCGATTCCAGTTTTTCGTCCAGCTTTTTATTCATTTTTTCATCCAGTTCCTTATGCGTCTCATCATTCCTTTTCTGTGTTTCCTCGCCCTGCTTCCTCAGCTCCTCATTCTTTTTCTCCAGTTCATCGCCCCGTTTCTGCAGCTCCTCACCCTGCTTCCTCAGTTCTTCACTCTTTTTTTCCAGCTCACCGCCCTGTTTCTGCAGTTCTTCATTCTTTTTCTGCACCTCTTCCAGCGCTTTCCTGAGTTCCTTTTCCAGCGTCTCCATATCCTTTCCCAAGTCATCCAGACGCTCATCCAGCTCATTCAGGTTTTCGCTCACTTTCGTCTTAAGGCTCTCCTCCACTTTTGAAAGTTTATTCCAAAGTTTTTCGTCTTCCTTCCGGAGCTCTTTTATGGTTGCAAGGACGCCCGACATATCTGTACGGATCTGCCCCAGTTCCACTTTAAGATCACTAATCTGTTCCTGAATCACGGGTATTTTCTCCCTTTCGATTCTCTGAACCGCATCCGACAGACTCTCCAGCCTTGTCTCCAGCGTCTTAACGCTCTCTGCCACAATCCGTGTCTCCTTCTCCAGAACCGTAAGTTTTTCTGTCACCTTTTCGGAGGATGCTCCACTTTCCCTGTATTCCCGGACAATCTCGCTGACTTCCTTCTGTACCTGCTCCAGAACACTCTGTAATTCTCTGATCTTTTCCGCCAGTTCATTTGTATTCGTAAGGTACTCCTGCCGCAATTCCTCTCCGGAATCCAGGGACATGTATTCCCGCATCCTTTCCTCGTAGGTGGTCGCCACAAGCCCCTGCGCTTCCTGTAAAGCGAGCGCATCCTGCTCATCCTGCATAGCCTGCGCCTCCTGTAGCTCCCGCGTCTTTTTCGCCGCCTCTTCCTGTTTTCTTTCCTGCACACTGTGTCCCCACCAAAGAAGCAATACGACAGCTGCTGCGGCCACAATACCGATTATAGCAATAAAAGCCCTTGGAAACTGTCCTTCCTCCCGTTCAGGATCTTCTCTCCATTCATTAAAATAATCTGACACTTTTGTCATAAACTCGCGCATATTCTTTCTTTTGCCTCCTTTTTCCATTTCTTACTGCAGACATGCTGTCCGCGAGCCGGACAACTAATGGAACTTTCCAATCCGCCTCTTATCAACGTGCTACTATTTCAGTCAAGTAAATCAGTTCGAACTTTATTTCAATCTTTTCCTCTTGGAATGCCGTGGCGATTCACCATAGACCCGTACAACTATAGAATATAAAAATGCACGGAATAAAGTATACTTTAATCTTTCAAAGATTGTATGATTACCATACCAGATGCGTGGTCAGTTTGCAATATGGGAATAATGCACAAGATTTCGAACGCAAAAAAGCCCAGATGCACCTGTGATACCGATGCATTCGGGCTTTTACCACTCCAAACGAAATTTCATCCTATATGTTCGCTGTAAATTTCATAGAACCGACACTGAAGTCACTATAATCAGCTTAGAACACCACGACCTCCAAACTACCCCTAGTATGTCAGAATCTCGTAACCGTCCTCCGTCACCGCAACCGTCACTTCCCACTGAGCTGAGGGCTTACCATCGTCAGTATAGACTGTCCAGCCGTCCTCGTCGTCAATGTAAATATCCGCCTTCCCCATATTTACCATCGGTTCAATGGTGAAGACCATTCCCGGCACCATCAGCATCTCCGTACCCTTGCGGGTCACATAACTGACAAACGGTTCCTCGTGAAACTCCAGCCCGATGCCGTGTCCCCCGATCTCCCTTACAACGGAATAGCCGTTCTGCTTCGCATAATCATTAATGGCCTGCGCCATATCCCCCAAAAAGCTCCATGGCTTCACCTGCTCCAGCCCCACATCAATGCATTCCCTTGCCACCCGCACGAGCCTGCGCGTTTCCTCCGGCACATTACCCAGCATAAACATGCGCGAGGAGTCCGAAAAGTACCCTTTGTATATGGTGGATACGTCCACGTTTACGATATCACCATCCTTAAGCAGACGGTTCTCATCAGGAATGCCGTGGCACACCACCTCGTTGATGGAGGTGCAGACGCTCTTCGGAAACCCGTCATAGCCCAAAGGCGCGGCAATACCGCCCATTTCCTTCGTCATATCCCGGACAGTCTTATCAATCTCCTCGGTGCTCATACCAATATGAATCTGCCGCTCAATCTCGTCCAGAATGGCGATATTCAGCTTACTGCTTTCCCGGATGCCCTGAAGCTGCTCAGGGGTCTTTAAGATATCATGTCTCGGGACAATGTGCCCCTGCAGCTCGTAGCTTTCAATTTTCTCATCCATCGCCATATGACAAGCTTTGTATTTTTTGCCGCTGCCGCACCAGCAGGCATCATTTCTTCCCAGTTTTTTCATAACTATCCAATCTTTTCTTTCAACATATGATATTCTCGGGTCAATAGATCAACCTGCACTCTCATCTTCTCATAGCCTTCCGTATTCTTTACAACCAGGATACGGTCAATCCTGTCATTCAAAACATGAAAATCTTGCTTCATATTCTTATATACAAAATCAATCTCTGTCCTCACTGCCTTGAATTCCATATCCATATTGGATTCCATCTTTTCCAAACGGCTGTCAATCTTATCCATACGAGTATCAAGACCGTCTATGCGGTTATCTAAGCCGTCCATACGGCTGTCCAGACCGTCTACACGGCTGTCCAGACCGTCCATGCGGCTGTCCAAGCTGTCCATGCGGCTGTCCAAGCCATCCATGCGGCTGTCCAGACCGTCCATACGGCTGTCCAGACCATCCATACGGCTGTCCAAGCCGTCCATGCGGCTGTCCAAGCTGTCCATACGGCTGTCCAAGCCGTCCATGCGGCTGTCCAGACTGTCCATGCGGCTGTCTAAGCCGTCCATGCGGCTGTCCAGACCATCCATACGGCTGTCCAAGCTGTCCATGCGGCTGTCCAAGCCATCCATGCGGCTGTCCAGACCGTCCATGCGGCTGTCCAAGTTGTCCATACGGCCGTCCAGACTGTCCATGCGGCTGTCTAAGCCGTCCATGCGGCCATCCAGACTGTCCATGCGGCTGTCTAAGCCGTCCATGCGGCCGTCCAGACTGTCCA
>CAMWJF010000065.1 GCA_947174505.1 uncultured Lachnospiraceae bacterium
GTTTACAATTTATTTACTCATGCGTTTGTCGTGCTGTGCTATATCACCCAAGATAAACCCAAAATAAAGATAAATGCCAAAAAGTTGACACAGGATGTCATCTTTTTTGTGTTATTCTATTATCAAATCGGGAACAAAAAAGGAGCATCCAAATATGAATATCAAAAAAGAACTTGAAATGAATTTAGGTATTGCTGACGGCATCTGCCTGAACAATATCGAAATTGACCCACTCACGGTCAGGGCAATTATGATCAATGAAGTCGTCCCTGCTGACCCCTTACAGGATTTTTACGGAGCCGCCGACGCTGATTATCTGAAGACAACGATTCCTCTTTTCCAGAAGGCAGGAGCAGAGGTTACTTCCATACAGGACATATTACAAAAAGGAATCTATATCACAAACGCCGTAAAAACACCAAAAGCAGACTATACCATTGACAAGAGCAGCATCGAAAACAGTCTGCCCTATTTGGAAGCGGAGCTTTTTCTATTTCCCAATGTAAAGGTTATTATGCTTATGGGTGATGTTGCAAAGAAAGCCTTTAACATAATTGCCAAAAAAGCAACCGGCAAAAACGTGATTCCCGCTGTTTCCACCTATAAATTGCGGAGCAGCGAAATCTATTATAAGGATATCCGTGTCATGCCGTCATACATAATGACAGGGGGAAACATCTTAATCGAAAAGTCAAAAGTGACAATGGCTTCCGAGGACATTGCCACGATGCTTAAAATCATCACACAAAGTACCCTATAACAGGTACGGCGCAAGCATGTCATTGACGCAGTCCCTGATACCGCGTGCGATTTTCCCCGCCTGCGCCTCCCGGATTCCTATTTTATCAGCCACCGCCAGTATATCCTCCATACCCGGGTTCACTCCGTTTCCGTTGACGGTGGTCGCGTGTTCCCCGTTCAACGAGCTGCTGTAAGTAAGGTCATACGCAGGCGCAAGTCTGTAGCAGGCGTTCTGCTCATCATACAGATAGGAGAAATTCTTGGAATGGTCATCCCTGTTGTGGGCAAACACGTTAAAGCACATAAGCCGGAACATGCTCAGCACTTCCGAGAAATCCTTCGTAATCTCCAGCGTCAGTTTCATCAGAAGGTGATAGTCCAGATTAGGAATCCGATGGGATGTCTCCAACACAGCGCTGACTGATATCATATGGACTCTGTTCTCCCGCCCATCGTCGTTTTTCCTGCGGTCAAAGCGTTTCGTGCCAAAGTAACCGGCGCATCTCCCCGACGGAAACAGTCTGGTCTCCGCCATTTCAATACCGCACGCCTTCGCGCAAAGCGAGTAATCGTACTCCTGTTTTCCGATATCCTTCGGATCGTCGTAAGAGGGAAACTTGATAATCCACGATTCCCCGTCTATTTCCGTCAGAATTTTGGGGCGCGCTCCCCCGGAAGACCCGCCCAGCCGAAACAGCTGATCCAAATCCTCTACATATTCTGTCCTCAGTAACTTCTCACACTCTCCCGCAATCTGATCCAGCTCTACTGCAGAAACGCCCTCATTCAAATGAATCGCCGGTCGATAGGAAAGCGCACCCATCCCGGAATCCCCCACAATGGCAAGCCGGTTCAGCGTACCGACCGTTGCAGGCTCAATCCGATTTTTTAACATCAGCCTATCCACCAGAAACCGTCCCCACCCGTCCGGCAAGCTGTCCGCAAACACCCCAAACAGACCGTCAAAAGGGTCCATGCGCGGGACAAATACTCTTTTTTCCAACGGCAGGGAAAAGGGGCTGATGGGAAACCCGGTTTCTATCCACTCCTGTTCGTAGGCAAAAGCCGCCAGGTGCCTTTGATACAATGCCAGCGTGCCTACCTTCCTCTCATGGTAGAACACATCCAAATGTTTAATCCTGTCCATGAATAATCTCCTCGATCGACAAAGGCGGCGCCTCCTCAAACAAATGCTCCAGCTCAACGTCCAGTCCCAGCGCATATGCAATTTTAATAAGGGAGAGAAAGGAAATTTCGCCGCTTTGCTCAAACCGTTTCACAGAGCCTAAGCTTACTCCCGATAATTCGCTCAGCTTTTTCTGTGAGATCTTCCGCCTTCTGCGGATCGTGCGTAAACGCCCTGCGATCATCTCCTGTATCTCTCCCGGTGTTTTCGAAAGGAAAGAATAATTTGTTTTCATAGATAATATATTATCCTGTTTTGCATAAAAATGCAAGTTATGGCTAATATCTTAACCATTTTTGAACCGTTCTTTTTCACTTTTCCCAAATGGCAAATAACCGATGTAAGCAAAACAGGCGACACGACCACGCCGCCTGTTTTCCATTCTTTTCAAAACCTCTACTATTATATCACAGTTTTACATCCACTCCTTCAAAACGCCCTGATCCCGCATCACCTTCTCGGCCACAGTTCCCCTTACCAGCTTAAGCAGCAGCTTCTTCACGGGATTCAGCGGTCCAAGATTGATTTCAAGCGGGGACTTTCCGTCCATCAGCTTCACGGTGCTGGAGAGCAGCTCCCTGATATCGTAGACGCTGCCCCACACCTCCGGCACGCCCCTGTCCACGCCAAGCAGTCCGTAAACGGCCTCCATGGCGGTTCTGACAGAATACTCTGTGGTGAACACGGTGTCTCTCGGCGTCTGGGCAAACTGTCCGAGGAAAGCAAAGTTCACGCAGCCGTCGGGAATCACGTCGGGACGGTCGCCCGCTGTTCTTGGCATAAAGAAGGCAGTAATATAAGGCATCATGGTCGGCACGCACACCGCGCTCTTCTCTGCAAGCTCCTCGATCTGTTCCACGGGCACGCCAAGGTGGTAAAGCCACTCCTGCGTGATCTCCTTGCCGGTGCAGTCCTTCATGGGCTTTTTCACATAATCGCCCTCCACGTCCGTGAAAAGGCCGTACACCCAGACGCAGACCTTATCCTTATCCTGCTCCTTAAACTGCCCCTGCCTGTTGATGGTCCAGCTTAAGAGCCAGGAGGAATCCTGACAGCTCACGATACCGCCGGTCACTACCCTGCCGCTTCTGGGATCGCGTTTGCAGATGGCCTCAATATAGGGAAGGATCTTATCATCCAGCGTGGTGACAGTGGCGGACTCCCAGTTTGTCTTGGACACATCGGAGCAGAACTTCTCGGGCCGCCCGAAAGACGGGTCCTGCTTCGCAATATTTTTCCAGAGACTCCAGCAGCCGCTTGTGCGCACCTCCGCGTCTCCGTTGGGCGCGTGGTTCTGGTCTCCGTAGATCGTCCCCTCGGTGCAGCTTCCGTTGGTCACGAATACAAGGTCATTCTCGGTTAACATAATACCTTTCTCCACGCCTTTCACCTTGCACTCGATCGCCTTGGCAATCTTCTTATCCCCCTCAAATCCGAAGATCACGTTAGTCACTTCGGTGTTAAACTGGAAGTCAACCCCCGCTGCCTCCAGATACTTCTGCATGGGCAGGATCAGCGATTCATACTGGTTGTACTTGGTGAATTTCAGGGCGCTAAAGTCCGGCAGGCCCGCTATATGGTGGATAAACCGCTGGAAGTACAGCTTCATCTCCAGTGCGCTGTGCCAGTTCTCAAAGGCAAACATGGTGCGCCAGTACAGCCAGAAGGTGGAGTCAAACACCTCCTCGTCAAACACGTCCTCAATGGTCTTGTCATAGAGATCCTCATCCTTTGTCATAAAGAGCTTCATAATCTCCATACAGCCCTTCTGGCTCAGGTTAAATCTGCCGTCCGTGTGGGCGTCCTGTCCCCGGTTTACGGTGGCGCGGCAGAGGGAATAGTTCGGGTCCTCCTTATTCAGCCAGTAGTACTCATCCAGCACCGACACACCCGGCGTCTCGATGGAGGGAATGCTGCGGAACAGATCCCACAGACACTCGAAATGGTTCTCCATCTCCCTGCCGCCACGCATCACATAACCCCTGTTTGGATCGTTGATGCCGTCGCAGGCGCCGCCCGCTATGTCCATGGACTCCAAAATATGGATATGGCTGCCGGGCATCTGTCCGTCACGGACCAGGAAGCAGGCCGCCGCCAGGGAAGCAAGACCGCTGCCCACAATGTAGGCGTTTTTCTCATCCACCCCCTCCGGCTTCCTGGGCGTTGCGAACGCCTCATAGTTGCCGTTGCTGTAATAAATGCCCTTGCTGTTTTTATCATACCGTCCAAGCTCGGTGTTGCGGTAATCCAGCTCCGTATATTTCCGGCGGCTCTTACCCGCAGCTTTTTCCGTGTTTTCCCCTTCCGGACCGTCATCCGTCGTCTGTCCCGGCTCCAGCCCGACATGCGCACTCTTTTTCAAAGTTTTTGCCGCCAGCGCCGCGCCCGCTCCTGCTGCCGCCACAGCCGCCACACCGAGTCCGATATTTTTCTTATTTGCCATGTATGCTCCACCTTTCCTGATTCCGGCGGTTTTCGGCTTCCCGCCGCTGTTTTCTTTTTGATTGCCAAAGTTATCATACCCATTCTTCCCGTTTTTACCAATTTACAAAAAAAGCGAAATGATAAAAAACTTATCATTTCGCCTTATTTGTTTAGAAAACAGCGTTACATAAAACATTATGTTAACTAAATTGCCATCATCATTCAGGATTATGTAAACCTTATCACCCGCCAATATCCGCTTTCTCAAAGTTTTTAATGGCGCGGGCCATATTGCCGTGCAGCATAACGCCCATATTCTCCACAATCTTCTCATAATCCGCCTTCATGCCGTGACTGATCCAGTCCAGCATGATTCCCACAAAACCGTACTTATAAAAATCCGCGATAAACGCCTTGTGATCCGCCGCAAGCGCAATCCCGCGGCACTTTTCCTCCACCACCTCCTTTATCATATTGTATGTAAATTTGTAGAGATAGCTTTCTATTTTTTCCCTGCCGATGCTGCGGTACACATTCAGGATAAAGTCTCTATTTTCCAGAACGGCCTCAAAGATCTGGCACATGCCCTCCTGCCATGTCTCGTAAGTCTTTTTCCCCTGCAAGGCCTTCTTTCCGTCTTCCACACAGAGCCACTCTACCAGATCATAAATATCCTTAAAGTGATAATAAAAGGCCATCCTGCTGATGCCGCAGTCCGAAGTGAGATCGTTGATCGTTATCTTCTCCAGCCGCTTGGTCAGAACCAGTTTTTTCAGGGATTCCCCCAGCGCGGCCTTGGTCGTGTTCGTGTTCGGCATGGCTTTCTCCTTGTCTTTTCCATTCACAGATTTCTTATTACAACAAGTATACCATCCCCATGCGGTTTATGCCCGTTAAAAATTTCTAAACTGTTACTTCTTCTTTTTCTTCGGCTCCGGCAGCTCCCGGTACATTTCCCGCAGTATTTCCGCCATAAGCGCCTCGTTCTCCACGTCCTCCACAATTACCATCTGCGTTTTGGACCCTTCATAAGGATAATCCCTGTCCGCATCAGGAAGCAGGCGGAGAACCGATTCTGTCGGTTTTAAAAACAGACAGTTGTCACAGATATCCCCGATCAGCTTTCCCTGAAAATAGACACAGTACTCCCCCATCATCTTTCTGGTGGTCACATCGCCCACCCTCTGCAAATTTCCCACCACATAATCATGAAATTCCTTTGTCGTCGCCATTCTTCCTGTTCCTCCCGCCGCTGTCTGCTCTTTTTACTGTATCTATTATACCGTATGCCCTTATCACTCACAAGAAAGAGCTTACTCCCTCACATTCCTTTCTTTATTCTCCACGCCAATACTTCCTGATCTGTTCCGCCGTCAGTGAATCGGCGAACTCCTTCTTCAACTGTAAAAAATACGCCAAATCCACCAAAATGCCGTAAAGCACCGCCCGGTCCTCAAACTCCTGCCTCGTGACCGGCAGTTCGGAATCCTTCATCCGCAAAAGCATTTCCTCCTGTTTCGCAAGAAGCGCCCTTGCGTTGTTGGATTCCCCGAAGGTCACGGCAGTTTCCCGGAGCAGTCCGGCTACCTGTCCGGTCTGCGGCAAAATGGTGCGCATACTCATAATCTTCTTATAAATATCCCGCAGGACGACCGTCTGCTGCTCCCGCATATTCATATAGTCAAGGAAATACTTCGATTCCTGGAAAAACGTATTGTTCATATAGGCAAACGCCTGTTTTTTGCCCGCGTCAATATCCGCCTGCAGTTTGTCAAAGCAGCTTCCCGTATAATCCGACCTGTCCTCTTTCCCGATATATTCCGACATCCGCCAAAGCACCGCCCGCAGATCCTCCTCCAGCCGGTACTGCATCCTGCGGATCTCTCTTCCTTTTCCCGGCATATACAGATTCAAAAGCGTGCCGATCCCCGCCCCTGTCAGCAGAAGCAGCGCCTCATTCCCAATCAGTGGGAACGCCATGTTCTTTTCCAGCAGATAATGGGAGACCAGTACCGCATTGGTGGAGACAGCGGTTCCAAGGTGAAGCGGACTGCAGCAGGCGATAAAGAAAAACAGAAAAACACCGTAGGAAAACACAGAATATCCGGCAAGCCGAAAAACCGTATAAGCAAGAACCGTTGCCAACAGGAACGCGCCGATTCTTTTCGCGGAAATAACAACCGTCTCCCGGCTGGTATCCTGTATTGTCAGAAGCGCTATGATGCCCGCCGACGTGCTGTAGTCCAATTCCAGCAAATCCGCGAGAAAAATAGCAGCCGCACTTCCGACGGCAATCTTAAGCAGTTTCAGCATGGCGCACCTTTCTTTCCCGTCTACATTTCATTATGACGGAATATATCTGTTATAAATTTCCACATGGTCGTAAATGCACCGCCAACTGCTGGTGGAACCCGCAGTCACGCAAATATACGGCGTTTTGTCCGCAAAAAGCTCATAACTTACGGCACAGTTTTTGGACTGGACGATATACCCTGTTTTGGCACAGAGCACTTCGCCGCTCGTATCCTTGTCCTCGATCTTTCTCAGAAACCAGTTGGAAATCTCAATGCCGTCCGGGTGCTCCCGCGTGGGCTTCGTGGTGTAAATGTGTTCCGACATCACTTCCCTGCACAAGTCATTGCGCACCGCCGCCTTCATAATAACCGCCATATCGTAAACCGTACTGTAATGGGCTTCATCATAAATCCCCACACAATTGGTAAAGTGCGTGCTGCCCGCTATGCCGAGATCTTCCAGCTTCTGATTCATCATCTCCACAAAGGCTTCCTGGGAACCGGCCACATAGAAGGCAAGCCCCAGCGCGGCGTCCCCGCCGGAATGCATGGCCGTCCCGTAAAACAGGTCCCGTACCGGCACCTCTTCCCCGTCCAGAAAACCCACGGAGCTGCAGTCATTCACATAGGCATAATCCGTAATCTCCAGCGTCATCGGAAACGTATCATCCAGCTTCTCTTCCGGGATATGCTCCGCCGCCACCAGTACCGTCAAAACCTTCGTCATGGAGGCAGGCATGATCCTCTCCTTTGCGCCCTTGGATGCAACAATGGCGTCCGTACTCTCGTCCACCAGAATCGCATGTGTACTGATTACATCCGCACTGTCAATGAAAGCCGTATCCTCCGTCTCCTCAAAACGGTAAACGGGAAGCTCCACTTCCGCTTCTGTTTCCTCTGTCTCAGGTTCCCCGGCTTCCTCTTTCATTATGCTTTCGGTTATTTTTTCTATTTCCAGCCAGTCCGGCTGTTCTACGGCTTCCACCGCCTGATCCTGCGGCGCGCCCTCCTCTTCTCCCGCTTTCCTGCCGGATTTGATTGCAATAACAGCCAAGACCATTACCACACAAAACACGCCCAGAAACAGGAGCCGCTGCAGCATCTGCCGTCTTCTCATGCGCCGCTGTCTCTCGCGCCGCATACGCTGCCGCCTCTCATAGCGGATGCGGTATTCCCTGTCTTCATCCCAGTCGTTGGAATAGGATTCCATTTATCAGCCTCCAAACCTTTCCCTAAACATTACCTCTCCTATCATCCCCAAAATCATGAATTTATTATACTTTCTTACTTACTTAAGAGGCACACAACTTCAATATTCCCCGTAAAAGGAAACATATCCACCGGCGTCATCTCCTGCACCCGGTAACTGCTCTTTCCCGTCAGATACTTCAGATCCCGTGCCAGCGTCTCCGGCTCGCAGGAAATATAGACCACCCGCTCCGGCCGGATGCGGATCAGCGCGTCCAGAAATTCCTCCGTGCTGCCGCTTCTGGGCGGATCCATAAATACCACATCCACCTTCTCCCCGGCGTCTGCCATCTGGGTCAGGAAGCGGCCCGCGTCGTTCTGGTAAAAGTCCGCGTTTCTGATCTGATTGATTCTGGCGTTTGTGACGGCGTCCCGCACCGCATCTTTGTTCAGTTCCACGCCGATGACTTTTCCCGCCTGCCCCGCCACCGCGAGCGCAATGGTGCCGATGCCGCAATAGGCGTCCACCACAGTTTCCTTCCCCGTAAGCCGCGCGTACTCTGCCGCCTTTGCATAAAGCGCCTCCGTCTGCACCGAATTTACCTGATAGAAAGATTTCGCGGATATCTTAAACCGTCTGCCGCAAAGCTCGTCCTCAATATATCCCTTACCGTAAATCACCTGCTCCTTCTCCCCCAGCACCATGCTGGTCCGCTTGTTATTCACATTAATGAGAATCGTTGTAATTTCAGGATGCAGTTTACATAATTCATTTATAAAATGCTTCTTGGAAGGAAGAATCGGCGATCCCAGCACCAGCACCACCATAATTTCTCCCGTGATATGTCCCACACGGACAAGCACATGGCGCAGCAGACCGTAGCCGCTGTCCTCATCGTAAGCCTTCAGCTTAAAGCTCTTCGCCAGTTCCCGCACCGACTGAATAATCTCCCCCGCCTTCTGATTTTCTAAAAGACAGCTCTCCACGGGCACCACGCGGTGGCTCTTTTCCTGATAAGTCCCGGAGACAATCCCCCTGCCCTTCTGGAACGCAAACACCGCATGGACTTTATTGCGGTAATGGGCCGGCTCCTCCATGCCGATGATAGGTCTCACTTTTCCATATTCCTTTAAAAGCAGCTCCGCCTGTTTCTGCTTCTTTTTTAACTGCGCCTTATAAGGCATATCCACAAACTGGCAGCCCCCGCATTTCCCAAAAACCGGACAGAGACTCCGCTGCCTCTCCCTTCTTTCTTTCGACGACTCACGACCGTCCACGCTCTTCTTATCCATCACTCTTTAACTCTCCTATCATAATATTTACACTCCAAACCGGAAAGCTTTCTCCCGGCCCGCCACGCAGTCTGACGCTGCGCTGGCAGCATATCTCCCCGTAAAGGCCTGTCCATAATAAAACCCCGGGAAACTCCCGGGGTCATTTTATCATATTCTCCGCATTTATAACAGCCCGGCTACGCCGACGCAATCTGCACACTCTCTATGCCCGCCGCCAGATCTCTGGCACGGGTCGTATCCGCCTCATTGATATGTATGGTAAACACTTCCTGCCTGCTGCCCCAGGTTCCCAGAAAACGCTCCCAGAAATTTTGCTCCGGCCACTCCACAAAAAACGAAATGCGGTTGGAAACCAGAAGTTTTTCCAGTTGATCCTTACTCTCCGCATTATATACCTTGCAGAAGGATATCTCATGATTAAAAAACAATGCGTTCAGATTCAGCGCTGCCATATCGCTACCTCCAAGCCCCTCATTCTCTTACGTCGCGATCAGCTTTATGTTAACTGTCTTTACACATTATATACCGCCTGTCTGCCAAAATGCAAGTTTTTTCTACATTTTCCACAATATGTCCAAATATTTATGTAAATCTTGTGGAAAATCACGCCTCCGTCCACGGTTTATGCAGACTTTCCAGCCAGTAATCCTTCCGCGTCTCGTACTGCTCATTGATCCAGTCCGCCGCCTGTTCCACACCCTCCGCAGTCAGGGGCACCTCGGTCGACGTCTTTTTCTCCTCGGACGTATGGTATATCCCGAGCGGTTCCGGCCAGACGGTCACCCGGATCACGTCCTCCTCCCCACTCTTTACTTTTTTTAAAAGATAACGCATCCCCTCCATGCTGCCGGAGTATTCCTCCTTTTTGATGTAATTCAGGGGATGAAAGGTTTCTTTGTCAAGCATTACACTGTCTCCTACTATCCTACAAATCCAATAAACTTCTAAAACAGACTCATCTGCCGATATTCCTGTGTCCCGCTTTCCTGTCTTTGCAAATCGCCAAAATGCCTGTCTAACAGCTTCCGTGCCTCCATTTCCGAAAACAGCCAGTCTTCCATATCCTCCCGCCGGAGAATCAGCGGCATGCGGCTGTGTATCCCGACCATACACCCCTCCGCCTCACGGGTAAGAATGGTAAAGCGGTCGCCATCCGGGTCTTTGTGATAGATCCCCGCCAGGTACAGAACCTCCCCTGACGCAAAAAATTCATACTTTTCCTTTTTCTTTGCCCCGGTATTCTTCCATTCATAAAACTTACATGCCGGGATCAGACAGCGCCGCGTTTCATAATCATAGCGGAACATGGGACGCTCCCTCACCGTTTCGCTTCTGGCATTAAACAGCAGCGTGTTTTTCCTTGCCGACTCATACCCCCACTTAAGCACCTCAGACACCATACTGTCATGATCCGCCCGCAGCACAAGCGCCGGCTCCGAAGGATGCACGTCTCCCGTCTTCGCCGCCTTACGGTCAATTTTCCGCGCTATCTTTTCTATCTCCCTCGCTGTCTCATCATCAATATAAAATCTGCCGCACATAGTTCCCCCTTTTCGTCCGGGCTCCCGCCGTTCTTTTATAAATCCCGGACGTTTTCCCCTTCCACATCTATCCCTAATGTAACCCCACTGCGCCTCTCCTTATTCAGGCCGCCGCTCATATGGGAAACATTTCCTTTTAGGAAGCTGGCGCGGAAAATTGCGTCCTCTCCGTATTTTCCACGGATCTGGTCCACCGCCTTGTCCAGCTTTTCCAGTCTGTCACTTTTTTCCAGATCAAAAATGCTGTACTGCCGCGCGGCATGCTCCTGCACCCCTGTGGTGTGAACCCCCAACTGCCGCAGCGGTGTCTTTTTATCCCACAGCCTGCCAAAAAGCTGGCAGGCCGCCTCATATATCTCCTCCGTAATATTCGTGGGAGAATCTAACTGCATCTGCTTATTCATCCGCTTAAACTCACAGGTTGTCAGATGTACGCTGACCACGCTGACCATCACCCCGTCGCTTCTCAGCCTCGTTCCCACCGTCTCGCTCAAGGAAAGCAGCAGATGCCTCGCGTATTCCTCTGTCACGATATCCATCGGCGCAGTCATACTGTTTCCATAGCCCTTATTTGCCTCATGGAAAACCATCGCCGGTTCCAGATCACCGCCCCTGGCATACCCCTGAATTGTCACCCCGTGCTTTTTTAAGTGGGCCCGGATCATCCCCTCGTCCGCCTCCGCCAGCTCTCCTATCGTCCGTATGCCTACACTGTGCAGCTTCTCTACCGTAGCCCGTCCTGCCAGAAACAGATCGGAGACAGGGAGCGGCCACATTTTCTGCGCAATCTCTTCCCTGAAAAGGGTGTGCACTTTATCGGGCTTGGAAAAATCGCCCGCCATCTTGGACAGCAGGAAATTTGTGGAAACGCCGACATTTACCGTAAAGCCCAGCTCCTCCCTGATCCTGTCCTTCAGCTCATAGGCCATGTTCACCATCTGGCCGCGTCCATACAGCTTCTCAAACCCCTCAAACACGACCCACGCCTCATCGATGCTGTACTGGATCACATTGTCGCTGTACTCCTGCAGTATTTTCATAAAGGCCCGGGATGACCTGACATATAACCCATAATCCGGCGGCACAATCACAAGCCCCGGGCACTTCCTCTGCGCTGCTACCACCGGCTCCCCTGTCCGTATACCGAATTTCTTCGCAGGCGTGCTTTTCGCAAGAACAATCCCGTGGCGTTTTTCCTGATCCCCGCCCACAATACTCGGTATCCGTCTGAGATCCTCCTTTTCCCCCAGCACATCCACCCGGTATGCCGCAGTCCATGAGAGAAACGCGCTGTTGACATCGATATGGAACACATATTTTCCCACCGCTACAGGAACTGGAAGATCCGCCACTTCTGGGTTTCCACGCTGTAGCGCATCTCAAGGGTTTTGCACACCTCCCCCAGCCTGATTCTGCAGACAAACTGCTTCTCCCGCACACCCACATACTTTTTTTCGTCTCTGGACACCACCTGTTCAATCCGGCACAGCTTCACCTCGTGTTCCTCCGTTTCCAGCCGAAACCACAACGGCGTCATTCTGCCATCGCGGTCTGTCAGCGTCATCATCTGTATCGGAATATTGGCCTGTCCGTCCGCCAGCATCCCCTCATGGAGCTTCTCTTCCATTCCCCTCACCCCCTTCCTGCTGATGCATGTAATACCATCTTATCAAACGTATGTTCTTATGTAAAGATGAAATATTTACCGTTTTTCCACGTAAAATACAACCAATCTTACCCCTGCAGGCATATTATTCCACATTTCGTTTACAGAACTCATATTAGTCCCATTATTTTCCAGTTTATTCATAAAATGAAATCATGATTGGACTAGAAACGGTTCAAAAAGAGGTGATACTGTTGGAACAGAAGATAAAACAGAGCAGCAACCGCAGCATTGGAAAAAATATCAGAGAAATCAGAATGGAGAAAGGCATCGGCCAGACGGAGCTTGTCCGCCTGCTGGATCTACAGGGTACTTCCATAACCAGAGAATGTCTTGTAAAAATCGAACGGGGTATACAGCATATACGGGTTGATCAGTTGGAGGCGATAAAGGATCTGCTCAATACAACCTATGACGAGTTGTTAAAGCAGAAACCGGATCACGACAGAAAACGCGAGGAAACCACAGATGATTAACATTGCCATATGTGATGACGACAAACCGTTAACCGGAATCGTAGAGCAGCTTCTCCACCAGACCGCCTCTGAACAGGGGATAGAAATCAACTGCGAAGTGTTCTTTGACGGTTCCACTCTGGTCAAAGCTGTCACGGAACAGCAGATGTGCTTCGATCTGGTCTATCTTGATATTGAGATGGACGCTATGGACGGTATCCATACCGCACAGGCTTTAAGGGAAAGGGAGCTGCCGACGCTGATTGTATATATGTCGGGACACGAAGAATACTTAAAGGAACTGTTCTGCACAGAGCCTTTCCGTTTTCTGTCAAAGCCGGTCACGGAGGCGGAATTTCGCGCAGTCTTTCTCGCCGCCTGTGAGAGAATCAGCCAGCAGGCCGGCTATTTTACCTTTTTCTACAAGAAAGCCTGCTACCGTATTCCCTTTAACCGAATTACCTGCTTTGAAAGTAACGGCAGAGTCATTTCTGTCCACCTTTCCAGACAGAATATGCCCGAAAACAGTTCCCTGACGAATCGGTTCTATGGGAAAATAAATGAGCTGGAAAAACAGGTCACTTCCAAAAACGGACGTTTTCTGCGGGTGCACCAGTCCTTTCTGGTGAACTTTGACTACATAAAAGCCATATCCCCCACAGAAATTGAAATGCTGGACGGCAGGATCATACAGATCAGCGAAGACCGCCGAAAAACTACTTGGGCCAAGTTTGGCGCTTTGGCAAATGCAAAATCCGTTCCCACACCTTACTGACCAGCACGATCAACGTAACACAGCACAGCAAGACAAGCTCCGACTCCTGTTCCCGCACCAGACAGAAAACCGTTGCAGCCACCAGTATGGCCAAAACGCCCCAGACCACCCATGCATATTTCCTGCTCTCCGCCTCCTTCTGCTCCCGTTTGGCCGCCCATCCGATTCCGACAGAAGCAAGAAGAATGATGCCAGCGGACACACGTATGTCAAGAGAAACAGATCTGGTGATTACCAGCACAACAAGCAGGGTTAAACAGGACATAATATAACACTGCCAATATTTTTTCAGATGAAACCCGCCAAGGTAGGACCGCAGAGGCATAAAAAAGACGAAAAAAATAATCCCCTCTTTGACCATACCCAGGCCAAGGCATAGCAAAAGGCTTGTAAACACCGCTGTGCCGATTTCAAACATTCTCACAAGGCCATACTGGTAAATCTCCAGCATGGAATCGCTGATGATGTTTTCCCTGACCAGCATTGCCGCAATTCTATTCGCTATTTTCTCCATCGTTTCTCCTGCTATCCTTCCTGACACTTTGCGCCCTGCTGCCTCCTGATTATAAAGAGCTTAACAGAACCTGCACCTGATTCTATCAGGTTTCTATACTATCATAGCATATTATGCAGGATTGTTTAACAAAAAACATTCCGCAAACTGCAACCGCATTCTAATACCAATTAATATAACCAAAGATTATTATATTTTTAGTTATATTATTTATCACACTAACAGGTTATATTAATAGCATAACTTATGATTCAGAGGTGAACGCCATGTTTGTAATTAAAAAACCCCATGCAAAAGCCAACGTCTCCAAAACAATCCGCTTTACAGAAGAGCTGAACAGCCGGATGATAGCCCTTGCACATGAAGAAGAAATCTCCTTTAATGAACTGGTAATCCAGTGCTGCCAGTATGCGCTGGACCATCGGGCAAAAGAGGATCAAAAATGAATGCATCATTATTTCTTGATGTGCTGATGGTACTTTTCGCAGTACACATCATCCACACCTATCTGGCTTCTTTCCGCAGAGAGGCGATATACCATAAAGCGTTCCGTTACGCCGCATGGGCAGGATATGTCCTTTTTCTGTATCTGGTCATGTTCTCCCACTCCAGATATCCCCTTCTCACACTCTTTGGCAACATCATCCTGTTGGCGGCACTCCTGTTCGCCTACGGCTGTGGCGACATCAAGACGGCCCTATTCCGTTCCTGCGTCTATCACGCATCACGGATGGCAGTGGAAGTGGTCACCCAGAGTATCCTGTTGGCAACACTTGCTGGAGATCCTTTCGTCGCAGGGTATCTAATCTCTACAATCGCTATGTATTTCATCGTCCAGATGTATAAACATTGGAAGGGATGGGATCATACTGCCCCTCTCTCCTTCCGATACTGGATCAGGCTCTTTTTCGTTCCTGTCTCCTCCATGCTCATTACTTACTATGCCTATGCACTCACCCTGCACAGCGGAAAAATGGTTTTCTTTTATTTCCTGTCCATTCTCATCATTCTGATCAACTACCTGATCTTCGATGTCTATGACAAAGTGAGCGCACAGGCTCTCATGGAGAGGCAGAATCAGGCCTATGAACAGGATATCCGTCTTTGCGTCAGACAGGCGGCTGAGCGCGAGGAAGCCTACCGCCAGACCCGTATCCTGCGCCATGACCTGAAAGGCCGTCTGGTGGCCCTGCATGCGATGCTGGAAGCGGGGCAGACCATGGAAACCCAAAAAGAAATCGAAAAAATGCTCGAGGAGAACAGCCTGCGCAGACACGGCACCGTAGAGACGGGAAATCTGGCTCTGGATGCGCTGGTCAACTACAAGCACACTGCCGCATCCGCAGAAGGCATACGGATGACCTGCCAGCTCGATGTGCCGACGGCGCTTTTCGTGGAGGGTCCTGATCTGTGCATTATACTGGAAAACCTTCTGAACAACGCTCTGGAGGCGGTCCGACAGCTTGCGGAAGAGAACGAGAAATGGATCAGCCTGACGGTACGGCTGGTGAAGGGCGTCCTTCTTATCACTGTGGAAAATCCCTACAACGGCAAGATCACACTGGACAGCCGTGGAAAGCTCCGCAGCAGCAAAGCCGGTGACCACGGGATTGGCCTGCTTTCAGTGGAGCGGACGGCAGAAAAGTATGCCGGAGACATATCGGTTCACTATGGAGAAGGTATATTCCGGGTATCCGTTATGCTCTGCCCACAGAAAATTTTACATAAAACCACCTGATTTTGTCATTTTACACATTCCAAAGTAAAAAATACGTTATAATCTATTAGGTAATATTGCAAATGATAAAACCAAATGTTTACGAATGGAGGAAATCACTATGAAAACTCAGAAACTTTCCAACACCACCAGACTCGGTTTAAAGATGCTGGAGCGGGCTGCCCTTATCTCCGCCCATGCAGGAGCCAATTCAGCATGCACCTTTCTCTACCACGATCCCAAAAAGCCTGAGGCGCTGAAGAAACTGAAGAAATTCTAAGATGGTATTTCGAATGTTATCGTTTAACAAAAACACCTTGTCCAAGTGTAGCCGGGGAGATTGGAGGCAGGGAATGCGGATGCATTCCCTGTTTTGTTTTTCTTTGCTGCCGCTGTCGCACTCTGCATATACTCCCATCTGCATTACAAAACCCAATTTACTTCTGGCACTTTTCCAACATACGAATTGCTTTCTGTCTGATTGCTGTCAAAATGCAATATGCAGCCATAATCTGATACCAATAAACGCAACTAAAAATACTCATATTTATAGTTATATAATTTATCACCCTTATAGGTTATATTAATAATATAACTTATGATTCAGGAAGGAATCCAGATATGATTAACATTGCCATATGCGATGATGACAAAGACTTTACCGTGATCGTGGAACAGCTCCTGCGCCGGATCGCCGCCGAACAGGGACTGGATATCCACTGCGAGGTATTCTTTGACGGTTCCGCCATTGTCAAAGCCGTCAGGGAGCAGCAGATATACTTCGATCTCATTTATCTGGATATCGAAATGAAAGACATGGATGGCATAAGAGCCGCGCTGGCCCTGCGGGAAGCAGAAATTTCTGCACTGCTCATATACATATCGCTCCACGAAGAATATTTAAAAGAGCTGTTCCTCACGGAACCCTTCCGCTTCTTATCAAAACCGATAGACGAAGCGGCGTTCCTTGACGTATTTCTCTCTGCCTGCGAACGGATCAGACAGCGGACGGGGTACTTTACTTATTCCTATAAGAAAGCGCTCACCCGGATTCCGTTTGTCCAAATCACTTACTTTGAGAGCCGTGGCCGGATCATCACCATCCATCTGCCGGAATGGGATACGGAAACTCCACATTTACGGCAGACCTTTTTCTATGGAAAGATGAACGATATCGAAAAACAGGTAGCCGGCCTCAACGGGCGTTTCCTGCGGGTACACCAGTCCTTTCTCGTGAATTTTGACTACATAAAAACAATGTCCGCGACGGAAATCGAAATGCTGGACGGCAGTACCATCCAGATCAGCGAAGACCGCCGGAAGGCGATCCGAGCAAGGTTTGTGGCGCTGACAGGAGTAAAAAAGACGGGAAAAAAACACTGATAATAAACGATATTGTATATATTGGAAAAGAGTTACCGGATGAATACACTGGTTCGCGGTATACATATTCTCTGAAAGGTGCAAATGCAAAGGCAAAAGCCAATGCATCACAGGGGATACCAGAGATGTTGGAGATAGCGACCGGAAAGCATTTTAGAGAAAATTCCAGCGAAAAGCATAACAGAAATGCTGCGAACGGCCGATATCGGTATAATTCATGATTTGCACTGCCTGTTTATGATGCGAGTGGGGAAGTAGAACGATATAATGTGTTCCATGCCTCTATGCTGATACGGCGTAAACGGTAGATAGTCCGTACCTATACAAAACTGGAGCAAACCTGTATGATAGAAACAGATTTGCTCCAGTCTTTATTTCACTTC
>CAMWJF010000066.1 GCA_947174505.1 uncultured Lachnospiraceae bacterium
TAAGACATCGCCCTTTCACGGCGGTAACACGGGTTCGATTCCCGTTGGAGTCATTGTTTTACGGATTTCAGTGTTACGGACCTTTAGCTCAGTTGGTTAGAGCAACCGGCTCATAACCGGTCGGTCCTGGGTTCGAGTCCCCGAAGGTCCATTTAATGACCGCAGAAGAAAAACAAAGCGAAAAGTGCCCATCACTTTAGGGCAGACATTTGTTTTTCCTGCGGCGTTAACGAGAAAATGTCAGACAAGGCGGACGGGAAGCGCAAGCGTGCGTCCGCGGATATGGAAATGTGGGTATATGATATCTGGCCCGGTGGCTCAGTTGGTTAGAGCGCCGCCCTGTCACGGCGGAGGTCGTGGGTTCGAGTCCCATCCGGGTCGTTGTATGATATATGCTGTATGGCGGCTGCGGCCAGCCATATGTCGGTGCTGTGAAATTCACATATTTTCATATATCATACGAGGGAATGCCGGCGTGGCGGAACTGGCAGACGCACAGGACTTAAAATCCTGCGGGACTAACCTCCCGTACCGGTTCGATTCCGGTCGCCGGCACTAAGGAAAAGCGGTTTAACTCAGTATTTATGCGGAGTTAAACCGCTTTTTCGTTTGGTGTGGGAGTGGGGAAGGAAAAAGGAGATGGAAGATTTGACAACTACGTTGACAACGGAAAAAAGCAGATTATAATGGCTTTATTATGCAAAGCCGGTGGAACTTTTCAAGTATTTTGAAGCACACCAATATTCTATAACGCGACCCTATCGCGGCGTATACTATATAGAAGGTGCGGTTTTGTTTCCGACACAGATCATTGTCACTAAGGAATTGGAGTCGGATGCGCACATATGGCTGAAAGCCCTGTCGGACAGGATTGAAAAGCGGGATATGGAGGAGCTGTTGACAAGAATCAGCCGCCTTACCGAACAGGGAGACAGGGAACTGGCAGATTCTGTTTTGGAAGTGAGCGCACAGGTAAACTGGGAGATGCTTGAGGAATTGAGAGGAGATGGAAGTATGAGCGAAGCGTTGTTGGAGATGTTCATGCCGATCGTGGAACCACTTGTAGAAGCCCGTATAGAGCCGATTATAGAAGCTCGTGTAGAAGCCCGTATGGAGCCGATTATAGAAGCCCGTATAGAAAAACGTGTCATAAAAGAGGGGTTAAAAAAGGGCATACGGGGCACGGTGGAGGTGCTTCGTGACTTAGGGCATGAGGACGTCGAGATCAGGCAGATCATCCAGAAGAAATATGATCTTTCTGATGAGGAAATGGCGGAATACGTATAGGTGACTGCCGGATAAAGCGAATTGTGTTAAGGGGGATGTTCTTGTGACGAGACAGGATATTCCTCTTTTTGCGCGCATAGGCAGAGCAGTGGCATCCGGGATTCGTAGCGGCCATGAACCTGGAGGTGGCAAAGAATAGGAGTGATCTGATCTTTGCTAAGGGGACTGATGTGGAAGAGCGGCTTACAGGCCATGCGTATTTCTATGACGGGGCGGCGGATGAGAGAAGGATGTGTGACTGGAAAAGGATACAGGCATCAGGAGACTTATATTAAGGAAGAAGGCGGTGCGGGAGTGGGAAGGAGAAGCGGAACGGGAGAATAAAATAAATTCACCTCTAAAGTCTTACAGAAAATAACCGATATTTATATTGTAAGATATCAAAGAGGCGGATTTCTTTTTGAGAGAAACCTCGGGAGGAAGGAGGAAATTCGTATGCGTATTGAGGCTTATACACAGGTGCAGCAGGTCTATGGCGCGAAGAGCAGGGCCAAGACACAAAACGCAGCTAAATATGCGAATTCTGACCAGATTCAGATCTCCAGTTTCGGTAAGGATATTCAGACTGCCAAGAATGCGGTTGCAGCGGCAGCGGATATCAGAAGCGAGCTGACGGCTCCCATCAAGGCAGGCATCGCGAACGGCACTTATCATGTGAGCGGTGAGAGCTTTGCCGAGAAACTGATGAAACAGTATGAGGAGATTGAGAGTCTATAAGTTTTGCAAACAAATTAACCACAGTAAATTCGTAAACGGATTTACCACAGGAGGTTTAAGTAGTGGCAAGTTTAATGGAAACCTTGATCGAGGTTTTGGAGAGCGAAAATCTGGAGTACAGGAATCTGTTAGAAGTGTCCATGAGAAAAACACCTGTTATTGTATCTGACGATGTAAAAGCTTTAGCCCAGATCACGGATGAGGAGCAAATCATCGTAAGCAGAATCAATCATCTGGATAACCAGAGAAATGAAGCTGTTAATGATATTGCGAACGTACTTAACAAGGATGTTACGAAGCTGAAGATTGCAGATTTGATTAAGATGCTGGCGGCCAGGCCTCAGGAACAGGCGAAACTGGCATCGGTATTTGATGAACTGCGCAGGAATGTCCAGGCGGTAAAACGGGTCAATGAGCAGAACAGGGAATTGATCGAGAGCGCATTGGAGATGGTGCAGTTTAACATGCAGATTATACAGTCCATGAATAAGGCGCCGGAGACGGCAAATTATAACAGGGGCGCCTGCAATACCGGTGATGTGATCGGCACGGTCAACAAGGCTTTTGACGCCAAACAATAAATTGTTAAGGACGGTAGAATATGTCATTATTTGGAAGCCTTTATATAGGCGTATCAGGATTACAAACATCAAACAATGCGCTTAACACCACAGCGCACAACATGTCTAACTTAGACACCCAGGGGTATACCAGACAGCAGGTGCAGCAGGGTACGAGGACATATATCACGCACTCTAAAGATACCACGAGAAACTGGATACAGACAGGTCTAGGTGTCAATTATACCCGGACAAGACAGGAAAGAGACGCTATACTGGATAGAAACTATCGCCGCGAATCGGGGCGGCAGTCTTTTTATGATATTTCAGCAGCGACTTTAGAGGAAATAGAGTATATTTTGGGAGAATCTAACGAGGGGCATGAGTTTTCCGAGGCACTCTCCGGTGATCAGGGGCTCTGGACTGCCGTGCAGGAGCTGGCTAAAAATCCGACCCTTTCGGTGAACCAGAATCTGTTCGTAACAAAGGCCTACGAGTTTCTTACGAAGGCACAGAAGGTGTACGACAGCCTTTGCGACTATCAGGATAATATGAACAAGACGGTCAAGACGGACGTTGATAAGATAAACAAATACGCGCAGGAAATAGAGGCCCTGAATCGGGCGATTATGAGGGTTGAAGGTGGACCGGAGCATGCGAACGACTTGAGGGACCGCAGGAACTATCTTCTGGACGAGCTGGCCAAAATTGGAAATATCACTTATTCCGAGGATATGACGGGTTATGTGAGCGTCCGTTTTGAGCAGGTGGATCTGGTGAAAGGCGGTCTTGTCAACGAAATGTGCCTGTATCAGGATCTAAAGACCGGATTCTATACACCCTACTGGAAGAGGCTTGCGACATTTGATAAATTCGATGCGAATGGAAATCCCATTGTTTCGGAAGAGAATATAGAGGGGGCGAAGGTCTTTGACCTGACGCAGAAAATTTCTTCACAATATAATACAGATATCGGCTCCCTGAAGAGTACGCTTCTTGCGAGAGGGGATCACAGAGCCACTTACGGTGAGCTTGATGACATCAATGCGGACGGTGTCTATGAGGAAAACTGGTACCATGTGCATGTCGAACAGTCCCTTGTGATGAATACACAGGCGGAGTTTGATAAGCTGATACACATTATTGCCACAAAGATTAATTCGATTCTTTCGGATGCGGCCGAGAGAGCGACGAGTCTCAACCCGGATTCCAATTATCTGAGGGATGAAAACGGAAATCCCTACCAGCTGTTCCAGCTGGTGGCGGAGGGTGACGGAACGCCGTCGACAAGCTGGACGGTGAGGAACATGGTGATCAATCAGGAGCTCCGCCAGAATCCTTCGCTGCTGACTTTCCGTCTGGATGAGCACTCTGAGGATAACGAGACGATGGAGGCTTTGAAGAAGGCTTTCGAGGAGGCGATTTACACGTTGAATCCAAACGTGAAGACTCCGGTCTGCTTTAAGGATTACTATAAAAATCTGGTATCCCAGATCGCGAATAACGGAGCGGTTTTCCGGGCGGTGCAGGATAACCAGAATGTAGCTACGGACGCTCTGTTGTATGCGAGGGAACAGATTGTGGGTGTATCTTCCGATGAGGAGCTGACCAATATGATCATGTACCAGAACGCATATAATGCATCCAGCAGATATATCAACGTAATCAGCGAGATGTTGGATCATCTGCTTTCTACACTTGGGAGGTAGTTTCATATGGCATCTACATTTTTTGGATTGACAATTGCATCATCAGGGCTTCGGGCAGCCAATGCAGCACTGAACACCACGGGTAATAATATCAGTAATGTACAGACTGCGGGTTACAGCCGGCAGGAGGTACAGACGGAGGCGGCTAATGCGCTGCGCGTGTTTGCCACATACGGCTGCGCGGGCGCAGGTGTGGAGACACTGGCGATTGAGCGCGTGAGAGATCTTTTTTATGACCAGAAGTATTGGGCGAATGAGACGAAGCTCGGCGAGTACGACGCGAAGCTCTATTATTGTAATATGATTCAGGAGTACCTGAAAGACGACAATAAGACAGGGTTCAAGACGCTCTTTGACCAGATTGGCGTGACACTTCAGGAGATTACGAAAAATGCCAGCAGCACTGAGACAAAGGCACAGTTTTTGGGCGCGGCAAAGGCGCTGACGGATTATTTCAATAATTTGTATGGGGATCTCAGGGATCTTCAGTCGGATGTGAATGACGAGATTAAAATCCGGGCGGACCAGATCAATTCTATCGCGCAGGACATTGCTACGGTCAACAAGCAGATCAATACCATTGAGCTGACGGGCAGCCGGGCAAATGAGCTGCGGGATAAGAGGGATATGTTAATTGATGAACTCTCCGCGATTGTGGACGTGCAGACACAGGAGCTGCCGATTCTGGATCAGGAGGGCAACCCGACGGCGGCGCACAGATATATGGTAAAGATTGCCGGCGGTCAGACGCTGGTGGATATGGATGACTACAGGACACTGATCTGTGTGGCGCGTTCGGACGAGGAGAAGGTGAACCAGTCCGATGTGGATGGCCTGTATGATATTATGTGGAGCAATGGTATAGATTTCAGCCTTTACAATGCTTCCATGGGCGGAGAGCTTCGCGGCCTGATCGAGATGCGGGATGGCAACAACGGAGAATACTTTAAGGGAACGGTTTCAAATGTAGCTTTTCTTGGCAGTTTATCCACGGTGACCATAAAGACAACCGAATCCCATCTGCAGAGTATAACAAAGTGCAACCTTTCCGATACGGGCGGCGTGATCAATATCGGAAACCAGCTTTTCAATTATACGAAATGGGAATATAACGGCAACGGTGAGTATACCTTTACCATCGATAACAAAAAGAGCGATCAGCCGTTAACCGCTTCCAAGACATGGACGGAGGCTACCATAGGCGGAGAGGTCAATTATCAGGGCGTACCCTATTATATGAAGCAAATGAATGAGTGGGTGCGTGATTTTGCGAAAAAGGTAAACGATATTTTCAAGGTAGGACTTACAGCGGAAGACCCGCCGAAGAGAGCGGACATTCTCTTCACTGCGGATTATATCAGGCAGGAAGGGCAGTATAAACAGGGTGAGCTGGATCAGGCTGCGCTGAACGGGGAAAATACCGGTTACTATAACATCACGGCGGGCAATGTGACGCTTTTGGACGCAGTGGTTAAGAATCCGGATCTTCTGGGAACCAGAGCGGATATCGATGATGATAAGGGAATTGGCGTGCCGGGAGGCGACGGGGTAGATGAGATCGAAGGCAAGGAACAGTGCGATCAGGTGTGGGCTGTAATTTCCATGCTGAGCGATGTGAACCAGTTCAGCTTCCGCGGCAGGGACGCGGGTGGTTTTCTGGAGTGCGTGCTGTCGGATGCGACGTTAAATGCCAGCAATGCCGAGACCTTCTATGCGACTTACTTTAGTCTGGAGACAAATATTGATAACCAGAGAACTTCCATCTCCGGCGTTGACGAGGACGAGGAGGCCATGAATCTGGTGAAGTATGAAAACGCTTATACACTGGCATCCAAGATGATTAATGTGCTGACCGAAGTGTACGACAGACTGATACTGCAGACAGGCGTATAGCAGAATGAGTGAAGCTTAATCACGGGATTCGCTTCGCGGACCCGGGAGGCGGCGAACATTTTATAGAAAGAGGACTGTTATCTATGAGAATGACGAATAAGATTATGCGGAACAACTCCGCATATAACATCAACCAGAACAAGATCCTGCAGGATAAGCTTACAAACCAGATGACGACCCAGAGCAAGATCGCGCGTCCTTCTGACGATCCGGTGGTGGCAATCAGGGCGCTCCGCCTGCGGAGCAACGTGACCACAGTCACCCAGTACAATGACAAGAATGCGGCGGATGCGGATCAGTGGCTGACTCTGACGGCGGATGCCATGAAGACTGTGGATGATGTTCTTACCGATCTCTACAGGCAGGCCACGACCTCGGCGGATAAATACGAGACGTCGGATGACCTGCGGATTCTTTTAACGCAGATGAAGCAGCTGACGGCAGAGTTTTATTCCTGTGCAAATGTAGATTATGCGGGACGTTATGTCTTCTCCGGCTACAGGACGGATCTTCCGGTGACATTCACCAAGGAGGATATGAAGGAAATGAAGGATCATCCTGTTTCCTATAATATTGATGAGAGCTTCGGATTTCAGGATATCAGCAGGATCAGTTATACGGATTATGGCAAGCTGCGGGAGAACCTTACAGGTAATCCCAATGGCCCGACGACGGCGCCCGGTATCGACGCAGAAAATTCCTATGTACAGAACGTTACTAATTCGACGCTGTACCGTTTCCGCCTTTCCTACAACAACGTGGACTCTCTGGGGACGGCCGATATGGAAGGCAATGCACCGAAACTGACATTTACTATGCCGGACGGAACAGTGGTGGAAGCGGCGGCTCCGGCGATTCCTTCAACGGGCAGCTTTGCCTTGAATACAACAGTGACGGCAGGAACAGGCACTGCGCCTCAGATCGTGGAATTTGCGGACCAGGAGGAGGCGTACAAGGCGATAGCGGATGGTAGTTTTAACGGTCAGCCGTTTACGGGGATTGCTTATATTCCCTCCAGCGGCGAGATGGTATTTTCCAAGGACTTTTATGAGGCGAACTTCAACGAAGCAGCTTTTAACACAAGCTCGAGCGGTTTTCAGGTGAACTATAACAAGTCAAGCTGGAAGGAGGGCGACATCAACCCGGTACACTATTTCAAGTGTATTGAGACCAAAAATACGGCGTCACCGAATGATGCGCCGGATTTGAGGAAAACCGCATACAATACCCAGCGTGACCAGGGACGAAATCAGGACATCTACTATGATGTGGGTTACAATCAGCAGATTCAGGTGAATACCCGTGCGGATGAGATTTTTACCCATGACGTGCAGAGGGATATGGATGATTTCGAACATTATTTAAACCAGCTCGAGAATATTGAGACGCTGCTGACGGATTTAGAGACGAAGCTGAAGGATTATGCGGAAGGTTCGGCTCAGTATAAGGATATCAGCCTGCGTATAGAGGGTGCGAAGAAGGCACAGACATATATTCGGGAGAATGTTCATACCAAGTTTGAAAACCAGATTACAAAGTATCAGAAATATCAGGATGATTCCAGGGTGGCTATGACTGACAATGCTACCAGAGGAAGTCGGCTGGAGCTGATTTCCACAAGACTGACAAACCAGAAAGCTACTTTTAAGGAGCTGCAGCAGGACAATGAGGGCATTGACATTACTGAGGTGGCTGTGGAGCTGACAGCTTCCGAGCTGACCTACAACGCGGCGCTCATGGCGACAGGAAAAATCATGCAGACAAACCTGATGAACTTTATTTGATAAGCAGTGAGCCGTGCAGATCCACTTTGAAACAGACTGCGGGAGCTTGTTCACGGCAGACTGCTTCGAAGTGGATCTATGTGACGAATGGCATATAATGAGCAAAAGCAGGCAGCGAAGCTGCGGTTTTGCGAATGTGGCACGGCGGGGCACAGGCCGGAAAAAGGAAAGCTGTGATAGAAAGGATAAGGGTATGCAGATTACGACGAGGGTTTTCGGAGAGATTACGATTGATGATGACAAGATCATACATTTTCCCAATGGGATCATCGGGTTTCCGGATCTGCAGGACTTTGCGCTGATACATGATGAGGAGAAGGGTACGGATACGATTCACTGGTTGCAGTCCCTGCAGGAACCTGCTTTTGCGATGCCGGTGATGGATCCGCTGATTGTGCGGCCCGACTATAACCCTGAGGTAGATGATGAGCTTCTTAACAACATTGGCGAGCTGCAGCCGGATGAGCTCCTGGTGATGGTGACGGTGACGGTGCCGAAGGACATTAAGAAAATGACCGTGAATCTGAAGGGTCCCATTGTGATTAACGCGGCGCAGAGGCTGGCGACACAGGTGATTGTGGAGGGAGAGGGTTATGTTGTTAAATTTCCTATCTACGATATCTTGAACGAGAATAAGAAAAAGGCGGGTGAGTAAATGTTAGCTTTGTCCAGAAAAAAGAATGAAGCGCTTGTGATCAATAATAATGTGGAGATTACAGTTCTTGAGATCAAAGGCGAGCAGGTAAAGCTTGGCATTAGCGCACCGAGAGAAGTGCCTGTGTACCGCAAGGAGGTCTATATGCAGATTCAGGACGCAAACAAGGAGGCCGGTGATGTGGACAGCATGGTGGCGCTGAAGAATTTGTTGGGATGATGTGAAAGTACGGAATTGATGAAGGGGCAGATGTGGCATACGTGTCATGCCTGCCCCTTTTTGTGCCGTGGAATCCTAGTGCGGATTACGCCGCCGCGCTTTGCAGGGAGAGATGTTTATGATGGCATGTTTTCGGTTAAGATCTTTATCATTTGAGAAAGCCTTATTTCGTATGTGTGGTATTTTGCCACCTTCTCATATCCGTTAATAGCGATTTCTACCCGCTCTTCATCGTGGGTGAGGTAATAGCGGACTTTTTCTTCCAGCTCCTTCATGGACTCATAGGTTTCCAGATCACGTCCTATCTCAAAATAGGCAGGAATTTCCGCCTGGTAGTTGGTAAGGAGGAAACCGCCGCAGCCGAGAATATCCCAGACGCGGAGGGAAAGGCCGGTTTCGATGGCCCTCATGGTGATATTCAGGTTGATTTTACTTGCCTGAAAGACCTTCGGCATTTCGGTCAAGGTGCTTACGCCGCCCTTACAGTGGATTTTAGGGAGACGGGAGGCATCGCTCCTGGTGTAGAGGGTGACGTTAAAGTGCTCGGAGAGGCGGTTCAGGGTACGTTCCCGTTCCATGGCAGCAAGCTTCATGCCGATGTACTGGTGTGCCACAAGGTAGCGGGACGTGTCCGCATAAATGTCGCTACTTCTGTAAAAGCCCGGATCGGCTCCCTCAATCCCACGGATCACTTCTTCCGTCAGGCTTTCGGGGATGAAGTTACAGCCGAAGACTCCCAGCTGGGCCTCTATCAGCCCGTCCACAAATCCACGGGTATGGTCGGAGAGCGCCAGTCTGTCATACCTGCATTTTTCCGTGTACAGGGAACCTACGAAAGCCACATCCCCGCCGTAACGGGCAAAATCCGCCTCGGTCATGCCGAGTACAATCTTCTCCCAGCGTTTTACGTTGGTGGCAAGAGGCAGATAATAGATGCAGGCCGGATTTATGGGGGAAAAAAACTCATATTGGCTCCTGTCGAACAAAAAGACCCGGTTACAGGAATTTTTCAGGGCATTTGAAAACAGTTCCGGTACAGGGGAGTCCACGCTCCAGCAGACATAGGGAACTTTCAGTTTTTCGCAGGTGTAGGAAATAGCCGGAAAGAAGTTTATGCTGAACACAAAGGCGAGCGGCCTTTGCAGAATCCACCCGGACACTTTTTCCGCACATTCCCGGGGCGTGGCTTTTTTGTTGTGCATTTCCAGATCCTCAACGTGCACCGTGATACCGAAATCCGTAAATACCTGTAAAATATCGGGTTCACATATGCTGTTGTAGCGGTAGAATAAAATTTCCATTGGCAGTGATTTCCCTTCCATGATGTATGAAACGGTATTATAATAAAAAAAGTATACTTGAAAACAGGATAGAAGTAAAGCGGGGCTGCGATGCCATCCCGACACAATGGCCTGTGCAGGAAGGCGCTTTTTAAAAATATAAACTATTTTTCCTATTTTGCTAAATTATTATTGGTTTTTTCCGATATAGAATACAAGAGATTGCGTCTGTCTGTACGCCTGCGGCGGACGTTATCGTGAGACGATTCCAGAAAATATGCAAATATCACACGGAGGTGATTGACGATGGCAACAATTGAACCATTAAACAGTGCCAAGACGTATCAGGCACAGGCAGCAGAAAAGCCTCAGTCGACGGCACCGGTGAACACGGAAGTTCCGGTGGACGGCAAGACGGTCAATGCTGATGAGACGACCGCGGCCGTGACAAGACAGCAGGCTGAGAACGAGAAGCAGGGCGAGAGCAGTGGGAATGAAGGCCAGCAGCAGACGACCGGTTCCAGAAAGGCTCAGGTGCAGCAGAAATCTGAGCAGCTTAAGAAGGCGATCGCGGAAATGAACAAGAGAATCAATAACAGCAACGAAGAGGCTGTTTTTGGCGTTCATGAGGACACCAACAGGATCATGATCAAGATCATGGATAAGGATACGAAGGAGGTCATTAAGGAATTTCCTCCGGAGAAAACTTTGGATATGATCGCTAAGATTTGGGAGATGGCCGGGATTCTTGTGGACGAGAAACTATAAGCAGTTAGGAGGAGACGACAATGGCTATCAGAATTACGGGTATGTACTCCGGACTTGACACCGAGAGTATCATCAATGAGCTGGCTTCAGCTCAGAGCTATAAGAAAAACAAGCTGGTGAAGGCGCAGAAGAAGCTCTCCTGGAAACAGGATGCGTGGAAGGCTTTGAATACGAAGATTTACAGCTTCTATCAGAAACTGGACGATCTGCGTCTGCAGTCCTCTTACTTGAAGAAGAAGACTACGGTGTCCAACTCCAATGCCATCAAGGTGGAGGGCGGCACGGTGGACGGCGCCCATTCGGTATCGGTAAGCCAGCTTTCCAAGAGGGCGAGCATGACCAGCGGTAAGCTGAACGCCGGGAAGAACTATAACTATACAGGCAATGCGACCTTAGGACAGCTTTTAGGGGATGCCGCAGACAGCTTTACCGGCGGCAGTATCCGCATCAGTGATAATCATGGCGGATATGTGGACATCAACGTTGATAAGGACATGAAGATCAACGATTTCGTGAAGGCGATCGGGGACAGTACCTCCCTGACAGCCAGCTACGATCAGGATAACCAGCGTATCTATATCAGCTCCTGGCAGTCAGGTGAGGACGGTAATTTCTATCTGGCCGGAAACGATGCGGGAGGCATGGAAGCCTTAAAGGCCTTAAAGCTTATTTCCTCAAACGACATTGCGAATCTGACGGCGCCCGGCGGCGAGTACGATGTGTGGTCGAAGTATAAGAATCCCGACGGAACACATACGGCTGCCTATGATGAGCTGATCAAGGCGGAGGTTCTTGAGCGGCTGAAGGCCATGAAAGCCCAGAACGATGCGCTGGAGAAGGAAAATAAGGACTATGACGAGGCGAACCAGAAGAACCTTGATAAGCTCAAGGAGATCCTGGCCAACGCGGATGGCAAGTATGATGACTATATTTCCTATATGGGCGGCTTTAACAGTGCATGGACGCTGAATGACGCGGCGGCAATCAAGCAGGCCGGTAAGAATCTGTATGATTCGATTTACGGTGTGGAACAGCAGGCTACGGAGGATGATGGAACGCCCAAGGTTGATGCTGACGGCAATCCGGTTATGGAGCGCACCGGCGGCATGGCCGGCCAGCTGAAGACCTATCAGGAGACACTGGATCAGAAGAAAGCCGATCTGGAGCAGGCCCGCAAGGATCTGGCGGACGGAACAGGGTCACAGGCTGCAGTGGACGCGGCGGAGGCGGCTGTCACGGCGGCATCCAAGGACGTCAGCGACCAGCAGGACAAGATCAATAAGGCGGCTGAGGTATACAGCTTCTACAAAGCCTTTGAATACAATGATGATAAGAAACAGGCAAACCTGACCACGATCGGTAAGAATAACGATCAGTTCGCATACTCCAAAGACGCCGACGGCAACGAGACCTATCAGGAGAAAGATGCATCAAAGAATCCGGTGGCGATCGGTTCAGGTGTGGTGACTGCGGACGTTACCGCGCAGTTTGATAAGAAAGTGCAGACTGCGAAGGATATCATGAGCAGTGTGCGGAATCCTGACGGCACACTTAACGAGAACAGCGCATGGCTCAAAGACGCCCAGGGCACCAAAGTCGACGGACAGAACTCCAAGGTTGTGGTGGACGGCGTTACTTATGAGTCCTACAATGATACAGTGACCGTAAACGGCCTGACCATCACGGCGCTGGAGACCACGGATAAGGATGTGACCGTCTCCACCGCGGATGATACAGAAGGCGTTTACAATATGATCAAGGACTTTATCAAAGCCTACAGCGAGTTGATGAACGAGATGGACTCCCTCTATAATGCAGATGCTGCCAAGGGCTATGAGCCCCTTCTTACCGAGGAGAAGGATGCTTTGTCAGACAGCGAGATTGAGGAGTGGGAGAACAAGATCAAGGATTCCCTGCTGCGGAGGGATTCCACGTTGAGCGATATATCATCCTCCATGAGAATGTGCATGATGATGACCATGGATCTTGACGGCGAAACCATTTCCCTTGCAGATTTCGGTATTGCGACGCTGGGATATTTTAAGGCTGCTGACAATGAGAGAAACGCTTACCATATCGATGGCGACGCGGACGATGATAAGACGAAGGCCAACAGTGATAAGCTTCTCAGGGCAATCAGCAACAATCCGGAAGCGGTGATGAATTTCTTCACGAAGCTGACCGATGGGCTGCACGATACGCTGGCAGATAAGCTGTCTGCCAAGGGAGACATAAGCAGTGCCCTGACTGTCTACAATGACAAGAAGATGAAGAAGGAGTACGACGAATACACGAAGAAGATCAAGGAGCAGGAAGAGAAGCTGAACTCTTATATTGACAGGTGGTATTCGAAGTTCTCAGCTATGGAGACGGCGCTTGCGAGACTGGAATCCAAGAACAATTCGCTTTCGAGTCTGTTTGGCGGCTGATGCTCATAATACAGGCAGGTAGGATCAAGGAGGAGAATAACTATGCCGGCACGTAATCCCTTCGCGGAATACACAAACAATAAAATACTTACGGCTTCCCCGGCGGAAGTGACACTGATGCTCTACGAGGGTGCGATCAAATTCTGTAATATTGCCATCGCGGCAATCGAGCATGGTGAAATTGAGAAGGCGCATGTCAATATCAAAAAGACGCAGCGCATCATCGAGGAATTCAGAAATACGCTGGATCATAAATATCCGGTAGCAGAGGATTTTGACCGGATTTATGTGTATCTTCTGCAGCGTCTGCTTCAGGCGAACATCAAGAAAGATCCGGAGATTCTGGAGGAAGTCAACACGCACTTGAGAAGTGTCCGGGATACCTGGAAGGAAGTCATGAGGCAAAATAACCAGTATGTGTAAAGAGGTGGCGGTATGAGTCTGAGCAGTGCACAGATCTTGGTGGAGAGTCTGGAGAAAAAGAACCGGATTCTCGATGAGGTGATAAAGGAGAACAAGACGCAGGAGTCTCTGTTCAAGCGGGACGAACTGGATATGGAGGCGCTGGATGCCTCGGCGGACAGGATGGGTGAACTGGCGGAGAAGCTGGAGCTTTTGGACGAGGGATTCGAGGCGGTCTACGACAGGATCAGGAAAGAACTGATCGACAACAAGTCAGCTTACCGTGCGGAGATCAAACGGATGCAGGAGCTGATTGCCGAGATCACGGAGAAGGTGGTAGGCATCAATGCTGCCAGAATGCGCAATAAGCAGCAGGCCGAGCAGCAGTTTAAGAAGAGCAGGCAGCAGATCGGCCAGGCCTCATCCAAGATGAAAGCGAGCCAGAACTACTATAATAATATGAATCGCTTAAATTATGTAGATTCCCATTTCTATGATAGCAGAAAGTAAAAAAGCCTTGAAAAAAATTTGAAAAAAGTTTTCTTTGGGGCTAAAGTATATCGAATTCCCACCGATATATAATACAAGTAAAGTAAAAACACTTACTTGAAAGCAGTGGAGACGCGGATGTCAGCGGACGGGACGGAGGCGGAACCACACAAACAAAACAAGCGGCAAGGACGCCGCAAAAAATTCAAGGAGGAATATACTATGATAGTAAAACACAACATTACAGCGATGAACTCTAACAGAATGTTAGGACTGACCACTTCTTCTCAGGCTAAGTCTACAGAGAAGTTATCTTCTGGATATAAGATCAACCGTGCAGCAGACGATGCAGCAGGCCTCTCTATTTCCGAGAAGATGAGAAGACAGGTAAGAGGTCTTACTCAGGCTTCCTCTAACGCACAGGACGGTATCAGCGTAGTACAGACCGCTGAGGGCGCTCTGAACGAAGTTGAGGATATGCTCCAGAGAATGAACGAGCTGGCTGTTAAGGGTGAGAATGGTACCCTGACAACTGCAGACCGTGCATCCATCCAGTCTGAGATCGGTCAGTTGATGAGTGAGATCGACCGTGTACAGAGCACAACCACCTTCAACGAGATGAACCTGTTAGACGGTTCCTTCATCAAGGGTCTGCAGGTAGGCGCTGAGGCTGGTCAGCACATCGAGATCTCCATCGCTAACATGAGTATTTCCGGTCTTGCATATTCCATCGGTGACGGTTGGGATACAACTGGCAAGGGTACACACAGTAAACTGTATGGCGCTGTTACCTACAACGCACTGGTAGAGAGCTCTGCAACTTACAATTCCACCACTTATGGGAATAAGTCAGCAAGCGGCCTTACAAATACCTCTACCATGCAGGGTAGTATTTCCACAGGTACTGCGATTACAACTTACTCTACGGTTAAGGACAACAAGTACAATCTGTCAGCTATGACCACAACCAAGGCTAACAAGGTTGTTTCTACCTTCCAGAACCTTAAGGGTGGCGATGCTACGACTGTTGCTACAACCAAGGATTTCAACTCCCTGAATGCATTCATTAAGGGTGCTCTGCAGATCGTATCTTCTCAGAGATCTGACCTTGGTGCAATCCAGAACCGTCTGGAGCACACCATCAACAACTTGGACAACATCGTAGAGAATACCCAGTCCGCAGAGGCTGCTATCCGCGATACAGATATTGCTACGGAGATGGTTCAGTACTCCAACAACAATATCTTACAGCAGGCTGGTACCTCCATGCTGTCCCAGGCAAACCAGGGCAATCAGCTGGCACTGTCCTTACTCGGCTAATCGCTGTAATAGGATTTGTGGATTACAAGTTGAACTATCAGAAAGGCTCATCCGAAAGGATGAGCCTTTTTTCATATAATAGGAAATTCCTCCAGCCAGAGGAATCTGTAACAAAAATGCCCGCATAA